>NZ_KB913033.1:685829-686563 GCF_000384235.1 Hydrogenovibrio halophilus DSM 15072 | reverse complement strand
GACGATCACCACGGAGTGATTCATGACTGGGGTGAAGTCGTAACAAGGTAGCCCTAGCGGAAGCTGGGGCTGGATCACCTCCTTTAAGAGAAAGGGGATCGAACCTTGGGGTAGTTTTCACATCAATTGTCTCTGGATTACCTAGAAAGAAGCCTGGGGCTATAGCTCAGCTGGGAGAGCGCCTGCCTTGCACGCAGGAGGTCTGCGGTTCGATCCCGCATAGCTCCACCAATTAGTTGAGTTGGTAGACCTTGCGGACTCATACGATTGGGTCTGTAGCTCAGTTGGTTAGAGCGCACCCCTGATAAGGGTGAGGTCGGTGGTTCAAATCCACCCAGACCCACCAATTTACCTCTTAATCACGTTTGCCGCCGCATGATCGGAAAAGGCAGAAATGATTAACAGCTAAATTGGCAACAATTTAACTGAAGCACCAAGCAAGATCTTTAACAATCTGGAAAAATCTCTTGACCCTATTACCCAATAGGGATCAAGACTAGGTAACAGCATCTTAAAATGTGAAAGCTGTTAGCGAATTTGTTCGAGCTTCGGCCTGAATGGAGACGTTAACAGTCGAGACTCTCAAGATGTCAGCGAAAACCTTAGTCATGTATGACTCAAAGTTGATAACTCGAAACAAAAGGCCGAGTTTGATTTGAGTTGTATAGTTAAGTGACTAAGCGTACACGGTGGATGCCTAGGCGGTAGAAGGCGATGAAGGACGTGATAGCCTG
>NZ_KB913033.1:0-685729 GCF_000384235.1 Hydrogenovibrio halophilus DSM 15072 | reverse complement strand
TGTATGACTCAAAGTTGATAACTCGAAACAAAAGGCCGAGTTTGATTTGAGTTGTATAGTTAAGTGACTAAGCGTACACGGTGGATGCCTAGGCGGTAGAAGGCGATGAAGGACGTGATAGCCTGCGATAAGCTTCGGCGAGGTGGCAAATAACCTTTGACCCGGAGATTTCCGAATGGGAAAACCCACTCAGTTTACTGAGTATCCTGCTTGCAGGAGGCAAACCCGGAGAACTGAAACATCTAAGTACCCGGAGGAAAAGGAATCAACCGAGATTCCCCAAGTAGCGGCGAGCGAACGGGGATTAGCCCTTAAGCATAGATAAGGTTAGCAAAACCCTCTGGAAAGTGGGACGGTACAGGGTGATAGTCCCGTATGCGAAAACCTTTTTTATGTGAAAACGAGTAGGACGGAACACGTGAAACTCTGTCTGAACATGGGGGGACCACCCTCCAAGGCTAAATACTCTCTACCGACCGATAGTGAACCAGTACCGTGAGGGAAAGGCGAAAAGAACCCCTGAAGGGGAGTGAAATAGAACCTGAAACCGTGTACGTACAAGCAGTAGGAGCCCACTTGTTGGGTGACTGCGTACCTTTTGTATAATGGGTCAGCGACTTACGTTATGTTGCGAGGTTAACCGAATAGGGGAGCCGAAGGGAAACCGAGTCTTAAATGGGCGACTAGTAGCGTGGCGTAGACCCGAAACCGGGCGATCTATCCATGGCCAGGTTGAAGGTGCCGTAACAGGTACTGGAGGACCGAACCCACGTATGTTGAAAAATGCGGGGATGAGTTGTGGATCGGAGTGAAAGGCTAATCAAGCCCGGAGATAGCTGGTTCTCCTCGAAATCTATTTAGGTAGAGCCTCATGTCTCACTGCCGGGGGTAGAGCACTGTTATGGTCTAGCGGGCCGTCAAGGCTTAGCAGCCCATTGCAAACTCCGAATACCGGCAAGTGCAATCATGGGAGACAGACATCGGGTGCTAACGTCCGGTGTCAAGAGGGAAACAACCCAGACCACCAGCTAAGGTCCCTAAACACTGCTCAGTGGGAAAGGATGTGGGAAGGCTCAGACAGTCAGGAGGTTGGCTTAGAAGCAGCCATCCTTTAAAGAAAGCGTAATAGCTCACTGATCGAGTCGGCCTGCGCCGAAGATTTAACGGGGCTAAGCAGTGTACCGAAGCTGTGGACTCTTTTAAGAGTGGTAGAGGAGCGTCGTGTAAGCCTGCGAAGGGGAATTGAGAAGTTTCCTGGAGGTATCACGAGTGCGAATGCTGACATGAGTAGCGATAAAGGGAGTGAAAAGCTCCCTCGCCGAAAGACCAAGGTTTCCTACGCAACGTTAATCGACGTAGGGTTAGTCGACCCCTAAGACGAGGCCGCAAGGCGTAGTCGATGGGAAACAGGTTAATATTCCTGTACTTTTTATTACTGCGATGGAGAGACGGAGAAGGCTAGGCCAGCTTACAGATGGTGTAAGTTTAAGGTGGTAGGCAGAACGCTTAGGCAAATCCGGGCGTTCAATGTCGAGAACCGATGACGAGCTCATTGCGAGTGAAGTGGTTGATGCCATGCTTCCAAGAAAATCTTCTAAGCTTCAGGTAATAGGAAATCGTACCCCAAACCGACACAGGTGGTCAGGATGAGAATTCCAAGGCGCTTGAGAGAACTCGGGTGAAGGAACTAGGCAAAATGACACCGTAACTTCGGGAGAAGGTGTGCCCCTGATGGTGAAGCACTTGCTGCGTAAGCTATTAGGGGTTGCAGAGACCAGGTGGCTGCAACTGTTTACTAAAAACACAGCACTCTGCTAAATCGTAAGATGACGTATAGGGTGTGACGCCTGCCCGGTGCCGGAAGGTTAATTGATGGGGTTAGGACTTGTCCGAAGCTCTTGATCGAAGCCCCGGTAAACGGCGGCCGTAACTATAACGGTCCTAAGGTAGCGAAATTCCTTGTCGGGTAAGTTCCGACCTGCACGAATGGCGTAATGATGGCCACACTGTCTCCACCCGAGACTCAGCGAAATTGAAATCGCAGTTAAGATGCTGCGTACCCGCGGCTAGACGGAAAGACCCCGTGAACCTTTACTACAGCTTTACACTGGACTTTGACCCTACTTGTGCAGGATAGGTGGGAGGCTATGAAACTGCGACGCCAGTCGTAGTGGAGCCACCCTTGAAATACCACCCTGGTAGTGTTGAGGTTCTAACCTCGGTCAGTGAATCCTGATCAGGGACAGTGTATGGTGGGTAGTTTGACTGGGGCGGTCTCCTCCCAAAGCGTAACGGAGGAGCGCGAAGGTACCCTCAGCACGGTCGGACATCGTGCATTGAGCGCAAGAGTAAAAGGGTGCTTGACTGCGAGACAGACACGTCGAGCAGGTGCGAAAGCAGGTTCTAGTGATCCGGTGGTTCTGAGTGGAAGGGCCATCGCTCAACGGATAAAAGGTACTCCGGGGATAACAGGCTGATACCGCCCAAGAGTTCATATCGACGGCGGTGTTTGGCACCTCGATGTCGGCTCATCACATCCTGGGGCTGAAGTCGGTCCCAAGGGTATGGCTGTTCGCCATTTAAAGTGGTACGCGAGCTGGGTTTAGAACGTCGTGAGACAGTTCGGTCCCTATCTGCCGTGGGCGTTGGAGAATTGAGAGGGGCTGCTCCTAGTACGAGAGGACCGGAGTGGACGAACCTCTGGTGTTCGGGTTGTCACGCCAGTGGCATTGCCCGGTAGCTATGTTCGGGAAGGATAACCGCTGAAAGCATCTAAGCGGGAAACCTGCCTCGAGATAAGTTCTCCCTGGGCTTTAAGCCCTCTGAAGGGCCGTTGAAGACGACAACGTTGATAGGCTGGGTGTGGAAGTTCAGTAATGGATGAAGCTAACCAGTACTAATTACCCGTGCGGCTTAACTATACAACTCAAAGAAAACTTGGTCTTTTAAAGAGACGGTTTTGAGTTGGCTGAGGTTAGGCTGACAGCTTGAGAGTCAAAAACAACACAAAGACTGTTACCGAGTCGAGATTGAAACCAAGAGATTTTTCCAAATTCCGACAACGAGTTGAAAGACTGGTTGTCAGTACCCAATTGCTTGGGGACCATAGCGAGATGGAACCACCTGATCCCATGCCGAACTCAGAAGTGAAACGTCTCAGCGCCGATGGTAGTGTGGGAGGTCCCATGTGAGAGTAGGTCATCCCCAAGCTTATATCCTGAACCCGTGAGTGCGAAAGCCTCATGGGTTTTTTTATGTCTGAAACTCAGGCGAATCCCCTTTTTATCCCTTTTTTACCAGGCCTGGTGAAAACAGGATTTTTTACGCCAAATGATGGTGCGATTGTGTATGATAACGGCGCTTGTACACTGGCGGAATGCTTGGTGTCGGGCGCGTAAGGCTATTAATGGTCACACGCAAAGATCAGCAATCTACAATGAGCCGTGGGCGAGGATGGATTGGCTCGCGCAAGGCAAACTAGGGAATTATGAAAGTATTTTTTGAACTGGGAAATTCGCAGCTCAAGGCCGCCGTTCTTGTCAGGGGCGAGTACGACTATCTGGGACGGGTGCCGAATAAGACCGTAGAAAAGGCCACATTTGTCTCGGAATTTGATTTGCAAAATGCTGAGGTGGAAGCGGTATTTCTCAGTTCGGTCGCCAGCGCGGATATGAACTCTCTGTTCATTCAGCAGGTACAAGCCGCGTTTGGGTGTTACCCCACTATGCTGACAACTCAGCATGAGAGTGCCGGGATTGAGTGTGGTTACCATCAATTTGAACAATTGGGTGTGGACCGCTGGATGGCCATCATCGGTGCCACCGATGGCAGTGCCAGGCCGGTGCTGATTGTCGACGCCGGAACCGCTTTGACCGTCGACGTGGTCGAGGATCGTGTGCATCAGGGCGGTTTCATCGTGCCGGGACTGTCGTTGATGCGACAAACCTTGTTTGACAGAACTGCCCAGGTAAAACTGGCCAGTCTGAAACAGGCGTCAGAGTCTCAGGAAGAAGATGCCTTGCTCGCCAGAGACACAGAAAACGGTGTGCTGGGCGGGACCCTTTATATGGTCGCTGCCTACATCAACCAGTTGGTCAATGACATGGAGTCCGAGACAGGACGCAAGTTTGATTGTATTGGCACAGGTGGCGACTTTCCCACGATACAATCGATGCTGGATCGCCATTTTGACTACATAGAAGACTTGACGCTGCTGGGCATGGTAAAAGTGATAGAGGCGGGTTAATGCTCGTGTAACACATGCCTAAAAACGCCATGATAAAAAACGTTTTCTCAGAGCTTTCAGGGTCTTGACATAGCAGCTGGAGGCACTATAATACGCGTCATTCCGCCGAAATAGCACAATTGGTAGTGCAACTGATTTGTAATCAGTAGGTTGGGGGTTCAAGTCCCTCTTTCGGCACCACCTTCAAAGCCCCCATTCATGGGGGTTTTTCATTTCCGGCAAAAATATTCAGACCTCAGAATTACCACAACGAATTACTACCCTGTAGTAATTTGAGTAATCGGATTCAATTTTAAGGCTTCGCTCAAATAATCATCAGACAGATGGGCATAGCGCATGGTCATTTTTATGACAGTGTGGCCAAGTATCTTTTGCAAGGTAAGCAAATGACCGCCGCCCATGATGAAGTAACTGGCGAACGTGTGTCTAAGAACGTGTGACATTTGCCCTGGGGTAAAACCCCAAAATCAAGATGATCTGGTGGGGTAGATAGTAGAAATTATGTTAGAAATCACTGTTTCACGATCATAGTACCAGGCAAAGGGGACCCAAACTATAGGAACACCAGCTGATGATAATACATCATCAACAAATGCATCACGTTGTATACGATCTGATCTGTCATGACTGGAATCATTCAACTCAATGGCACAAACGATTTTTAAACTCTTATCTACCAATAAAAAATCAATATGCTTGCTTTTCGTTTTGTGAAAAAGAGAATCATGAAGGGATTTATCAATCCGTTTATAAAAAGTTATATCAATAAGATCAAGAAGGCGGACACTGCCCATGATTGTGAATTTTCCATTAGTAATTTCAAGCAAAAAGTAATAGAAATCATTTTCGGCATCAGTAAAAATAGGCTTTGGTTTCAGGAATGGATACAGAACGTTGTTCCGCTGTTCATGAGGAATAAGATGAGACAAAGATTTGTGCGCAGATGAATAAAAATACTTTTTGTGCTTGGATAGATATTCTAGAAAATAAGGTCTCTGAGACGCCTTCTGTTTTTTTTTGATCTGTACTTGATTAATCCGTCTATTTTGTGAATACGACCTGTGTGTCTGTTTCTTTTGAACCGGTGTCTTTTGGTTGCCATTACGTTTTTGATTCGTCCGCCTTTTGTTGGGTTGAAAACGCGTCCTTGAAGAATAGCCATTAGTAAAGTCTAGGTGAGTTATACCAAAAAGATGGCGAATAAGGTCAGGGAGGTACAGAACCGACAAAGCGACAAGGAACAAAATTCCCAGAATGGCAGCAAAGAAATAGATAACTGAAAAGAAAGAATCCATGAATCAGCATATTATCAAGTTAGCAAAATTCTGTAAAGTGATGGGGTTACTACAAGAGGTCGAAATCAGGGGCAATTAATGTATAATTTGCGCCTGAGAATGCGGGGGTGGGCCTTATTCAAAGGTCTTGTAATCAGTAGGTTGGGGGTTCAAGTCCCTCTTTCGGCACCAGATTCCAAGCCCGCCTTCCATTCGGAATGCGGGCTTTTTTGTCTGTGGCGGTCGTGCCCGGTTTGATTGTAATGAAATTTGTACAGCTGTTATAATACTTGAAATCTTTGATTATCTGGAAACTGAATGGAAAAGCAATCAAGCTACACCAAAGACGAACTTCTGGCTTGCGGGCATGGTGAATTGTTCGGGCCAGGCAATGCCCAGTTGCCCTTGCCCCCGATGCTGATGTTCGATCGCATCACCCATATTTCGGACGAAGGCGGTGCCTACGGCAAGGGTCAGATGCGTGCCGAATTGGATGTGAAACCGGACCTGTGGTTTTTTGAATGCCATTTCAACAATGACCCGGTGATGCCAGGTTGCCTGGGGCTGGATGCGATGTGGCAGTTGATTGGCTTTTTTCTCGGCTGGAGCGGTGGTCCCGGACGCGGTCGAGCACTGGGCGCAGGCGAGGTCAAGTTTTATGGTCAGGTACTGCCTAAAGCCAAAAAGGTCGAGTATGTCATTGATATGAAGCGCGTGATCAAACGCAAATTATATATGGGCATCGCCACAGCGCATCTTTATGTGGATGGGCGCGAAATCTACTCGGCCGATGATTTGAAGGTCGGACTGTTTACCAACACGGATAATTTTTAAAATGAAAAGAGTTGTTATCACCGGTCTGGGCGTGGTTTCAAGCCTGGGCAATGACAAGGAAGCCGTTACCGAGTCGCTGAAAAAAGGGCGTTCCGGCATTGAATTTGCACCAGAGTACAAAGAAAACGGGCTGCGTTCTCAAGTGCATGGTTCCATCAAAAACCTGGATCTGTCCGAGCACATTCACCGTAAAACCTTGCGTTTTATGGGCGATGCGGCTGCTTATACCTACATTGCCATGGATCAGGCCATCAAAGATGCCGGCCTGACGGAAGAGCAGGTTTCCAATGAGCGCACCGGGCTGATTGCCGGTTCCGGTGGCGGTTCCAATGCCCAGTCGGTCAAGGCCGTGGAAACCGCAAAAACACGCGGCGTCAAACGTGTCGGTCCTTATATGGTGACCCGTACCATGGGCAGCACGGTTTCCGCCTGTCTGGCCACGCCTTTCAAAATCAAGGGCGTCAACTTCTCCATCAGTTCAGCCTGTTCCACCTCGGCCCACTGTATTGGCACGGCCGTTGAACAGATTCAACTGGGCAAGCAGGATGTGGTATTTGCCGGTGGCGGTGAAGAGCTGGATTGGACCATGTCGGTGTTGTTCGATGCAATGGGTGCCCTGTCCACCAAATACAACGACACACCTGAAAAAGCCTCACGTGCTTACGATGCCGGTCGTGATGGTTTTGTCATCGCTGGCGGTGGTGGCATGGTTGTGGTCGAGGAACTCGAACACGCCCTGGCGCGCGGTGCCAAAATTTATGCTGAAATCACCGGCTACGGTTCCAATTCCGATGGCTATGATATGGTGGCCCCGTCCGGTGAAGGCGCTGTGCGTTGCATGAAAATGGCCCTGCAGAACATTTCCGGCCCAATTGATTACATCAATCCGCATGGGACTTCGACCCCGGTGGGCGATACCAAGGAAGCGGCGGCCATTCGCGAAGTTTATGGCGATCAGGTGCCCAATATCAGTTCCACCAAGTCTTTGTCCGGCCATTCACTGGGCGCGGCCGGGGTGCATGAATTCATCTACAGCCTCCTGATGCTGGAAAACGATTTCATTGCCCCGTCGGTGAACATTGAAAATCTGGACCCGGAAGTGGAAGGCATGCCGATTGTGACCGAACTGGTCGAAAATGCGGGTCTGAACCGTATGATGAGCAACAGCTTCGGTTTTGGCGGCACCAATGCCTCATTGGTGTTTGAAAAATACACCGACTGATACCGCTCGGATTGTCAGGATGTTTAAAAAGCCGCTTCAGCGGCTTTTTTGTTTGAGGCCTCAGTCAGCCGTTTTGGTTGAGGAAATGTAATCAAATTCGAAGCGGTCAATCACCTTGCCCTCTTCGTTTTCAATGTCGATACGCCAGTGTCCGGCCCAGGCACTGCTCAGTTGTTTGCTGGACCAGGTTCGGAAATCGTCGCTGCCAATCGTCAATGGCACTTTCGCCATCGAGCGGTTCTGATAATACCAGTGGTGGCTCAGCGTCTGGCCTTTGGCCCCTTCGATTTCGGTGAAAAAAGTGACTTGCCGAACGTATTTGGGGATCGGGCTGTTCAGTCGTTCTGTGGGTTCCATTTGTTGAACCTCGCGCGTGAGCTGCATCCGTTTGATCTCAATGGGCGATGAGACCACGGCCGGGATCGGTGCGTCATTGGCGCGGAGATCGGCGTAATCCTGCTTGCGCGCCATCAGGTCTTTACGCGCCTGGTCACTGATCAGACTCAATTCTGTTTTTTCTTGTTCAGGCGGTGATGCCTGATCGGTTTCCACATCTGCGTCGTTTTTGCTGACGGGCGGTTGCTCTGATAATGTCTGATTTGCCAGCAGGGACATGTCTGGCTGGGATGGCACTTTCGGCGTTGCGGCTTCCGGGGCCCGTGTTTCCGGTTCTGCGCTTGGTTTTTTCGCCAGGGTATCGACTGGCTGGTCCGTTTCGATGTTGTGTACCATCAGGCTGGCGGTGGCGATGCCGGCCAGGGCCATCATGACCCACCACGCCAGTCTCTGACGCCAGGGACGCTGCTTGCCAGCGAGCAGGGTTTCGGCCAGATCGGTCTCGTAGGCTTCAAACCCGGCCTGAAAAAACGCTCTCAGGGTCTGGTCATAGCGTATCTGGCTGGGCATGGAGCTCTGTGACAGCCCGGATTTGGCGGTGCGATAGCCTTTTTTGAAGGCATAGAGCTCGTGCGCGTTTTCGGTGTCTGGCAGTCGCATCAGCCGTCATCGCGAGCGAACAGGGCGTCCACAAAGCTTTCGGCGTCAAAGGGCCGCAAATCGTCCATGGATTCGCCCACGCCGATAAAGCGCACCGGCAGCCCCAGTTGTTTGGACAGGGCCACAATGATGCCGCCTTTGGCGGTGCCGTCGAGCTTGGTCAGAGTCAGGCCGGTGACATCCACGGCCTGATGAAACTGTCTGGCCTGACTGAGGGCATTCTGTCCGTTGCCGGCATCCAGCACCAGCATGACTTCGTGCGGTGCGGTTGCGTCCACCTTCTGCATCACCCGTTTGACCTTTTTCAGTTCTTCCATCAGGTTGGACTGGGTGTGCAGACGCCCGGCGGTATCGGCAATGAGGATGTCCATGTTTTTGGCGGTGGCGGATTGAATGGCATCAAAAATCACGGCGGCGGAATCGGCACCGGTTTTCTGAGCCATGACCGGCACCCGATTGCGTTCACCCCAGGTCTGAAGCTGTTCCACAGCGGCGGCGCGGAAAGTGTCGCCCGCGGCCAGCATCACAGAACGTCCGTCGTCCTGAAATGTCTTGGCCAGTTTGCCGATGGTGGTGGTTTTGCCCACCCCATTGACCCCAACCATCAGAATCACATACGGTTTGTCTGAGTTGGGGATGGTCAGCGGTTTTGAGACCGGTGCCAGCATTTCGGTTAATTGCGCCTTGAGGCTGTCGATCAGAGCCTGCGGGTCCTTCAGGGTTTTGCGCGAGACCTGATCGGTCAGGTTTTCAATGATCTCATCCGTGGCCTCGATGCCGATGTCGGCACTGAGCAGAATCATTTCCAACTCGTCCAGCAGGTCGTCGTCAATTTCCTTGCGTCCCAGTACCAGACTGGCCAGACTGTCGCTGAAGCCTTTGCGGGTTTTGGCCAGACCGGCTTTCAGCCGCGCAAAAAAGCCCTTGCTCGACTTGGTGGGCTGGGCATCGGAGCCCGCTTCGGTGGTACTGGCCTGCTCGGCTTGGGCCGCCGTTTCCGCACCGGCAGGGGCCGAAGCGTTTTCGGTTTCAGTTTCAGGCTGGGAACCGGTGTCCTCAAGGGACTGTTCGGCTGGCACTTGCGCGTCGGCGGATTCCGTGTCGTTTGGGTTGTCCGGACGTTTTTTGCGTTTAAACAGGTTCAGCATTGATGTGTTTCCAGCGTTTTTAAGGAACCTCTGATTGAATCGGTTTGAGCTTCTGCGGGACTGAAAGCCCGCTTATTCCAGGCGAGGCTCGCTGGCCTTAGTCATTCTAAGGGCAAGAGCCACAACAACGAAGAAGTGGGCTTTCAGCCCCGCCCGAAGGGGCTTAGCCAAGTTTCCCAGCTCTACGTTGTGACGTTTTGTAAGGTCTGGACATGACTGCAACGCCACGCCTTGATCTGAAAAACCTGGCGTTGCCAGAAGCCAAACCGATTCAATCAGAGGTTCCTTTAGGGTTGAAACAAAGTTTTCCGGTATTATAAACCAATCACTTGGGAATCACAGGATGCAGGAGCTTTGATGATGGTCGGGACGCGCAGGAATTTTAACCAGGCCTGGTGGTTTTGGGGCTGGCTGGTGATGATGATGGGCATGAGCGGGCCGGTTCAGGCCGAGATCAGCACCTACGAACTCGACAATGGCATGCAGATTGTGGTCAAGCCCGATCATCGTTCGCCGGTGGCGGTGCAGCAGGTCTGGTACAAGGTCGGGTCCAACTTTGAGCACAGCGGCCGCACCGGGCTGTCGCACATGCTGGAACACATGATGTTCAAAGGCACGGAAACCCTGGCCCCGGGCGAGTTTTCAGACATCGTGTCAAAGCTGGGTGGTCAGGAAAACGCGTTCACGTCACGCGATTACACCGCCTATTATCAAGTGGTGGGAGCCGAGCATCTGCCCACGGTGATGAAGCACGAAGCCGATCGCATGCGCAACATTGCGATCACCGACGAACATTTTCAGACCGAGCGCGATGTGGTGGCCGAAGAGCGTCGCTGGCGCACCGAAGACCGTCCCAGTTCCAAACTGTATGAACTGTTTCGAGCCACCGCCTTTGTCAACAGCCCCCAGCACCATCCGGTAATCGGCTGGATGAGCGACATCCAGAACTGGACGCTGGAAGATGTTCAGGCCTGGTACCAGCGCTGGTATGCCCCCAATAACGCCACACTGGTGGTGGTCGGCGACGTGGACCCAGAACAGGTCTACCAGTGGGCAAAAACCCATTATGGCGTCCACGACCCGGAAGCCATTGCGCCGCCCAAACCACAGACGGAAATGCCCCAACAGGGCGAACGCCGCATTACCCTGAAAGCCGCCACCCACACGCCGGAACTGTTGATGGGCTTTCATGTGCCTTCTCTGGTCACAGCGAAAGACGCATCCGAAGTTTATGCCCTGGCCGTGCTTAATCACATTCTCGATGGCGACGACAGTGCGCGTCTGACCACCGAACTGGTGAACCAGTCCAAACTGAATTCGGCGTCCAGCTGGTACGACAGCACCAGTCGCTGGGAAAGCTTGCTGACCTTGAACGCGACACCCAAGCAGGGCCAATCACTGGAAGCGGTTGAAGCGCTTTTGTGGGACCAGCTTGAGCGCCTGAAAGCCTCCTCGATCAGCCAGGATGAATTGGATCGGGTGCTGGCTCAGGCCGAAGCACAACACATTTATCATCAGGATTCGATTCAGGCACAGGCGCGACTGCTGGGCATGCTCGCCAGTCTGGAACTGCCATTGGACACCTATGACAACTGGGCGAGCAATCTGCGCAAGGTCACCCCTGAGCAGGTGCAGGCCGTTGCCCGGAAATACCTGAAAGCCGACAAGGCGACTTACGCTCACCTTTACCCCAATGGTGAAACCGTTCAGAAAACCGCACCACCGGCCGGAGGAATGCATTAATGAAAGTCTGGAATCACTCTTTCACTCAACGGACAACCGGGTTGTCTTCATTGCTGGTCGGGCTGATCTGGTGGCTGTTCAGCGCTTCGGTTCAGGCCAGTGTCGAGATTGAACACTGGCAGACCGCCAAAGGCACGGATGTGTATTTCGTGGGCAGCGAACAATTGCCGATGGTGGATGTGGAAGTGCGCTTTGATGCGGGCTCCGCCCGCGATGGTCAGGCGTTCGGTCTGGCAGCCATAACCAGTCAACTGATGGGAACCGCCACGCCCAAACTGGACGAACGTGCCATTTCAGAAGGGTTCAATCGGCTTGGTGCCCAGTTTGGGGTCAGTGTGGGGCGCGACAGCGCCAGTCTTTCCATGCGCACCCTGACCCGTGAAAGCCTGTACGAACAGGCCGTGGATTTGTTTGAACAGAGTCTGGTCGAAGCCGTGTTCCGTCCCGACATTCTGGAACGCGAAAAGGCCCGGCTGGAAGTGGCGATCAAGCAGAAGGCCACCCAGCCACAGTCATTGGCGTCAGAGGCCATGTGGACGCGTTTGTATGGCGACCACCCTTATGCGCACCCGACCGAAGGGACGTTGGAAACGTTGGATCAATTGACGATTGACAAGATTCGGAATTTTTATCAGCAACATTATGTGGCTCGCAATGCGCAGGTCACGATTGTGGGCGATCTGAGCCGGGCGCAGGCCGAGCGTCTGGCCGAGCGCCTGACCCAGCGATTGCCCGGTGGTCAGATACCCAAACCGATTCCCCCGGTGAACAAGGTGGCACAAACCGGCCAGGCGGTCACCGAGTTTGATGCCACCCAAACCCAGATTGTTCTGGCGACGCTGGGCGTCAAACGTGGCGATCCCGATTACTACGCGCTGTTTCTGGGCAACCACCTGTTGGGCGGCAGCGGCTTTGCTTCCCTGTTGATGGAAGAGGTGCGTGAAAAACGCGGGCTGGTGTATGGGGTCTCCAGCGGTTTTCGCCCGATGCGTGCCGCCGGTCCTTTTGTGATCCGTCTGTCGACGCAAAACGCCAAAGCCCATGAGGCGCTGGATGTGGTTGAAGAGACCCTGAAAGGCTTTATGCAGGATTTTTCCGAGGAAAAACTGGACGCGATCAAAAGCAACCTGATTGGCGGGTTTCCGCTGCGGCTGGACAGCAATGCCAAAATCGCCGGTTACATCTCCATGATCGGGTTTTATGATTTGCCGCTGGACTATCTGGACCGGTTCCCGGAAAAAATCCGTGCGCTGAGCAAGGCCGAGGTCTTGCAGGCCTGGCAAAAACGCATGGACTTTGATCAGGCCACCCGCATTCTGGTGGGCCAACCGCAGTAGTCATTTGCTTTTTCGGCAGTGCCAGCGGGCGTAAAGCCAGGCACTGAGCGTGAGTGCCAGATAGAGGCCGATAATCACAAAGACGGTGGCCGGAGAGTGGCGGACTTCGTAATACAAAATCAACACACTGGCCAGCCCCAACCCGACGATGGCACTGATCGTGATCGTTGGGTTGGCTTTGGTCAGGTGTCGAATCCGGTAGTTGGCCACCGCCATCAATAGCGACACCCATAAAAAGGTGATGCTGCCAAATTCCACCAGCATTTTCAGGTTGCCGACCAATATCAGCACCGAGGCCGCCGTCGCCATGGTGATCACGGCATAGACGGGAATATGGCGGCCGGAGCGTTTGGCCAACGGCTCTGGAAAATAACCATCTTCGGCAATCACCGCCATCTGTCTCGAAGCGCCGAACAAGGTGCCACTGACCGCGCTGCTGGTGGCCATGAGCGCGCCCAATATCATCAAGTATAAGCCCCATTTGCCCAGCGCTTCGCTGGTGCCTGCGGCCAGCGCGTGTTCCTTGTTTTCGATGATCTGTTCAAACGGAATCGCCAGTACCGCGCCCAGCGCGATCAGAAAATAAATGCTGGCCGCAATCACAATCGCACTGTACATCCCTAACGGCAACCGTCTTTCCACATCGTCGATTTCATTGACCGCATTGGCCACCAGCTGGAAGCCTTCGTAGGCCACAAAGGTCAACGCCGCCACAATCAGAATCTGAAAGCCAAAGGCCAGCGGCTGGTCGGTGTCGGGCAATAACTCGGGCAGGGACGCATCGGCGTAATTGATCAGGACAAAGGCAATGATCGCCAGAATCACCAATTTGCCATAGACCAGAAAATCTTCCAGTTTGCCCATGCCTTTGACGCTCCAGCTGTTGATCAGCGCAAACCCGCTGAGCATGGCAATCGCCACCAGCTGTCTGGCCCAGGTCGGTGCGTCCCAATCAAAGCTGCTCAGAAAATAGGCGCTGAAGGTGTAGGCGTAAATCGCGAGGGTGCTGATAAAGCCGAAGATCACGTACCAGCCGATCAGTGACGCCGCAAAATGCGAGCCGGGGAAGGTTTTTTTGAAAAAGGCGTAGCTGGCACCTTCGTCCTTGAAATACACCCCGAGTTTGACATACGAATAGCTCGCCAGCAGGGCCACCGCACCGCCGATCAGAAAGGCCAGAGGCGTAAACACCCCGATCATGCCCACCGAAATTCCCAGCACCGTGAAAATGCCGCCACCGACCATGCCGCCGAGTGCGATCGCGATCAGTTCGGGCGTGCCCAGGCTTTTGTCGCGATGCCGATGCGGGCTTTTCTGTTTGCGGGTTGGATGCGAGTCAAACTGGGTCATGGCAAAATCCTTCGTTCCATACCGGGATGACGTTAAAATAACGCCCATTGAATGCAATCACAACCAGGCCTGGTCAAAATGGTGCCGGGTGAAGATAAGAGGAGCAACATGGCCTGGATTTATGGCTTGACCGGATTGCTGGTGTTTCAGTTGCTGGGCGAAATGAGCGTGCGCCTGCTGCATCTGCCGGTGCCGGGCCCGGTGGTGGGGATGCTGCTGTTGTTGGGCTGGCTGTTCTGGCGCGGCGACACCCCGCCGGCGATGGACCAGACCGCCAAGGGGCTGCTCACCCATCTGTCCCTGTTGTTTGTGCCCGCCGGTGTCGGTGCCATGGTGTATGCCGAAGAACTGCTGACCCATGCCTGGGCGGTGGCGCTGACGCTGACGGTGGGCACGGTGCTGACCCTGATCGTCACCGCCTGGGTCGCGCAGAAAACGCAGCGCAAACCCTCGGCCAGAACCAGAGGGGCTGACTGATGCCGGAATCCCTGCCACTGGCACAATTGTGGGTGTATCTGGCTGCCACGCCTCTGACCGGATTGACCATGACCCTGGTGGCCTACAGCGGGGCTGTGTGGCTGGGGCAGCGTTTTGGTTCTCCGGCCTGGCTGAATCCGGTGTTGTTGTCGATTGTGGCGCTGGTGGCGTTTTTGCAGGTCACGGACCTGTCCTACAGCGACTACTTCGCTGGCGGCCAGTTCATTCATTTTCTGCTGGGACCGGCCACGGTGGCGCTGGCGATTCCGCTCTATCAGCAGCGTGCCCATTTGCGTGAACTCTGGCGAGCCATCACCTTTGGGGTCGGCATCGGTGTGATATTCGGAGCGACCAGCGCCATCCTGCTGGCCTGGTTCGCCGGGGCCGACTGGCCCATGATGATGACGCTGGCGCCCAAATCCGTGACCGCGCCGATTGCCATGGGCATTTCCGAGCAAATCGGCGGTGTGCCCAGCCTGACCGCGGTGCTGGTGGTGCTGACCGGCGTGGTGGGGGCTTTGATTGGCCCCTGGCTGTTGCGTTGGATGGGCTGTCGCGATGAACGCCTGCAGGGGCTGGCGATGGGCGTAGCCGCGCACGGGATAGGCACCGCACGCGCGTTTCAGTTGTCGCCGTTGATGGGCGCGTTTTCCGGTCTGGCTATGGCGCTGTCGGGCATTGCCACCGCCTGGCTGCTGCCCTGGATCACCTATTGGGCCCCCTGAATTCAGGCCCCTTAACAGAGTTTGTGGATGAAAAAACGTAACCGATCTTCACAACGTCGCCCATCGGCGGCCAGAAACACGGCGCACTCAGCTTCAGGTGGTCACCTGAACGGTCAGAAAGGCGGTCAGGGTGACGGTCAGATCCGTCTGATTGGCGGTGACTGGCGCGGACGCAAACTGCCGGTGCTGAGCGCAGACGGTTTGCGCCCCACCTCCGACCGGGTGCGCGAAACCCTGTTCAACTGGTTGCAGTTTGACATACCGGGCGCACGGGTGCTGGACGTCTTTTCCGGTACCGGCGCACTGGGGCTGGAAGCGCTGTCGCGCGGAGCAAAACAGGTCACACTGCTGGAGGCAGCCTCGAAGGCGGCGCGGCAGTTGCAGGCCAATCTGCAGCGGCTGGCACCGGCACCGGATCGGGCGACACTGGTCGAAACCGATGCGCTCAATTGGCTGGTCCGGACGCCGGTGCCTGACCAGACCGTGTATGATGGCGTGTTTCTGGACCCGCCATTTGGTCAGGGCCTGATGCAACCGGCCGTGGACGCTTTGCTGAACGGGCACTGGGTCAATGACCGGAGTTGGTTGTATCTGGAACAGGAAAAAGACGCCGAATGGCCCGAACTGCCGCAAGGCTGGTCTGTCGTCAAGGAAAAAACCACCGCCCAGGTTCGTTTTGGACTGGCAAAAAAGGAAAGCTGATATGTCGATCACCGCCGTCTACCCGGGAACCTTTGACCCGATTACATGTGGTCATTTTGACCTGATCGAGCGCGCCGCCCGCTTTTATGAGCGCCTGGTGATTGCGGTGGCCGACAACCGCAACAAAACCTCGCTGTTCACACTGGAAAAGCGGGTGGCGCTGGCCAAGGAAGTCACCGCGCACATGCCCAATGTGGAAGTGGTGGGGTTCGATGGCCTGCTGGTGGATTTTGTCAAACGCATACACGGCAATGTGTTGTTGCGGGGACTGCGCGCGGTGTCGGATTTCGAATACGAATTCCAGCTGGCGTCCATGAACCGAAAACTCGCGCCCGAAGTGGAAACCATGTTCATGACCCCGGCCGAGCAATACGCCTTTATTTCCTCGTCACTGGTGCGCGAAATTTCCGCGCTCGGCGGCGATGTGTCGGATTTTGTGCATCCGGTGGTGGCCCAGGCTCTGCAGGAAAAACGCTGACCCCCTTTTTGACCAGGCCTGGTTGTTTTACACTTTGGTCGATTGCTTGAAGTAATCTCTCAGTAACGCATTGATCAGCGTTTGATAACCGATGTGTTCTTCATTGGCTTTCTTTTTTAAGAACAACAAGACATCATTATCCAGGCGCAAAGTTGTGGAGACTTTTTTAGCATGATAAAAGCGTCCACGCACCGCTTCTGAGAAATCATAGTGATCTTTTATCTCATAATCGTCCAGTTGTGCACGTTCTTCAACTGTTCTCATAAGCCTTAACCTCCTTGGTGTTGGCTGGCCGAGCAGAAATGATTCTGATAATTTCTTCTCCTTGATCCGAAAAGAAAAGGTTGGCGACCACTAGGATTCTGCTCTCTCGGGTGGCCCCTAGCGTGATCCAACGCTCTTCAAAATAAGAATACCGCTTATCCAGAAGGCAAAGCTGAAAAGGATCCTGAAAAATCTTTTTTGCTTGAGAGAATGCAATGCCGTGCTTCAGAATGTTCTGTTGGTTTTTTTGTTCATCCCATTCAAACTGCATGCAAACTCCGGTAGTTACAGTGTCACTACATAATTGTAGCAGAACGCAGGTGGATTCGTTTTTGAGATTCGTTTCTTTGAATCGAGCATTGAAAAAATATTTGCAAACGAAGTGATAGAAGACTAAAATTTTCTCGTTATGTACTAAAGGGAATAACGTGACTGACACAGCGCAACCGGAAAAACTGGTGCAATCGTTTTTGCTGGGCTCCAAGCAGTCGCGTTCGGGCCAGCGTCGCTTGACGCTTCTGGCCAAAATCGAACATCTGGGCTCGCTGAACGCGGCGGCCAAAGCCTGTGGCATGAGTTACAAGGGCGCCTGGCAGGCGGTGGAGGCGATGAATCAGTTGGTCGACACGCCGCTGGTGCATACCCAGAAAGGCGGAGCCGGCGGCGGGGGGATGGTGCTGACACCGGCCGGGCAGTCGCTGTTGCAGGCCTATCGGTTGTTTGAACAGCAGATGCAGGCCTGGTTGGAAACGCTGTCTCAACAGCCGCCGGAGATGTTGGATCAATTGGACTTGATAAGGAGAATGTCGATGAAAACCAGTGCACGCAATCAGTTTTTTGGGACCGTAACCCAGATTGAAACCGGGGCGGTCAATTGCGATGTGACCTTGCAGGTGCGCGACGGCTTGACCGTGGTGGCACAGATCACCCCGGCCAGCCTCGAGCGTTTGGGCATTGCCGAGGGCAGTGAGGTTTACGCGCTGATCAAGGCCAGTTTTGTGATACTGGCCGAGGACGATGGCATCAAAACCAGTGCCCGCAACCGTTTTTGCGGCGAGGTCAGCCGCGTGGAGGAAGGCGCGGTCAACACCGATGTCACGCTCGATCTGGGCGGTCAGCAGCAGGTCTCGGCCATGATCACCAACCAGAGTCGTGAGACGCTGGGGGTGGTCGAAGGCGCTCGCTTTTGTGCACTGGTCAAGGCCAGTCATGTGTTGCTGGCGGTGGCCGACTAAACATCCGCACAGGGCTCAAAATTTTTTGTTTTTCGATATGTATAAAAGGTAATAAAGGAAGTGTTTCTATGAGTTTGATTAAGCGTTTTTTTGCCAAAGCCCTGTTTGGCTTGTCCGTTGCGGCGTTTTCCCTGCCCGCGTTCAGCGAGAGTGCGACCATTGCGGTGGCCGCCAATTTCACCAAAACCATTGAGGTGATCGGCGAAGCCTTTGAACAGGAAACCGGGCACGAATTGAAATTTTCGTTCGGCCCCACCGGCAAGCTTTACGCACAGATCAGCAACGGTGCGCCGTTTGACATGTTTTTTGGCGCCGATGAAGCACGTCCCCAGAAAACGATTGAGGATGGCATCGGCGTCGCCGATCGGTATTTTGTTTACGCCCAGGGACAGATTGCGCTTTACAGCGATCGGTATCCGGTCAAAACCCAGGCCAGATCGGTGCTGGAAAACGCCGATTTCAAACACCTGGCCGTCGCCAATCCCAGAAATGCGCCCTACGGTGATCGTGCGGTCGAATTTTTGAAGGGCGCGGGCCTGTATGACGGTGTGGAAAAGAAAATTGTGTCCGGCGAAAGCATTGCCCATGCCTTTCAGTACGTCGCCACCGGCAATGCACCGATTGGGTTTGTGGCTCTGTCGCAGATTGTGGACCCGGAAAGCCCGATTTTTGAAAAAGGGGAATACTGGGTGGTGCCGCAGGACACCTATCAGCCCATCAATCAGGGGGCCGTGGTGCTCAAACGCGGACAGGACAATGCCGCCATCACCGCCTTCGTGGACTTTATGCAAAGCGAACAGGCCATTGGCATCATCGAATCGTTCGGTTATAAAGCGCCCTAATCAACCTTGGAAATGGATTGAGTTATGCAATTATTTGGAATCGAGGTGGAATGGCAGCCGATCTGGCTGACATTGGAAATCGCCGCCATGACCACGGTGGTGCTGTTGGTGCTGGGCACGCCTCTGGCATGGTGGATGGCCAGAATGAAATCGAGCAACAAAGTCCTGTTGGAAGCGCTGGTGGCCTTGCCGTTGGTGTTGCCGCCCACGGTGCTGGGGTTTTATCTGCTGATTGCGATGAACCCCAATGGCATGGTCACCGAAACCCTGAGTTGGTTTGGCTATGAGGGCCAGCTGACCTTCAGCAAAACCGGGCTGGTGATCGGCTCGGTGTTTTATTCGCTGCCGTTTGCGGTGCAACCGCTGATGCACGCGTTTGAAACCATCCCCAATCGATTGCTGGATGCGGCCGCCACCTTACGCGCGTCCTTTCTGGATCGCTTTCGTACCGTGGTGATGCCGCTGGCGCGACGCGGATTTCTGACTGCGGCCACTTTGAGCTTTGCGCACACCGTGGGCGAATTCGGCGTGGTGTTGATGGTGGGGGGCAACATTCCCGGAGAAACCCGCATGGTCTCGATTGCCATTTTTGATCACGTCGAAAGTCTGGAATACGCCCAGGCGCATTTGCTCTCGGCGATGATGCTGGTGTTCTCGCTGGCCGTGTTGATGCTGGTGTACGGACTCAACCGTAAGTTTGAAGTGAAGGTGGGCTAAACCATGAAAACCAATCATCTGAAAGGAAATTTGACCCTGGACCTTGGCGGCTTTGCTCTCAACAGCGGCGATTTTAATCTGCCCATGTCGGGTGTGACGGTGCTGTTCGGTCGCTCCGGCAGTGGCAAAAGCACTTTGCTGCGCGCCATCTCGGGACTGGACAAACGCACGCACGGTCAGCTCTCGTTTGCCAACACGGTTTGGCAGGCAGGCAAACAACATCGGCCCACCGCCGAGCGCGACATCGGGTTCGTGTTTCAGGATGCGGCGTTGTTTCCGCATTTGAGCGTGCGCCAGAATCTGGACTACGGCATCAAGCGCCTGCCCAAAGGCAAAGCCCCTGCGGATTTCGACCAGATTGTAGAGCGGGTCGGCGTGGCGCATTTGCTGGACCGCGACATCGGCTTTCTGTCCGGCGGTGAGCGCCAGCGGGTAGCGATTGCCCGTGCCCTGTTGATGCAACCCAAATTGCTGTGCATGGACGAACCGCTGTCCGCGCTCGACTGGCGCGCCAAGGCCGAATTGCTGACTCTGATCGAAGAGCTGGTCGAAAGCCTGCAACTGCCGGTGCTCTACATCACCCACGACCCGATGGAAGTCGAGCGGCTGGCCGATCAGGTGGTGGTGATGGCGGACGGCCGGATCCAATCGGTCGAGCCGCTGACCCAGTTGCTCAATCGGGCCGACTCGCCTTTGTTCGATCATCAGGGCGCGGTGTCGGTGCTGCAGACCCACCCGCTCGAAAGCGGCGGCGTTTCTCAGGTCCGGGTGGCCGACCAGACGCTGTCGTTGCCCGGCTCCAGAGCGACAAAAGGGGCGCGCCCCTCTCAGCGCCAGTTATCACGGGTGCGCATTCTGGCGCGCGACGTCACCCTGGCGCTGGAAGACCCGCACAAAATCAGCACCAGCAACCATCTGGTCGCCACCGTGGCGGAATTGATCGATCAGGACGATCACAGCCTGTTGGTGCGTCTGAAATTGGCCGACGAACAAACTTTCTTCGCCGAAGTCACCCACGACTCCGCGCAACGACTGCAATTATCACCAGGCCTGGTCGTTTTTGCCTTGATCAAAACCGTGGCGCTGAACCGTTAAAAAGCAAAAGGATCTCCCGGTTTTTCTCGAAAATTGATGGCTTGGTTGGACTATGATGTAATACTCTGTAGTCAATCAACGGAGAATCCTTATGAGTGTCACGACCGTTCGTCTTCAGGCAGAGGTTGAGCAGCATCTTGATGCGATGGCAAACAAGCTGCATCGAAGCAAAAACTGGATCATTAATCAGGCGCTGAATGAGTACATCGAGAAGCAACAGCAGGAGCATGTTCGTTGGCAGCAGACACTGGAAGCGATGGAGTCCGCTGCGGCAGGCAAGGTGGTTGAGGCCAGTGAGGTGCATGAGTGGTTGAAAAGCTGGGGCACTGAAAAGGAATTGAGCGCACCGGGGCCTGCTGAGTGAAACTGGTGTACACAGAAGACGCGGTGGCAGATTTGATTCGTTTGCGCGAATTCATTGCCGTTCACAATCCCCATGCTGCAGCTCGAATGGCTTCTGAGCTCGTGAATAAGATCGAATTGTTACCAGACTTTCCTGAACTGGGCGTTTCAGTGAGACAGGCACCGGACCCGGCATCACTGAGAGACATTATCTTTGGTCAATACATTGTCCGTTATTCGGTCCATGCCGATACGATCATTATTTTGCGAGTCTGGCATTCTCTCGAAGGCGAACGCGATTCATTGTGAACGCATGCCAAAGACCAGCGATGGTCCTGAATGACCAGGCCTGGTCATTTATGCCCTGATGGATTTCTTGGCTGAGTGTTCAGAACAGATACGGCACCATCTTGTGGGTGCGTTGTTGATAGTCTGGGTAGTCGGAAAAGCGTTCGCGCAGGAGTGATTCCTCGTAGTGCAGTTTGATCAGCAGGTCCAGAATCAATGCGCCCAAAAGTGCCCAGCGCAGTGGCGAGGGTGTGGCGATCACCAGCGGGGCGAAAAACAGCAGCAGAGATGTGTACATGGGGTGGCGTATCCAGCGGTAAGGCCCGGCTTGCACCAGCGTTGAGTCCGGGCGAGGGTCGGGCACGATATTGAAATGCCCCAGGTGCATGGTCTGCACCGCCCACAGTCCCAGCACCACGCCCAGAATCTGCCAGACCAACCCAATGCTTGTGAGCAGCCAGGGGCCTGTCACCAGCAAACCGCCCAGGGCCGCAAACTGGACGCTGACCAGTCCATCATAAGAGATGAACGGGTGTTTTAATCGGCGCATTCGATTGATCATTGCTTATCCGTGGTTTCGCTGGTTCCATTCGTTCACGGCGACAAACTGCCTGCACATTTAACCAGGCCTGATGGTTCTGATCACGTTTTTCAGCCAGAGGTACAGCACGCCGGAACCAATGGTCAAAGGCACCAGTCCCAGAATCCGCTCGATGCCGTCAAACGAATGGTATCCGTTGTTGAATCGGGTTGGGATCTGGCCATCGATCAGGATCATGTAGGCGATGTACAGCAGCGCCGCGCAAAAACCCACGACCAGCAGATGCCTGGTCAGTCGGTTGCGTTGGTTGGTTTTGTCGGCCATATTGCGATCCTTTCGTAACCAAGGGCACAGAAAACACAAAAACCACCAGGCCTGGTGAAAAAGCTTGTTCGGCCGGCATGGTGCTGTGCCAAGCTGTCGCGGTTTCCGTGTCAGAGCCAGCGCAAGCCAAACACCTGTTTGAGCGAGGACAGGGCGAGCGTCGGCAAAGCACCCATAAAAAGCGCCATCAGCAAGTGCGGACTGCTCAGGGCTTCGGTGCCGATGGCCAGTTGCCCGAATGGGGTATAGACCATCAACAATGACAGGGCTGCGGACAGTGCCACCGCACCCAGCAGCATGCGGTTGCTGAAAGGGTTGCGCTGAAACAGGGTGGTGAAGGTGCGCGCATCAAATACGTGTACCAGTTGCCCGAAAATCAGGGTCATAAAGGCCAGTGTCTGCGCATAGGCAACCGATTCGCCCAGTGACAGGGCGTGGAAAAACATGAAAAAGGTCATGCCGCCCATGACCAGCCCGCGGGCCACAATCCGCGTGCCCAGATGGTCGGCAAAAAAACTTTCACCGGAGGCGCGCGGCTGGCGTTTCATCACGTCGTCTTCGGCGGCATCAAACCCAAGCGCCAGCGCCGGGATGCCGTCACTGACCAGGTTGATCCACAGAATCATCAGGGGCGCGAGCGAGAGCATGGGTTCGTCGATGATGACCAGAAAGGCAAACAGAATCGCCGAGACTTCGGACACATTGGCGGTCAGGGCCTGGCGGATGAATTTGCGGATGTTGTCGTAGATGCGCCGTCCCTCGCTGACCGCATTGACGATGGTGGCAAAGTTGTCGTCCAGCAATATCAGGTCGGAGGAGTCCTTGGCCACGTCGGTGCCGCCCTGGCCCATGGCGATGCCGATGTCGGCCTTGCGCAGAGCCGGGGCGTCATTGACGCCGTCGCCGGTCATGGCAATCACATCGCCATTGCTTTGCAGCGCCTGCACAATGCGCAATTTGTGCTCGGGTGTGACTCGGGCATATACACTGACGTTGGCGGCGCGGGTAATCAGTTCTTCGTCACTGATCTGGTTGAGTTCGGGGCCGGTGATCACATCGGCGCTTTCGTCTTTGACAATGCCCATTTGCGCGGCAATGGCTTTGGCCGTCACCGCATGGTCGCCGGTGATCATGACCACGCGCACCCCGGCCTTGTGGGCCGAATGCACCGCTTTGGTGGCTTCGGGACGTGGCGGATCGATGATGCCGTGGATGCCATTGATGACCAGACTGTGTTCGAGTTTTTCCGCTGGCAGATCGATTTCATTGTCCTGCAAAGGGCGGTGAGCCACGGCAAGGGTGCGCAGAGCTTCGCGCCCGAAGGCTTCGACCACCTCGGTGATGATCGATTCGTTACTGACGATGTCGAGGCGTTTGTCGCCGCAGTCGATGGCATCGCTGTGGCGGGCCACCACGTCGGGCGCGCCCTTGACGATCAGGTGATGCTGGCCGTGGTCGTCCTGCACCACCACACTCATCATCTTGCGCCCGGAATCGAACGGATGGGTGCGCACCACGGAAAAATCTTTTTGCAGCGTTTTGGCGGTGATACCGGCTTTGGCCGCCGCGACCACCACCGCGCCTTCGGTCGGCAGCCCCTGAATCCGATACTGGCCGTTTTCTTCCACCAGCTCGGTGTCGGAACAGAGTACCGAGAAGCCGAGCATTCGGGTCAGATGAAAATGGTGTTCGGGGGTGACCACATGGCCATTCGGGTCGGTAAAGTCGCCTTTGGGTTCGTAGCCTTGTCCGCTGATGTCGTAGATTTCGCCGCTGGCCCAGAGTTTGAGCGTTTGCATTTTGTTCTGGGTGAGGGTGCCGGTTTTGTCGGAACAGATGACCGAGGTCGCGCCCAGGGTTTCCACCGATGCCAGCTGCTTGGCCAGAGCGTGGCGGTGCATCATCTGCTTGGCCCCGAGCGTCAGCACGATGGTGACCACCGTGGGCATGCCTTCGGGAATCGCCGCCACCACCAGTGAAATGGTGGTGGTGACCAGTTCCATCGCCGTCAGTCCCTGATAAATGCCCAGCGCGACGATCAGCGCCACCACCACAAACGCCGCCCAGATCAGGGCGTGTGACAGTTCCTGAATGCGGCGCTGCAACGGGCTCAGGCGCGATTCGGTGGTTTGCATCAGGTCGGCGATCTTGCCCACTTCGGTCTGCATGCCGGTTTCGGTGACCACGGCAATGCCCTGGCCGCGATTGATCGGCGTGCTCATAAACACGCGATTGCTTTGGTCGCCCAGCGCCAGGTCGGCTTCGGGCAAGGCCTGGGCCTGTTTCTGCGCCAGTTCGGATTCGCCGGTCAGCGCGGCTTCGTCGATCTGAAGGCTGTCGGCTTTGAGCAGGCGGGCGTCGGCGGGAATGATGTCGCCGTTGGCCAGTTTGATCAGGTCGCCGGGGACCAGTTCGCTGGCGGGAATTTTCTGCCATTCGCCATCACGCATGGCCAGACACTTGGGTGCGGCCATGTTTTTGAGCGCATCAATCGATTTCTGGGCCTTGTATTCCTGCACAAACGAAATCATGGCGTTGATGACAATGATCACGCTGATGGCGATGGCGTCAATGTGGTGTCCGGTCATAAAAGACAGCACGGCACCCACGGCCAGAATCACCAGCAAAGGGTTTTTCAGTTGCGACAGAAACAGCATCAGAGCCGATGTTTGTCTGGTCTGTTGCAGACTGTTGGGACCGTATTCGCCCTGTCTGGCCTCGACCTGGTCCGGGCTCAGTCCGTTTTCCGAATCGGATTCCAGTTTTTTCAGCACATCGGTGGATGACAGTTGGTGCCAGTTCATACGGTTTCCTGTTTGTCGGTGTCCGGGTCAGTCGGACTGTTGGTTGTAGGTGGTCAGTTGAAAAGGAATCTGAATTTCGCGCCCGTCAGTCAGCGTGATCAGGACCGTGACCTGCCAGCGCATTTCGTCGTTGGTGCAGAAGGCCAGCATCAACGGTCCGGCATAGCGTTTTTCTGACTGCTGTTGCAGGGTGACGCGGTTATACCCCATGTACATATTCAGCCCGGCCACATCCAGTTCCAGTGTTTGAATCGTCTCATGGGAAAAGCCGCTCAAGCGCACGTTCGCATTCAGGCTGCGCGCCACCTTGACCGGTCGGGGACTCAGCGACAGGGTCACGCTCTGTGTCGGTTCCGGTATCTGACCGGGCACCTGTGCCAGGGTCACACGTTCCGGGGCTTTGGCCGTGCAAACGTCCTGACGCAGATCGCAGTCTTTCTGCATCGGCCAGACCGTGGGGGCGGGACCGTCGTTTTGCTGAGAACAGCCCGCCAGCCCTGTTGTCAGGATGGTCAAGGTCAGCAACAAAAACCATAAGGGGCCGAGTAAGGATTGTCTTAGTGGGCGGCGTACAAAATCATGCATGGCAATCTGACCCTGGTGCGAAGAACTCTATATTAGTGAAACCTCGCAGGGAGTACAAGCGCGTGTTGGTCATAAGGCTTCCGGCTGGCAATGTGGGCAGAAGTAAGTGGCGCGCTGACTGAGGACCCGTTTTTCAATCGGCTGCGCGCATCGCCGACATGGGTCGCCTGCGCGGCCATACACAAACAGCTGTTGTTCAAAATAACCGGGGGTGCCATCCGGGGACAGAAAATCGTTCAAGGTGGTGCCGCCCTGATCAATCGCCGCTTGCAGGACGTGACGAATCCGCCCGGCCAGAGCGTCACATTGCGCCAGTGTCAGGCTGTGGGCCGGGGTTTGCGGGTGAAGGCCGGTCAGAAACAGGGCTTCATTGGCGTAGATATTGCCGACCCCCACCACAATCTGGGCGTTCATCAGGCAGGTCTTGATCGCGCTTTTTCGGCGCGACAGCGCATCAAACAGGGCCGTTCCGTCAAAGTCGTCGCTGAGCGGCTCCGGTCCCAGTTTTTTCAGCAGCGGGTGCTGTGCCGGAGGTTCGGTGGTCCACAGCCAGGCCCCGAAGCGTCGCGGATCGTGGTAACGCAGGCAGGTGCCTTCGTCCAGCACCAGATCAATGTGATCGTGCTTGCGCGGCGGCGTCTGCTCTGACACCAGACGCAAACTGCCCGACATGCCCAGATGAATCAGCAAAGTGCCCACAGGCGTTCCTTGCGGGCGGGTCAGGGTCAGCAACAGGTATTTGGAACGCCGCTGAATCCCGGAAATCACCAGGCCTGGTAACAATTGGGTCAGTTCGGCCGGTACCGGCCAGCGCAGAGAGCCCTGACGGAGCACGAACCGGGTGATGGTCCGGTCTGTCAGGCTGGGCGCGATGCCGCGGCGGGTGGTTTCCACTTCGGGTAATTCAGGCATAAAACGACTCGACAAGGGTAGCGGCAAAGCACTCATTATAGAACAGGGCACCGATGGCGCGAACCTTGCTGCGGGAATATCGGTACACAAATCGGCCAATTGGCCGATAAAGAGGTTAGGAGGGACGCTTATGCAAACGCAACACTATTGCCTCGAAAAAGACGAATGCGGCTATCACATTGTCGGCGCAAAAGGATCGGTCGCTCTGTTTGCCGGACTGGAAGACGCCTTTGAGGCTTTGCAGACTCTGCGCGAAAACCTGCCGCTTCACAGAATGACGCCGCAGGCCTTTCGGCGCTGGCGGCGTGAACAGATGTCTGAAACGTCCGCCGCGCAGGCTTGATTTGATCCCCTTTTTAAATCCGACTGGCAAGGTGCGCACTCGGACCTGAAAAGTTACATGAAACTTGCATGAAAACGGTCCTTAAAAAATGTATGATTATATTTCACTAAACGCTAAGTAATCATAAGGATCCTTTCATGTTCAGCCAGTCTGATTCTGAACCCCTGTCGCCTGCCCCCGAATCCGTTGCCGCTTTCTGCCAACGCAGAGAGCCTTATTTGCCCAATGCGCAAACGGATCAGCCTTTTATTCAAGCCATGCGTGACATCACCCATTGGCATCAGCAGCAAAGCCCCTGGTATCGGCGTTTTGCCGAATTAAACGGGGTGGAAGCCGCCGAGATTCAAACGATGGATGATGTGCTGGCCTTGCCGCCGATTCACGCCAATTTCTTCAAACGCAATCAGGTGTTGTCTCTGCCTGACCAGGGGCAGTTGAAAACCCTCACCTCTTCCGGTACCACCGGGCAGAAAAGTCAGATGTTTTTTGATGAATTCACTTTGGGTCACGCCCGTGACATGGTGCTACGCATTATGGAACAACGTGGCGTCATGTCCGATCAACCCGCGCATTATCTGGTCAACGCCTATGAGCCGTATGAAGGGCTAAAGGTCGGCACCTCCAACACCAACCAGTTTCTGATGCAGTTTGCGCCGGTGGCAGAGCAGTTTTGGGCGCTGCGCTATCTGGGCGCGGAAGGTCATCAGTTTGACGGTTTCGGTGCCATCAACAAGCTCAAGCAATGGGCGCAGGGCGATACCCCTGTGCGGATTATCGGTTTTCCGGCGTTTTTGCATTTTATTCTGCAACGGATGGCGTCCATGAACGAAGCGCCGCTGCGGCTGCCGGAAGGCAGTTGGGTGATGTTCGGCGGTGGTTGGAAAGGCCATGCCGATCAGGCCATTTCCCGTGAAGACATGCGCGCCCAGATTGCGCACTGGCTGGGCATTCCTGAGACGTCGGTGATTGAGAGTTTCGGCTCGGTGGAGCACAGCATTCCTTACGTCACCTCTCGTCAACACCGTTTGCACCAGCCGATCTGGTCGCGGGTGGTGATTCGGGATGTGAAAACCCTGCAACCTTTACCGCCTGGTGAACCAGGGTTTTTGTCGTTTGTGTCGCCTTATATTACCTCTGTGCCCGCGCACAGTATTGTGATGGGCGATATGGCGGTCTGGCACCAGCCGGATCTGGCGGATGCCGAAGAACCGCCGACGCCCTGGTTTGAAATACTGGGGCGCGCCGGGGTATCGGCCAACAAGAGTTGCGCGGTGGCCGCTGCGGAAATGTTGAAGTGAACGGTGATGATCGGACGTAATCAAAACGGTTAAGGCGATCAAGACGTCTAAGACGACAAAAAAACGGGGATAAAACAGAAGATGGCACAGCATTTTTGGTTTGGGACGTGGCTCGATCACGCCCAGTTGGCGGACAAGGCGGCTCAGTTGCCGGACGTGGTTCAGGCGGCGTTGGACGCGCCTTTTCCATATGATGATTTTTACCAGGCCTGCGAACGGGTGGCGGCGGATCTCAGCACCGACTCGCCTTTGTTTGACAGCTTGGTGGCGGCGGTCGCAACGGATATGGATGCGCAGGAAGCGCGTGACATGATTCGCGCCATGCCGTCGGATTTGCAAAAGGCCACTTTGCAGAAAAAACTGCTCAGCGAACTGGGAACCGCCAGGCCTGGTGATTTGGAGCGTCGTTATCCCGACCGGCAATTTGAAGCCTGGTACCCGGTTGGGCTGGTGACGCACGTTATGCCGGCGAATGTGTTTCTGGTGGCCGCGCTGGGGCTGGTGGAATCGTTGCTGGCGGGCAATCTGAATGTGGTCAAGCTCAGCGCGCGCGACTCGGCGTTTGCCGCGCTGTTTGCCGAGGCCTTGTGTCAGGCTGACCCGGGCGGGCGTTTGCAGCAGTATGTGGCGGTGGTGCACGTGTCGTCGTCCGATCAGGACTTATTGCAAACCTTTTTCGATCAGTCGGATGCGGTGTCCGTCTGGGGTGGGGAAAAGGCGGTCGCCGCCGTGCGCGACATGACCGGCGAAGGCACGCGCGTGATTGCCTGGGGGCATAAAATTTCTTTTAACTATTTCGCTGAGGATCTGTTTGCTGACGAAACGGCCTATCAGCAGGCGATTGAGGGCACGATGCTGGATATGTGTCGGCTGGACCAGCAGGCCTGCTCCAGCCCGCAATCCTTGTGGGTGGAAGGTGACCGCGCGCGTTTGAACCAAGTGGCGGAAGACCTGGCCGCGGCGCTCAAAGCCAAGGCGCACACCTTACCCACGAAAATACCAGGCCTGGCGGAACAGGCGGAAATCACCACCGTGACCACCATTGCCAAAGCCGAGCAGGCGTTTGGGGTGACGCAGGTATGGGAATCGGATAATAACGAATCGCCCTGGCGGTTGTTGTTGGACGAGCGCCCAGGCCTGACCCCGTCGCCCTTGTATCGTACCTTATGGATTCGACCGATTGAACGCCGGCAGATTCCGATGCTGTTGCGCCCGATGCGTGCCTGGTTGCAATCGTGCGGCTTGGCTTGCGGGCAGGGTTCCTTGACGGAAGTCACCCGTTATCTGCTGGGTTCCGGAGTGACGCGCATTGCCCGCCCGGGTGAAATGATGGGCGGTTATCAGGGTGCGCCGCACGACGGCGTTTATGCCTTGCAGCGGTTTACCCGCCGAGTGACGGTGGATGCCCCAGCACACCTGTTGGCGAAAAGCGGCGTCGGCCGTTTGGCCGAACTGGAGGCGTCTCCCGTTGAACGCCCAACCGCGACGCCGGAGACCCCCATTGCTGGCAAACCCGAGTTTCGCGCCTTGGCCGAAGCCTTTGAACAGCCAGACCTGGTGTTTCGCAGCGGCGGTTCCAGCGGGGCACCCATCTGGTCAAAATTCACTTGGGACGACTACCATCTGCAAATGCGCTTTGCCGCCCATGGCATCGTGGCCGCCGGTTTGGATCCGGAGCGCGACCGGGTCATCAATCTTTTTGCGGCCGGACAGATGTACGGCAGTTTTATCAGCTTTTGGACGATTCTGGAAACGTTGCGCGTGCCGCAGCTGCCGATGTGTCTTGGCGATTATTACGATGAAGTGATTGACGTCATCCAGCGCTTTGACGCCACCGCGATGGTCGCGCCGCCGTCGTTTGCCATTGCGCTGTTTGAGCGCGGTGGCGAGCGGTTGAAAAACGGTTCCTTGAAAAAAGTGTTTTACGGCGGCGAACTCATGACCGCCTCGCAAGTGGCGTTTTTAAAGGCGCATGGGGTGACGGTGGTGCGTTCAGCGTCCTATGGTTCCAACGATATTGGGCCCATGGGGTATCAATGCTGGGCGTGTGAAGGCACGCAACACCATTTGCTGTCGGCCGCCAAGTCGCTGGAAATCGTGGCAATGGATTCCAATGAACCGGTGCCGGTAGGCGAGATCGGACGGCTGATTTTTACCCCGAAAGATCGCATTCAGCCTCAGATTGAGCGCTATGAAGTCGGGGATACCGGGCGCTGGATCACCGAACCCTGCGCCTGTGGACGCACGGATCCCAAGTTTGAACTCACTGGCCGTACCGGGGATTTCTTCAAGGCGGGTGGTCCCTTTTTGAATTACCGTGAATTTGTGCGCATTCTGGAACAGGGCTTTGATTACATCGGGCCGGTGCAGGTTCAGATTCACCCGAGTCACCAGAAAAATGAAATTCGCGTCTGTTTGCTCGACAACGCCGGTCTGGAAGCGGAGGCGGTTCGAAACCGCTTGGTGGCCGATTATGAGGTGCTCAACTATATGATTGAGGCCGGTTTGGGCACGGAAGTGTCGGTGGCGTTGATGCCACGCGAACAAATGGACACCGTGCGCGCCAGTGGCAAAATTCGCCCAGTGTGCGATTATCGATAAGGAAGGATTATGTCTGAAACACAACACAACTCGCAGCAAACGACAGAGCTTGCCCCTTTTTCAGATCGCCTGTTAGCGCATTTGCGCTTTGTGCGTCAGCATTCGCAGTATTATCGCGAATTGTGGCAGGACGCTTGGCCGGATGCCAGTCAGCCGATTGCGCTGGCCGATTTGCCGGTGGTGGATTCCAAAGCCTTTTGGGAAGCGAATCTGTTTGAACACAATCGCGTACTGACTGCAGACCTGGCGGAAACGGTGGTGTTTAAAAGTGGCGGCACCACGGGCAATCCAAAATACTCGTATTTTTCGTATGATGATTGGCAAGCCTTCTGCCAAGTCTTTGGCGACGGCTTAAAGCGTGCCGGAATGCGCAAGGATGAGCGGGTGGCAAACCTGTTTTACGGTGGTCAGTTGTACGCCTCCTTTATGTTCATCGCCCGCAGCATGGAAGAAGCGGGGGTCGGGGTGCAGTTTCCGGTGTCCGGCCTGGCCAGCGAAGAAGAAATCTTTAATACGATTGAATTTTTCAAGATTGAAACCCTGGCAGTGGTGCCGACGACCATGATGAAATTGCTGCCTGCATTCGCCAAGATGCCGCCGGAAAAACGCATTATCAAACGAGTGATTTATGGGGGCGAACCCATGCAGCCCGACCAGGTTGCGGCGGTGCAGGCGGTGCTGCCTGGGTGCCGAGTCGAATCCATTGGCGTGGCCGGTGTGGATTACGGTGAGTTGGGCTTTGTCGATCAAAGCTGCGAGCGCGGGGTGCATCGTTTGTATGATGGTCATACTCAGGTGGAATTGCTCGATGATGATTTGCAGCCCATCGAAGCCACTGGTCAAGCCGGTTTTCTGTATATGACCAACTTAAATCGCCGTTTGATGCCGGTGGTGCGTTACCCGGTCGGTGATCGTGCGGAATGGTTGGATGAACCCGGCACACCGGCGCGGCGTTTCCGTTTGTTGGGGCGCAGTCAGGAAGTGGCGCGCATCGGGCCGGTGAGTGTGTACATCGAAGACATCCAGAAAATTCTGGATGAGGCGGCTTTACCGCAACAGGTGATCAATTTTCAGGTGGTGGTGGATCATGCTGACCGAAAAGATGGCGGCTGTTTGCGCTTGGCCGTGGCCGAACCCGAGGGGATGACACACGAACAGGGTTTACAAGTGCGGGATGAGTTTTACCGGCAACGTACACTCTACCCGAGTTTGGTGGGGCAAAACCTGTTGCGCCCGCTGGAGGTGGAATGGATCGGTCTGGAGGCCATGCACACCAACCCCCGTACCGGCAAATTGCTGCGGGTGGTGGATCGCCGTGCGGAGTCGAATGCCTGATGCCTGAAAATGCATTGTTGCCATCTAAGCAGGCCTGGTTAAAACTGGAATTGCCCGCCTGCTTGGACAGTTTGCTCACCATTCAGGCGACCTTGACCGAATTTGCCGGACGCCAAGCTTTTCCGGTGCAACAGCAGTTTAAGCTGGAGTTGGCACTGGAAGAGCTGGTGACCACGGTTTTACGGTTTTCGTTGGACGAAACGGACGCCGATTCGCAGGTGTTTCGCTTGGACGTTCGGCTGGAAGACGGCTTTTTGAAAGTCCGGCTCAATAGCCGTGGCCTGCCGTTTAACTGGTCGATGATTCCCGAATATGACCCGCGACAGGCGCACCAGTCCGATTTGCTGAACACGCCGCTGGATGAGGGCTTGTCAGCGTTTTTGCTCAAACAAGTGGTGGATCAGTATCAGTTATCGAATTTGGGCAAGGAGGGGGTGTCGATTGAACTGGCTTGGCGTCTGGCCGGTGGACATATTGCCACCCTGGAAGGCGCTTTGGAAACGGACAATGCCGACAATGAGAATGTCACCGACAGCGAAACACAGGCGTCCGGCGTATCCGACGAACCCTTGTCGCCTGTGCGGCGGCTGTATGCCGGTGAGGAAATCCAGGTGTCGCGGCTGGTGTACCGCAGTTATGGCTACACCTATGTCGATGACACCCTTTATTATCCCGATGGCATTCGCAAGGCGATTGCCTCGGAGACACTGGACAGTTGGGTGGTGGCTGGCGAGACCTCGGGCGAGCTGGTGGGGCACATTGCCTTGATGCGCGCCAAACCGGACGACCCGTTGGTGGAGTGGGGCATGGCGGTGGTCAGTCCGCGTCTTCGCGGACGCGGTTTAATGAAAACCATGGTGCGTCATCTAATGCAAGCGTTGAGCAAATCGAACGCTCAGGTCGCGTTTGCCCATGCGGTGGCCATTCATCCCTATACCCAAAAAACGGCGTTGGAATTCGGTTTTCAGCCGACCGCCTTACAGCTGGGCTTTGCCCCAGCGATTAAATTCAAGCAGTTGGACGAGTCGGCACAGCATCGTGAAAGCACCTATATTTCGATGCGTTTTTTTCAAACGGTTCGCGAAAAGCGCGTGTATCTTCCCGCTTGGCACCAGGCCTGGTTGAAAACCTTAATGGCAGGGTTTCATGACTTGCAGGTGGATGACATTCAAGTGGTGGGTTCTGATGAGGCGTTGGCCGATGACCCGAATGCGGTGCAGGAAATATCGCAGTTAGCGGCGCAACGCCGACTGGCACACCAGAGCGTCTTGTCGGCGGGCGCGCCTGAAAATCACCAGGCCTGGTCAAACTCGCAATTGTCATCGCATTTGAATGCGGCCTTGAATATTGCGCAGATTGAATTGCAGCAGGCGGGAGCCGATCTGGTGGCATTGCTCAGTCGTGAGTTGTATCGACTCAGTTCCGAAAAGGTGGATGTGATTTATCTGCAAATCAATCTGGCCGATCCTCAAGCGCCGAGAAACATTGCGGTGGCGGAAACCTTGGGCTTTTTCGTGTCCGGCTGGATGCCAATGTCGCCCTGGCCAATGACCTTGTCCCTGCAGTATTTAAACCACGTTGAGATTCCTCCGCACAGCGTGACGGCGGCGAGCGACGCCTTTGAAACGCTTAAAAATCGGGTGTTTGCAGAACAGGCCTTGATTGAACAACTGATGCTGTCGCAATACGGATCTTCAACAGCAGGAGTGGGTCACTGAATGCATTATCGTAATCGAGTGCTTTTGTTTGTGACGGCCGTGGTGCTGGTGTCTGTACTGTCAGTGTCTCTGGTTGTGGGGTGGCAGGCACGCAGCAGTGTGCTTGATGAGGCCAGAAAGGACGGAGAGTTGATCGCGCAACTGCTTTCCCGCAGTGCGGCAGCGGCCGATGAAATCCCCCAGAAAGTGGAAGCGATACTGGGCGATCAAATGTTGGCTCAAGCCCAGATTGTTGCGCAATGGATGGCAACGGCTGAAACAGCACAATTGGGGAAGGATGTGATTAACGCCGAGCTGAAAACCCTGACCGAGCGGAGCGTGATTGATGAGATATGGGTCACAGACAGCTTCGGCGAGGCGGTTTATAATTCGGTAGGCATAGAAGGGTTTGTGTTTGATCCAAACCCTGAGAAACAGCCTCAGGCCCATGCCTTCTGGCCGCTGCTGACCAATGATGTGGCTCAAGTGGTGCAAAGAGCTCAGCCCAGAGAATTGGATCAGAAACTGTTTAAATACGTGGGGGTTACAGGGGTGGATCAACCACGCATCGTGGAGGTCGGCCTCAATGCCGATTTTCTGCACGCTCTGAAAAAACAGGTCGGGTTGGAATACATGGTGCAGAAGCTGGTCGGGCAGGGCAAGCTCAATGCCATCTGGGTTTTGTCCCCCAATATGAAAACCCTGGCGTCAGGCAGCATCAAAGGCGCAAAAGAAGAAATGGCGCTGGACTCGGAGACGCTGGACTGGCTGGAAACCATTTATCAAAGCAAAACAACACGGACGCGAATGCAAGATCATGTGCTGGTGGTTGGTGCCCCTCTGGTCAATCCTGTTTCCGGATTGCAGGGGGTGACCTTGCTTCATTTGCCGGTAGAGCGATTGGAGCAGGCACAGGTTGCGCTGATTCACAGCGTAATACGGGTGACGCTGGTTGTGCTTGTGGCGGCCCTGTTGCTGGCCGCATTTATGTCCCGGCGCGTCACACGGCCGCTGGCAGTGATCAATGAAGCCCTATCCTGGGTTGCCAAAGGGCGCTATGATCTCGTTGATATGAAGGGGCTGGCCGAACGAAACGACGAATTTGGCCGCCTGTCGCAGGTATTTGAAGAGATGGCGGCAACCGTCGGCGAGCGTGAGGCGGACCTGGATAGAAAAGTGCAGGAGCGAACCCGGTTGCTGCAACAGAAAAACCAGGCATTAGTATCCCTGAACGACCGCATGACGCAGGAACTGGATGTGGCCCGTACTTTTCAGAAAGCGATATTGCCCACAAGCTTTCCGGATATTGAAGGGCGGCTGGCGTTTTCGGCGGCCATGGAACCGGCCAGAGAAATGGGCGGGGATTTTTACGATGTGTTTCTGATCGACGACAATCGTGTGGTGCTTGTGATGGCCGATGTCTCCGATAAGGGAGTGCCTTCGGCTTTCTTCATGGCCATTTGCCGTACCGAAATCCAGAATGCGGCATTTGAACTGGGTGCAGAGGCCACTCCCGGAGACATTCTGCATCGCGTCAACCAGCGGTTGCTGCAGGAAAACCCGCTTGAGTTGTTTGTAACCGTTTTTCTGGGTGTGCTGGCGGTTGATAGCGGCCACTTGGCTTACGCCAGTGCCGGGCACAATCCGCCGCTCCTGCTGCAGGCCGATGACACTGGTCGCTGGCTGGATCAGGCTCGGGGTACGGTGCTGGGGATGCTTGAAGGCCTTGAGTGGGAATGCCATTCATTGAACCTGTCGCAGGGGGATCGTCTGGTGTTGTACACGGATGGCATCACAGAAGCCTTTGACGCCAGTCAGGAGCCATTTGGCGAAGGTCGGCTGATGGATCTGAGTCAGTCTCTCAGGCAGGTGGCACCGGATAAGATGGCGCTGACAGTGCTTCAGTCTGTCAGTGGTTTTATCAAAGGGGCGCCGGTGTCGGATGATCGTACGTTGCTGTGTTTGGCTTATATCGGGAACAGATCAGATGGCCATGGTTGAGCAATACTTTCCCTGGCAGCTTGAGGCTTTGCCGGATGTGATTGGGTTTGTTGCTCAGAGATGTCAGGAGAGTGGTTGCAGCGAGCGTGCCCGGCAGCAGCTGGAACTGGCAATCGATGAACTGTTTACCAACAGTGTTATGCACAATCGCAACGGCGTGGATCATCCCGGTTCGCCAGCGTCGTTTCGGATTCGGAGCGGATTGGAAGATGGGTGTATCTGGTTTGAATTGCGTGATCCGGGCGAGGCTTTTGACCCCACAGCACAGCCGCCGGTACCGACAGAAGAGGGGCTTTCTGAGCGGACCATTGGTGGGTTGGGATTGCATTTTGTACGAAAAAGCGTGACCAAATGGCGTTGGCGTTATCAGAATGGATGCAATCTTCTGACCTTGTGGAAAGCCCTGACAGATTCGGATTGAAACTGACAGGATTGGCAATGTTTGCAATATACAAAAGGAAAACCAATGAGCGAGTCAGAAATTGAAAACGACGCGGCAAACCCTGAAGGCAATGGGCAGAAATCCTCTGTTTTTGCACTGAGTGGTCGCCTGGATGCCGTGAGTGTGCCGCAATGGGAATCAGAGGTTTTGGCTTTGGCTGATCAATCGGACGTGGTTCTGGATTTGGGAGAGGTGGCTTATATGTCCAGCGCAGGGTTGCGCATGATTCTGCGACTGGCCAAGCGTCTGGACGAGCGCAGGGAATCTTTGCGTTTGGTGAAGGTGCAACCTCCGGTATATCAGGTACTTGAGATGAGTGGGTTTCTGGCCTTTCTGACAGTGGAGCAGGCATCATAAACCCGTTTTAATTAGGGTGATCCCTGCGTGGATTTGGTAAACTTGCCGAGTTGCTTTTTTCTGGAAAATACTATGAATGTGTGGATAGCGCAGAGCCATTGGAACGTTACGTGCCTGGCTCGTTGAAAATATTGATGAATCTGATGCGTTCTTTCATACCCCGATGGTTGCTGGTCACTGGTCTGCTTGTCTCGGTCATGTTGGGATGGATAAAGCCGGGTATGGCGGCTCAGGCACCGCAGGCCGTGGCAGACGAGTCGTCGCTGCAGACGGTGCGTTTGCGTTTGAACTGGCATCACCAGTTTCAGTTTGCCGGCTTCTATGCCGCGCAAATGCAGGGGTTTTACCGGGATCAGGGGTTGAAAGTAGAGATTCAGAATTGGAATCCTCGTCAGACTCCGACGGAGGTATTGCAATCCCAGCAGGCCGATTTGGCGGTGGGCTACAGCACGCTGGTGGCCGACTTTGCCCGAGGCGCCCCCATTCGATTGGTGATGAGCGCTTTTCAGTATTCGCCCATGATTCTGCTCAGTCACGAACCCATTACCGACCTGTCCGAAGCCGGTGGCAAAACGGTGATGCACCAGCAGAACATGCAGGTGATGAATCTGGTGCGCCAGATTCAGAAACTCAGCCCTCAGCCCATCGTCGAGGTCCCCGCCAGTGGGCGTCTGGAAGATTTCATCGAGGGCAAAGTGGATCTGTACGCCGCTTATATGACCAACGAACCCTATCGCCTCAAGCAACTAGGTGTGCCATTCCACGTTCTTGATCCCAAATCCTACGGTTCGCAGAGCTATGGCGACATGGTGGTCACCTCAAGCTATTTTGCCCGCCAGCATTCGGACAGGGTGCAGGCGTTTCGCGATGCCACGGCTCGGGGTTGGCAGTATGCCCTGGACAACCCCGAGCTGGTTGTGGATTACATTATGGCGCATTATGATGTGATCAAATCCCGGGACGCGCTGCTTTCGGAAGCCAAACTGACCCGCCAGTATGTGCAGAGTGGCAATACCCCGATTGGCGATGTGGATGTGGCCAAGGTCAAGGCCACGGCCGCCAGCGCCAGAGATGCCGGGTTGATCACCGAAGCCACTTATCGCAGTGTTGAGTGGAAAGCGTTTATGTTCCAGCCCAGCAGCCTGACCCTGACCCCTCAGGAGCAGGCGTTTCTGATGCATAACCCGGTGATCCGGATTGGCAATGACATTAACTGGGAGCCGTTTGAATTCGTTGATGAGGCCGGACGCTATCAGGGCATTGCGGCGGAGTATCTGGCATTGTTCGAAGATCGGCTGGGCGTGAAATTCGAGCCGGTCAAGGACCAGGCCTGGTCAGAAGTGGTGTCCATGGCCAAAAGCGGCGAAGTGGACATGTATTCCTGCGCCGTAGGGTCGCCGGAACGTCAGAAATACATGCGTTTTACCCAGCCTTATCTGTCGTTTCCAATGGTGCTGGTGGGGCTCAAAGACATGTCCTATATTCAGGACTACAACCAGCTGAATCACGAAACCGTGGCCGTGGTAGAAGGCTACTGGTCGGAAGAAGCCATGCAAAAGCATTTTCCCGACATCCGTGTTCTGAAAGTGGGCTCGGTCAAAGAAGGCATTGAAGCCGTGATTGATGGTCGGGCCCGCGCCTATTCCGGCAATCTGGGGGCCGTCAATTATGCGATCAATCAGCACGGTCTGACCGGGGTGCATGTGATCGGCCAGTCGGAGCAGCGTTTTGAACTGGCCATGGGGGTGCGTCGTGACAGCCCGATTCTGTTCAGCATCATTCAGAAAACCCTGCATTCGATCACCGAGCAGGAGCGTCAGGAAATCTTCAATCGCTGGATTCGGCTGGAAGTGGTCAATCAACTCGACAGCAGGCAGCTGTGGAAGCTGGCCGGAGCCGTGGCGCTGCTGGCCTTGTTCCTGATCGCTCTGGCGGTGGTGTATCGTTATCAGAAAAAGCGTCAGCAGGCCTACATCGATCAGATTCACGAACTGACGTATGCCACCCTGATTGACCTGGAAACCATGCGCGTGATCAAAGCCAGCGACAGTTTTTTGCGCCTGACCGGTTACAGTCGTGACGATTTGGCCGACATGAATTATCTCGACCTGTCGACCGATCAGATTGACAGCCGTCGTCAGGACAAGATTCTGGCCTTGTTGCTGGAGGGCAAGCGCTGGCGTGGCGAAGTTCAGGGTCGGAAAAAAAGTGGGCAGTTGTATTGGGTGGAACTGACGTTCTCGCCGGTGCGCGACTGGAAAGGCGAGGTCCGGCAGGTTTGGGCCACCCGGGTCGACATCACCGACCGTAAAAAGGTGGAGCGACTCTCGATTGAAGACGAGCTGACCGGTGTGTATAACCGTCGTTTTTTCAATCAGCAGTTTCCCAAAGAGCTCAGACGCCATCAGCGTGAGAAAAGCTCGTTGTGTGCGGCCATGCTGGACCTGGATTACTTCAAACAGATCAACGACTATTTTGGCCATCAGCATGGTGATCAGGTGCTGGTGCAGGTAGCGGACCTGTTGAAAATACGTTTTTCTCGCAGTGGCGATTACATTTTCCGGATGGGTGGCGAAGAGTTTATGGTGGTGACCACCATGCCGACCGCAGAGGTGTTTTATGAGCATTGCGATAATCTGCGTCGCGCGGTCTCGGATTGCGCCATTGCCAACCCGGAAGCGCCACAGGGCATTCTGACCCTGTCCGTCGGGGCCGTGTTCTGTGACCCGGAGGAAGCGTTCGAAGCCGATGAAATTTATCACCGTGTGGACGAGCAGCTGTATCTGGCGAAAGATCAGGGGCGCAATCGGGTTCGCATGGCCTGAGCTGCGGCAACGCCTGGTATCGGGCAGAAGCGAAAAAGACAGACATAAAAAAACCCGGCCGAGGCCGGGTTTTTGCTGCAAAAAAGCCAATCTGCAATTTACTTGATTTTGGCTTCCTTGAAGATCACATGCTTGCGGAGAAACGGATCGTATTTTTTGATCTCGAATTTTCCGGGCATATTGCGCTTGTTTTTATCCGTGGTATAAAAATAGGCGCTCTCAGTCGATTTCAGTTTGATCTTATCGCGCATGATGGCTCTCCTTAAACCTTCTCACCACGTGCACGCATCTCTGCCAGCACTGACTCGATGCCGTTTTTGTCGATGATGCGCATACCAGCAGTGGTCAGACGCAGTTTGACGAAACGGCTTTCGTTCTCTACCCAGAAACGGTGTGTTTGCAGGTTTGGCAGAAAACGACGACGAGTTTTACGATGAGAGTGGGAAACATTGTTACCGACGGCAGGTCGTTTACCTGTGACTTGGCATACTTTCGACATTTCTCTAGTCCTCTCAAACACCCTGTTTACCTGCCTGGGCAGTGCAAACGGGCCATTAAAAATATTCGAATATTTCTAGATTTCCACAGACCGGTCAATGACTTGACCCAGTGATGAAAAATAAGAAGCGGAATTATGGAGGAAAAACCGGACAAAAGCAAGCGTTGCCTGTGGATTTCTTTGCGGAAGCCGCGTAAGCCGCTTCAAACATTCCCAAAGCCTCTTTTAAACCCTCTTTTTTAAACCATATAGGGCGGGTGCTTGTCGACCAGTTGATTTTCCAGCGCTTTCATCGCGTGGGCGGTCATGGCAAAGGCCACCAGTGTCAGGCCCAGCCAGGTCGCGCCAATCCAGGCAAACAGGTCCGGTGCCTGCATCAGGGTGGTCATCAGCGATTCCTCGTAATAGAAAAACCATTGGTGCGATGCCGGAAACAGCGCTTCGTGCAGGCCGTAAAAGGCCGCTTCAAACCCGACGGTCAGCCACGCCAGTCCACCGACCACGCCCAACCCCAGCAAAAGCCACCAGGCCTGCCCGGGCGGTGGGGTCCAGCGCTGCCACAACAGCATGGCGGTCAGCAATGCCCAGGCCAGCAGCCCCCACCACCAGAGTTCGGTCCCGCGCTCCACCACCGTCGCCACCGCTTTGAGATGCTCGATTTCGGCCGGACGCAACAGCGGCACGGTCTGCTCCGGGGTCTGATAGGTCAGCTGGGTCAATCCCTCGCCCCGTTGGTGAAGGGCAGCGACGATGCCGGCAAACAGCTGATAACGGGTGTCGGCTGAGGTGTGAGCGAAATCCGGCTTGAAATGGTTGTCGGGAGCGTGGCGCTCAATCGTGTCGGCAATGCCGGCATGGTCGTGCCACACCGGGTACAAAAAATGCGCCTGGGCCAGCGCCCACCAAACGACCCCAACGGCCACAAACAGACTGAGCAACAGCCAGAGACTGCCTAGAATGAAGCGTACGGTTTGAATCAATTGGTTCATAATTGGCCTGCCTGTGCCATGGAATGCCAGCGACCGCGGTCGCCGATGATGATGTGATCCAGACAGCGTACCTCAATGGTCGCCAGCGCCGTTTTCAGGCGTTGGGTCAGTTGGTGGTCGCTGTCGCTGGGAGCCGGATCGCCGGAAGGATGATTGTGGGACAGAATCACGGCTGCGGCCTGATGGTCGAGCACGCTTTGGATCACTTCGCGCGGATGCACGGCGGCCTGATTGAGGGTGCCGGTAAACAGGGCGTCAAAGGTGATCAATCGATGTTGCTGATCGAGCAGCAATACGGCGAAGGTTTCGCGGGGTTGATGGGTCAGGTGGTGTTGCAGATAATGGGCGGCGGTCTCCGGCTCTGTCAGGGCCTTGCCTTTTTGCAGACCGGATTGAAAATGGCGGCGCGACATTTCCAGCACCGCCTGCAGCTGCACGTATTTGGCTTGCCCCAGCCCTCTGCCCTGACAGAAGTCGTCATAAGAGGCAGCAAGCAGGGACGAAAGGCTCTGGAACTGGTCCAGCAGGGTCTGCGCCAACTCCACCGCGCTTTGACCGGTGACGCCGGTGCGCAGAAAAATCGCCAGCAATTCGGCGTCGCTCAGTTGGTCTGCGCCGAATTTCAGCAGTTTTTCTCTGGGGCGGTCGTTTTCATGCCAGTGACAAATGGCCATGCCGGGTTCCGGTTTGTTTTGCTAGAATACACGTATCGTATAGCAAGTTTGGGAAAGTGACAATGTTTCAAGTATCGATGCAGGTACGTGATTATGAGTGCGATCTGCAAGGCGTAGTCAATAACGCCGTTTATCAGAATTATCTGGAGCATGCGCGTCATGCGTTTTTGCATGAGCAGGGCATTGATTTTGCCGCGCTGGCAACCGAAGGCGTGCATCTGATGTTGATTCGTGCCGAACTGGATTACAAAGCACCGCTCAAGCCCAATGACCGGTTTGAGGTCACTGTGCGCATGGTGGCGGAAGGGCGGACAAAAGCGGTGTTTGAGCAGCAGATTGTGCGCGACGACGGCAAGTTGATGGTGGACGCGCGCACCATCGGCGTCAATACCCGCAACGGGCGACCGGCCCGTCTGCCAGAATCCTTGACCGCAGCGTTTGACGAGGCAAAATCATGAACATTCTGTTGGGCGTGACCGGTGGCATTGCCGCCTACAAGGCGCTGAATCTGGTGCGTCTGTACCGCAAGGCCGGGCACGAGGTGCAAGTGGTGATGACCGACTCGGCGCAGGCCTTTGTGGCCCCGCTCAGTTTTCAGGCGTTGTCCGGCCACCCGGTGCGGACCGAATTGTTCGATCCGGAACAGGAAGCCGGGATGGACCACATTGCGTTGGCCAGATGGGCCGATGTGCTGGTGATTGCTCCGGCGACCGCCAATGTGCTGGCCAAACTGTCTGCCGGATTGGCCGACGATCTGCTGACCACACTGGTGCTGGCCTGTGATCGCCCGCTGGTGGTGGCACCGGCCATGAACCGGGTCATGTGGCAGCAGCCGGTCACCCAGCAGAATCTGCAAGCCTTGCAAGCACGAGGCATTACCGTGGTGCCGCCGGGCGAAGGCGAGCAGGCTTGTGGCGAAACCGGTGAAGGGCGGCTGGCGGAAGAAACCGCGATTGTGACCGCAACCGAATCCGTCCAATCCGCCCTGTCTGGTTCATCCAAACCCAAAAATGACCAGGCCTGGTTAAAAACCCAGGCCTTTTTGCAAGGCAAGCAGGTGTTGATCACCGTCGGACCCACGCAGGAACCGATTGATCCGGTGCGCTTTCTGGGCAATCGCAGTTCCGGGCGCATGGGCTTTGCGCTGGCGCAGGCCGCGTCCGAGGCCGGTGCGAACGTCACCCTGATCGCCGGGCCGGTGGCATTGCCCACGCCCGCAGGCGTCAGGCGTGTCGATGTGGCCACCGCCCAGCAGATGTTTGATGCCGTACAGGCCGAGTTTGCACAGACGGATGTGTTGATCGGAGCCGCCGCCGTGGCCGATTATCGGGTGGCCGAACCGGCCGAGCAGAAACTGAAAAAATCCCCGGACGCCGATGAACTGACCCTCAAACTGATCAAAAATCCTGACATAATCGGCTGGGCCGGAGAGCAGAAAGCCCAGAACGGCGGTAAAGGCCCGATCCTGGTCGGCTTCGCCGCCGAAACCGAAAATCTGGAAGCCCACGCCCGAACCAAACTCCAAACCAAGCAGCTCGACATGATCTGCGCCAACCAAGTCGGCGACAAACTAGGCTTCGATCAGCCGGACAACGCCCTGACCTTAATCACAGCAGAACACACTCGCCACCTAACCCGATCAGACAAAGCGGATCAGGCCCGTCAACTGTTGCAAGTACTGCTGGAATGGCAAGCCGATCTGAAGTTTTGATTTCCGCTTAGAGGTTTATATTGCGTGCATCAAATCTCTTGTCATGCCGACCGAAGCGGAGGCATCTCTTAAGGGCATAACGGTGATTGAAAGACCCTTCGACTTCGCTCAGGGTGACAGGACTTTTTTTAAGCGTTGGGGCTAAAATCGCCCCTCTCGGTAGTCGGCAAAGGCCTGTTCCAGTTCTTCTTGCGTATTCATCACAAACGGGCCGCGTCGGGCGACGGGTTCGTTGAGTGGTTGGCCGCCGATCAGCAGAAACCGTGCGCCCTGTTCGCCCGCCTGAATTTCTCCGTTGCCTTTTATCTGTCCCACTTCGCCGGTTGAAAGGGCGAATGGTGCGGTCAGGTCGCCTTCAATCATGATCAGCAGGGTGGTTCGTTCCGGTTGATCCAAAAATGACCAGGCCTGGTGTGCGGGCAGGGTGATGTCGGCAAACAGAACATCTGTGGCCGCCCGTTGGATTGGCCCTTGATAACGTTGTTCGCCATCGAGAAGTTCGCCTGCCACCAGGCGGAAACGGCGTTGCTGCGCATCCGTCCATTCGGTCAGGTCAATGGGTTTCAGGTCGCGGTAGTCGGCTGGCTGATGTTTGTCTTTGGCGGGCAGGTTCAACCAGAGCTGATAGCCGTGCAGGCGACCCTGCGTCTGTTCCGGCATTTCCGAATGCACAATCCCAGCTCCGGCGGTCATCCATTGTGCACCGCCGGATTCGATCACGCCTTCGTTGCCCTGATTGTCGGCGTGGCGCATCCGGCCTTCGATCAGGTAGGTGACGGTTTCAAAGCCCCGATGCGGGTGCGGTGGAAAACCGGCGAGATAATCCTGGGGCTCGTCGGTGGCAAAACGGTCCAGCATCAGAAACGGGTCGGCGTCCGGCCAATCGGGCGTGCCCAGCAGGCGGGTCAGTTTGACGCCCGCGCCATCTGTGGCGGCCTGTCCCTGTGTCTTTTGCGTCAATGCGAGCGAAGTCATGGATTTTTCTCCTTGCACCATGGAATGTTTGATAATCTTAGCTCAGGCAGGCACACAGACCAATGCCTGCATGGGCAATACTCTGTTGTGGTTTTTGGAACAGGCCGAAAGGCCGTCGGGAGTCGGTTTTGGCGCAGTTGGAACAGATTGAGGTGTTTATCCGGGTGGTGGAAGCCGGTGGCATTGGCAAGGCGGCGGAGCAGCTGGATGTGGCCAAGTCCGCGGTCAGCCGCCGTCTGGCCGATCTGGAAAGCCAGTTGGGGGTGAAACTGCTGCACCGCAACACCCGCCAGTCGCGCCTGACCGAAGAAGGTCAGCGTGTTTACGACAAGGCGCTGGCGGTCAGAGAGGCGGTAAACGCTTTGCAAGAAGCCGCCAGCCCGGATCAGGCCGAGCTGACGGGCACCCTGCGTGTTTCCCTGCCTTTGTCGTTCGGGCTGGCGCATCTGACCCAGCCGTTGCAGACCTTTGCCGAACGTTGGCCACAACTGAAACTGTCGATGGATTTTTCCGACCGTCAGGTGGGATTGATCGAAGAGGGGTTTGATCTGGCCTTGCGCATCGGCGAGCTGGAGGCGTCCAACCTTCAGGCCAGAAAACTGGCCCCGATTCGCCTGCTGATGGTCGCCAGCCCCGATTATCTGGCGCATTACGGCGCGCTTGACAGCACAGACGATTTCGATGCGCATCCGGTGCTGCGCTACGAAGGCGAAACCCACCAGGCCTGGACGCTCCAAGCCCCGAACGGCGAGTGGGTGACGGTGCAGCAACCGGTTCGGATGATGGCCAATAACGGCCAGTTTCTGATGGAAATGGCCTGCGCTGGGCTGGGTCTGACGGTGGCCCCGGAATTCATTGTCAGAGAGGCGCTGGAGGGCGGAAAGCTGGAAAGGGTGTTGCCGGACCACCGTTTTCCGGAGCTGGCTCTGTATGCGGTATACCCGCAAAACCGTTATCTGTCGGCCAAGGCGCGGGCGTTCATCGATTTTCTGGTGGACTGGTTTGAGCAGGCCGCTGCTGGGGCGGATTCATGATTATTGCATCATGTGGGCCTGCCGAAAAAAAGATAATCGTTTGCATTCAATTTTAAAAAAATCTTTCAAATTAAGATGATGCCCATGTTGCCACCTGTTTCCTTTTGTTTTCCCCAAGGTTTTGCGCGCGGTGTTGCGCGTGTTTTCCGACCCGGAGTGTGGGCCGCTGGCCTGTTGTTTTTGGCGGCGGGCGCAGCGGCCAATGACGCCAAGTCGACCAAGTCCGCCCCAGCCGTTCCGGTGATTGTGTCAGAGGTGACCAAAGAGCCGATGGATGTGACCCTGACATTGCTGGGGGAGCTGAAAGCCAAAGACACGATCATGTTGACCGCGACGGTCACCGAAACCATTGACCGCATTCACTTTGAAGACGGGCAGACGGTGAAAAAAGGCGACCTGCTGGTCTCGCTGCGTGACCGGGAGGAAGAAGCCAGAGTGCTGGAAGCTCAGGCCACCGTTCGGGAAGCCAGAGCGCAATACGAGCGCGCCAAAGAAGTCGAAGGGCGTGGCAATGTCACTCAGGCCCTGGTGGATGAACGCTACCGCGAATGGCAGACCGCTCAGGCCAGACTCACCGTGGCCGAAGCGCAACTGGCCGACCGCCAGCTGACCGCGCCCTTTGATGGTCGCCTGGGGTTGAAGCGCATCAGCGAAGGCGCTTTGGTGCAGGTGGGCACCGAGATCGTGTCGATCCAGAACATCGCCCAACTGGATCTGGATTTGCTGATTCCCGAGCGTTACCTGAGTAGTGTTTTCAAAGGTCAATCCGTGGCCATTCAATCCCTGTCGTATCCCAATACCCCTTTTCAGGGCGAAGTCTTTGCGTTGTCGCCGGAAATGGACGCCGTGTCCCGCATGTTGCCGGTGCGGGCACGGGTGAACAACAACCGGGACCAACTGCTCAAAAGCGCCATGATGGTCGAGGCCACTCTGGCGCTGACCACAGCCGAACAGATTCGGATTCCCAACAGCGCCGTGTTGATGCAAGGCGATTTTACGACGGTCTACCGCCTCAAGCCGGACGGAGACTTTGAGACGGGCGAAGCCTATGAAGTGGAACGGGTGCGCATTGAAACCGGCCAGCGGGGCTCGGAGACCATTGAGGTGCTGTCCGGCCTGTCTCCGGGCGATGTCATCATCGCTCAGGGCGTGATGGGGGCTTCGGTGCGCAAACCGGTCAGAATCAAGGACTGGCAAACGCCGGAAAGCTCGCAGCGTGTGCTGCTGAAGGGCGATCCCGTTGCCACCCCTGAAAACACCAAAACAGACACGCAGACAGAGGGGCAACGCTGATGTGGTTGTCGGACACGTCCGTCAAGCGCCCGGTGTTTGCCGGGGTGGTGTCACTGCTGCTGTTTGCGCTGGGGTTGATTTCCTATGAGCGGATGTCGCTGCGCGAATACCCGGATGTGGATGCGCCCATCGTCAACATCCAAACCAATTACACCGGCGCTTCGGCATCGGTGGTGGAAAACCGGATTACCAAGCTACTGGAAGACCGGATTGCCGGGGTGTCGGGCATTCAGTATGTGTCTTCGACGTCCAAAGACGGACGCTCGGACATCACCGTGGAGTTCGACATTGATCGCGACATCGATTCGGCGGCCAATGACCTGCGCGATCGGGTATCGCGGGCACTGGACAATCTGCCGGAAGAGGCCGATCCACCGGAAGTGGAAAAGCGCGAGGGCGATGACAGCCCCATCATGTGGTTCAACCTGGCCAGTGACGACAAAACCATTCCCGAGCTGACCGATTACGCCGAACGTTACATTGTGGATCGCTTTTCGGTGCTCAATGGCGTGGCCCGGGTGCGCGTCGGCGGCGGTCAGTCGTTTGCGCTGCGCATCTGGCTGGACCCGAACAAGCTGGCCACCTACGACCTGACGCCGGGCGACATCGAAGCGCGGATTCGCGAGTCCAATGTGGAACTGCCGGTGGGGGCGATTCAGGGCGAACACATTCAGTTGACGCTCAAGGCCGAAAAACCCCTGGCCACGGTCGAAGATTTTCGTCGGCTGGTGGTCAAACAAAGCGGCCAGACCGGACAAGTGCGGCTGGATCAGGTCGCCGAAGTGCACATGGGCGCGGTGGAACGACGGCGTTACTTCAAGGGCAACGGCAAGCCGATGGTGGGCATCGGCATCATCAAACAGTCCACCGCCAACACGCTGGAAGTGGCGCGTCTGGCCAAAGCGCGCAAAGAACTGGTGAACAAAACCCTGCCGCCCGGACTGGAGCTGCGCGACAGTTACGACGCCTCGGTGTTTGTGGAAAACGCCATTTTCGAGGTGTTCAAAACACTGGGCATTGCGCTGGGGCTGGTGATACTGGTGATGCTGGCGTTTTTGAAAAACTGGCGCGCGGCACTGGTGCCGGCGGTGACGTTGCCGGTGTCGTTGATGGCGACCTTCTGGGTTTTATGGATGCTGGGCTTCTCGGTGAATCTGTTGACCCTGTTGGCGATGGTGCTGGCCATCGGGTTGGTGGTGGACGACGCCATTGTGGTGCTGGAAAACACTCAGCGCCATCTGGATATGGGGTATCCGCCCAATGCCGCGGCCTATCTGGGCACACGCCAGGTCGGCTTTGCGGTCATGGCCACCACGGCGGTGCTGGTGTCGGTGTTCCTGCCCATTGGCTTTATGGAAGGCCAGATCGGACGATTGTTTTCCGAGTTTGCGGTCACGCTGGCGGTGGCGGTGATTTTCTCCAGCTGGGTGGCGCTGACCCTGTCGCCGGCGCTGGCTTCCAAAATTCTGAAAAACCGCAAAGGCACGGTCAAACGGGTCGCCACCGACGGCCAGAACCACCAGGCCTGGTCAAAAAGGCATCGACCGGCCCCGAAACACGGCTTTAAAAAACTGCTGATCAAGAACCTGCGCTATCCCTGGGTGATTCTGACCGTGTTTGCGCTGGTGGTGGTGTGGTTGGTGCAGACCGCCCAGACCCTGCCGCGGGAATACGTGCCCAAAGAAGATCGCGGCGTGTTTTTTGTGATGGTCAAAGGGCCGGAGGGCGCGACCTTTGAATACATGCGCAGCTACATGGAAGAAATTGAAAGCCGGATGATGCCGCTGGTGGAAAGCGGCGAGGTCAAGCGCCTGATTGTGCGGGCACCGCGTTCGTTCGGTTCCAGCGAAATTTTCAATTCCGGCTTTGTGATCGCGGTGATGGAAGACTGGGCCGAGCGGCGCAACGGTTTTAAAATCATGCAGGCGGTGCGCGAAAGCCTGTCGGGGCTGAGCGGGGTTCGGGCCTTTCCGGTGATGCGCTCCAGCATCGGCGGGCGCATTCAAAGTCCGGTGCAGTTTGTGATCGGCGGCCCCAGTTATGAAAAACTGGCGCAATGGAAAGCCAAAATGAGCGACGCCATTGCCGAAAACAATCCCGGCCTTAACAGTCTGGATTGGGATTACGAACCCACCAAACCGGAGCTGGCGCTGACCATCGATTACGACCGCGCCAAAGCGTTGGGCGTGACCCATGGCGAGCTCAACGAAACCCTGCAGATTTTGCTGGGGTCCAAGCGCGTGACCACCTTTGAGTACGATGGCGAAGAATACGACATCCTGCTCAAAGCCGATCCCAAATGGGCGATGGCCCCGGAAGACCTGGGGCAGATTTATCTGAACGCAGACGGGCAGATGGTGCCCCTGTCGAGTCTGGTCACGCTGGAAGAGCGGGCCACAGCGGCTGAACTGAACCGTTACAACCGGATTCGGTCCATTACCCTGAGCGCCAAGCTGGACGAGGACTATTCGCTGGGGGCCGCGCTGGATTATCTGAACGATCTGACCCGCGAGGTCTTGCCCGAGGAAGCCACCATCGATTACAAAGGCCAGTCCCGCGATTTCCAGACCTCGTCCAACTCGATCCTGTTTGTGTTTCTGTTCGGTCTGGTGGTGGTCTTTCTGGTGCTCTCGGCCCAGTTTGAGAGTTTCCGCCAGCCGTTGGTGATCATGCTGACGGTGCCGCTGGCGTTTGCCGGCGGGGTATGGGCGATGGTGCTGTTCGGGATCAGTCTGAACATCTATTCGCAGATTGCGCTGGTGATGCTGCTGGGACTGGCCACCAAAAACGGGATTCTGATTGTGGAGTTCACCAACCAGTTGCGCGACAAAGGCATCGGCTTTTATCGGGCCCTGCTCAGTGCGACCCATTTGCGTTTGCGCCCGATTCTGATGACCACGCTCACCACCTGTGTTGGTGCGGTGCCGCTGATTCTGTCCAGCGGTGCCGGGGCCGAAACCCGCGAAGTATTGGGCTGGGTGCTGCTGTTCGGGGTGGCCCTGTCCACCCTGTTGAGCCTGCTGGTGATCCCGCTGGCCTATCGCCTGCTGGCGCGCAACACCCATTCGCCGCAATACAGCGCCCAGAAGCTGGAACGTTCGTTGGATGAGGCGGGAGCACCGCATTCAGAACGCTTGTGATCGCACCCAAAATGCAGTAGGGTGAGCGGTTTTCAGTGAGCGGAATGACACACGCATGAGCGCCACGCCCGAACAGCCATTTGCCCCTTCCCCGGACGAGACCCGCCTTCAGGCCAGAACGGTGCTGAAGTCGGTGTTCGGGTTTGACGAATTCCGTCCCGGCCAGGAAGCGGTGATCACGCACATGCTGGCCGGCGGCGACTCGTTGGTGCTGATGCCCACCGGCGGCGGCAAATCCCTGTGTTATCAGATTCCGGCGCTGGTGCGACCCGGCACCGCGATTGTGGTGTCGCCGCTGATTTCGCTGATGCAGGATCAGGTCGGCGCGCTCAAGGCACTGGGCATTCGGGCCGAATTCTACAATTCCTCGCTGGACCCCATGGCCGCGGAACAGGTGCTGCGCCAGTTGCATCAGGGCGAGCTGGATCTGCTCTATGTTTCGCCCGAACGCCTGCTGATGCCCAATTTCATTGCCCAGTTGCAGTCGCTGCCCATTGCCATGCTGGCGATTGACGAGGCGCACTGTGTGTCGCAATGGGGCCACGATTTCCGCCCTGAATACAGTCGTATCGGCGCTTTGCGCCCGCATTTTCCGCAGGTGCCGTTTCTGGCCCTGACCGCCACCGCCGATCAGGCGACCCGCGATGACATCGTCACCCGTTTGCAATTGCAGCAACCGCGGATTGAAATCGGTTGTTTCGACCGGCCCAATATCCGCTACACCGTGCAGGAAAAACGCACCCCTTTTAAGCAACTGCAAAGCTTTCTTGATACCCGTGACCCGGACGACAGCGGCATTGTCTATTGCCTGAGCCGCAAACGGGTGGAAGAGGTTGCGGCGCAACTGCAGGATCTGGGCTATCAGGCCAAGGCCTATCACGCCGGTTTGCCGGGCGATCACCGCTCACAGGTGCATCAGAATTTTCTGCGCGATGAGGTGCGGATTGTGGTGGCCACGGTGGCGTTCGGCATGGGCATCGACAAGCCCAATGTGCGCTTTGTGGTGCATTACGATCTGCCCAAGAACATCGAAGGCTACTATCAGGAAACCGGGCGCGCCGGACGCGACGGACTCAGTGCCGAGGCCTTGCTGTTGTTTGGTGGGCGCGACATCAATACCGCGCGTTATTTCATCGAGCAGAACACCAACGAAGAGCAGCGCCGGATCGAGAGTTTCAAGCTTTCGGCCATGGTCGAGTTTGCCCAGGCCCTGTCCTGTCGGCGCATGGTGCTGCTCAATTACTTCGGCCAGCGTGACGGCCAGCCCTGCGGTAACTGCGATGTGTGTCTGAATCCGCCCCGCGTGTTTGACGGGCTGGAAGCGGCGCAAAAAGTGTTGTCTTGTGTCTATCGTCTGGGGCAGGGCTATGGCGTGCGTTATGTGGTCGAAATCCTGCGCGGTCAGGAAAACGAGCGCATCCGCAATCTGAATCATCAGACCCTGAGCACCTGGGGCATCGGCAAGGAATTTTCCGCTGCGGAATGGGAATCGATCATTCACCAGTTGATTCATCAGGGCTTTCTGGTGCAGGACATTCGCAACTACTCGGTGCTGCAGTTCACCGAAAAATCGGGGCAACTGCTTAAGGGGCAGGTCAGTGTCGAACTGGCCTTGCCCAAAAAAGCGACCGGCAAGGCCCGCGGACAGGCCCGGCGCACCGAAAAAGACGAGCTGAGCACGTTGCAGCGCGAGGTGTTTGAAACCCTGCGCAGTCTGCGAAAAGAGATCGCCGACTCCGAAGACCGTCCGGCCTATCAGGTGTTCGGTGATGCGGTGCTGATTGAAATGGCCAAACACCTGCCCAAAACCGACGGCGACCTGCTCGCCATTCCCGGCATCGGCGAACGCAAACTGGCCCAGTACGGCTTCGAATTTCTGCAGTGCCTGCGCACGTTTTGATCCGATCAGCCGATCTGTTGCAGTAGCACGGCTCGGGCGTGGGTGATGGCGTGGAAGGCTTCGGCGTCGCCGCCTTTGTCCGGGTGGTGCTTTTGGCTGAGTCGGCGGTATTGCTGCTGAATGGAGCGTTCGCTTAGTTCGGCGTCCTGCGGCCAATCCAATGTCAGTTTGGCCTGCTCGATGTCTTTTTCACTGGCGGTCGTCGGCACCGGCCCGGCGGCCAGACGCTGCCAGAAATCGGTGAGCAGATCGATCACATCGTCTTCCTGTGTGTTCCGGTATTCGTCAAAATCCAGATAATAGGCGCGCAAAGGGTCGTTTTTGACCAGGCCTGGTGAAAAACGGGTCGAATCCGGCATCGGAGCCAGATGCAGGTCAAGAGTGTGGATGTGCAAATGCCCTTTGCCGTGCTGCAGCCAGTGATCCTGCAGGCGATAGAGCAGGTGAAACAGCATGAAATGGGTTTGGAACAGCACCAGCGGGTCCAGACTGGGACGAAACTGTTCGAACCCCTGTTCGACCAGATGCAGCATCAATTGATGCTCGGTCAGTTTGGGCGTGGTCTGCAAAAGCGCCAGCAGCGTCTGCTCGAACGCGGGCGGAATCGGGGGCAGGTCGGAAGTTGGAGTTTGTCGGGGCAACATTGCTATAATGTAGCAGAGTTCTTTGTTCAAAATCAAAGGGCGATCACAGGACGCGACCATTCACACATTCGCCGACAGCGAGGGGCTGTGCCAGAGAGCATTTATCAGAAAATCGGGCAGGTAGAGCGGGTGATCGGCATCAATGGCGGCACCTTTGACCCGGTGCATTTCGGCCATTTGCGGCCCGCGCTGGAAGTCACCGAAGCCCTGGCGCTGTCGCAGATGCGATTTGTGCCCGTCTACCAGCCGGTGCACAGGGGGCAACCCGGTCAAAGCGCGCAGCATCGTTGCCGGATGGTGGAACTGGCGATTGAGCGCCAGCCGTTGTTCTGTCTGGACCGGCGTGAAGTCGATCGCGGCGGCCCGTCTTATATGGTCGATACCCTGGCCTCACTGAAAACCGATTTTGCGGACGCGGCGCTGGTGCTGATGATGGGCATGGACGCGTTTGCCCATTTTCCCCACTGGCACGATTGGCAAGGCATTCTGGCGCTGGCCAACCTTGTGGTGACTCATCGCCCCGGACAGACGTTGCCCGAAGATGGCGAAGCGGAGGCGTTGCTGGAAGCGCGGCAGGTGGACTGCCTGACCCAGCCCCAGGGCCAGATTCTGGATCTGGGGGTGACGCAACTGGCGATCAGTGCGACCCAGATTCGCCAAGGCCTTTCCGCGCACCACGCGCCCGATTTTCTGCTTCCGGAACGCGTGGCCGATTACATTCAAACCCATCAACTTTATTACCCGTCATAACGACGCATCAGGAGAAACCCCCGCATGGATTTAGCGCAAACCCGCAGCTTGATTGAAACCAGTCTGGACGACGCCAAAGCCCGAGACATTCAGGTGATGGATGTCAGCAAAATCAGCTCGTTTACCGATCTGATGGTGGTGGCGACCGGCACCTCCACCACCCATGTGCGTTCCACAGGCGATGCACTGAGTCAGGCGTTCAAGGAAGCCGGCGAGCCGCCTTTGGGCGTGGAATCCGGCCCCAACCCCGATTGGGTGCTGGTGGATCTGGGGCAGGCCGTGGTGCATGTGATGACCGAATCGGCCCGCGCCCATTATCAGCTGGAAAAGCTCTGGGACATGCCGCCTCAGCGTGCCGGGGAAAAAGTGGACCCGACCGAGCTGCTGTAAATGGTGATTCACCTGATTGCGATCGGCCAGAAGATGCCGAACTGGGTAGAGACCGCCTATGCCGACTACGCCAAACGCCTGCCGAACCAGTGCCGACTGAAACTGGTGGCTTTGCCCATGCCGCACCGGGGCAAAACGTCGTCGCCTGCTCAGGCACTGGCCGAAGAGGCCAAACGGATTGAGGCGGCGATTCCCAAAGGGACCACGGTGGTGGTGCTGGATGAAAAAGGTGAGTCCCCGACCACACAGAAACTGGCCCACAGACTCGACAACTGGCTGGGAAGCGGTCAGGATGTGGCGTTGATTGTGGGTGGGCCGGACGGTCTGGACCCGACAGTGAAATCCAAGGCCCAATGGCAATGGAGTCTGTCGCCATTGACGCTGCCGCACCCGCTGGTCCGGGTGTTGCTGGCCGAACAGCTCTATCGGGCCTGGAGCCTGTTACAGAATCACCCGTATCACCGACCTTAATCGTAGCGATTGACCGACACAAAAGCACGGCACAGAATCAGCAAAGGACCATCATGCATCTGATGACAGAGGGACACAACACCAGTGGATTGGCGCAGTTTTATCTGCAGAATCTGTACACCGACGCCCACAATGCGTTGCTGGCGCAGGGACGGGAACTGTTTGAACAGGAAGCCGGGGCAGCGGTGGACAAGTTTTACGACCAACTGATGTCCACGCCCAAAGCCGCGGCCTATCTGACCACCGATCTGGTGCAGAACCGGCTCAAATCCGAACTGAAAAAATGGATTCTGACCACGCTGTCGTCGAAAACGGCCGCCGAAGTGCCGGAAGTGGTTGCGTTGCAACTGAAAATCGGCGAAGTGCATGCGCGCATCGATGTGCCCATGTCGCTGGTGGATTCGTCGATTTTCATTATCAAGCACCATCTGTTCCGCGCCATTCTGCACAGTGACTTGCCGCGCGAGACCCAGACCGAGCTGGTGGCGTTGGTGGATACCATTCTGATGGCCAGTCTCAGCCTGATCGACGAAGCCTATCTGGGCGGTCTGGTCGAAAGCGAGCGGGTCAGTCAGGAGTACCGCAGTCACACGTCCGCCCACGACATTGCCGTGGACATTGAACGGGTCAAATCCGGTCTGTTCAGTTGGTTCACCCATTATGTGTCGGACGTGGCCCTCAAGCACAAACGTCTGCCCAAAAGCATTTATCAGGACGACGCCGGACTCTGGCTGATCCACAAACTGCCGTTGATCTCCGGGGACGCGTCGGCCACCCAGACCCTTCAGAACAGTCTGAAAGCCTTTGACGAACTGACCCGGCAACCGATGGACGAGGCGGACCTGTCCGAGCGCTTTGACGGGCTGCAAGGGCATCTGAACGAAATTTCCTATCTGCTCACCCACATTGCGGACCGCAACCTGGCCTCGGCGTCACAGAAAGACGACCTGACCGCGCTGGTGGCCCGGCGCTTTATGGTGCCGATCATGCAGAAAGAAACCCAGCTGGCGCTCAAGATCAACAAAACCTACAGTGTGCTGATGATTGATCTGGACGATTTCAAAGTGATCAATGACGCCCACGGTCACCTGGCCGGGGATAAGGTGCTGACTCAGGTGGCCGGGGTGGTGACCCGTCAGATTCGGGTCACGGATTACGCCTTCCGCTATGGCGGCGAAGAATTGATGGTGGTGCTGCCCGAATGCGCCTTGAGCAAAGCCTGCTCGGTGGCGGAAGCGCTGCGTCTCAAAGTGGCCGAGCGGCCGATTGAGCTGGAGCAGGGCAGCCAGATCAAGGTGACCTGCTCCATCGGGGTGGCCGAGTTTGAATCGCACCCGGATTTTATGAAAGTGATCGAGGCGGCGGATCGCCAACTCTACAAAGCCAAGCATGCCGGTAAAAACCGGGTACTGCCTGTGCCCAAATCCTGAGAGGAACCGCAATGAACGCATTTGCCTGGAAACGGATAAGCGCCACGGCCTTGCCCAGTCTGTGGCTGGCACTGATCTGGCTGGTGGCCGATCAGGTGACCAAAGCCTGGGCCCAGACTTATTTGATGGTGGGCGAGCCGGTATCGGTGCTGCCGCATCTGAACTGGACGCTGGCCTACAATTACGGGGCCGCGTTCAGCTTTCTGGCGGACGAAAGCGGTTGGCAGCGCTGGTTTTTCAGCGGGCTGGCGCTGGTGGTCAGTGTGGTGCTGATCGTCTGGCTGGCACGGTTGCCCCGGCGCTGGACCGCGGAAGTGGTAGGGCTGAACCTGATTCTGGGGGGCGCCATTGGCAATGTGATCGACCGCATTCAAGCCGGGCGCGTCACCGATTTCATCGACTTTTACATCGGCAACTGGCACTACGCCACCTTCAACGTGGCCGATGTCGCCATCAGCCTGGGCGCGTTCCTGCTGATCCTCTCCGAATTCTGGTTGAAACCGCGAGCCAAAAAACGGGCGCAGGTATCTGACGATCAGGCCTAACCGTTGAGATTTTCAGGTATTTGATTACTGGTGATATTTGTGAGATGCCGCCAGCTGAATAAAGACAGAATCAATCGATTCTGACATCATTCATTCTTCCAACATAGCATGAGCGGTGGTTTGGGTGTAATGTCCCTCCCGATTTTGTCCACTCAAGCATTTGCAAAACAGAAATTGCATTTTAAGTTGAAACCGCGAGTTTTAAAATGGAAGAAAGGATCGGATACCTGAACCACTCGACTCAGCTTCTGCATTATCTGTCATAGTAGAATCTGTCTCATTTTGGGCTACAGTGCTCAGGATTGCTTTTGAATCTAAGTTCAGGTGACGCCCTAAAGCCTTTTGACATCCTCTCATTACATCTACATCAACGGTTCTTACGCACTGCACTTCCTCCATTTTCGTTGAAGCCCCGTATTTTTTCTTCAACTTGATTGTAATCGGCAAATAAGCGTTGGGGTAATCAAGTTCTTTATTTATTTTTTCGACCAAAGCCAGTGTTTTTTGCTTATCGCCTTGCGCGTCGTAATAAGCGATCACATTGCTGTATACACTTAACGTAGCATTGGGGTCTTTCAAGGCCATTTCACGATTTAACTGAGCTTTTTTCTGAAAACCTTGAGTATCTCGAATTGAGGCCATAACCATTCTCAAATAGGAGCTTTTTTCCAACCCTTGTCGCATCGCTTTTCTTAAAACTCTAAGTGCTTGAGAAGATTTCTTCTGCTCGAGTAAAGTATTCACTTCGTTTACTCGATACAAATCTTTTAACAGACGGTAATCCGGCATGACAAGACCTAGCTCAGGTGACCTTGCTTTTCTGTTTAAGTTCTGTTTACCAATTTCATTAATAAGAAGATCTTTTGATTTTTTAATGCGTGTATGAGCCGAAAAATATTTACCGGTCATCGAATCTTTTGACCGTTCTTGAGCTGTCTGTTCTGCTTCTCCCTCGGACGAAAAAAACTCTCCGGCATCTCCAATCATGGTCTTCATCGAATCCATGACCTTGGATGTTTCATTATTCTGAGCCACGAACAAACCAGGGTTGTTTTCCTCAAATTCTTTTCTCTTTTTGAGAAACTTCAGGAAATACTTCTCGTTTAAATTGGCGTTGTGAAGCAGATGAATCGCAGACAGGTCGGCATCCTGCTCTTGCTCACGATTCCATTTTGTAAAAGCAACCGCATTGATGGTGTCGTCCAGAAGCTGCTGACCAAGCATGGATGGTAGCCCCTCTAGCAACTCGCTTTGTGGCAGTTTCGCCATCTTTGCAGCCAGTCTGGCTTCAGCAATTTTCAGTCCCTTGTCCGTTACCTCCTGCATATTATCTTTGGTGTGATCACCATTTAATATATGCATTAATTCATGAGCAATTACCGAGTGCAGTTCGGTTTCTGTTTCAAGCTGGGTAAGCATCCCGGTATTGATAACAATCAAACCATTCGGAAGAGTAACGGCATTGAATGCGGTATCAACACTCACTTTAATTTCAGGTTTATCCTCGATAAAAGCACTTCTAAGCTCATTTTTTACAATAATATCTTCTAATAAGCCATTCAGGTAACCTTCAAGCCTTGGTAGGTCAACTAAGGGCATCAAGCTTCTTTTAGCTTCCAGTCGATCCTCTTGTGGATCAAGTTTCAGCTCTAAACTTGAATAATCAGAAGCAGTGAAGGGTTTACTCTCAGCTTCTGCACTTGCCGACTGGTTCATAGATTTAATAGGGTTACAGCCTGTTAAGTTGACACTAGCCAGTAGGGTCGTTATAGCTATTAATTTTTGAGTTTTCATCATTTTTGAAGAGTCCCTAATCATTTCTTACATCCAATCCCCGCACCTCGAATGCCGAAGTGACTGGTTTCATAGTCTGTTGCTAACTGGGTGCTGTTACATAAGCTTTCAATTTGAACTCTGTCTGACGTTTCGACATCTACGCCACTTACCCAGTAAGTTTTAGTACCAATATGAAACGCGTATCGATCCCCCGATTCCTTAACAATCTTGACCGGCGGTTCTGGTAAGGAAATCCCATCTTTCATCGGCATGTCCGCTTCTGGTGTCGGATAAATATCCATTAACTCAGGATCACCAAACTCCACAATTTCAGAATCTGAAGCTGCTCCTGTTAAGGAAAAAGCGATCAAGCCTGTAAACAGCACTTTCTTCATCAGACATTACTCCTTATCTTTTTTTAAACACTTTTTTTGATAACAATCTTCTTCTATTTTGAAAAGTAGCCAAGCCAATGGGATTAGGCCAATTGCATTAATGATATTTGCCGGTGCCACATGGTATAGAACGGTTAAAACAGCAATAAAAATGATGTATGCTAATAAGAGCAAAATTACTGCAAGCTTTCGACTTGCCTTCAATTCGCCTAGAATATAAGAAGAATTGTTTTTTTCTTTTGTTGCCATGATAAAGGCCAAAGCTATTGCAAATATGGCCCATAGAGAATAATCATAAACCTTACCTAATGACCTGAAATAATTTCCTTTAAAATCTAAAAGATTTTCTAAAGCCATAGCATGATAAAAGACACCAGGAATCGTACCGTGTACCGGAGAGTATACCTTGTCACCCAACGCGATGTAGTCAGCAGCGTACAAAATGGTTGCGTCATCAAAAATCGTTTTTATTTTTTCTTTGCCCACTGCCCCTTTATTTAACATTTTCTGAAGTTCATCCAAATAGATCACTCTTTGCGCATAGCAGTATCTACTTTCAGCCTGGAACCATGGAAGATACTCTGCAAAATAAATGGTACTACGCTTCAAATTATTAAAAAAACTGGATCGATCCTCGCATTCTTTTCCAAGGGTTTGACTATATAATCTTTTATTAAAATTATCACTCCAGAAAACAAACATATTTTCATTGAAGTTAGTTAGTGTTGTGTCATATGTGTTCAAGTTTTCGTACATCTTTAAGGCAGGTGAGTATATGTATTTATCTTTAAATTTTTTATATAAAGGCATTTCATTTTTATTTGACCAGGCGTTAAAAACAGGGGTGCTATAAATTGATAGCTGGTTGTTTATTTCATCATCTATATGTTCTTTTATACTTCCCGTTGCGTGTAATATTTTTATTTCTTTTTTTTGATTCAACGCTTTAAGTGTTCTTGTTAAATAGTTGAACGTATCATCCGTATTACGGATTTTTTGGAACTCAATATCAATAAAAATTTGTTTGGGATCGGAGTTAGATGCAATTGTCTTTAGGACATTGGCATGGTCTTTATATAGAATCGGCCATTCATTGGCATAAGTAATTCGCATTGGCTCAGGGAGTTGAGACACCAAATCAAGAGCTGAATCGTTAATTAATAAAATAACAATTTTTTCATCATGCCTTTCATCGCTAAAAGGATAAAAGGGTGAAAGAATCTTTGACACCTCTTCCTCTGATTTTTCATCTGCAGTTTCAGTTAAACCTAGTGGGTTGAACTCCATAGCTAGAACACCCAAAAAAACAAAGATAATACTGCGCCCCAACAACCTGCCCCAAAAAGGAAGTGCAGTCCAATAAAAACATAAGCTATCTTTGGTTTTATTTAACATAATTCCCCAGGTTGTTTTAACTTGAAAGTTTTTCCCTATATGAACTCCTGAATTCAGGTGTCAAATGTTGCAATACCTATTGCGAAATGATTACCATGTCTAAGTGGGTCATGCTCCCAGTTGTTCAGTTTGATTCTTTGGTTTTGATGCTAAACCCACTTATAGACTTCTGCACCAACCCGGTCATCACATAATTCAATTTTTAGGTTTTTTTTAGTCCAGCAATAATTTTTTAAAAACCCACCGCCAACTTCAAACGAAGCACGGTGACTACATGGTCAACCTGCTTTGCAGAGAATATCTTCAGAACTGAAGATCAGTGTCTTCATGAATACTACCGCAAGTAAAAGTCTTTTGCTAGATGAAATGCGCATTATTTGCGTCGTGAGGGTGATGTCTGTGCAGTGGAAAATCGTTGTTGCGACTTGGTGAAGTGCTTGGCACGATTTGATGGTTTTGGCCATATCAACGTTGTGGGGCCACGTTGGCACTCAAGGAACCGTTGGCGGTCAATCCCGGCTAACGGTCAGGTTGGTTTTTGGCGTCTCAGTCTGGCCTGATGGCCGGTGTGTTTCAGCAGCATTTTGGCCAGGTGGCATTGCAGTTTCCAGAACAAATAGGCGCTGTGGTTGATCCGGCGTTCGGTCAGAGGCCGGTTCAACAGGGTGCTTGCATGCTCATCGGTCATGTCGTGAGGCATTGGGTCAGTCCCCCTGACGTTCCCGCAGAATTTCCAGCATCCGATAGGACGGGTAGCCGTCGGCGGGCAGGTTTTGCTGCTTCTGATAATGGCGCAGGGCTTCACGGGTTTTGCTGCCGATCACGCCGTCCACCGGCCCCACCGCCAGGCCAGCCGCGCCCAGACGTTCCTGCAGTTCGCGGGTTTGCTGATGGCTGAGTGCTTCGTCGTTTTCCGGTGGCGATTTGCTCAAAGGGGCGCGGCCCACAATCCGGTCGGCCAGATGCCCGACGGCCAAGGCGTAGTTGTCGGAATGGTTCCAGCGCTTGATCACGTTGAAATTGTCATACACCAGAAACGCCGGGCCACGATGATCGTAAGGCAGCAGCAGGGCGGCCTGCATGGCTTCTTGCGGCAATTTTCGCCCGTCCGCCAGCGTCAGCCCCATTTTTGACCAGGCCTGCAGTGAACGCTGGGTTTTGCCGTCGGCCAGGCTGTAATCAAAATCTTCGGGCAAAGCGACTTCGCGTCCCCAGTTTTCGCCGCGTTCCCAGCCCAGTTCCTGTAGAAAGTGGCCCATGGAATGAAACACATCGTCCAGACTGTTCCACAGGTCGACCTTGCCGGAGTTGTCGGCGTCCACGGCGTATTTGAGGTAATTGGTGGGCATGAACTGACACTGCCCCATGGCACCGGCCCAGGAACCGCGCATCTGATCGGGCGCCACATGGCCCTGTTCCACAATGGTCAGGGCCGCAATCAACTGTTTCTGGAAAAAGCCGGAGCGCCGGGGGTCGTAGGAAAGCGTTGCCAGCGATTCGATGATCGGGGTGTTGCCGGTGTAGCCGCCGTAATTGGTTTCCATCCCCCACAGAGCGATGATGAATCTGGCCGGTACGCCGTATTGTTCGGTGACTTCGTGCAGCTGGGGGCGGTATTTGCGATAGAGCTTGCGCCCGTTTTCGACCCGCCAGTCGGTGATGGCCGAGTCAAAATACTGCCAGAAGGTGCGGGTGAATTCGGGCTGGCGCCGGTCCAGTTCCAGCACGCGTTTGTTCAGGCGCACGCCTGCAAAGGCCTGCTGCAGCGTGGCCGGGCTAATGCCTTCGGACGCGGCTTTCTGCTTGAAGGTTTGCAGCCATTGCTGGAAGTCGTCATTGGATTGGGGGGGCGGAGTATAGGCTTGCGCACCCAAAGCCAGCCATGACAGTGTCAGGCCCAGTAGCAAACGTAAAGCAAAAGTCGAAACCATGGTTGTCCATTGTTGGGAAAGGCTGAAAGAAGGCCTATTTTACAAAAGCCACCCGCCCGGATGCAGTAAAATGGCGGTTTTAGAACAAGGATTTTCTATGTGTCGCTTTTTTGCAACGTCGCCACCGGGGCTCAGTGAGATTTTACGCGAAGAACTGGAACAGCTGGGAGCGGTTAATGCCAAAGCCCAGCCGCTGGGGGTGGCGTTTGAAGGCGACATGGAAGTCGGCTATCGGGCCTGCCTGTGGTCGCGCGTGGCCAACCGGGTGTTTCTGGAACTGGTCGAGATGGAATTGGCCAATCAGGAAGAGCTGACCACACAGGTGGCCGAGATGGCATGGTGGGAGCATTTTGAGGTGGACGGCACCTTTTCGGTGTCTTTTACCGGCAAAGGCCTGGGGATCGAGCACAGTCATTTCGGTGCGCTCAAGGTCAAGGACGGCGTGGTGGACGCGTTTCAAGCACGTTATGACCGTCGTCCGTCGGTGGACACCCAGTCTCCGGATGTGCGCATCCACGCGCATTTGAACCGGCAAAGCCTGCGTATCAACCTCGATCTGACCGGCCACAGTCTGCATCAGCGCGGTTATCGCGAGGACGCCAAAGTGACCGCGCCCTTGAAGGAAAACGTGGCCGCCGCGTTGTTGTATCGGGCGCAATGGCCCAGTATCGCCGCCAAAGGCGGTGACTGCTACGACCCCATGTGTGGCTCGGGCACCTTTCTGATCGAAGCGGCGATGATGGCCGCCGACATGGCCCCGGGACTGGCCAGCGCCGAGCGCATGCAGCTGACCCGCTGGCGGGGGCATGATCCGGCGCTTTGGCAGCGACTGCTGGACGAGGCGGCACAGCGCGAAGCCGAAGGCCTGCGCAAGCTGGGCGCGTTTTTTGGTTCGGATGTGTCGCACAAGTCGATTCAGGCGGCCGAGAAAGCGATTGCCGCCGCCGGTTTTGACGATGTGATCGAACTCAAACCCATGGCGGTGGAACAGGCGCATCGCTGGGGCAACTGGCAACCAGGCCTGGTCATTTCCAACCCGCCTTACGGCGAGCGTTTGGGCGAAATCGAAGCGGTGCGCCCGCTCTATACCAAGTTGGGCGATCTGCTCAAAGCCGAATTCGAGGGCTGGCAGGCCGCGATTCTGACCTGTCACGACGAACTGGCCAAAGCGGTGGGGTTGAAAGCCAAGCGCTGGCACAGCGTCAACAATGGGGCGATGGAATGTCGCCTCTATCGTTTTGACGTCACTCAGGAAAACTTTCGTCAGGCCGCCTTGCCGACCACGCCGGATCTGGCGGCGCAGTTGCAGGCCGTTCGCCCGGAACTGGCCGAAACCGACGGGGCCAGAATGTTTGCCAATCGGGTGCGCAAAAACCTGAAGCAGCTCAAAAACTGGCGCAAACAAAACCAGATAGAAGCCTTCCGCGCTTACGATGCCGACATGCCCGAATACGCGCTGGCGATTGATGTCTATGACACCAACGAAGACGGCCGCTGGTGCGTGGTCGCCGAATACGCGCCGCCCAAAACCGTGAATGCGGGCAAGGCACGCCGCCGCTTGCACGAAGCGCTGGTGACGCTGCCCGAGGTACTGCAGATGCCGGCGGAAAAGATTGTGTTCAAAGTGCGTGACCGGCAAAAAGGCCAGAGCCAGTACGAAAAACTGGACGAGCAGAAACGCTTTTTGACCGTCACCGAGAACCAGACCCGGTTGCGCGTCAATTTCACCGATTACCTCGACACCGGCTTGTTTCTGGATCACCGCGATGTGCGCGCTTGGCTGGCGCAGCAGGCATCGGGCAATCGTCTGCTCAACCTGTTCTGTTACACCGCCAGTGTCACCGCGACCGCGGCGGTGGCCGGAGCCAAAAGCAGTCTGAGTCTGGATTTGTCCAAAACCTATCTCAGCTGGGCGCAGAAGAATTTTCGCTTCAATCAGATCGATGAGGACGCGCATCAGTTGCAACGTGCGGATGTGCTCAAGTGGCTGCAAACCATGCAGGAAGAGCCCGGCCAGCGCCCAGCCTTGTTTGACTGGGTGTTTCTCGATCCGCCGTCGTTTTCCACCTCCAAAAGCATGGAAGACACGCTGGACGTGCAACGTGACCATGTGCGTCTGATCCAACAGGCGCTGAGTCTGCTCAAGCCAGGGGGGCAATTGCTGTTTTCCACCAACCTGCGGCAGTTCAAACTCGATCAGAGCGCTTTTGCCGACGACTGGACGATGACCAACATCACCCGAAAAACCCTGCCCAAAGATTTCGAGCGCAGCCCCAAAATTCACCAGGCCTGGTGGTTTTCGCCGTCGAAGTAGGTGGTGTGCGGTGAGTGAACGACTAGTGGATGGCCAGCTGGAACAGCAGCATGCTTAAAAAAGCCAGCATGGTGATGATGCCGTTGTTGGTGGACACCGCTCATCAGACGTTGTCGCAGGTAGGGTTGTTGGTAAAAGTTACCAAGCCTGGTGGCCTGGCAGTGGTATCAGCGCTTGGTTTTGAAAAAGCTCATGCGCTGACTGAGTCGGGTCGCTTGTTCCTGCATGCTTTCGGCAGCGGCCGAGGTTTGCTCGACCAGCGCCGCATTCTGTTGCGTGACTTCGTCGATCTGTGAAATCGCGGTTTCCAGTTGGGCCACGCCTTTGGCCTGTTCACCGGACGATTGCGATATCTGATCACTCATTTTGGTCACACTGTCGATCGACTGGGTGATTTCCTGAATCACCTCGCCCGATTCCGTGGCCAGCTTGGTACCGTGATCTATCCGTTTCACGCTTTCATTGATCAGCGAGGTGATGTCTTTGGCTGCGTCGGCCGATTTTTGTGCCAGTGCGCGCACTTCGCCCGCGACCACGGCAAAGCCGCGACCGTGTTCACCGGCACGGGCCGCTTCGACCGCCGCATTGAGCGCCAGAAGGTTGGTCTGGAAGGCAATGCCGTCGATCAGGGTCACAATTTCCGAGATTTTGTGACTGGAATCCTGAATCGCGGTCATGGCTTCAATGGTCTCTGACATCACATCCGCCGCCGTTTTGGCTTTGGATTCGACCTGATGCTCGATTTCGGTCTCGTCCGACGCGCTTTTGGCGTTGTTTTGCACAGCGGCGCTGAATTCTTCCATGGTGGCGCTGCTCTGTTCGATTGACGCGGCCTGTTCCTGTACCCGCTGGCTCAAATCGGCCGAACCCTGCGCCACTTCGTCGGCGGCGGTGGACACGGTGTTGGCCGTCTCGATGGTGATGGAGACGATGTCGTCCAGTGCCGAGATCGATTGGTTGATCGCTTTTTTGAGCACCGCCAGTTCGCCTTCATAGTGGTTGTCGATGCTTTGGGTCAAATCGCCTTCGGATTGGGCCACCACCACGCGTTTGATGTCGGCGATGGCGCTTTCGAGCGAGTCGATGGATTGATTGACGTTGTCCTTGAGTTCTTTGAGCTGGCCTCTGGCGGACACCTTGACCCGATGGTTGAACTCGCCCTGGTTCATGGCTGCCATCACATCATTGATTTCCACCATCACGGTGTTGATGCTGTGCATGGCGTCATCGACCTGCTGGCTGAAAGCCTCGGGGACTTTTTCGTCCATTTGCACGTCGAATCGGCCCTGCTGCAGAGCGGTCATGATTTTGGAGAGCTCGTTCATCATGAAATCGACGCTGTCAGCGGACGCATTCACGCCTTGTTTGAGCGCGTCCAGATCGCCTTTCTGAGGGGAGTCGATCCGTTTGCTGAAGTCGCCTTCGGCGATGGCGGAAACCACCTGATTGGTTTCGGAAATACTGGTCTTGATGGCCCCAAACATTTTGTTGAGAGCCGAAGCCACCTCGCCCAACTCGTCTTTGCGTGCTGGCAAGGTGCGGTCAAAGTTCATGCCGTTGGCCACATCCAGCACGTCGTTGACCGACGACTGAATGCCCTTGCGAATCGATTGGGTCAGCATCCAGGAGATGGCACCAATGATGCCCAGGAAGATCAGCCCGGAAATCATGATTAATTTGAACAGAAAGTCGGAAAATTCGGCCGCTTCGACCTGCGCTTGTTTGGACCGGTCTGTGATCCGTTTCCCAAATGCTCTGACGTTTTTCATGATGCTTGCCAGGGTGGGGTTCATCTGGGTCAGAAAATGGTGGTTGGCTTGTTCAAATTCGCCATTGGCATAATACTCAATGCCTTGTTCGGTCATTGAAAAGTAGTTTTCGATTTGGGTGTCCATCTGCTCAATGTCGCTGCGGAATCTTGACGAAGCGGGGTGGCTTTTCAGTGCGGCCAGCTGTTCACGCGCCTGGGTCATCAGGCCTTCCATGTTGTCAAAATGCATTGTGATCTGATGGTCGTGCATGCTGACAATTTCCGGGCTGGCCGGGTCATGCTGCAATGTCAGCACAAATTGATTGTGCGCATTGAGCAACACTTCCTGAAAGGAGGCCAGACCTTCGATCTCGTTCAACTGGTTGTTGTCAATAATGGTGGAATGAAGCTTGTTTTCGCCCCACAAGCTTATGGCGACAACAAGAAATATGGAGGCAAAGGAAACCAGCGAAAGAAGGATCAGGCGTAACTTGATGGTCATGAAGAACCTCCGTTTAAAAATGATTGAAATCCGTGACTTGGCAGTGTAGCAAACAGCAGGCCAGCCTTCGAACACATAAGCCCGGGCTGATTTGGTTCAGAGGGCTGGCTGGCGGGGCGGATGAAAGCCACAATCAGGCTGTGGTTGTCACCGGGCTGTCAAACAGATGTCTTAAAACAGACACCCAAACCCCAGTCTTTGAAAGGTTAAATGTGAGGACGTTGACGGAATCAAAGTCTTTACTGGGAGTGGTATTTATGGGTGTCTATCGTCATCAACCCGGTCGCATTGGCGGGATTCGCGGGCGTTTTTTTCTGTTTTTTGTCGGGGTTTTTGTGGTGTCTGTGGGCGGACTGGGCCTGTATGACAACTGGGTCGGCCAGCAGGTGCAGACGGCGATTGCGCAAAGCGAGCCGGTGCCGGATTATTTTGTGTTGTCGTTTCTGGTGCATCTGGTGGCGATTGGCTTGATCATTGTCGCCATTGATCGGTATCTGGTTTATCGCGTGGTCAATCCGATCAAGCGCATGGATGCGGCCATGGTCAAGGTGGTGGAGCAGGGCGATCTGACCGTGCGTTATCCGCACCAGCCGATCCGCGATGAAATTCAGCACATCGGCAAGAAGTTCAACACCCTGATGGACAATCTGGAAAGCAGCGTCGGGCAGATCGAAACCGTGCTGCAGGCACAAACCCACGGCGACTTTACCCCGGAGGTGAGCGGTCAGTTCTGTGGCGTGTTTGCGCGGATGCAGCAACACATCAATCACACCCAGCATCAGACCCGTCAGGTCACGCAAACACTGATTGCGGGGCTGAAAGAGCTGGCCGAAGCCGATTTTTCTTCCGAGCCGCCCTTGCCGGAAGCACAGGGGCAGTGGAAAGACTGTTTGCAGCATTTGGCGCAGACCCGTCAACAGCTGGCCGAGTCGGTGCGGCGTTTGTCCAATCTGGCCCAGCGTATGGCGGTGTCGGATTTTTCCAAACCCACCGGACTGGAAGTGCCGGGCGATTTGGCCCAGATCCGTGATGGGTTCAACCGGGCCAACAACGATCTGCGCGAGGCATTTGAAGAATTCGAGATCAGTTTGTTGGGGCTGTCCAATTACAACCTCAATGCGCGCGTGGAGGGTCAATATCAGGGATCTCTGGCGGTGATGCAGTCGATCATCAACCGATCCTTGTTCAATGTGGCTTCGATGTTTGCCCAGATTGATTACGAAAGCCACCAGAACCAGAATCGCAGTCAGTCGATGAGAGAACGCAACAGCCTGCTCAATGACGCCACCCAAAAACAGGCGGCTGCGGTGGAGGAAACCGCTGCGTCGACCGAAGAAATTCAGTCCACCATTCAGCAGTCGGAAGACAATGTGCAAAAGGTGCTGACACTCACACAAAACCTGCATCAGACCGTGCATGAGGAAGGCCAGGTGATGGATGCGGCACTGCAATCCATGCACGAAATTCAGGACGCCTCCAGACAGGTGGCCGACATCACCGGCATGATCGATTCGATTGCGTTCCAGACCAATCTGCTGGCGCTGAATGCCGCGGTGGAAGCGGCGCGCGCCGGAGAGCACGGGCGTGGTTTTGCGGTGGTGGCCGGTGAGGTGCGCACCCTGTCACAGAAATCGGCCGATGCGGCCAGACACATCAATCGCCTGATTGAAGACACGCTCAAAAAAGTCGAAGAGGGGTCGGCGCATGTGACCCGTGCCGCCGACAGCCTGAAGATTCTGATAGATGGCACCGATGAGGTGCGTTCGCACACCGAAGACTTGGCCACCACTGCGCGCGAACAGGCACAGGGCATCGGTCAGATTGCCCAGGCGATGGCCGATGTGGACACTGGGGTGCAGAGCAATGCCCAGCAGGTCGAAGCCAATTTTCAGGAAAACGAAGCTCTGGCTCACACCGCCGAGACGCTGATCGATGTGGTCGGACGCTTTACCTTTGATGTCAGCACCCTGCATCTGGGTCACGCATTGGAAACCGGGGATTTCAAATTTGCGGCCGCTCGGCGCGCGCATCTGGCCTGGGTGACCCGAATGACCTACATTTTGCACAGCGAACAGTTGGGAGACGTCCATCCTGACAAGGCCAGCGCGTCGGACCAATGTGAGTTGGGACAATGGCTGGTGAGATGCCAGGAAGAACTGGCGGATATACCGGAATTTCAGAAACTGGTGGCCGCGCATGCCGATTTTCATCACCGGCTGGGGCGGATGCTGAAGGCCCTGCAGCAGAAACAGCTGGCGATGCTGGGCGACAAAGCCGAATTGTTGGATCAAATTGCCCAGGCCTCAGAACGGACCGTTGAAGCCATCGATGCATTGGAAGCGCGGCTGGTTTCTCAGGCCTGATTGGCCTGATCGCAGGCATCAGCCGATCACCCACTGGTTTTTGCCACGCTTTTTGGCGCTGTACATGGCCTTGTCAGCGCGTTGCAGCAGGGGATCGACCTTGCTTTGGCCGGGACAAAAAACCACCACGCCAATGGAAGCGCTGACTTGCGATACCTGCTGATCCTCAAGCCAATAGGGTTGGCCGATGGCCTCGACCATGGCTTGAGCCGTTTGCGCGAACTGACTTTGGGAGCCGATGCGCTGCAACAGGATCACAAATTCGTCCCCGCCAAAGCGTGCCGCCAAGTCGTGATGCGAGAGCGTGGCTTTGATCCGGTCGGCGGCCTGTTTGAGCAATGCGTCCCCGGCCTGATGGCCCAGTTTGTCGTTGACCGCTTTGAAGCCGTCCAAATCCATGTACAGCAGCGCGTATTCCTCCCCGGCGCTGGCGGACAGGCATTTTTCCAGCTCGATCAGCAGGGGGCGGCGTTTTGCCAGGCCGGTCAGCTGGTCGTAATTGGCGATGTAAAGGGATTCCTTTATCAAAGCTTCCTTTTCGGATGAGAGTTGATTGAAGGCTTCGGTGACCTGATTGTAGAAGTTGGCGATCACGGCGGCATCGGAAAAGGGTTCCACCAGCACTTTTTGCGAAAAATCCTGTTTTTTGGCCTGCTCGTTCATGCCGCTGACCAGGTCCAACATGGCGGCGCGGGCATTGTGCTCGCTGATGTTGAGCCCCAGAATTTCATCACTGTGGGAGGTGCGCAACGGCCAGAAACGATTGACCAGAGCGAGAAGGCTCCAGCTGACCAGAAACACAAAGCCGCCAATGCTGACGATCCCGATCAGCTGAATCAGAAACTGTTGCAAGGGGTCAGGCGTGAACGCGGCCACCGCTAGGGTACCGGCGGCACCGGCAAACAGGTGCACCGGGATCGCTTCGATCACATCGTCCAGTTTGGCTTTTTCCAGAACGGCCTTGCCCAACCAGTAGGCCAGATACCCCAGAACGCCCACGGCCATCGCTCCCGTGGGCGACGCCAGATGCGCCCCGGCGGTGATGGCCACCAGTCCCGCCAGCACGCCGTTGATCAGGTCCACCACGTGAAAATAGCCATAGCGCTGATAGCCCAGAACCAGGCTGCTGAGTCCGCCGGAAACCCCGGCCAGCAAGGTGTTGAGAATGACCGGCATCACCGCCGCCTCCCAAGCCAGAACGCTGCCGCCGTTGAACCCGATCCAGCCGATCCAGATCAGGAACACGCCCAGCACACTGGAAGAGAGGTTGGCCTGCTCAAACACCGTGGGTTCCGACTGATCAAAGCGGCCGAACCGCGGCCCGATCAGAATCACGGCGGCCAAAGCGGCCCAGCCACCCACCGAATGCACCACGGTGGAGCCGGCAAAATCGATGAAGCCGAGCTGTGCCAGCCAGCCATCATCATGCCAGGCCCAGTGCGCCTGAAACGGGTAGATGCACAGCGACACCACCACCGCGATGATCAAATAGGTGGTGAATTTGGCGCGCTCGGCAATCGCCCCGGAAATGATCGTGACCGCGGTGGACGCAAACATGGCCTGAAACAGCACCTGTACCAGCTGATCGGCATTGTTCAGATAGAAAAAGCCAATGTCCTGGCCCCAGAGCCCATTCAGGGACGGGCCCAGCAGAATGCCTGCGCCAAACACCGCAAAAATCAGAAACGAGATCAGGAAATCGCTCAGGTTTTTGATGGCGGTGGAAATGGAGTTTTTGCTGCGGGCGATGCCCGCTTCCAACGCGGTGAAGCCCGGCTGCATCAATGCCACCAGCATGGCACTGATCAGCAGCCACAGGGAGTCGATCATGGTCATGGTCCGCGAGCCCTTTTCTGAGACTGTAGTAATAAATTTAAGCAAGAAACAGGCCTGGTAAAAAAAGCGCCTTTATATGAGTGAGTAATGGTTTTGTGAGCTACCGTCGGTCGATGTGCTTTGATGTTATTGAACGAATATGGTGCAAAAAGGGTGTTTGTTGCCCGCCATGGGTTGGTTATACTTGCGCTTTCACATCGAGAAGAAAAAGGGACCAAACCATGCAGTGGGATTTTGAACAATTAACGCCCATGGCGCGTTACCAGTGTCTGGCGCAGGCGATCATTCCGCGACCGATTGCCTGGGTGCTGACGGCCAACGGAGCGAGTGGCGGCCATAATCTGGCCCCCTATTCGTTTTTTACCGCCATCTGCAGCGATCCGCCGCTGGTGTTGATTTCAGCGGGCAAAAAAGCCGCCGGTGAAGAAGCGGGTGAGCCCAAGGACACGCGGCGCAACATTCTTGAACAAAAGGATTTTGTGATTCACCTGCCCGGCACGGATCAGATCAATGCGGTGCAGGATTCGGCCGCGACCCTCGCGCATGGCGAATCGGAGCTGACGCGTCTGGGGCTGGAAACCGTGCCGTTTGACGGTTTTGCCCTGCCTCGGCTGAAAGCCTGCCCGGTGGCACTGGCCTGTCGCCTGCACCGGCTGGACGAAGTTGGCCATGCGCCCCAGGCAGTGATTTACGGCGAAGTGATGGCGATGCACGTCGACGATGCGATTCTGGATGCCGATCAGGGAATCGATCCATTGGCCATGGACCCGCTGGCCCGATTGGGCGGTCGCGATTACGCGCAACTGGGTCGTTTGCTGCAGCCCGAGAGCTGATTTTGGATCGATCCTTCTGAAGACGAACCTTGTCGCACCTTAAGGCAAAGAGAGTGGAATCCCGCTGGCGAAACCGCCCGGCTTTGGTAGAATGGCGGTTTTGACCACAGCAGAGACAGGGTATATGGAACAGTCCATCCGATTTGATGAGGCATTGATCAAGCGCTACAACCAGAGTGGGCCGCGTTACACTTCTTACCCCACCGCACTGGAGTTCGATCAGGCGTTTGAGGTGGCCGATTACAAGGCGGCTGCCGAACGCAGCAACGACTCCAATCGTCAGTTGTCGCTGTATTTTCATATACCGTTTTGCGACACCGTCTGCTTTTTTTGTGCCTGCAACAAAATCTGGACCCGTGATCGCAAAAAAACCACGCCTTATCTCAAGCGGCTGTTCAAGGAAATCGAACTGCAATCGCGTCTGTTTGACCCGGCGCGCAAAGTGGACCAGTTGCATCTGGGCGGCGGCACGCCCACTTTCATCAGTCAGGATGAAATGCATCAGTTGATGGAAACCACGCGTCGTTACTTCAATCTGCATGACGACGATTCGGGCGAGTACTCGATTGAGATCGATCCGCGGGAAGCCAGCCGCGAATCGGTGCTGGGCCTGCGCGAACTGGGCTTCAACCGGATGAGTCTGGGGGTGCAGGATTTTGATGAGCGGGTGCAGAAAGCGGTCAATCGCATTCAGACCGAATCCGAAACCTTCGAGGTACTGGAAGCCGCCCACGAAAGCGGGTTCATGTCGGTCAACATCGACCTGATGTACGGCCTGCCGCATCAGACCGAACAGAGCTTTCTCAAAACCCTGGACCGGGTGCTGGAGTCGAACCCGGATCGGTTCTCGATTTTCAATTACGCCCACATGCCCGCCATGTTCCCTACCCAGAAGAAGATGGACGAGTCGGCGATGCCGGGGCCGGACGAAAAGCTGGCGATTATGCATGCGGCCACCGAACGTCTGCTGCAGGCCGGTTACATCTACATTGGCATGGATCACTTTGCCAAGCCCGATGACGAGCTGGCGGTGGCGCAACGGGAAGAAACCCTGTATCGCAATTTTCAGGGCTATTCCACCCATGCCGAGTGTGATTTGATCGGGATGGGCGCGACCTCGATTTCACTGCTCAACAACACCTACGCCCAGAACCACAAGTCGCTCAATGACTATTACGCCGCGATCGACTCGGGGGAGCTGGCGGTGTTTCGCGGCGTGACCCTGTCGGAAGACGATGAGTTGCGTCGGGATGTGATCACGCGTTTGATGAGCCATTTCCATTTAAATTTCGAGCGTTTGAGTCAGCAGTGGGGCATTGTGTTTTCCGAGTATTTCGCCAAAGAACTGGCAAATCTGGCTCCGATGGTGGAAGACGGCCTGATCACGCTGTCGGACTCGGACATTTATGTGACCGCCGCTGGGCGTTTGCTGATCCGCAATATTTGCATGGTCTTTGATGCCTATATGCAGGACAAACTGCCCAACCGTTTTTCCAAAGTCATTTAACCCAAGTGCTTTCTGCCTTTTTGACCAGGCCTGGTCAAAAAGGGGCCTGATCTAATCGATTGTTTCCACTGTGAAAGTGTTCGGATGGCTGTGCTATAATGGTCGGCTTTTCTGTCAAACCTGAATCGAGAATCGGATTTCACGAGTATTTCTATGGCCCAGACTTCGCAATCACGCCCGTTTGAAGGCGGTTTACTGATCAAAACCTATGGCTGTCAGATGAACGAGTACGACTCGGACCGGATGGCCAAGCTGTTGGAAAAAACCTACGGTTTGAGCATGGTCGAGACGCCGGAAGAGGCGGATGTGCTGCTGCTCAATACCTGCTCGGTGCGCGAAAAAGCCCAGGAAAAAGTGTTTGACGAACTGGGGCGCTGGAAAAAATGGAAAGCGGCCAAACCCAATCGCATCATCGGCGTCGGCGGCTGTGTGGCCTCGCAGGAAGGCGAGGAAATTCGCCGGCGCGCGCCGCTGGTGGATGTGATCTTCGGGCCTCAGACGTTGCATCGACTGCCGGCGATGATGGACGAAGCGCTGGCGTTGCGGGCGCAAACCGACGCTGACAAAAAGCTCAAAAAACGCGCCGTGATCGACATTTCTTTCCCGGAAATCGAAAAGTTCGACAATCTGGCCGAACCCGAATCCAGCGGCGTCTCGGCGTTTGTGTCGGTGATGGAAGGCTGTTCCAAATATTGCACGTTTTGTGTGGTGCCTTACACCCGCGGCGAAGAATTCAGCCGCCCTTACGCCGATGTGATGCGCGAAGTCGAATCCCTGGCCGGGCAGGGCGTGCGCGAAATCAATCTGCTGGGTCAGAATGTGAACGCCTATCAGGGCGAGATGCCCGATGGCGATGTCGCCGATCTGGCGTTGCTGATCCATGCCGTGCGCGCGGTGCCGGGGATCGACCGGATTCGTTATACCACCTCGCACCCCAATGAAATGACCCAGAGCCTGATCGATTGCTACGCCGAGGTGCCTGAGCTGGTTTCGCATCTGCATTTGCCGATTCAATCCGGCTCGGATCGGGTGCTGGCGATGATGAAGCGCAACCACATGGCGCTGGAATACAAAGCCACCATCCGCAAAATCCGTGAATTGCGCCCCAACCTGAGTTTGAGCGGCGATTTCATCATCGGTTTTCCGGGTGAGACCTGCGACGATTTCAAACAGACTTTGAAGCTGGTCGAAGATCTGAACTACGACCGCTCGTTCAGCTTTATCTACAGCCCGCGTCCGGGCACACCGGCGGCGAGCCTGCCGGACGACGTGGAAATGCACATGAAAAAGCGCCGCTTGCAGGCATTGCAAACCCTGCTCAATGAGCAGACCGCCGCCCACAGTGAGGCCATGATCGGCAGCACCCAGACCCTGCTGGTGGAGCGCTTGTCACGCAACAGTGTGCACGAGGTGTCGGGGCGCACCGAAAACAACCGCGTGGTCAACTTCGCCGGTTCGCCCGATCTGATCGGGCAGTTTGTTGAGGTGCGCATTGACGAGGCCTATCCCAATTCGCTCAAAGGCACGCTGGTGGCCATGCCGGAAGCGGATCGGTTTGAGCCGCGTCAGTTTGTGGCCTTGTAATCAGGTTCGACTTGTCACAAAAGCCTGGCTGACGAGCGAAACGGATTTGTGTAAACTGACAGATGTTCTCTATTACCACAGGAAGGGTTTTTGACCACACTCAACACCATACAATTTGTGCTCACCCCGGAAAACAATGACGCGCTGCTGAATCTGTGCGGATACCAGAGCGAGCATTTGTCGCAACTGGAGTTGCGTCTGGGCGTGGAAATCAACCACATGGGCTTTCAATTCAGCGTCACCGGTTTGCCGGAACGGCTGGTTGCAGCGGAACAGTTTCTGCGCGATCTGTATGCGCAGGCGCTGAAAGAGCCGCTGGACCCGCCCAAAATTCATCTGGCGCTGCAGGCGATGGGGCACGAACAAGCTCAGTCGGTTGACAGCGCGCAGGAATTGATCAAAACCCGTAAAAAGGTGATCAAAAGCCGCAATGCCAATCAGGCGCACTATTTGCGCACCCTAGCCGATTACGATGTCAGTTTCGGCATCGGTCCGGCGGGCACAGGCAAGACCTATCTGGCGGTCGCGGCGGCGGTGGCGGCACTGGAGCAGGACGAGGTGCGTCGGATCATTCTGACCCGGCCGGCGGTGGAAGCGGGCGAAAAGCTGGGCTTTCTGCCGGGCGACCTGACCCAGAAAGTCGACCCGTATCTGCGGCCGCTGTTCGATGCCCTGTTTGAAATGCTGGGCTTTGAAACGGTGGAGCGGCTGATGGAAAAGGGCGTGATCGAAGTGGCGCCGCTGGCGTTCATGCGCGGGCGCACCCTCAACGAAGCCTTTATGATTCTGGACGAGGCCCAGAACACCACCACCGAACAGATGAAAATGTTTCTGACCCGTATCGGCTTTGGCTCCAGAGCGGTGATCACCGGCGACATCACCCAGTGTGATTTGCCCAAACATCAGCGTTCGGGACTGCGGCATGTGATTGAAGTGCTGGAAGGCGTGCCCGAAATCGGCTTTACCTTTTACCAGTCGCAGGACGTGGTGCGTCACCGGCTGGTGCAGAACATTGTGCGCGCTTACGATCAATACGACAAACGTCACACCAACCCGGGAGAAGCCTTGTGATTACGTTGGACTGGCAGGTCGCACTGGACGATGAGGACCCGTGCAAACGGGCATTGCCCGAGAAAGATCAGGTTCAGAGCTGGGTCGCCGCGTCCCTGCGCGATCCCTGGCGGCTGGGCGAAACCGAACTGACCGTGCGCGTGGTCAAGCCGGAAGAAAGCCGCGCCCTCAACGACGCTTACCGGGACAAAGACCGGCCCACCAATGTGCTTTCCTTTCCGTTTGAAAACCCACCAGGCCTGGAAGATTTGGGCGAGGCGCTGCCGTACCTGGGCGATCTGGTGATCTGTGCCGAGGTGGTGGCGCGCGAAGCCGAAGAACAGAACAAGCCGCTGATGGCGCATTGGGCGCACATGGTGGTGCACGGTTGTCTGCATCTGCAGGGGTTCGATCACCTGGATGCCGAAGACGCCGAAGAAATGGAAACGCTCGAAGCAGCGTTGCTCAAAGAACTGGGCGTGGCAAACCCGTATCAATGGTTGCACGATGGAGTCGAACAGACCGATGAGTGAAAGTGACAGTCGAAGACCCTGGCTGGAAAAGCTGGGCCGCTTTTTTTCGGACGAACCCAAAACCCGCGAAGACCTGGACGCGTTTCTGGAATTGGCGCAATCTCAGGATCTGCTGGACCGTGATGCGATGCTGATGATTCAGGGTGTGCTGGGGGTGTCGGAATCCCGAGTGCGCGACGTGATGATTCCCAAAGTGCAGATGGTGTGTGTGGACGAAGCGGACGAACTGTCGCAGATTCTGGACACCATGATGGCGTCGTCGCATTCGCGCTATCCGGTGCTGTCGGCCGAGACCGACGAAGTGATCGGCATTCTGTTGGCCAAGGACGTACTCAAGGCCGTGGTCAAAAGCCAGTTGGTTGACAAGGATCAGTTGCGCGAGCTCTATCGTTCGCCTGTGATGGTGAGCGAAAGCAAGCGCCTCAACGTGCTGTTGCGCGAGTTCAAGAACAGCCGCAACCACATGGCGCTGGTGGTGGACGAATACGGCGAAGTCGCCGGTCTGGTCACGATTGAAGACGTGCTGGAGCAGATTGTCGGCGACATCGAGGACGAACACGACGAAGACGAAGACAACATCCAGAAACACATCAGTGGCGGCCATGCGGTCAGGGCCATCACCCCGCTGGCGGATTTCAATGCCGCGTTTGAGACCGAGATCGAAGACGACATGCTGGAAACCATCGGTGGGGTGGTCAATAAAACGCTGGGCCGGATTCCCGAAGAGGGCGAAGCTTTTGATCTGCCGCCCCTGCGTTTGACCGTGCTCAAGGCCGATCAGCGCCGGGTGGAAAGTTATCTGGTGGAGCCGCTGGAGCAGGCTCAGGAGCGGGATCAGGCCGAAGCCGATGACGCCGCAGCGGAAGATGCAGCGGTCCAGGCGGCAACGGCGGCGGCGAATGAGGCCGCCGCAGAACAGGCGCAACAGGATTCGCCATCACGGGATACGACCTCACAGTCATAAGGACCGGACCACTGATGAAATTTCTGGCTTTTTTCCGCCCCAAACGACAGGATGCGGCGCTGTTCGGTCTGGGCGGGCTGATGGTGTTTGCCCATGCGCCGATTGGCATTGCCCCTTTGGCGTTGATCGCGCTGATGGGGCTTTTCTGGTTCTGGCAACAGGCGCCCACCGTCACCCGCGCGGTGCAACAGGGCATGTGGTTCGGGTTCGGTTTTTTCGGTATTGGCGTCAGTTGGCTCATTTCCAGTATCTACCTTTACGCCGAAGTGCCTTTGCCGCTGGCGGTGCTGGCGGTGCTGATCTTTATCGGTTTTCTCAGTCTGTATTTTATGCTGGCCGGTGCCCTGGTGGGCTGGCTCAGGCGTCCGGTCGAAGGCCAATTTGACCAGGCCTGGTATTGGCTGGGGCTGATGCCGGCGGTCTGGGTGCTGGCCGAGTTGATCCGCGGCTCGCTGTTTGGCGGTTTCCCCTTTCTGGTCACCGGCAACAGCCATTTGTACACCAGTCTTTCCGGGTATGTGCCGGTGATCGGTGCCATGGGCGTGTCCTGGTTGGTGGCGCTGACCGCCGGGCTGTTGCTGTGGCTGTTCAAAACCCGGGGCTGGGTGCTGGCGAGTGCGGCGCTGGTTCTGATCTGGGGCGGCGGCTTTTTGCTCGACCGCGTGGTCTGGGTCACGCCCAAAGGCCAGCCGGTCGACATCGCCCTGTTGCAGGGCAATGTGCCTCAGGAGCAGAAATGGCAGGGCGATCAGTTGCGGCCGACGCTGGAACGCTATGTGTCGATGACCCGGGAGAACATGAGCGCGGATCTGGTGGTGTGGCCGGAAACGGCGGTGCCCGGTTATTTTGATGTGGTCGAACGCGGTGCCTTGCGTTCGTTTGTCCGCGATGCCCAGCTGCTGGAAAAAACCATTCTGATGGGCGTGATCCGACGTGACGGCGCAAACGACGCCTATTTCAATTCCATTGTGAACGCGGGCAATCCGGAACAGTTTTACGACAAGCGCCATCTGGTGCCTTTCAGCGAGTTTTTTCCGTTTTACGACCTGCTTTCGGTGATCAGCGGCTGGTTTGACATTCCGTTCTCGGAATTCACCGCCGGTGGCATCGGCCAGAAACCGTTGCAGCTGGGAGAGCACAAGGTGGCTTTGTCGGTCTGCTACGAAATGGCGTTTGGCACCGAGTTGGCCCCCGGAGCCAGAGACGCGGATTTTCTGGTGACGGTCAGCAACGATGCCTGGTTTGCGCACACCCTGGAACCGGCACAACAGATGCAGGACGCGCAGATGCGGGCGCTGGAATTGGGCCGTGAAATTGCCCGCGCCACCAATACCGGTTATACCGCCATCGTGGGCGTTGACGGGCTGGTGCGGGAGCAGTTGCCCCTGTATGGACCAGGGGTATTGCGGGAGAAGATTCAGCCCTATCAGGGCGAAACCCCGTTTGTGCGCTGGGGCCATACGCCCTTGTGGCTGGGTACGTTATTGGTGTTGTTGATCGGTATCGGCTGGCGGTTTCGTCGGTCCGTTGTCAGACAGCCAGGGCGCAAGCAAAGCCAGTAATTTGGGCAGTGCGCCGGTCTGGCTCTGAAAGCACTGGTGCGCTTTTTGTCCCTGTCGGTGCCGTTGGTCCGGGGTTTGAGCCAGCTCGGTCAGGGTGTCGCCCAGCTGAGTGGGTGACTCGACCACCTGAATGGCCTCGTCCCGCCGGAAGGTGTCGTACAGCGCTTGCAGATTGCTGTAGTCAGGCCCGGAAAGCACCGGTTTGCCCAGTGCGGCCGGTTCCAGAATGTTGTGCCCGCCAAACGCGACCAGACTGCCGCCGACAAAGGCCGTGTCCGCCACCGCATACCATAGCAGCAGTTCGCCGATGGTGTCGGCCAGATATACCTGGGTGGCGGGTTTTATCAGGTCCTGCCGAGAGCGAATGGCACTGGGCGTGTCGGTCAACAGGCCCGCGACCTCGTCAAAACGGTCATTGTGGCGCGGCACCAGAATCAGCAGCGCATCGGGCACCTGTTGCCGCAAACGCCGATGCGCTTCCAGCATCAGCGCCTCTTCGCCTTCATGGGTGCTGGCCGCGACCCAGACAAAGCGTCCGTCCAAGCCATTTTCCTCACGCCAATCCTGCGCCTGTTGCGGCAGGTTGGGGTCGATTTCCAGATCGAATTTCAGATTGCCGAGTGTTTGCACTTTCTCGGGGTCGGCGCCCAATGCGATCAAACGCTCCCTGTCCACCGGAAATTGCGCCGCAATCCCCTCTGTCTGGCGCAAGGCCTGCCGGACCAATTTGCCGCCCCATTTTTGATAGGCCCGAAACGAACGTTGTTTGATTCGGGCATTGATCAGCATCAGCGGAATGCCGCGTTCAGAGCAGGCCTGGTAAAGATTGGGCCAGATTTCGGTTTCCACCATCAATACCAGGCGCGGCTGTACTTGATCCAAAAAGCGGTTGACCGGTCCGGGCAAGTCATAGGGGATCATCTGATGTTGGATTGGCACGGGCGCAAAACGCAGCGCCTGCTGTGCGCCCTGGGTAGAGCCGCTGGTCAGGGTTAACGGGCAGTCGGGCGCGCGCTGGTGCAAGGCGTTGAGGAGAGGGAACACAGAACGGGTCTCGCCCACCGACACCGCATGCACCCAGATGCCACCCTGTTTGAAAGGGCCGGGATGGCGGCCGAAACGGGCGGCCAGACAATGTTCGATTGGTCGCTCGTCCTGTGAGTCAGCCGCCCGGCGAGCGGCCTTGCGACAGCGCCGGTAACCGGACCAGACGATCAGGGGCCACAGCAGGCGCAATAACCAGCGATAGGTGCGCAGAGTCATGTTCGACCTCCGCCGCGCCGATCAGGCCAGATCATAAATCTGAATCACGCCGACTACCGGATTGGGCTGGCCGGATTCGGACTGACGCACCAGCAGAGAGGTGATTTTCTTGCCGGTCATGCGTTCTTCGGCCTCGGTCAGACGTGCTTCCTGATGAATCCACTGGGGATTGGCGCTCATGATTTCGGCGGCGGTTTTTTGCATGAAGGTTTGGGGGTCGGCTTCCATTTCGCGGCGCAGATCGCCATCGGTGATCACGCCTTCGCCCTGATTGACAATGCACATGCCCAGACGGCCGTCGGTCATGGTGTGCACCACTTCGATCATGGGGGCCTCGCCATCGACAAACGGCAGGGCACCGGCGGTCATTTCGTGTTTGACCCGGGTCAGCAGCTTGCGCCCCAGACTGCCGCCTGGGTGAAAACGGGCAAAATCCTGTGGCTGAAAATCGCGCGCCTGCATCAGCGCCACGGCCAGTGCATCGCCCATCACCAGCGTGGCGGTGGTGGAAGACGTGGGCGCCAGTTGCAGCGGACAGGCTTCCTTGGGCACCGCAATGTTCAGGTGAAAGTCGGCGTTCTGGGCCAGTGTCGAGTCCGGGCGTCCGGTCATGGCAATGATCCGGTTGCCATTGTCTTTCAGAAACGGAATCAGCTTGATCACTTCGTCGGTCTCGCCGGAATTGGAGAGCGCCAGAAAGATGTCGTCCGGTGCCACCATGCCCAGATCACCGTGGAAGGCTTCGCCCGGGTGCATGAAGAAACAGGGGGTGCCGGTACTGGCCAGAGTGGCCATGATCTTTTTGCCGATCAGTCCCGATTTGCCCATGCCGCAGATGACCAGGCGGCCCTGGGTGTTCAGAATGGCTTTGACGCTCTGCTCGAACTGGGCGTCGAGCAGGTGCGCCAGGTGCTGCACCGCCTCGGCTTCGATCTGGATCACGTCTTTGGCAATTTGCTGAATGTTGATTTGACTCATATTTGACCAGGCCTGGTTAAAACCGCCATCCGAAGTGCAGATTGTGAAAATCCGTGTCGGGGTTGGGGGTTTGAATGTCGTTGTTGGAAATGTGCTGGTAGCGGTAACCGATTTCGTATTGGTCGTGCGTCAGTCCGATGCCCAGAATGCTGCCAAACTGAAACTGGGTGGATTTGTTGTCGTTTTCCAGCCACACGTCGCTGAGAAGTTGCGGGCCAATGCCGGTTTCAAGGTAAGGCAGAACGCCGCCGGTCTTGTAGTAATAACGAAACACCGGGGTCAGTCCCAGAATGTAACCGCTGTCATTGCGCACGTCCGATTCGTTGCTGTACCAGTATTGCAGGTTGAGGTCCCAGCGACCGTTGACCCGAAAACGGCTGGATTCGTAAATCGGTCCCTGCCAGTCCATGCCCAGCCACAAGGCGCGGTTTTGCAGTGTGTCGTCACGACCGATGTCAATGGAAAGGGTGCGGCGGTCACTGGCCAGTTCCTGCGACAGAGAACAGGGTGTTTTCTGCTGATAACAGGCCAGACCAAGCGAGGCCAGGGTGCCGACAATCGCGGTGGACAGGAGGGCACGGTTGGCGTCTGCAGCCTGAGCAGGCAACGCCAATGTGAGAGCGATCAGGCACCCGGTCAAGGGTTGGGAGATGGAACGTGGCACAAAGGGCATAAAGTAGAATCCTGTCAGACTTTTTCAGAATACGGTAACATGGGTACATGGTTGTCACATCCGTGACGTTGACGCACTATTTTAAACAAACTCTTTCACGATTATGGACGAATTTTCAAAGACCCGGATTCTGGTGGTGGGCGATGTGATGCTCGACCAGTACTGGACCGGATCGGCCAAACGGATTTCCCCGGAAGCGCCCGTGCCGGTGGTCAAGGTGGGCGAGCAGACCGTTCGCGCCGGCGGTGCCGCCAATGTGGCACTGAATGTGGCCGCATTGGGTGCTCAAGCCACCCTGATGGGCATCATCGGTCAGGACGAACATGGCACACAATTGAACGAGGTGGTCGAACAGGCCGGGGTTGCAACCGACTGGGTACGCAGTGATTGCGGCACCATTTGCAAATTGCGGGTGCTGAGCCATCATCAGCAATTGATTCGCATGGACTTCGAACAGGTGGTGCCATCCGCTTCGGCTCACTCTCTGGCGCAGAAAGTCGCGCAGAAGGTAGCCGGGTTTGACGCCCTGGTGATTTCGGATTATGCCAAGGGGAGTCTGGCGGAGGTGGAAAGCATGATCGCCGCGGCCAACCAAGCGGATCTGCCGGTGTTGATTGATCCCAAAGGCGACGATTTCAGTCGTTATCGCTCGGCCACCCTGATCAAACCCAACCAATCGGAATTTGAGCAGATTGTCGGCGACTGCCCGACCACCGAAACCCTGCTGGAAAAAGCCGAATCCCTGCGGAAAACGCTGGGGATTCAGGCCTTGCTGATCACGCGCAGCGAACACGGCATGGCGCTGGTGGAAGGCGGTCACGCCGCCACCACTTTGCAGTCTCAGGCGCAGGACGTGTTTGACGTGACCGGTGCCGGTGACACCGTGATGGCGGCCCTGGCCACCGCCTACGCCAGTGGCATGACCCTGCCCCAGTCGGTGCGGCTGGCCAACGAAGCTGCCGGACTGGTAGTAAAAAAAGTGGGCACCTCCACCGTCTCCCGGGCCGAACTACAGGCGCAATGGCGGCAATCGCAGAGCCATCAGGGGTATGCCAGCATGAGCGAGGACGAAGTCGCCCATCTGGTGCTGTTGGCGCAGGTCAAAGGCGAAAAGGTGGTGTTTACCAATGGCTGTTTTGATTTATTGCATAGCGGTCATGTGCGTTACCTGAGCGAAGCGGCCCGGTTGGGAGACCGGCTGGTGATCGGGGTCAATTCCGATGCCTCGGTTCAGCGGCTCAAAGGGCCGACGCGTCCCATTGTGGATTTGAACGGGCGGATGGAAGTGCTTTCCGCGCTCAGTTGCGTCGACTGGGTGGTGCCATTTGACGAGGACACGCCGCAGCGTCTGATCTGTGGCCTGCAGCCGGACATTCTGGTGAAAGGCGGCGATTATCGCCCCGAAGAGATTGCCGGGGCCGATTGTGTGCTGGCCCGGGGCGGTCAGGTGGAAGTGCTGTCATTCTGGCAAGGGCATTCCACCACGCGGCTGGTGAGCAAAGTTCGCACGGAAGGGGCAGAAGATGGCACGGATTGACCTGAAAAGGGCGTTGGCAGAGCATCAGCGGGCCCTGGCTTCTGTCACGCAATCGTCACAGAAAATCGAAAACCTGATTGCTAGAATCATTCAAGCGTTTGAAGCGGGCGGAAAGGTGCTGTGGATGGGCAATGGCGGCAGTGCCGCCGATGCGCAGCACATGGCCGCAGAGATGATGGTGCGCTATGTCAAAGACCGTCGGCCTTTGCCGGCGATTGCGCTGAATACCGACACCTCGATTCTGACCGCGCACAGCAATGACTATGATTTTGAAACCGTGTTTTCCCGTCAGATTGAGGGCCTGGCGCAGCGGGAAGATGTGGTTATGGCCCTGTCGACTTCCGGTCACAGCGCCAATGTTGTGCGCGGCATGGAAGCGGCCATGAAAAAGGGGTGTTACTGTGTGGTCCTCACCGGTCAGGCCGAATCGCCCCTGAGTCGAATGGCCCACTGTGTGTTTCAGGTGGACTCACACGAGACCGCCCGCATTCAGGAAGCGCATACTTTTATCAGCCATTTAATTTGTGAAGGCCTGGACACCCATTTTGCCTGAACGCCTTTGAAAGCGGTCGGGCAAATCGAAGCAGGTCGAGGAGAGCCAATGTCCGTTGTTCTTGCCGCCGATGCGGGCGCGACCAAAGTGTTGTTGCAGGCCCGCGATACCGCCAGCAAAGAGGTTCTGGCCGAAGCCCGTTATTTGAGCAAGGGGTTTCCGTCTCTGGTGGCGCTGGTCAAGCAGTTTCAGAATGATTACCCCTTGCCCGTCATGGACGCCGCCGTCTTTGGCGTTCCGGGGCCGGTCAATGGCCGTTTGGTTGATTTGACCAATCTGCCCTGGCGGGTCGAGGCCGACGAACTGGAAAACGCCTGTGGTTTTTCCCGTGTTAAGCTGGTCAATGATTTTTATGCTGCCGCCCGCGGGGTCGATGAACTTCATGAGGATGACTGGATCACACTGCAGGAAGGTCAGATCGACCCGCAGGGTAACCGCCTGGTGATTGGGGCCGGTTCCGGGCTGGGGGTGGCGCCGGTCAAAAACTGCGACGGGCGCTTCATTCCGCAGTCTTCCGAGGGGGGGCACATCGATTTTGCGCCCGTCAATGACGCCCAGATGAGGATTTTGACCTGGCTGCGTCAGAAATGGTCGCACGTGTCCTATGAGCGGCTGCTGTCAGGCGAAGGCCTGGAAACCCTGTACCACTTCTACAGTCAGCAATCCCACGGACATGGGCGCAAGCGCATCCGGGCCGCAGAAATGCTTGACAGTGCTCAAGCGGGGGATGCGATTGCCCAGAGCACACTGGAGACCTTTGTCGAGGTCTATGGCGCTTATGTCGGCAATGCGGCCCTGATATGGGAGGCCCGGGCCGGTGTGTTTCTGGCCGGTGGCATTGCACCGAAAATTCAGGACTGGATGCGGTCAAAGCGCTTTATGGAAGGGATGTTGAGCAAGGGGCGCATGCGTTCACTGGTGGCTCAGTTTCCAGTGAAGCTGGTGGTCAACGAATCGGTGGGATTGCTGGGAGCTCTGGCCGAAGCCGAGCAGCTGGCGAAAGAATAAGGTCTGAGCCTTCGAGCCAGACCGCAGCAGGCAAAGCAAATACATATCAGTCGTCCTGTAAGCGACAAGAGGAGAGAGAGCATGAAGAATTATTGCGAAACCAAAACCGCCACCGACCTGACGCGCCAGACGCTGGCGCTGGTGCTGGCCGGGGGCGAAGGCAGCCGCCTGAAAGATCTGACCAAATGGCGGGCCAAACCGGCGGTGCCGTTTGGTGGCAAATACCGCATCATCGATTTTGTGCTGTCCAACTGCGTCAATTCCGGGATTCGGAAAATTGGCGTCCTGACCCAGTACAAGTCTCACTCCCTGATTCGACACGTGCAACGGGCCTGGTCGTTCATGCGTTACGAAGTGGGCGAATTTGTCGAGCTGTTGCCCGCGCAGCAGCGCATTGACAAGGGCTGGTATCAGGGCACGGCCGATGCGCTTTATCAGAACCTAGACATTATGCGCCGCCATACCCCGGAATATGTGCTGGTGCTGGGCGGAGACCACATTTATTCCATGGACTACAGCAAAATGCTGTATGACCATGCCGAGTCCGGGGCCGATGTGACCATCGGCTGCATTGAAGTGCCGCGCGAAGAAGCCACCGGTTTTGGCGTGATGTCTGTCAATGACGATCTGGAGATCACCCACTTTACCGAGAAACCGGCCAACCCGGATGCGATGCCCGGCAAGCCGGATCGGGCGCTGGCGTCCATGGGCATTTATGTGTTTTCACGTGAGTTTCTGTTTCAGAAACTGATCGAGGATCACGACAATCCGGAGTCGTCCAAGGATTTCGGCAAAGACATCATTCCGTCGGTGATCGAAGACCACAAGGTTCAGGCCTACCCGTTTGTGGACGATGACGGTGCCCCGGTTTACTGGCGGGATGTGGGGACGATCGAATCCTACTGGAAAGCCAGTCTGGATCTGTGTTCGATCACGCCCGACCTGAACCTTTACAATGAGGACTGGCCGATCTGGACCTATCAGGCTCAGATGCCGCCAGCCAAATTCATTTTTGATGACGAAGGCCGTCGTGGCGAGGCGATCGATTCGATGGTGGCCGGTGGCTGCATTGTGTCCGGCGCGCGGATCAAGCGTTCGGTCATTTCCAGTGGCGGTCGTGTGCACAGCTACAGTCTGATCAAGGACTCGGTGTTGCTGCCCCGGGTGGAAGTGGGCCGCAATTGCCGCATTCAGAATGCGGTGATCGACAAAGGGTGTACCATTCTGCCGGGCACCATTATTGGCGAAGACCCCAAAGCCGATGCCGAGCGTTATTACGTGGAACCGCAATCGGGCATTGTGCTGGTGACGCCGGACATGCTGGGTCAAAGCATTCATATGACACGCTGATGGCCACCGCCATCCGCGTAAACGGAAGAGGTTTATGAGCGAAAACAAAATCAAGCTGGTCCTGTGCTGGCACATGCACCAACCACATTACCGCGATGGCGTGAACGGCGCCTTCCGTTTGCCGTGGGTGTATCTGCACGGGATCAAGGATTATTCCGACATGGTGGCGCATCTGGAAGCCTGTCCTCAGGCACGGGTGGTGGTGAATTTTGCCCCGGTGCTGTTGGAGCAGCTCAGCGATTACGCCGACCAGATGCGGGACTGGCTCGAAAACCGGACACCGATGCAGGACGGTCTGCTCAATCTTCTGGCTGGGGCCGAGCCAATCGGTGACGAGATCAAACAGCGCTATGACATCATTCAGTCGTGTCAGAAAGCGTTTGCCCCGACCATGATTCACCCGTTTGCGCCTTTCCAGAAATTGCTGGACATGGCCAATTGCGATCAGAAAACCACGCTGGAAGAGGCGGCGTGCCTGGCCTATTTCAATGACCAGTTTTTTGTGGATCTGATGGTGTGGTATCACCTGGCCTGGATGGGGCAGAGCGTGCGCCGCAGTGACAAGCGTGTCCGGAAACTGATCGCGAAAGGCGAGGCCGGTGGCCATTTTTCCGAGGCCGACCGGGAACAGCTGATGCAGGTGATGGCCGATGTGATCGGGCAATTGATCCCGCGTTACAAGGCCTGTCAGGATCGGGGTCAGATTGAAATTTCCATGACCCCTTACGGCCATCCGATTGTGCCGTTGATGATCGATTTTCAGTCGATGCGCGATGCTCAGCCTCATGCGCCCATGCCGGTTTCACCGGTGTATCCGGACGGGTTCGAGCGTGCCAAGTGGCACATGGACAAAGGCATTGAGGTCTACCAGCATTATTTTGAACGCCGTCCCAAAGGGGTCTGGCTGTCGGAAGGGGCCATCAGTTCGGCGGCCATCGGCTTGCTGGACCATTACGAGATCGAATGGACGGCGTCTGGCGAGGGCGTCTGGCGTCATTCCTGCGAAGCTTCGCACATGGATCAGCACGATGTGGCGTCCAAAAAAGCGCTGTATCAGCCTTTGCAGCATGCAACCCAGCATTGCGCCCTGTTTTTCCGTGATGACGGCCTGTCCGATCTGATCGGTTTCCAGTACAAGGACTGGGGTCCGCAGGACGCGGCCAGCAACTTCGCCCACCATTTGCAGAACATTGCCCGCGGTCTGGGCGAAGACGTGGAAGACCATGTGGTGTCGGTGATTCTGGACGGCGAAAACGCCTGGGAATATTACCCGGACAATGCCTGGAAATTTCTGCAATGTCTGTATGACACCTTGAGCCAGCATTCATCGATCGAAATGACCACCTTTTCCGATGCGCTGGCGACGCCGATTCGGCCGCGCCACCTGTCCACGCTTAAGGCCGGGAGCTGGGTGTTCGGGTCCTTTTCCACCTGGATCGGTGAGGCCGACAAAAATGCGGCCTGGGATCTGTTGGTCGAGGCGAAAAGCGCGTATGATCAAGTCATTGCTACCGGGCGTCTGAATGAGGTTCAGGCCAAGGAAGCGGCCGAACAACTCGCCATTTGCGAAGGTTCGGACTGGTTCTGGTGGTTCGGGGATTACAACCCTTCCGACAGTGTGCGCGACTTCGACCGTTTGTACCGACGCCATCTGCGACGCCTGTATGAAGCGCTGGGTGAGCCGGTACCGGCCGCGCTGTCGCAGCCTTTGTCACAGGGCGGTGGCAACATGGCAAACGCCGGAACCATGCGTCGTAATTAAAGACCTGTGCAATTATTAACCAGGCCTGGTAAAAAAGGAGTTTTATGGCACACACGGCTTCAGAGACGGATCGGGTGCAAGACGCCAATGAGCGTCTGGGTGGGGTGTTGCTGCATCCGACCTCGCTGCCTTCGGGACGCCTGGATCACCAGGCCTGGCAGTTTGTGGACTGGCTGGAACAGGCGGGTCTGACGGTCTGGCAGGTTTTGCCGCTAAGCGAACCGGTTCAGGGGTTGTCGCCTTATCAGAGTGTGTCGGCCTTTGCACTGAATCCGGCGCTGTTGCCGCAAAACTGGGAAGCCGAGGTGGATGCGTCGGCGTTTGAGGCCTTTTGCCAGTCGCCGCCGCACTGGCTGGAGGATTATGCCCTGTTCCGCGCCCTGCGGGATGCGCATCAGCAGGCGTCCTGGGCGGACTGGCCCGTGCCTTTTCGGGATCGGGAACCGGCCGCGCTGGCGGAGTTTGCCCGCGCGCATGCCGCGGAAATCGAACAGATCAAACGCCAGCAATTTCAGCTGCGGACCCTGTGGCAGCGGCTCAAAGCCGATGCCAACGCCCGCGGGATTGAACTGTTCGGCGATGTGCCTATTTTTGTGGCCTATGACAGCGCCGATGTCTGGGCCAACCCGGATCAGTTCAAGCTGGATGCCAAAGGTCAGCCGGAAGTGGTCACAGGGGTGCCGCCGGATTACTTTTCCGAAACCGGTCAGCGTTGGGGCAACCCGCATTATGACTGGGACGTGATGGAGCAGGACGATTTTCAGTGGTGGCGTCAGCGCATGCAGGAAATGGCGCTGCTGTTTGACCGGGTGCGGATCGATCACTTTCGCGGACTGGAAGCCAGTTGGGAAATCGACGCCCACGAGGAAACGGCGATGAACGGTCATTGGGTGCTGGGACCGGGCAAGGCGTTGCTCCAGGCTGTACGCCGAGAAGTGCCGGATTTGAAACTGGTGGCCGAGGACCTGGGCATCATTACCCCGGAAGTGGTCGCGCTGAAAGAGGCGTTTGGCCTGCCGGGCATGGCGGTGTTGCAATTTGGCTTCAATGGCCTGCCGGACAACCCACATGCGCTGGCATCCCAGGTCGCGAATTCTGTGGTGTATACCGGCACTCACGACAATGACACCACCCTGGGCTGGTGGCAATCGCTGACCGACGAAGGCCAGAAACAGTGGATTCTGTCGCAGCTGGCGGAGTATTCGCCCAACATCGATGCGCAGGCCCCCATGCCCTGGCCGATCATCGACGCGGCGCTGGCCTCACCGGCTAGGCTCGCCGTGGTGCCATTGCAGGATTTTCTGGCACTGGATGCCCGCCACCGGATGAATGTGCCAGGCACGGTGGACAGCAACTGGGATTGGCAGTTTGACTGGTCGGATGTGAATGCCGAGCTGGCCGCTACCATCCGCCAGCATCTGCAGGCCGCCGACCGCACCCAAATTTAAAAGGATGACTATGACGTCACAAATGCACCTCGACCGTCTGATGACGGGCACCCATCACGACCCTTTCCTGTATCTGGGATGCCATCCGCTCACGGAATCGGCCAGACAATGGGCGGTGCGAGCCTGGTTGCCAACGGCGGAAAGCGCATCGGTGTGTCTGGAAGGGGACGAACTTGTGCCTCTGGAACGAGTGGGCAAGTCGTTTGTGTTCGAAGCCACGCTGGATGCCAAGCAAAAAGCGCGTCTGCCGGAACATTACCGCGTCCAGTGGGAGGAAGCCGGGCGTTCGTATCAGGGCATTTCCCCCTGGACTTTCTGGCCGCAGTTGGGCGAACTGGATTTGCATCTGTTTGCCGAAGGTCAGCACTGGCATCTGTATGAGCATTTGGGCTCGCAGCTAAAAACCGTGGACGGCGTGGAAGGCGTGCAGTTTGCGGTCTGGGCACCGGCTGCGGCCAGAGTTTCGGTGATTGGGGACTTCAATGGCTGGCACGGTTTGCGTCACCCGATGCGCACCAATGGCACCTCCGGTGTCTGGGAACTGTTCATTCCGGGCCTGCATCCGGGGGATCTGTACAAATTTGAAATTCGCAACTACCAGACCGGTCACTGTCTGGTCAAAACCGATCCGTTTGCCCAGGCCATGGAAATGCGCCCGGCCACCGGCTCGATGGTGTTTCAGAGTCAATATCAGTGGCAGGATAACGACTGGATGGACGCCCGGCCCGATTTTGACTGGCAGCGTGAGCCCATCAGCATTTACGAGGTGCACCTTGGTTCGTGGCAGCAGGGCGATCAAGGCGAATTTCTCAATTATCGGGAGATTGCGCACCGTCTGGCCGAGTATGTGAACTGGATGGGCTTTACCCACATCGAGCTTTTGCCGATTACCGAACACGGGCTGGACATGTCCTGGGGCTACCAGACGCATGGCTACTACGCGCCCACCAGCCGTCACGGCACCCCGGACGACTTCCGTTATTTTGTTGATGTGATGCACCGGCATGGCATCGGCATTTATCTGGACTGGGTCCCGGCGCATTTTCCCAAAGACGAATTTGCGCTGGCCCGGTTCGATGGCACCGCCCTGTTTGAGCACGAAGACCCGCGTCAGGGTGAGCATCAGGATTGGGGCACCTACATTTTCAATTACGGGCGCAATGAAGTCCGCAACTTTCTGATTGCCAATGCCCTCTACTGGCTCAAGGAATTCCATCTGGACGGCTTGCGGGTGGACGCCGTGGCCTCGATGCTGTATCTGAATTATTCGCGCGAAGAGGGCGAGTGGATTCCCAACGAACACGGCGGACCGGAAAACCTGGCCGCCATCGGTTTTATGCGCCAGCTCAACGAACAGGTGCATGCCCAGTGTCCGGGCACGGTGGTGATGGCCGAGGAATCCACTTCCTGGCCCATGGTGTCGCGCCCGACCTGGATGGGCGGACTCGGCTTTTCGATGAAATGGAACATGGGCTGGATGAACGACACCCTGGCCTATTTCGAGCAGGACCCGATTTATCGGCCCTATCATCATGATCAGCTGACGTTTACCCAGATGTATGCCTACACCGAAAATTTTGTGTTGCCGCTGTCGCATGACGAAGTGGTGCATTTGAAACACTCTCTGGTGGACAAGATGCCCGGCGACCTGTGGCAGAAAATGGCCAACCTGCGTCTGCTGCTGGCCTATCAGTTGTGCCATCCGGGCAAGAAACTGTTGTTTATGGGGTCGGAATTCGCCCAGTGGCGGGAATGGAACGAAGAAATCGGCCTGGACTGGCATTTGTGTGACCAACCCATGCACCGGGGCGTGCAGACCTTTCTCAAAGACGGTCTCAAGCTTTACCGGGATCAGACGGCATTGCATCAGAAGGATTTCGAATCCGAAGGCTTTGCCTGGATCGATTGCCACGATTACCAACAGTCCATCATCAGTTTTGAACGCAAAGCCAGTTGGGTGGACGCAGACGGCCACCATCAGAATGAGACCGTGATTTGTGTGTTCAACTTTACTCCGGTGCCGCGGGAAGGGTATCGCATCGGTCTGCCCGAGCCCGGGCGCTACGAAGAATTGATCAACAGCGACGCTGCGATGTATGGCGGCGGCAATCTGGGCAACGGCGCGGGCATTGAAACCCAGGCCGTTGAATGGATGAACCGCGCGGTGTCAGCGGAAATCACCCTGCCCCCACTGGGCGCACTGGTGCTCAAACACAGCTCAACACAAACACAAGACTCGGGAGAGACCTCGTAACATGAAAATACTGTTTGCCACCTCTGAAGCCCACCCTCTGATCAAAACGGGCGGTCTGGCCGACGTGTCGGGCAGTTTGCCCAATGCCTACGCGCATCTCAAACAGAAGGTGCGTTTGATCATGCCGGCCTATGGCGATGTGATGGAAAAGCTCGACCACGTCAAAGAGGTCGCCGATCTCACGGTCGGGGCCTGTGATCGCCAACTGCATGCTCGGATTCTCAAGGCGAAGGTCGCGGGCATTGATGTGCCGGTGTGGCTGGTGGACATTCCGGAGCTGTTCAAACGCTCCGGCAACCCTTACATGGCCGCAGACGGTGAAGACTGGTGGGACAATGGCGAACGCTTCGGCGTCTTTGCCAAGGTGGTGGCCGAAGTGGCCATGAACCGGGCCGGACTGGACTGGCAGCCGGACTGGGTGCATGCCAACGACTGGCAGACCGGATTGGTGCCGGCTTTGCTGAGTGAGGAAGTGGCTCCGCCACGGACACTGTTTACCATTCACAATATGGCCTACGCCGGTTTGTTTCCCAAGTCCCTGTTTGACAGCCTCTGGTTGCCCTGGCACTGGTGGGGCCTGCAGGGCGTGGAGTTTCACGGCCACCTTTCCATGCTCAAGGCCGGCATTGTGATGGCCGATTGGGTCAGCACCGTCAGTCCCAGTTATGCCCGCGAAATCACTTTCCCGGAATACGCTTATGGTCTGGAAGGCGTGCTGTTGCAGCGCGAACGCGAAGGGCGACTGTTGGGCATTCTCAATGGGATTGACACCACGGTTTGGAACCCGGCCACGGACCCTTTGATCAAACGCCATTATTCGGTGGAAAAAGGGCGGGTCGCCGCCAAAAAAGTCAACAAGGCGGCCATGCTTGATTTCTGGGATCTGCCCAAAGACGTGCTCGAATCCGAAGCACCGGTGATCGGTTTGGTAGGGCGTCTGGTGGCGCAGAAGGGCATCGATCTGGTGCTGGAAGTGCTTCCGGAGTTGCTGGAACAGACCGACGCCCGGTTTGTGATCGTCGGCAGCGGCGAGCGCCATTTTGAATACGCGCTGAACGAACTGGCGCACCATTACCCGGACCGAGTGATGGTGTACATCGGCTACTCGGAAAAGCTGGCGCACCGGGTGGAAGCCGGTGCGGACCTGTTTCTGATGCCTTCGCGGTTCGAACCCTGTGGCCTCAATCAGCTCTACAGTCTGGCTTATGGCACCTTGCCGGTGGTGCACGCCACCGGCGGGCTGGCCGACACGGTGGTCAATGCCACCGATGAAAATCTGGCCGAAGGCAAAGCCACCGGGTTTGTGTTTTTTGACCCCAGTCGCCATGCGCTTAAGTCCACCTTGATGCATGCGCTGTATTTGTACGGGCGCAAACGCACCTGGCAGAAACTGCAGAAAACCGCAATGCAACAGGACTACAGCTGGGAGAAGAGCGCTCAGAAATACCTGCAGCTTTTCCAAAGCGTGCCTGAATAAAGCAGGCCTGGTAAAAAACGGGTTTTCTGATCTTGAAACCGGGTCGAATGTCATCCAGCTGTCACCCACAATTCAGGCGTTTTGCGTTGCAATAAAGGTTTTAATGAATCTTGTGGCAAAACCCCAAACGACGATCATCACATTCTAATGGAGAATCGGAACATGACCGCACGACACACAGAGCAAGCTCGTCCCAATCTGACCCCGGAACAGGAACAGCGCATTGCCGAACTGCTCAAGCAGACCGGGCTGGAGGTCGAAGACATTGAAGAGGATTTTATCAATTACCTCTACAACACCTTTGGCCGCAGTATGCGTTCCGATGCCTGGTATCAATTCAATGCGCTGTCTTTCACGGTGCGCGATCGGATCATGACTCACTGGAAGCAGACCTGGCAGGCTTACCAGAGCTGCAATACCAAAAAAGCCTATTACCTGTCGATGGAGTTTCTGATCGGACGCTCCCTCTCCAACAACATGCTCAATCTCGGCATTGAAAACAAGACCGATCAGGCACTTTACAACCTGGGACTGTCGATCGAGGAAATCGAGCAGGCCGAACGGGATGCCGGGCTGGGCAACGGCGGGCTGGGCCGATTGGCGGCCTGCTTTATGGATTCCTGCGCCACGCTGAAATTGCCGGTGCTGGGCTACGGTCTGCGTTACGAATACGGCATGTTCAAGCAGCTGATTCAAAACGGTTTTCAGATCGAAGAGCCGGATCACTGGTTGGCCTATGGCTCCTATCCCTGGGAAATCCAGCGTGCCGAATACACGAGGATGGTGCGTTTCGGCGGCTACACCCGCCCTTACAAAGACCCGGAAACCGGGGAGTTCATTGTGCACTGGGAAGACGCAGAAGAAGTGCTGGCGGTGCCGTTTGACGTCCCGATTCCTGGTTTCAAGAACAACACCGTCAACACCCTGCGTTTGTGGTCGGCCTCTTCGCCCGAAGAATTCGATCTGGCCGAATTCAATCAGGGCTCTTATTTTGAAGCGGTGGCCAAAAAAAGCGAAGCCGAAAACATCACCATGGTGCTTTACCCCAATGACGCCAGCGAAAACGGCAAGGAACTGCGTTTGCGCCAGCAGTATTTTCTGGTCTCGGCCTCGTTGCAGGATGTGGTCGCCCAGTGGGTGGAGCGTAATGGGCGTGAATTCGACCGATTCCATGAACAGAATGTGTTCCAGTTGAACGACACCCACCCCAGCCTGGCGGTGGCGGAGCTGATGCGTTTGCTGGTTGACGAACATCGGTTGGATTGGGACCAGGCCTGGTCAATTGTGAGCCGTTGCATGGCCTATACCAATCACACGCTCCTGCCGGAAGCCCTGGAAAAATGGCCGGTGGCGCTGTTTGAAAAATTGCTGCCGCGTCTGCTGGAGATCATTTACGAAATCAATGCCCGCTTCCTGCGCCAGGTGGCGATGAAATGGCCGGGCGACACCGCTCGCCAGCAGCGGATGTCGATCATTGACGGCGACGATCAGGTGAGCATGGCGTATCTGGCCATTGTCGGCAGTTTTTCCGTCAATGGTGTGGCGGCACTGCATTCGCGTCTGTTGAAAGAAGGCCTGTTTCACGATTTTTACCAGCTCTGGCCGCACAAGTTCAATAACAAAACCAACGGCGTCACCCAGCGTCGCTGGATGGCCAGTGCCAATCCCGGTTTGCGTCGGTTATTGAAAGAACAGATCGGCGAAGACTGGATCACCGACCTGAGCCAGTTGGCGCAGATCGAACCGCTGGTGAAAGACAAGGCGTTTCGTCAGAACTGGATGGCGGTCAAGCGCGAAAACAAACAGCGCCTGGCGGACATGATCCAGCGCAAAACCGGCGTGACCCTGGACGTGACCAGTCTGTTCGATGTGCAGGTCAAACGGGTACACGAATACAAGCGTCAGCTGTTGAACGTGTTGCACGTGATCCATCTGTATTCACGGATCAAACGCGGCGACACCGATAACTGGACCAACCGGGCGGTGATCATCGGCGGCAAGGCGGCCCCTGGCTATGCGGTGGCCAAAAACATCATCAAACTGATCAATAATGTGGCCAGTGTGGTCAACGACGATCCGGATGTGGGCGACAAGCTCAAGCTGGTGTTTATCCCCGATTACAATGTGTCGGCCATGGAAATCATCGCGCCCGGCACCGATCTGTCCGAGCAGATTTCGACCGCCGGCAAGGAAGCCTCCGGCACCGGCAATATGAAGTTCATGATGAACGGCGCGGTGACCATCGGCACCTATGACGGGGCCAATGTGGAAATACACGATGCGGTCGGACCGGAGAATTTCTTCCTGTTCGGGCTGCGCACCGAAGAGGTCAGTGAGTTGCGTCACCACTATGACCCGCAAGGCTGCATTGATCGTGATCACGATCTGCAGGCCGTGTTCGGACTGCTGGAGTCCGGGCATTTCAGTCAGTTTGAACCGGGGCTATTCGACCAGATTCTGCAGAATCTGAAAAGCCCGCACGATCCCTGGATGACCTTGGCCGATTTCCGTGAGTATGTCGATGCCCAGGCCAATGTGGCCGAAGCCTATCAGGATCATGAGCGCTGGAACACCATGAGCATCATCAACAGCGCGCGCAGTGGCATCTTCTCGACCGACCGCACCATGCAGCAATACAACGAAGACATCTGGCATCTGACGCCGATCACGGTCAAGGATTGACCTAGCAGCTGACTGCCAGGAGTCAACACGCTTTGCGTTTGGCGGTCGGGCGGCTAAAATGGGGGCATTTGCGAAACAGACAGGTGACCCATGGAAGCAACAATCGGCTGGTTGAGCGAGCAATTGATCGCCTTTTCCCTGTGGCTGCGCCCTTATCTGGGGCAGCTGGTGTTGGCCATGGTGGCCAGTTTGCTGGTGATTTTCGGCAATGACCTGATGGCGTTGCTGAAACAGCAGCTGGGGTCTCTGGCCTGGTTTCTGAAAGTGACCCTGTTTGTGCTGTTCTGTGCCGTCGGTTTTGGCTTGCTGACCAGCTTTTTCGCGCCGCTTTTGACCGCGTTGTTGGACCAGTTGGATCGTCGCTGGCTGGGGTTGGTCGTGGTGGCGGCGTTTTATGGCATCGGCTGGCTGGCTCAGAAAAAGGGTCTGCTCTGATGGCGGCGCAATATCTGACCCTGGCCGGTTTTCAGCGGCTCAATGACGAGTTGGCTCAGCTCTGGCAGCGCAAACGGCCTCACATTGTCAAGGCGTTGCAGACGGCGGCGGCCGAAGGCGACCGTTCCGAGAACGCCGAATACATTTACCGCAAAAAAGAGCTGCGCGAAACCGATCGCAAAATCCGCCAGCTGGAGGCCGGATTGAGCCGAGCCAAGGTCGTGCGTGACAATCCCAAAGACCAGTCGCGGGTTTTTTTTGGGGCCGAGGTGACACTGACCCCGACGGACGCGAGCCATCAGGCCGGGGATGTGCGGGTGTATCGTCTGGTCGGCGGTCTGGAAGCCCGGCTGGATGCGGGTGAGATTTCGGTGGACGCGCCACTGGCCAAACGCTTGCTGGGACGGTCGTTGGGAGATGAATTGCCCCTGACGGATCATCTCGGGCAGAAGAAAAACCATGAAATCACGCGAATTCGCTATTATAATCAATCCTATCGAGATGCGGAGAAACGCGCAACGCCTGAGTAAGCTTGCGTCGCTTGTGCATTCCAACCACGCCTTCAGGAGGTCTGAATGACTGTCAAACCATTTTTGTGGATGGCACTGTCGCTGTTGCTTTTGGCCGGTTGCAGCGGCCAGGAAACCAAAGAGGCCGAAGCCGAGGCGCAGAAGGCTCAGGACCCCGTCAGTGAGCCGGTGGTGGAATCGGTGACCGTGGACCCGCAGGCCTGTGTGTATCCGGGATCGGATGTGCCGGCCCCGGGCTGGGTCTGTGACCAGCCGGTGGAAGGGTTGGCGCTGTCCACCGTGGGCATTGCCGAACCCAGTGCCGGCGGCATCAGCTTTATGAAAACGCTGGCGGCAGCCGACGGTCGGGGGCGGCTGGCGGCGCAAATGCAGGTGCAAGTCGATCAGATGGTCAAACAGTATCTGGGCAGCACCGGACGCGGTGAAAGCGAGACCATCGATGCCGTGGCCAGTGTGACCACCAAAACTCTGGTGCGTCAGGAACTGATTGGTTCGCGCGTGTATCAAACCCGCACCGGTCCAAACGGACGGCTTTATGCGCTGGTGGGTCTGGACCCGGTGAATTACGCTCAGGTGGTCGAGCAAACCGCCTTGAACTCGATGAATAAGCACCAGGCGCTCTGGCAAACCTTCAAGGCAGAGCAGAGTTTTGAAGAAATGGCATCGGATCTGGCGAATCGTTCGGTCTCCGGTGACTTGACGGTCTCGGAGGAATAATGGGCTGGATCATCAAAGACATGTACGAGGACGATTACGATTTTGAAGTGGATCGTATGAATCTGGAATCCATGGACATCACCGCGTTTTCCTGTCCCAAGCTGCGCATCATTGAGGTGCCGGTGGCCGACGACGATCTGGAAACCCTGCAACAGGTTTACGAGCTGTTGTTTCCGGGGCTGTTTGAAGACATGGAGCGCATGTTGGCCAAAGAGGGGCCAGACCCCTACAAAGTGAAGTATTATTACAAAATGCGGCAGTTCGGCGCAGACCGATTCTGATCGGACAAATGGCTGGCACCAGGCCTGGTCAAAACCGCGGATGGGGAGCGGGAGAACCGCCTCTCATCCGACCCGGTTTGGCATGGGGGCCTTGAAATCAGCGGAGGGTTCATTATAATAATGCCTACGTTCATAGCCCAAGCAGGTTACGTTATTACTTCCAACACTGTTGTTTTGACACAGTCTTCGGCGTTGTCACGCCTTCTTCAATCAGACCTTTTTCCCTTTCTGGAATGTGTTCGCCTTGCCGGTCTGACTCGGAATTTTTTCGCTTTTCTTTCTCCTGTGAGCCCCGCGCGCAGATCTGTTTTGGTCGATGGCCCCGGTGGCCGCCAGCCCGACGCGTTTGCCACTTTTTTCCAACCAACCAAAGATTGATGCCATGACTGACATTGCGATTGACTCATTAACGTTTCGCAAACCGACTCTGCAGGACGGTTATGCGATTTATGAACTGGTAAAGGCATCGCCGCCGCTGGATGTGAACTCCAGCTACCTGTATTTTCTGCAGGCGTCGCATTTTGCCGACACCTGTCTGGTGGTCGAGCACGACGGCCAGTTGCTGGGCTTTGTGTCGGCCTATTTTCAACCGGATGCCACCGACACCCTGTTTGTCTGGCAGGTGGTGGTCTCCAAAGCGGCGCGCGGGCTGGGACTGGCCAAGAAAATGTTGCGCCAGCTGGTGGTCAACCAGGCCGCTCACGGAGTCCAACGCGTGACCTGTACCATCAGCCCGTCTAACGAGGCGTCGCAAGCTCTGTTCCGCTCATTTGCCGAGCAATATGGCTGGACACTGAGCTGCGATCCGTTCATTCGCGAAGCCGATTTCGGCGGCGAAGGCCACGAGGCCGAAGATTTATACACCGTTGAGGCACCGGATCATTCGGACCTGACGAAACCCCTTTTCACTTGATCACAAAGGACACCAATACTATGTCATCACTCGAAACCTTTGATAAATACGAATCCGCCGTTCGCGGTTACATCCGCGCTTTTCCCGTGTTGTTCGACCGCTCCAAAATGGCGGAAGTCTGGGACACAGACGGCAAGCGCTACGTCGATTTTTTTGCCGGTGCCGGCGCCCTGAACTACGGTCACAACAACGATGTGATCAATCAGGCGGTGATTGAATACCTGCAGCGTGACGGCATTGGCCACGCGCTGGACATGGGCACCGTGGCCAAGCGCGATTTCATTGAAGCCTTTGTCAACAAGGTGCTTAAGCCCCGTGACCTGGACTACAAACTGCAGTTTGTCGGGCCGACCGGTACCAACGCCATTGAAACCGCACTGAAAATCGCGCGCAAGGTCAAGGGCCGCAAGCAGGTGATGTCATTCACCAACGGTTTCCACGGCATGTCCATGGGCTCGTTGAGCATCACCGGCAACCAGTATTACCACGACGCCAGCTACGGTGTGCCGGGCTATACCTATCAGGTGCCTTTCCACAAGTATCTGGGCGACAAGGTCGACACCATCGCCTATTTGCGCAAAATCATTGAAGACGATTCCAGTGGGACCGAGTTGCCGGCGGCGATTGTGCTCGAAACCATTCAGGCCGAAGGCGGCATCAATGTCTCGGGCGAGCAATGGCTGCGCGATCTGCGTCAGATCTGTGACGACTTCGACATTCTGATGATTGTGGACGACATTCAGGTCGGCAACGGCCGTTCCGGTAACTTCTTCAGCTTTGAACGTGCGGGCATTGAGCCGGACATCATCACCCTGTCCAAGTCCATTGGCGCGGGCCATCCGATGGCGATGGTGCTGCTGAAGGAAGAACTGGACAAGTGGAGTCCGGGCGAGCATACCGGGACCTTCCGTGGCAACAACTACGCGTTTGTGGCGTCTACGGCCGCGATCAACAAGTATTGGTCCGACGACAGCTTCTCGACCGAGATCAAAGAGAAAAAAGCGCCGCTGGTGGAAAAACGGATGCGTCAGATCATGGAAAAATACCCGGATCACATCATTGATGTGCGCGGTTACGGCATGATCTGGGGCTGTGAGTTCAAGGACCCGGCCAAAGCCTCCGATGCGGCCGCTCAGTGTTTCCAGGATGGTCTGATCATTGAGTCTGCGGGCGCCGACGACGAAGTGCTGAAATTCCTGGGGCCGTTGGTGATTACCGAAGACCAGATCAACGAAGGCTTTGACATTCTGGACAACGCCTTGACCAAAATCTTCAAGTAATTCGCCCTCCGACAGGAGAATTGACCAGGCCTGGTAATACAGGCTTGTGTTTTATCCGGGACACCTCTGATAACAAGGAATTGAAAATGATTGTTAAGAATTTGTATGACGATGTGATCGGCACCGACGCCGATGTGGATTCCAAACAGTGGAACAGCCGCCGTTTGCTGCTGGCTCATGAAGGCATGGGTTTTTCCGTGCACGACACCATCATCAAAGCGGGCGAAGACCTGCACCTGTGGTACAAAAACCATTTGGAAGCGGTCTATTGCATCGCCGGTGAAGGCCAGATCACCGAGAAAAAAGACGGCACCGTGCATGAAATTCGCGAAGGCACGATCTACGCGCTGAACGAGCACGATCAGCACATTCTCAGCGCCAACAAAGGCGTGGACATGCGCATGGTCTGTGTGTTCAACCCACCGGTGACCGGACGTGAAACTCACGACGAAGACGGCTCCTACAAACTGCCTGATCAGGAATGACGTAAGTCCAAAGTCACTAGGCTAGCAGCCCGGTGACTTTGGAATGAATGCCCCGTTTTCAGGGGAACCATCCAAGACAAACAGTAGAGAAACATGTCACAGACAAACACGCAAACGCTCAGTGTAGAAAAAATCGGCGGCACCTCCATGAGTGATTACGCGGCCGTGCGCGACAACATCATTCTGTTCCCTGAAGAACGTTATGGGCGGGCTTTTGTGGTGTCGGCCTATGGCGGCATCACCAACGATCTTCTGGAGCACAAAAAAACCGATCAGCCCGGCGTTTACGGGCTGTTTGCCAACGACGATGTGGACGACGATTGGCGCATTGCCCTGGATCAACTCAGCCTGAAAATGAACAAGATCAACGCCGATCTGTTTGCCAACGACGAGTTGCGCATTCAGGCCAATGCGTTCATTGACGAGCGCATTGCGGAAACCAAACAGTTGCTCAACCACCTGCAGGATCTGTGCAGCCACGGCCACTTTTCGCTGGAGAAACATTTGCTGACAGTGCGAGAGTTGCTGGCCAGTCTGGGCGAAGCTCACAGTGCCTGGAACCTGGCGCATCTGTTGCAGACCGAAGGCGTGAATGCCCGGTTTGTGGATCTGACCGGCTGGCAGGCAGACGAAACCTTGGCGCTGGACGACATGATCCGGATGCACATGGGCGAAATCGATTTTTCCAAAGAACTGCCGATCGTGACTGGCTACGCTCACTGTCAGGAAAACCTGATGCACACCTTTGACCGCGGTTACAGCGAAATGACGTTCAGCCGCATTGCGGTGATGCTGCAGGCCACGGAAGCGGTGATTCACAAGGAATACCACCTGAGCAGTGCCGATCCCACACTGGTGGGGGAGGATAATGTGGTGCCGATTGGCAAAACCAATTACGACATCGCCGATCAGCTTGCCAACCTGGGAATGGAAGCGGTGCATCCCAAAGCCGCACAGGGCCTTCGTCAGGCCCAGATTCCCCTGCGGATCAAAAACACCTTTGACCCGGCACACCACGGCACGATTTTTACCGAGGATTACGTCAGCGAATACCCGCAGGTGGAAATCATTGCCGGCATGTCGCGTCTGATTGCGCTGGAAGTGTTCGATCAGGAGATGATGGGACAGCAGGGTAAATATGAAAAGCATCTGGTGGAAGTCTGTGATCGCCTCAAAATCGATGTGGTCACCAAAGATTTCAATGCCAACACCATCACCCTGTATCTGGATTCCTCACTGAAAAAAGCCAAGCGTCTGGCCGAGCAGCTGGAGTCGGTCTATGAGACCGCCGCGATCAGCACAGCCAAGGTTTCGCTGGTCTCGGCCATGGGCAGTGACATGCGGATCAAGGGTCTGCTGGCCAAAGCGGTGCAGACGCTTTTCGATCAGGCGATCAATGTGGAAGCCATTCACCAGAATACCCGTCAGGTGGAAATGCAGTTTTTCGTCAACGAAAGCGATTACGAAAAGGCGGTCAAGGCTATGCACAGCACCCTGATTGAAGTGCACGATCACGGTAAGGCAATATGCGAACACTGATGGCGCGTTTGGGTACTTGTCTGCTGGTGCTGGTTTTCTGGGCACCGCTTGTGCAGGCGGCAACGCCACACGACAAGGAAACTCAGGACGTCGAGCAGCTGGAAAAGCCCATGTACAACCCGTTTGTCGAACGCTATGTGATGGACGAACTGCGTCAACTGCGGGTGGACATGAACGACATGCATGTGGAAATGACCAAAGAGGTGGTCAACCGCGAACTGACTGCGACCAGTCGCGCGGTCGGTTACGCCACCGATACGGTTACCTACTTCTTCTACCTGATTGCCGGGATTTCGTCGGTGTTGCTGCTGGTCGGCTGGACCTCGATTCGTGACATCAAGGTAAAAGTGCACGACATGGCCGATACCAAGGTCAGCAAAGTGATTGCCACCTACGAAGAACGGCTGAAGAAACTGGAAGAAGAATTGCAGCGCAAGTCACGCGGCATCACCAGTGCCCAGAAGCGTCTTTCCCAACATCAGGACATTCACAGTCTGTGGCTGAAAGCCGGCCAGGAACAGATTCTGAGCAATCGCATGACCATTTATGACCAGATTCTGGAAATGGACCCGGACAATGTGGAAGCCATGACCTACAAGGCCGATGCCGCGCTGGAAATGAACGAGCCGCAATGGGCCATCAATCTGTGTAATCAGGCCCTGCGCATGGACCCGGAAAACAAACACGCCTTTTATCAGCTGGCCGGTGCCTACGCCCAGCTGGACAAAGCGTCCGAGGCGATGGAGTATCTGAAAGTGGCGCTGGAAGGCACCGAAGGCTACAAGGATCAGGTCAAAAATGATCCGGTCTTTGCCGAATTGCGGGACAATGCCGAATTCCAGCAGTTGATTGCCGAGGGCGCTGACGGGACGTCAGACAAAAAAACGTCCTGACCGTGCTGTGAACGTCCCGACGTCATTGAAAGCGCAGTGTCTGCGCTTTTTTTGTGTCTGCGTGTTTTTGTTCGCAAAGGCCTCACAAAAGGGGGTTGCAAGATTTATCCATAGTTATTTTTGTCCATTTATGAAAAAATGCCCATGTTAACAGCGAATGCTTCTCGGGAGGGTTGTCATGCACAAAGCGCAGCAATGGATTTGGGGGAGTTTTCTGGCTCTCTTTCTGGTCCTGCCGGTTCAGGCACAGGACTTTTTTGATGAGACCTTTGGCGATTTGCAGGAAGAACTTGAGATTGCCAGAGAGGCCGGAAAGAAGGGCATTTTTATTTTCTTTCATATGGAAGAATGCCCGTTCTGTGACCGTATGAAAAACACCATCCTCAATCAGCCGGAAGTGATCGACTATTTCCGCGAACATTTCCTGACCTATCAGATGGACATTGAAGGGTCCAATCACATGGTCAATTTTGATGGCCGCGAAGGCACCTCTCAGGAATTGTCGGAAAAAATCTATCGGGTGCGGGCGACACCAGTGATGATTGTGTTTGACCTGGAAGGCAAGCCGCTGGTGCGGTACACCGGTCCGACCCGCAGCAAAGAAGCGTTTCTGCTGTTGGGACAGTATGTGGTGGACGGCGTCTACAAAGACATGTCGTTTACCCGTTACAAGCGTTCACAGAAGTAAAGAGGCCAGACTATGAAAGCCAGACTGCATGCCCTGAAACGTTTGTGGCGACCCGAGACATTGGCGTTGTGTGCCGCGCTCAGCTTTTTGCCTGCGCAAGCGCAAGAGGCGGGCGCGGAAAAGGCCGATGCTGACGCAGCACAGACGGGGTCGGAGAATCCTGCCGCCGCGGCGAAAGACCCCACTCCGACGCTGCCTGCTCCCTTGACGTTGTCTGCCGTCCTGTCTCTGCCGGACCGGGTGAGTCCGGCGGTGGTTCAGGCTCAGGCCCGCAAAGCACTGCGCGCCAGTCGGCGGGATGAAAGGCAGGCCGACAACGGCGTGGACGTCGGAATCGAAGGCCGCCTGGGGTGGCGCGATTATCAGAACGAAACTCAGGACCATCACCGGCTGGCTCTGCATCTGGGCAAGGAGTTGTACGATTTCGGCCGCACGGAGCAGGCGGCTTTGGCCGAGGATACCCTGATGGGAGCCGAGGATCTGCGTTATCAGGATCGTTTGTGGCAATTTCGGGTTCGGGCGATGAAAGCCTACTTCGACATCATTCTGGCCGATTTCCAGTATCGGATTGACAACGAAGCCATGGCCGTTGCCTACATCGATTTTGACAAGGCCCGCGATCGCCATGAATTGAGTCGGATTTCGGACGTGGAATTTCTGCGACTGGAAGCCGAGTACGAGAAAGTGTTGACCCGGCGAACCCGCTCCGAATACGAGCAGCGGCGCACGCGCGAACACCTCGCCAATCTCGCCGGTCAGCCGGGGCAATTGCCGGACAAGGTGCGGATGCCGGAACTGGCGTTTCTGGCGGAACGTTCCCTGAAAAGTCTTGAAGCGTATCAGCAGGCCGCAGTGGAAGACAATCTGGAAATCCGACGCCTGCGTACCGAAATCGAGGCATTGCAGCACCGTTTGCAGAGCGAATCGGCGGCCGATACCCCGACCTTCCGGGCCGATGCCTGGGGCGGTAAGCTGTCCAGCTACCCGGACGAGCGTCACGGCAACTGGGAGTTCGGGTTGTCGATGCACTATCCCTTGTACGATGGCGGCACCCGAAAAGCACGGATGCAATCGGTTCGGGCCGAAATCAAATCATTGCAGGCAGAGCGCCGTTTGACGGAACAGACGCTGCGTGATCAGGTGGCAGAGGTGTATTTCGACTTGCAGCTGGCGAAGGCGCAGGCCCGACAGAATGAGCGCTACAGCGATTACGCCGAATTGTATTTCGAGTTCAGTCGCGGCATGTACGAAAACGAAATGCAGACCGATCTGGGGGATTCGATGGTGAAGCTGTCGCAATCCACGTACAACATTATGCGCCAGCGGTTTGAAGAAACGCTGGACTGGGCACGGCTCGATCATCTGACCGGTCAATCACTGGCCGTCAGTCAGTATCAATAAGGATTCACTAAAGGACGTTGCGATGAAAACAATGGGATGGAAAACAGTTGTGACATTGGGGTTGTGCTGGCTGAGCTTGAATGCGGGCGCCGCCCAGACCATTCAGATCGGCGCACTGGTCACCGGTCAGGTGGAGGAAGTGCTGGTCGCAGAAGGCGATACGGTCGAAAAGGGCCAGCTGTTGCTGCGCATTGATCATCCGCCTTTCTGGGCCAAGCTGGAAGGGGCCAAGGCGCAAGCGGCGGCGGCCAAGGCCCGTTTCGACGACGCCAAAATCGAACTGGAGCAGGCGCTGGATCTGTTCGACCGGACCGTCACCGCCAAGCGCACACTGGACGCCGCTCAGGTGGCGCATGATGTGGCCGAACAGAGCTACCTGAAAGCCCGGGCCGATGTGCGCTATTATCAGGGCTGGGCGGGGTATTATCGGGTCAAGGCTCCGGTGGACGCCACCGTCAGTGCGATCAAAACCCCGGTCGGGGCCACGGTGTTCAAGGAACACACGCCCATGCTGGAACTGACGCGGGATTAAGCGGGTCAGGACCGGTTTTCTCTGGTTTACACTATGGCGTCCTCTGCCGGAATTGGTAGACGGGGCGCAGTTCGCCTTCAAACCAGTAGCGGGCGCTGAGGCGTTTGGCCTGCGGATTGAGATCAAAGTCCCGTCCCAGAGGCTGCCCGGATTCGGGGTGCGTCAGCGTCAGTTCTGTCTGTGACCAGTTTAGTGTTTCCTGCAGGTGCATGGGGTAGTAGCCATTGAAAAATTTGCGCATGTAAGGACCGCGTCTGAGCTGCCAGCGCCGGTCATCAATGGCCACCAGGGTCTGGCTCTGGCCTTGAATGCAGACGCTGGCACCGCGGCTCACCGCTTGCAAAATCACGCTGGCCGACTGGGTCTGGGTGCGACCAATGCCCTGTGTGTGCGTGACTTCCAGCGCCCGTGTGGTCTCGCTGTTGTAAACCACTTCGATTTTATTGATGGCGTCCAGTTGATGATGGCACTGCTCAAACCTCACCCAGCCGTTGCGCAACGAATCCGACGTCACGGTCAGCCGATTGACCAGATAATAGGACGCATCGGGCACCGCCTCGGGTTTCAACCATTTGATCTGGTGGTTTTCAAAGCGGGTGGGGAAGTCGTCCTCTGCCGATTGTGAGGCGTCCGGGTCCGCTGTGTCGGCCAGGTCCGGGCGCGGCCCTTCTCCTTCCAGCCAGGCCCGTTCCGCCGGGGTCAGGTCCGACAGGTCGTCGCTGAATTCGATCTCGGCCAGAACCGCGTTGGCAGGGGTCAGGCACATCAGTGCGATCAGAGGAGAGAGCCATCGGTGGCAACGGAATAATGGGGGCATGACGCGCGCCTTTGCAAAGAAGGAGAGAATGGTGTGCCATGCTGGACTCGAACCAGCAGCTCGGGCTTAGGAGGCCCGGGATTTATCCTGTTAATCGAATGGCACCAACGCTTGCGAATGCACTACACTTGCTATTATGCAAATTTCTACCCCAAAATCCACCAGGCCTGGTGGTTTCCATGGCCTGTGTCGGCGTACACACGGAGTGCGACGCCATGATTGAGCGCACGTCTTGTGACACGACATGGGATGCGTCGCTGCCGATTGCGGCGCAGTTGCCGGAGATCGATGCCGCCCTGACCCGGGGCGACAATGTGGTGCTGCAGGCCGATCCGGGTGCCGGTAAATCCACTGCGGTACCGAGTTATCTCCTGTCGAGAGACTGGCTGGCCGGCCAGAAAATCCTGATGCTGGAACCGCGTCGGCTGGCGGTCAAATCCCTGGCGACTTATCTGGCCCGCTGCCATCAGCAGCCAGTGGGGCAGAGCATCGGTTATCAAGTGCGTCACGAACGCCGGATCAGTCAGGCCACGCGCCTGGAAATCCTGACCGAGGGTATTCTGACCCGGCGGTTACAGTCCGACCCGGAACTGGCCGGGATCGGTCTGGTGATTTTTGACGAGTTTCATGAGCGCTCTTTGCATGCGGATCTGGCGCTGACACTGTTGTTGGAGGTGCAGAGCGCTTTGCGCCCGGACCTGCGGATTCTGGTGATGTCGGCGACGCTGGCGGCGGAATCCATGGCCCAATGGCTGGGCGCTTACCAGCAACCCGTCTCCATCAGTCAGGCCAGTGGTCGCCAGTTTCCGGTGGCCACGCATTACCTGTCTTCGTCCCATTCCCCGCATTCGGATTGGTTGCCACAGGTGCCGGCACTGATCCGACGGGCACTCACGGACTCCGATGGGGATGTGCTGGTGTTTTTGCCGGGAGAAGGCGCGATTCACCGTCTGACAGGGCGGCTGAACGAGATGCTTGCGCACGAACCGCACATCCGGATTCGCGCGCTGTATGGGCGTTTGCCTCCGGCGGAACAGTCGGCGGCGATTGCGCCCTGTCCGGCCGGGGAGCGCAAAGTGGTGCTCGCAACCAATATTGCCGAAACCAGTCTGACCATTGAAGGCATTACCGCCGTGGTCGACAGTGGCTGGCAAAAACAGATGCTGTACGATCCCAATACCGGCCTCGATCACCTGCAGACCCAATGCCTTTCTCAAGCCTCGGCGGAGCAGCGCCGCGGCCGTGCTGGACGCCTGCAAGCCGGTCATTGCTACCGCCTCTGGCGAGAAGCCGATCAGGCGCGTCTTTCTGCTTCGGATGCGCCGGAAATTCAGCGGGTGGATTTGTCGCGCCTGTGTCTGGAACTGGCGCAATGGGGCGTGGTGGATCCAGCCGAATTGCACTGGCTGACCCCACCACCGGCCGGGCATTTTGCGGCCGCACAACGTCATTTGCAGGATTGGGACTTGTTGGATACGAAAGGGGCCATGACTGAGTGGGGACAAAAAGCGCTCAAGCTGCCCGTGTCTCCCAGGCTGGCAGCGATGCTGTTGCGGGCACCGGCATCGCAACAGGCGCTGGCGGCGTCACTGGCGGCGTTTTTGACCGAAGGTCTGGCCGCGCAAAGTGCGAAACGTGGCGATGTGGATTTTCTGACCCACTGGACCGGCTGGCATCAGAGTGAGGTGGCAGGGCATCCGGCCCACAGGCGTTGGCAAAAAACGACAATGGCGTTGCGTTCGGCGCTGGGTTTATCCCGTCAGGCGTCATCGGATGACCCCGGCGACCGCGAAGCGCTGTCGGCTTTGCTGGCTCTGGCCTATCCCGAACGTGTGGCCCGGCGGATGACGCCCGATGGGACCGGCTATCAATTGGCGCAAGGGGGACGGGCAAGCCTGCCGGAAAATGCGCCACTGCGCAATGCCGAATGGCTGGTCGCTGCGGAAATCGCGGGCGAATCCGGGCGCATGCGTCTGGCTGTGTCGGTGACCGAGTCGGCGTTGAGAGCGGTTCTGGACGAGGCCTTTCGCACCCGGACGGTTTATCGGTTTGATGCCGGGGCGGAGCGGGTCCGGGCGTATGAAGAGGAGCGGCTGGGGGCGATTGTTTTGCGTCAGCAGCCTTTGGCGCAAGCGCACTGGTCGGTTGAAAAGTGCCAGGCCTGCTTGCTGCAGGCCCTGCAAAAACAGCCCGAATTATTGCGTTGGCCCGACAAGGCGCAGGCCTGGTTGGATCGGGTGCGCTGGCTCAGTCATTACCGTGACGGCTTTGCCGGGTTTGAAGCTGAGCCCCTGATGCAGACGCTGGACCAGTGGCTGGCCCCGTTTCTGGGGGACACAAAGGATTTGAAAAACTTGGCACGGCTGGACTGGGTATCGATCTGGCAGACGCAACTGGGCTATGACGCCAGCCGGCAATTGGCCGCATTGGCTCCGCCTGTGTTTGAACCGCCTGCCGGGCGTGCGGTACCGATTGGCTACGACCCCAGTGCCCAGTCGCCACCGACGGTCTCGGTGCCTTTGCAGGCATTGTTCGGGATGCGCGAGGCCCCGCGTCTGGCAGGAGGGCAGGTGGCTTTGCGTTTTGAACTGCTGTCACCGGCGCGTCGGCCGATTCAGGTGACTTCGGATCTGGCAGGCTTCTGGCAGAGCTCTTATCACGAGGTGGCCAAAGAGATGCGGGGACGTTATCCCAAGCATCGCTGGCCGGAAGATCCGATGCAGGCGCTGCCGGGCCGTTCGATCAAACGTTAGTCTAGTTTTGCAGATCGTCGGCCAGTCCCACCGGGGAATTCTGGTTGGATTTGGTCTGGTACATGGCCTGATCGGCCAGTTTGAGCAGTGCCCGTACTTGATTCCCGTTCTGCGGGGCCAGTGCGATGCCGATGGATCCACTCAGGCTTAGTTGGTGTTCTTTGGTTGAAAACGGCACTTCCAGGATTTCGACCAGTTTGAGGGCAATGGTCCGGGCATGGCGGGCCATGTCGGTGCCGGTCAGCAGAATCAGAAACTCGTCACCGCCCAGACGCCCGACCCAGTCTTCGGGCCGCACATGGTTGTTCAAACGTTTGGCTACGTCTCTGAGGATTTCATCGCCGCATTCGTGGCCATAGGTGTCGTTGATGGGCTTGAATCGGTCCAGATCCAGAAACAGCACCGCCAGACTTTCTCCTTTTTTCAGCGAGTCCAGTCGGCGCTCCAGTTCCTGCATGGTCGAGGCGCGGTTGGGCAGCTGGGTCAGGCTGTCGAAGTGCGCCAGATGCTTCATGTGGTTTTCTTTGGCTTTGTGCTGACTGATGTCATTGAAAATGTGAATCAGCTGCTCAATCTGTTCGGTCTGTTTGTCCCGAACCGCGCTGATGGTCTGCAAGGCGGGCAGTTTTTCCCCTGAAGGCGTCTGGTACCAGATTTCGCCCTGCCAGTGATCGCGCGCTTCCACTTGCTCCAGAATGCTGCGCAGGTGATCCGGGTCGGCCGATTCGGTGGTCATCAACCGGGTCAGGGAGCGGTAGCGGGCCAGCTCATCGGAACTGGCCAGCAACTGTTCAAAGGCATGGTTGACTTTGCTGAGGCGAAAATCGGCGTCGGTGATGGCAATCGCCTCTTTGGTGTTGTCGAACACACTGGCGGCCTGTCTCAGCGCTTTTTCCGAGGCCTGAATCTCTTCGGCCTGACGACTGAGGCGTTTGATCAGTGGCTGAATGGCCTGATGGGTCAGAATCCCGCCGATCAGCATCATCAGCGCAATCGACACCAGTGCCCAGAGCAGATCGTCATAGGCTTCGTGGTAGAGCGTGGACTGCGGCAATGCCACTATCAGGTCCCAGGGAGCCTGTTCCAGCGGGCTTTGAAACAGGGTGTGCTCCTGCTGGTCCATTGGCATCAGGTAGGACTGATTGGGGTGCTGCTTCAAGGTGGTCAGCAGCGAATCCCCGCTTTCAAGCGGCTGGGCCTGATGGTTGCGAATCGACCAGGCCTGGTGATTTTGCGGGTTGTAAAGATAGAGACGAGTGCTGGGATGAAGGTGTTCGGGCGATTGCAATCGATCCAGCCACTGATCCGGCGCAAAGATCAGCACGTCCATCCCGACCACCTGTTTTTGCGGATCGCGAATGGGCGCGGTGGCCACAATCAGCAGAGAGGTGTCGGTAAAGTAAAAACCGATGGGCGCCAGTTGCTTGTGCAGATTGGGGTTTTGCCGAAAAGACAGCGACGCGCCTTCGATATCAGGGAACAGTTCGCTGACCGAATCAAACCCCAGTTCGCCCTCATGGCTGCGGGTGATGATTTCGCCCTCGGGCCCCAGGCGGTAGAAGGCGGCCAGACTTGGAATTTTGCGGGCGGCATCGGCGAGTCGAGGCTGTGAAAAGTCAACCGCGGCCTGCAGTGACAGGTCTCCCTGACTGTAGGCGACCAGCCGCTTGCGGATTTCGGTCCGGCTGGTGAACTGTTCGGCGATGTTGTGGTAGCCCTGCAGCAGATGATCCAGTGAGTTGGTGTGGGCCTGGACGCTGATGCGGGTGGCTTTGTCGATGCCCTGTTGTGCCGACTGAAACAGGGGCAGGGCCACGCTCAACCCGACCACGATGGCGGTGAACAGCATGATCAGAATCGAGGTCAGGAGGATGCGTTGTTGATAAAACTGCAGATACATCAGCGCTGACTCCGGCGTCGTGACAGGGCATTAAACAGGAAACGCACCGGATGCAGGTAAGCAATCAGCGCAAACAGCAGGCTGCCAAAAATCACGCCCAGCATCAGATTGCCCAGAAAAAACGGCTGCCAGATCAATGGGAAAACCTGTTCAAACCAGATGGGTGAGCCAATGGCCAGGTTTTGCATGCTCGGATGCACGTCGGGGACGTTCAGAAACCAGGTGCCGAATTGATAGCCGCCATACCAGATGGGGCCCATGGTCAGAGGGTTGGTGATCCAGGCCAGTGCTGTGGCCAGCGGGATATTGGCCCGGCCATAATAGGCCAGAATCGAGCCCAGCAACATCTGAAACGGAATGGGCAGCATCATGCAGAAGGCACCGATGAACCCCGCCCGTGCAAAAGACATGCGGTTGCCCGCCCAGTACACCCGGTCCTTGAAGCGCGGGAAATAGCGGTTGAGTAGGGCCGATTGCCGGACTTTGCGGCCGATTCGGTGCATTTGCAATTTGAGATAACGAACCATTAAGTCATTGTACCAACCGGGCGCACGTGTTTGTAACAAAATGGACATGATCGCGGCTTTCGGGTAGAGTAGCCTTCGCAAGAAGGTCGGGCAATCGCGGGCTTGAGTCAAATCGAGTTCGAGGAAAGTCCGGGCACTGCAGAGCAGAATGCCAGCTAACGGCTGGGCGGCGTGAGCCGACGGAAAGTGCCACAGAAAACGAACCGCCGGGCAACCGGTAAGGGTGAAAAGGTGCGGTAAGAGCGCACCGCGCAGCGGGTAACCGTCTGCGGCAGGGCAAACCCCATTCAGTGCAAGACCAAATAGGAAAACGGGTCCGTTTCGCACGGGCACGGTGTGGCTCGCACCGGGTTTTCGGGTAGGTCGCTTGAGGCTGTCAGTGATGGCACGCCCAGATGAATGGTTGCTACCTGGCAACAGGACAGAACCCGGCTTACAGACCTTCTTGCCCTTTTTCTTTTAGCCCGAATGTTTCATGAATTTGTGCTGAGGTCGCGCAGGAACTTGTTTTCACAAGGAAATTTTCGAAGAAGCGTCGTATCTACCTGATTACGATCGACTGAGAAAATATTGCTTGTGGAATCAAGGGGCAAGCGAGATCGGTGCAAATTTGTGAAATATTCGGGTTAGGTTCTCCTGCTCTTTTCACCAGGCCTGGTGAATTCTTTATCTCGATGGACTTGTCTTCTGATTTTCAATATATAGCGATTAATTTTCTACTAACCGCTAGATGTTGTGGTTTTTTAACTCTGCGTTTGATTCTGTAAACTTTCCATTCTTTCAATTGCTTATTTTTTTCAGTTCAAATGCATTGTTTGGTTATGTGTGTAACCGTATGAATAAACAGATGTTATTTTTTCTTTTTTCCGAATCCCGTCCGGTTTGCTGTCAGCGCTAAGTTGTTGGTCTGCAATAAGAATTTCTTAAATCAATCCCGTTCGATTGCTTGACAGGGGTTCGGAAAGTCAATATAGTGGCGATAAGTGGTGGCAAGTGGCGAATAGTGGAAATAAATGTTGTTTTTTCGTGGTATCAACGCAATCAATATGGACGCGAAGGGTCGTTTGGCGATCCCCAAGCGCTATCGTGCCGCGATTGAGGAGGCCAGCGACAATGAGCTGGTGGCCACCATTGACTTGCACAGCCCTTGCCTGCTGATTTATACCTTGGATGAATGGGAAGCGATTGAACGCAAGCTGATCAGCCTGCCCAATATGGACCCGCAAGCCCGGCTGGTGCAGCGCCTGTTGCTGGGCCATGCTTCGGAAATGGAAATGGATTCGCAGGGCCGGGTATTGTTGCCGGGCCTGTTGCGCGAGCATGCCGGGCTGGACAAATCGGCCATCCTGCTGGGTCAGGGCAACAAATTTGAACTCTGGTCGCAAGCGGCCTGGGATGAGAGTCGGCCGGACATGCTGGCCGATGCTCAGGGGGGCGACATGTCGGAAGCGCTGTCGAACCTGAGTCTGTGATGGCACCGTCTGGAAGCCATGCGGCCGCTGGCCACCATGCGTCGGTTCTGTTGGAAGAAAGTGTGCAGGCGCTGGCGTTGGTCCCGGATGGGATTTACATTGACGGGACATTCGGGCGGGGCGGTCACAGTCAGGCGATTCTGGCCGAGCTGTCCGAAAAAGGGCGCTTGCTGGGAATCGATCAGGATCCCGAAGCGGTGGCCTGGGCCAATGCGCACATGGGCGACGATCCCCGGTTTGAGATGGCCCATGCCCGCTTTGATCAATTGGCTGAACTTTGTGAGCAAAGGGGCTGGACCGGGCGGGTCAACGGGGTGTTTCTGGACATTGGCGTGTCTTCGCCGCAACTGGACGAAGCCGAGCGTGGTTTCAGCTTTATGCGCGAAGGGCCACTGGACATGCGCATGAACCCGGAGGCCGGACTGAGCGCCGAACAATGGCTGGCCCAGGTGGAAGAGAAAACGCTGATGAAGGTGTTGCGGGAATACGGCGAAGAAAAATTTGCCGGACGCATTGCCCGGGCGATCAAAGAGGTCAGTGGCACCGAAGCGCTGCAGACCACCACGCAATTGGCGGAGGTGGTGAAAGCCGCCAGCCCCAGAAAAGAACGTCACAAGCATCCGGCCACTCGGACCTTTCAGGCGATTCGCATCTCGGTCAATCGTGAGTTGGAAGGTCTGGAGCAGGTGCTCGATCAGTCACTCTCGGTGCTGGCACCGGGCGGGCGTCTGGCGGTCATCAGTTTCCATTCGTTGGAAGATCGGATGGTCAAGCGGTTCATTCGCGATCATTCGACACCAAAAGATTTGTTTCCGGCGTCGCCCATCGAAATCGAGGTGGTGGCGCCGGTATTGAAAAAAGTTGGCAAGCCGGTTTTTCCATCTGAGACGGAGTGCCAGCGTAATCCGCGCGCTCGCAGTGCGGTTTTGAGGGTGGCTCAAAAGCTCTAAGATTTGGGCCGGTTGTCGGTAGTCATTTTTGTCCGCAAAAGCGGGCGTTCATCGGTTGATAAAGGGGAGTATCAATGTCTATGCAGTTTGAACTTAAGGAAACCACGGCCGATCAGGCCGGGTTGCCCTCCATTAAGGTCATTGGCCTGGGTGGCGGCGGCGGCAATGCCGTGGATTATATGGTGCGTTCTCAGGTTGAGGGCGTGGAATTCATGTGTGCCAACACCGATGTGCAGGCACTGAAAAACTCGGCTGTGACCACCTGCATTCAATTGGGTGAAAATGGTCTGGGTGCCGGAGCCAACCCGGAAAAGGGGATGGAAGCGGCCAAGGAAAACATCGAACAGGTCAAGGAGTCGCTGAAAGGCGCGGACATGGTGTTCATTACCGCTGGTATGGGCGGGGGCACCGGCACCGGCGCTGCGCCAGTGGTGGCACAGGCCGCACGCGACATGGGGATTCTGACCGTGGGCGTGGTCAGTCGTCCGTTCGGGTTTGAACGGCGGGCCAAAGTGGCCGAAGCCGGTATTGCCGAATTGTCGGAGCATGTGGATTCACTGATCACCGTGCCCAATGACAAACTGCTCAAAGTGCTGGGCAGCGATTTTGTGCTGGCCAAAGCGTTTGATTACGCCAACGAAGTGTTGCACGGTGCGGTCCAGGGCATTTCCGAACTGGTGACCCGTCCGGGCATGATCAACGTCGACTTTGAGGATTTGCGCACAGTCATGAGCGAACGGGGCGTTGCCATGATGGGCGTGGGGCATGCCACCGGCGAAGATCGGGCGATCAAGGCCGCAGAAAAAGCCATTGCCAATCCGCTTCTGGAAGACATTTCTGTGTCCGGCGCACGTGGCCTGCTGGTCAATATCACGTCCGGGCTGGATTTCACTCTGGGTGAATTCAACGAAGTCGGGGATGTGATTGACCAGGTGGCTTCGGCGGATGCCAAAGTGATCATCGGGACCTCAATCGACGAAGCCATGTCGGATGAAATCCGGGTCACGGTGGTGGCAACCGGCTTGTCCGAAGCGCAGGACGCTCAGGCCAAACCGGAAAAAGTCACCCCCAATCTGCAGGCGGTGGAGGCTTCCAAGGCCGAAGAAAAACAGGCCATGACCTCGTCAAAACCGGTCGAACCCAGTATTGCGGCCCGCAGAGAACCGGAAATCAGCCGTGAAAAAATGGCGGTCAACGGTTCTCATGCTCAGACCCAAGACAAAGGTTCCAATTACCTGGACATTCCGGCTTTTTTGCGCCGCCAGGTTGATTGATTTTACGCCGACCTGAGCAGACCAGGTCCATGATGACGACCGCTGACGGTTCGCCACGACTCCCCGGCCTCGTTTCGCTGACACGGTTCAGCGGACGGGGTCTGCTCGTGGGCGGACTTTCAGCGGTCGTTTTGGTTTCCGCTTTGGCGGTGGTGCTGGTCCAGCATCATGTGCGCCATCTGGAAACCCGGTTGGCGCAAGCCATTGTCCAGGAGCAGGTGTTGATTCATGATCGTGGCCGTCTGGTTCTGGAAAAACATCATTTGACCGCTCTGGCCAGGGTGGAACGCAAAGCCAAAACCGAATTGCAGTTGCGTTCGCGCTTGCCCGACACTCGGGGCCAGACAATCGTGTTGTCGTTGCCTGGTATTTCGCAGGGTCTCGTCAGGGATGCCGCACCATGATCCCCCGAATGCTTCCACGCGACCGATTGATTTTATGGCTGATGCTGGCGGTGTTTGTGGCGCTGGGTGCGCGTGCATTTTATGTGCAGATCCTTCAGGCCGATTTTCTGCAGTCGGAGGGCAACAAGCGTCAGGTCCGGGTGCTGGACATGGCCGCGCCACGCGGGGACATACTGGACCGGCATGGACGCCTGCTGGCATTGAGTACGCCGGTCAATACCGTATGGCTGGACCCCCAGGTCGTCTCAGCCTGGCTGGCCCCGTCACCACAGCAGACTGCCGACTGGTCCACAGAAAAAAAACAGCGGGTTGAGACGTTTCAGGAGGGGTATCAGACGCTGCTGCAATGGCTGAAACTGTCCGAACCTGGATTGACCCCGCAGATACTGGCGCAGAAGCAGCGGCGTTTTATGTATGTCAAACGTCAGGTTCTGCCCGAAATGGGCGCGCGCATTCGCGAACTGGCGCTGCCGGGCGTTTATGTGGAGACCGCCTATAAACGCTATTATCCGGCGGGCGAAGTGGCCGGGCATCTGGTCGGCTTTAATGACATTGACGATCGCGGCATTGCCGGCATTGAAAAAATCTACAACGAGTGGCTTCGGGGTGAGCCGGGCAAGAAACAGGTCATACGGGACCGAACCGGCCGGGTGGTGCATTTCGTCAAGGATCTGCAACCGGCCAAAGTCGGGCAGGATCTGCTGTTGTCGATTGATCAGGATTTGCAGTTTTTCCTGTACCACCGCCTGAAGCGCCTGCAGATCGAACATCAGGCCGCTTCGGCCATGTCGGTGATTCTGGACGCTCGCAGTGGCGAAGTGCTGGCCATGGTCTCGGTGCCGGGGTTCAATCCCAATGACCGCAGTCAGTTGCTGGGGGAAAGTCTGCGTAACCGGCCTGTCACCGATCGTCTGGAACCCGGCTCCACCGTCAAGCCGTTTGTGGTGGCCAAGGCACTGGATCAGGGGCAGATTGAACCGGATTCGGTGATTGAGACCGGTCGCGGACGCATGCGGGTACAGGGCGAAGTGATCACCGACACCCATGCCCATGGCGATCTGACTCCGAAAGAAATTCTGCAGCGTTCGAGCAATGTGGGGGCCGCCAAAATCGCCCTGACCCTGACGCCGCAACAGCAATGGCAAATGTATCACGACATAGGCTTTGCTCAGGATTCCGGTTTGTTTCTGCCCGGTGAAATCATGGGCTACCTGAAACCGGCAAGGGAATGGCAGGAACTGGATCAGACTTCCAGCGCCTTTGGCTATGGCTTCAACATCAATCTGTTGCAGCTGGCCCAGGCCTATCTGATTTTCAGCAATCAGGGGCGGATTCAGCCCCTGAGTGTGATCAAGCAGGAGCCGCCGCCTTCCCCGTCTTCGGGCCGGGCCGTGATTACGCCGGAAACCGCACAGACGGTGTTGCGGATGCTGGAATCGGTGGTGGCTTCCGGGGGCACAGCGCCTCAGGCGCAGATCGAAGGCTATCGGGTGGCGGGCAAAACCGGCACCGTGCATTTGAGTCAGGGCGGCGGCTATGCGGCCAATCGCTATGCGGCCCTGTTTGCGGGGGTGGTGCCGGTGGATCAGCCGCGCTTTATCATGGCCACGGCGGTGGTCGATCCCAGTCGCGGGGTCTATTATGGCGGCAAATTGATCGGGCCGGTGTTTCAGTCGGTGATGAGCGAAGCCCTGCGTCTTTATCAGGTTCCGCCCGATGCCCACACCCGTCCCAAAGCCGAGCCGGTGGACGAGACAGACGAAACGCCGGTCGAAGAGGTGGCCCGTCCGCCGGGCCAGCTGTCTTCGGACGATGAAACCGCCGAGCAGGCCCGGTAATATGAGAGCGCTTTCGCAGTTGCTCGCCTTCCTGCAGGTGTCGGATGCCCAAGTGGCTCTGTATTCTGCAGAAATGACCAGGCCTGGTGAAAAGGCACAGGGCTGGCATCCCGATTGGGACAGGACGATAACGGGCCTGCGGGCAAGGGCGGATCGGGTGCCTGAAAACGGCGGTTTTGTCGCTCTGCCGGGGGAACGGCATCATGGTGCCGAATTCAGTGATCAGGCTCTGGCAGCCGGGGCCAGATTGGTGATCACCGATGCGGTTGGTCAGACCCATTTTGACCAGGCCTGGTCAAAATGGGCATCGGCCGGACCCAAACACAAGCAGGCAGTGGTGCTGATCACACTGAGCGAACCGCTCAACGCAAGGCGTCAGAACGAACTGGCCAACTGGTTTTATCACCGGCCTTCGCAATCAATCAAGCTTCTGGGGGTGACCGGCACCAATGGCAAAACTTCGGTGGCGCAATTTGCCGCGCAACTGCTGAGTGCGCACGGCGACAAAGTCGGTCTGATCGGCACTCTGGGCATGGGTTTTTGGCAGTCGGGTCACTGGCAGGGCGAGGCATCGCTCAATACCACGCCGGAGGCGTTCGAACTGAATGCGACTTTGGCCGACTGGCGGGACCGGAATCTGCGCACGGCGGTGATGGAAGTGTCGTCCCATGCCATCGAACTGGGACGGATTGCCGGGCTGCGTTTTCATGCCCTGGCATTGACGCAGGTGACGCAGGATCATTTGGATTTTCACGGCAGTCTGGGCGCGTATCAGGCGGCCAAAAAGCGTCTGTTTACCGATTGGCCAGCGGAATATTGGGTTCTGAATCTGGACGATGCGCTGGGGCGAACCCTGCAACAGCAAGCCGGGACGCAAGATAAGGCGCCGGAAGTGATCGGTTACGGTCATGCGCCCTGTCCCGAGGCCACCATCACCCTGCAATCGGCGCGGGCCTGTCCCACTGGCTGGGAAATGGCGTTGGCGCTGGGGACGGATCACTGGTCGACCACGCTGGGGCTGATGGGCGCGTTTCAGCTGGACAATGTGATGTGCGCTCTGGGGCTGGTGCGAACTCTGACCCACGAATTGTCGGAAGACGATTTGACCTCCCTGAGCGCTGTGCCCGGACGGATGCAAAGGGTGGCACCGCCAGAGGGGCTGACCGGGCCAGTGGTGCTGGTCGATTACGCCCATACCGCCGATGGCCTGCAGGCCGCATTGACTGGGGCCCGCGCCCATCTGCCCCAGACGGGACAACTGTGGGCGGTGTTTGGCTGCGGCGGCAACCGCGATGTGGGCAAGCGCGCACAGATGGGGCAGGTGGCCGCGCAAAACGCCGACCAAATCGTGATCACCGATGACAACCCACGACGGGAGTCGCCCCAGGTCATTACGGACGCCATTATGCAGGGCGTTTGTGCGGTGCTGGGGGAAGAGGCAGAACAAAACGCCACCGTCATCCACGACCGTCAGGCCGCCATCGATTTTGCGGTGGCCCAGGCTCAGACAACGGACGTGATTGTGGTGGCGGGCAAAGGCCACGAAACCACCCAGGAAACGGGGTGGGAAAAACATTCTTTTTATGACCCTGAGGCAGTCACCATTGCCTATCAAAAGCGCAGAGAACAGCAAAGAAAGCAGCGCTCGCAACAGCATAGACGAGGAAACGATTGTGTGGACACTTGAGCAGATAGGCCGGGCGGTCGCCGGGCAATGTGACCAAACGGATGCGCAGGCGCTCGCCCGGACGGTCACCGGGGTCAGTATTGACACCCGCCATCTGGCCTCCGGCGACGTGTTTTTTGCGCTGGTGGGGCCGAATCACGATGGCCACGCCTATGTGGAACAGGCGCAGTCACTGGGTGCGAGTGCCATCGTGGCAAGCCGTCCGGTCAAGGCCGATGTGCCGGTGATCACCGTGGACGATGCGCGTCTGGCGCTGCAGGCACTGGCCCGCTGGCACCGTCAACAGATGCCGTTGCGGGCCCTGATCGGGGTGACCGGTTCCAATGGCAAAACCACCACCAAAGCGATGCTCGCCCATTGTCTGAGCCAGCGTTTTTCCGTTTGTGCCACTCAGGGCAATTACAACAACGATCTGGGTGTGCCCCTGACCCTGCTGCGAATCCGACCCGAACACGATTATGCGGTGGTGGAAATGGGGGCCAATCATGCGCATGAAATCGGCCAGCTCTGTGACATCGCCCGGCCCGATTGCGGCATTGTGACCCTGGCCACGGGCGCGCATCTGGCAGGGTTCGGTTCGATTGAAACCATTGTGCGCACCAAGGGCGAACTGCTTGAGGCTTTGCCCCAAGGCGGCTACGGGGTCATTAATTGCAATTCCGAGGGTTTTGAATACTGGCAGCAGATCTGTCGGCAAAAGGGCGTCAATTGCATCACTTTCGGACAAAGCCGACAGGCCAGTCTGCAGTTGCTTGCGCTCAGTCAGGAGGCGCAGGGACTGGCGTTTGATCTGGGCTATGATCAGGCCGGTCAGGCGGTGGTTCGGACCCTGCATTTGCCGATGCTGGGCCAGCACAACGCCTGGAATGCGCTGGCCTGTACCGCCGTCTGTCTGAAAGAGGGCATGGAATGGGATACGATCAGCGATGCGCTGGCCGGGTTTGAAGGCGTGGATCAGCGCATGCAGGTGCTGGATCTGGCGCACGGCAAGTTGATCAATGATGTCTACAATGCCAACCCCTCGTCGGTCAAAGCGGCGATTGAAACGCTGGCGGCGCTGAAACAAAGCCACCGGGGCAGTCGGGCGCTGGCGTGTCTGGGGCCGATGTCCGAACTGGGCGACACGGCCGAGGCCGCGCATCTGGAGATTGCCGAGGCTTTGCTCGCCGCAGACATCGACCGGGTGCTTCTGTATGGCGAAGGCACCAAGCCCATGCTGGCGCGATTGGGCGAGCGGGCTCAATGGTTTGACGACCATGCGGCGCTGACCGAGTCAGCCCACCAATTACTGGCTGCGGAAACCTGCCAGCATGTGCTGGTCAAGGGGTCGCGCTCGGCCCAGATGGAAAATGTCAGTCGGCCTTTGATCGAGCGCTGGGCTCTGTCTTCAAAACCGCAATCCGGGAGCAACGCCTCATGTTGATTTATCTGACCGATTATCTGTCTCAGTTTGTTTCCGGGTTTACCGTGTTCCAATACATTACCATGCGCGCCATTATGACGGTGGTGACCGCGTTGCTGATTTCCTTCTGGATTGGCCCCAAAGTGATCCGGGCCCTGATACGCCTGAAAGTGGGCCAGAGCATTCGGGATGATGGCCCGCAAACCCATTTGACCAAAACCGGTACCCCCACCATGGGCGGGGTGATGATCCTGTTTTCGATGTCGATTGCGATTCTGCTCTGGGGCGATCTGGGCAACCACTATCTGCTGATCGCCACCTTGACCATGCTGGGATTCGGCCTGATCGGACTGGTGGACGACTACCAGAAGGTGGTGTTCAAAGACCCAAACGGCATGCGTTCGCGCACCAAATTTTTCTGGCAGTCGGTGGTCGGCCTCATCAGTGTCTATGCCCTGTTTGCTCTGGCTCAGGTTCCATCCGAGACCCAGTTGCTGATCCCCTATATGAAAGACACCTTCATCCATCTGGGGGCTTGGAGCATGTTACTGGGGTATCTGGTGATTGTGGGGACCTCCAATGCGGTCAACCTGACCGACGGTCTGGACGGGTTGGCCATTATGCCGGCGGTGATGATTGCCGCCGCTCTGGGGGTGATCGCTTACGTGACCGGGCATGTGTATTTTGCCGATTATCTGCAGATTCCCTATATCCCCGGTGTGGGCGAACTGGCCGTTTTCTGTGCGGCGCTGGCCGGTGCCGGTCTCGGGTTTTTGTGGTTCAACGCGCATCCGGCTCAGGTGTTTATGGGCGACGTGGGGTCTCTGGCGATTGGCGCGGCTCTGGGCGTGGTGGCGTTTGCGGTCAAACAGGAACTGGTGCTGTTCATCATGGGCGGTATTTTCGTGGCCGAAACCCTGTCGGTGATTCTGCAGGTTGGTTCCTACAAATTGCGCAACGGTAAACGGATTTTTCTGATGGCGCCGTTGCATCACCATTTTGAACAGAAAGGCTGGCACGAATCCCAGGTGATTGTGCGCTTCTGGATCATCACCATTTTGTTGGTGTTGATCGGGTTGGCCAGTCTGAAAATTCGTTGAACCGAAGGCCAGTTGCACAAGGTCAAAAAAAGGCGAGAGAGTCCGTATGTATTTAGTTGCCGGGTTGGGTTTGACAGGTCAGAGCGTGCTGAATTATTTTGCCAGTCAGGGCGAGCCCTGTCTGGCGTATGACACCCGCTCCGATTTGGCGATTGCTTCTTTGCAGGCGCAGTTTCCGGAAGTGGCATTTGCCACCGGGACGCTGCCGGGCAGTTGGCGCAAGCGGATCTCGACGCTGGTGCTCAGTCCCGGCCTGGCCCGTTCCGAACCCTGGGTACAGCGTCTGGTGGATGACGGGATCGAAGTCATTGGCGACATCGAGCTGTTTGCCCGCGCCGCAGGATCGCCGATTGTGGCGATCACCGGTTCCAATGGCAAGTCCACTGTGACCACGCTGGTGTCTCAGGCGCTGGCGCTGGGTGGTTATCAGGTGGGCATGGGCGGCAACATCGGCCAGCCTGCGCTCAACCTGCTTTGCGATGCCCGGGACTACGATGTCTATGTGCTCGAACTCTCCAGCTTTCAGCTGGAAACCACCTATTCCCTGCAATGCACGTCTGCGGCCATTCTCAATGTCTGCGAAGACCACATGGATCGTTATCCCTCTCTGGCCGATTACATTGAAGCCAAAATGAGTCTGCTCAGCGACACCGACTGGGCTGTTTTGCCAGACGATCCGCGTCTAACCCATCTTTACCCGGACGATGGCAACAAACTGGTGTTTGGGTTGAGCGAGCCCTTGCCCGGACAAAGTCAGCGTTATGGCGTTTTATACAAAAATGACCAGGCCTGGTTGGGCTGGGGCAGCGAAGCCGTGGTCCCGGTGGCGGAAATGTGTCGACAGGGCCAGCACGACCAGCTTAATGCGCTGGCGATGATGGCGCTTTGTCGCCCCTTCCGGTTATCGCAGGCGGTGTTCGCCCAGGTACTGGCCTGTTTCAATGGCTTGCCGCATCGCACTCAGAGAGTCGGGTGTTTTGACGGCGTGACCTGGATCAATGATTCCAAAGGCACCAATGTCGGGGCCAGTGTCACCGCCATCGCTTCCACCGCCAATGACAATCAGGGGCGTCTGTTTCTGCTGGCCGGCGGGGTGGACAAGGCGGCCGATTTTGCCGAGCTGGGCAAGGCCGTGCGCCGCTATGTCGCCGGGGTCATTCTGTTTGGTCAGGATCGCGAGACCCTGGCCGGCGCCATGCCCTCTGAGCGGGTAACGCTGGTGCCGACCTTGCAGGAAGCGGTCCAGGCCGCCGCGGCCATGAGCGCACCGGGGGACACGGTTTTGCTGTCACCGGCCTGCGCCAGTTTTGATCAGTTTGACAACTACGCTCAGCGGGGCGAAGTGTTTATGCATGAGGTTGAGGCACTGTATGAGCCAAATGACGCAACGCACTGACACGCGATCCCATAGGCCTGCTGCGCCCCGACGCCCGGCAGATGACTGGCCGGTCGATTGGGTTCTGATCGGGGCCATCGCGGCTTTGATGAGTGTGGGGCTGCTGATGGTCGCTTCCAGCTCGGTGGCGATCAGTGAAAAATATTTTGGCTATCCCACCCATTTTCTGGGGCGTCAGGCTCTGGCCATGACCCTTGGCTTGATCGCGGCCTGGGTGGTGGTGCACATGCCTCTGTCGCTGTGGCGGCAGCAACGGGGCAAGCTGTTTCTGTTGGGGCTTTTGCTGCTGGTGCTGGTGCTGATTTTTGGGCGGGAGGTCAATGGGGCCAAGCGCTGGCTGCCACTGGTGTTTATGAATTTTCAGGTGTCGGAATTCATGAAACTGGCGGTGGTGGTGTTTATGGCCGGGTATCTGGCCCGGCACGGGCAGGCGGTACGGGAACAGTACGAGGCGGTTTTTCGGTTGATGCTGCCGTTTGGTGCCATGGCGATCCTGTTGCTGATGGAGCCCGATTTCGGCAGCACCTTTGTGATCGCGGTGATCATCACCGGGATGTTGCTGATTGCCGGTGCGCCCTGGCGTTATTTTGTGATCACGGTGGTGCCCATCGCCGCCTTGCTGGTGTTTATGATCATCACATCGCCTTACCGTATGGCCCGGGTGAGCAATTTTCTGGACCCCTGGGCCGATCCGTTCGGACAGGGGTATCAGTTGACCCAGGCTCTGATTGCGCTGGGTCGCGGTGAATGGCTGGGCGTGGGCATGGGCGAAAGCGTGCAAAAACTGCTGTATCTGCCCGATGCCCACACCGATTTTCTGTTTGCGATCTTTGCCGAAGAATACGGTTTTGTCGGGGTGGTGGCCTTGATCGGTCTCTACGCCCTGATTCTGTGGCGCTGTTTTCGCATCGGCCATCAGGCCAACCGGGTGTTTGAGACGGAAGCGACCCAGACCCATTTCGGCGGACTGGTGGCTTATGGCGTCGGCATCTGGGTGGCATTGCAGGCCATGATCAATATCGGGGTCAATGTCGGACTGTTTCCGACCAAAGGTCTGACCCTGCCATTGATGAGTTACGGTGGCTCCAGTGTGTTGATGATCATGATGGCGCTGGCGCTGGTACTGCGGGTAGATATGGAAACCCGCCAGGCCCGTCGCCGCTTTCCACAAACGGCGGATTCAGACTCCACCAATCACCTCTCGGACAAACACAACGGGGGCGCAAATGAGTGAACCACGGACATTGATGATCATGGCCGGCGGCACAGGCGGGCATGTGTTTCCGGGCCTGGCGCTGGCCGAGGCATTGTCTGTGAATTCCGAGAATCACGTCAGAGTCGTGTGGCTGGGCACCGAAGGCGGCATGGAAGCGAAATGGGTGCAACAGGCCGGTATTGCCTTTTACCCGGTTCGGATTCAGGGGCTTCGGGGCAAAGGGCTATTGGGTTGGTTGAAGGCGCCCTGGCGCGTGCTCAAGGCGATGTGGCAGAGCGCCGCCGTGATCCGTCAGACCCGGCCCGATCTGATTCTGGGCATGGGCGGGTTCGTCTGTGGTCCGGGCGGATTGGCTGCGCGGTTGCTCCGACGACCCTTGTGGCTGCACGAGCAGAACGCGATCATGGGATTGACCAATCGTTGGCTCAGCCCTCTGGCCGAAACCGTGATCTGTGCGTTTGAACAGGCGGCAGAAGGTCGGCGCAACGCGCAGGTGCTGGGCAATCCGGTGCGTTCGGGGCTGGAAGCGCTGCCCACGGTGGCCCATTCTCAAGTCGGGCATGTATTGGTAATGGGTGGCAGCCGCGGGGCCAAAGCGATCAATGAACTGGTGCCTCAGGCATTGGCGAAGCTGCCGCCCGGGCAGCGTCCGACGGTGCGACATCAAACCGGGCAGGCACTTTTGGACACCACCCGGCAGGCCTATCAGAAGGCAGGCGTCAAAGCCGAGGTGGTGGCGTTCATCGATGACATGGTGGCGGCGTATCGCCAGGCCGATCTGGTGATTGCCCGTTCCGGGGCCCTCACAGTGTCGGAATTGATGAGCGCGGCGCGTCCGGCCATTCTGATTCCGTTTCCGTTTGCGGTAGACGATCACCAGACCGCCAATGCCCAGGCCCTGGTGGCCATCGGCGGGGGAGAGGTGCGGCAACAGGCCGATTTGACCGCGGAACAACTGGCCGAGAGATTGCAGCACTGGCTGGCGCCCGAACAGGCCCGTCAGGCCTCTGAAGCGTTGCGGGCCTCCGCCCCTAAACAGGTGACTCAGGCGATCACAGAACGCATTCTGACCCGATTGGAAAACACAAAGGAGCAACGATGAGCAACGCAATGTTTGCCGATTTGCGCGACAAGCGCATTCTGATTACCGGTGCCTCCAGTGGCATCGGCGCGGGCATGGCCCGAACCCTGGCCGAAAACGGCTGTCGGTTGGTGCTGCATTACAACCGCAATCAGGCAGGCATCGAGAAAACCCTGGCGGCGGTGCAACAGCGGGGAGCCGAAGCCACGGTGCTGCAGCAGGATTTTGCCGACACCCATCGGTTGCGACCCTTTTTTGACCAGGCCTGGTCCATTTACAGCGGTCTGGACGGGCTGGTGAACAATGCCGGGATTGTCACCAAGTGTCTGAGCGAAAAAGACCCGGAAGGCACAAAGTTTGCCGAAACCCTGGCGGTGAATCTTCAAGCCCCATACCTGTTGAGCACCGCCTTTGCTCAGGCTTGTCGTGCCCAGTCCCAGCCGGGGGTGATTGTGAACAACAGCAGTATCCACGGCCAGCAGACTTGTGAATGGTTTGCCGCTTATGCCGCATCCAAAGCGGGCATGGATGCAATGAGCAAAGTTCAGGCAGTGGAATGGGGTCAGTACGGGATACGTGTCAATGTTCTGGCACCCGGCGTGGTGCCGGTGGAGCGGACCGAGAAAATTCTGTCGCAACCGGCGATGAAGCAGAAATGGGAAGGGGCCATGCCCGTCGGTCGTTATGGCACAGTGGAGGACATGGGGCAGGCCACCGCTTTCCTGCTCAGCGATTCTTCGGCCTGGATGACCGGTGCCAACCTGACCATGGACGGCGGGCTGATCGCCCGGGGCCAGTATCCGCGTCGCGACTGATTTGTCAGGTTTGCCCCAACCCGTTGTTGGCACCATGATTGCTTGACCACTTCCAGGTTCATTTTTCAGAGCCCCATTTGAGGGGGCTCCCAAGTCAACAGCGGGTTTTTTCATGGAAAACTTTTTAAAAAAACTCACCATCAAACAAAAGATGCGTTTCGGTTTTGGGGTGATCTGGGCGGTATTGGCCGTGATCACCATTCAGGCCGTGGTCAATCTCTATATTGTGCGTGAAAACGTCAAGGAAGTGGTGGAAGAGCGACAGCCCATTGCCTTGCAAGCCAATCAGATGGCGATGCAACTTGAAAAAACCATGAGCACCCTGGGGCAGTACATGCTGACCGGGGAGGACAAAACCCTGGACGCGGTGCGCAATGGCTTGTCTCAGACCGAATCCATGCTCTCGGGGCTGAAAAAGAAAGCCGCTGGTCAATCCGACATTCAATCTGAAAACCTGGAAAAAATTGCCACCAGCCTGAGCGCTTTGCCGGAATATGTGAAGCAGGTGCAGGCCCTGCAGTCCGATCGCGGCAAAAAATTCCCCGCTTTTGCCTTTGTTGACGAAAATTTGATGCCGCACGCGGTGACCATTCAGCAGCAAATCAGCCTGATGATCCAATCCGAATGGAACGATTTGCGCCCCGAGCGCAAACCGATTCTGGACATTCTGCTGGATTTGCAGAAAAACTGGCTGAATGTGCTCAGCGGTGTGCGCGGCTATGTGGCCTTCCGCTCTGACAACATGGTCAGTTCCACCGAGGATTATCTGGATCAGGTCGAGTCCGGTTTGCGCGAACTGGCCGAGCAGGATGCGCTGGAACTGACGTTCGAAGAAGAAATGGGCGTGGAATCCGCACAGAAAGCCTACGAAATCTACCGCGAAAATTTCATGCAGCTCAAGCTGATCCACGAAGGCCCCAAATGGCGCATGGACACCTGGTTGATGCAGAATAAAATCCAGCCGTTGTTCCATTCACTGGAAACGCAGCTGGAAGAGATTTCCTCCGGCGCTGCGCTGGCGATGCAGGAAACCAGTGATGAGGTGGTGGATTCCACCCTGCGCAACCTGATCATTCTGCTGGCGCTGTCGGTCTTCGGTCAACTGGTCGGGATGCTGATTTCCAAGCGCGTCACCGATTCGGTGGTGCGTCCGGTCAAACGTTCGGCCGAAGCGATGAAAGACATCGCCTATGGCGAAGGCGATCTGACCCGACGCCTGCATGTGGACGGCAAGGACGAACTGGCCAGTCTGGCTTATTATTTCAATGAGTTCATCAGTCGCATGCAGCAGACTCTGCGCGAAGTCACCGAGACGGTGCGTGAACTGGAAACCGCGTCACGCAGCATGCTGGAAGTGACCCATTCCACCAAGGAAGGCACGGACGAACAGCTGGACGCCTCAAACCAGTTGTCGGAATCCATGATTTCGATGTCGGAAAAAGCCAAGAGCGTGGAAGACCATTCGCACAACACCTCACGTTCGACCGAGCAGGCGGCCGAACGGGTCAAGGAAGGGGGCGAAGTGGTCAAGAGCGCCGGCATGACCATTCGCCAGGTTTCCACTGAAATGGAAAAAATCACCGAAGCGGTCAATCAGCTCAATCACGACAGCCAGACCATCAGTACGGTCACCAACGTGATTCGCGAGATTGCGGAACAGACCAATCTGTTGGCGCTGAATGCGGCGATCGAAGCGGCGCGGGCCGGTGAGCACGGTCGCGGGTTCGCGGTGGTGGCCGATCAGGTTCGGGTGCTGGCTCAGCGCACCCAGGAGTCGACCACGCAGATCGAAGAAGTGATCGAAAAAATCCAGAAAGCCACCGAAAGCACGGTGAGTGTGGTCGAAGTCGGCCGCAAAACCACCAAGCAAGGCTATGACTCGGTCATGCGGGTGGAAGAGGTGCTCAGTCCGGTGGTGATTCTGATTGAAGACATCAATCACATGAGCTCGGAAATGCTGACCGCGGCGCAGGCGCAGACAGCGCTGGCGCAAGAGGTGAATGCGCACATCAACAAGATTCATTATGTGTCGCAAAACACCGCCGATGGCGCAGGCAATACCGAAGCCTCCAGCAACCGCCTGCAGCAGCTGGCCAGCAAGCTGGACGAGCTGGTACGACAGTTCAAAATTTAAAACGACTGTTCGGGCTAGTGCGCCGCGTCCGGTAAGTGGCCGCTGTGGCCCCATTTTTCCAGTGCCGCTTCGGCGGCGCTGATGGCATTGTCCGGCAGTGCCAGATAATGCACGGCCTCTTCATACAATTTTTCCAGTTCGCGCACCATGAAGTGGTCCGAGAAATGCTGGAACACCAGATAATTGGCAATGTGAATCAGGGCCACCATTTTGGCCACGGAGGGATTGTAGTCCTCCAGCTCGATCAGATCAGGCTGATGATGAAACAACAGGGTTTTGCTCAGAGCGTCGCCCAAATGCCAGCGACGGGCTATGATGCTGCCGACAAACGTGTGGGCCGTCTGGTAATGCGCGATTTCACTTTGGTGCGCACTGACCGGCTGGTTCATCTGAGGGTTGAGAAAGCGTTCGCCGTACGCTTCCGGGTCATGGCGCAGCATCACCAGCGCGCCGATGTTCTGCATGAACGCGTACAGATAGGCCTGGGTGCGGCCAATGCCCCCGACCCAGTAGGACAGTTCGGCCGCAGCCAGTCCGGCGCGCAGATCGTGAGCAATCAATTTGCGGTCTGCCAGGCTGACCGGCAGGTGCTTTTGCAGATAGGTGCTTAAAAACAGATGATGGATTTCGTCCAGTCCGAGCAGGTTGACGGCGGCCATGGCATTGAGAATCAAGTCGTCTTCGGGGCGGTTGAGCACCCGGTTGGTCAGACTGAGAAACTCGCCCAGAATTTCCGGGTTTCGGGCCAGAAGGTCGGCGACATCGTGTGCATTGGGTGCCTCCTGCTGCATCAGGCTCTCAAGCTCGTAGATTTCCGGCGGTACGGCCGTCATCGGCGTTTGTTTGAGGATGCGGGTGGCGTTTTCAATGCCGGCTTTCATGGGAAGATGCATGGATCGGACCTCTCAGGCAATCAAGCCCTAAATTTGGAATGCCTCCAGTTTACTATAGCTTGAGGGGTTGGCAAAAAATCGGTTGTTTTCAAATGGGAATTTGCCATAATGGCAAACAGACGCTAAAAATCAGGGGAAGGCATCATGAGTGCGGAACCACAGCAACAGCATGACGAAAAGCAGGTTGAAGAAAAGGTGCTCAATATCGCCAGTGATGACATGGAGCAATACCTGTCATTCATTCTGGGAGAAGAAATCTACGGCATCGACATCCTGCGGATTCAGGAAATCCGTGGCTGGGAAAATGCCACGCCACTGCCCAATGTGCCGCATTATGTCAAAGGTGTGATCAATATGCGTGGGGCGGTGGTGCCCATCATCGACCTGCGCGAACGCTTTAATTTTCAGAATGTGACCTACGACGATTCCACGGTGGTGATCATCACCAAATTCCATACCGAAGACGAAAACGGTGGCTTCAAGGAAAAAACCGTGGGTCTGGTGGTCGATGGCGTCAGCGATGTGGAAGATGTGGACCCCAATACCCTGCAGAAAACGCCCAGCTTTGATACCGGCGTTGACCGCATTGACGACGAATTCATCAAAGGGCTGGCGGTTGTGGAGCAGTCGGAAGTCCAGCAGATGCTGATTGTGCTGAATGTGGACGTCATGCTCGGCGACGGCGTGTTTGATCAGCTGAAAGCGATGAAGCAATCCTGATCTGCCCCGGTTTTTACCAGGCCTGGTAAAAACCATCATCAGCAAGACATAAAAAAAGCGCCGTTCAGGCGCTTTTTTGGTTCAGGCGATTGGATCGCGATTGAGTCGGTTTAGCGTCCGCCCATCATGCCTTGTGCCTGTTGACGCAGTTGCTGCAATTCCTGCATCTGGGTTTCCATTTTTTCCAGTAGCTGTTTGCTCTTGGGCGCGATCTCGGTCATCACACTGCGCACCTGTTCCTGCAGGTCGGCAGACATCTCCTGGACTTCTGGGTCCTGAAACGCTTCCTGCTGTTTCTGCTGGAAGGTACGCTGACGCTTCTGGTAAGCCTGAATGTCTTTCTGACTGGGCTCTTGCTCGCTTTCCTGATATTTGGCCACCATTTCGTTCAGAGCCGCCATTTCGTCTTCCGCATTGTAGCCGCCGGTGTTCATTTTCTGGGCGATTTTGTCCTGCAACTGATCCCGCTTCTCTTGCAGTTCGGGCGTCTCTTCATAGGCCTGCTGCTGATAGGTTTGCAGTTGTTGTTGGGTCTGTTGCAGTTGCTGTTGGGTCTGTTGCATCTTCTGCAACATCTGTTGCTGTTCCTGACTCATTTGCGGCTGGCCTTGTCCCTGGCCTTGTGCCATGCCGGGCTGAGCCTGAGCGCTGACCATGGCGACAGACAGGGCAGCCGCGGTAAACAGTTGAGTCAGACGTAACGATTTCTTAGACATAAAGTGTCCCCTTGATGGTTGTCATCGCAGGCCGTGGCGGAAATCCCCATCTTGAAAAGAGGGGGACACCGACCGCAGCCTGGCAGATGGTCAGTTTGGACGCAGGAAAAGGGCCAGTGCGTTCGCAGTGTTTGCGCCCGTTTGCCCTTTTCGATTGAACGCGTCGTAATAAATGGTCGTTTGCACGTTAGCACATTATTTAATGACCGGCAAACCGCCCATTGATATGGGGGAGGGGATTCATGGTTTTTCAAGGGTTGGCGTTGTCGGGGCACACTTTGGTTCGGCCCGGCGCTCAGGCGAAGTCCAAACATGTATAATATGGCCACATTATTCGATCGCTTTTTTGCCGACGCCCTTATCGTTGTTGTTGGTTGTGCCAGGAGTCACCATTGTGTTCAGTTCCGTAAGCCCCGATTTGCCCGAGCCGTTCTGGTCCTATCCGCAGATTGATCCGGTGGCGCTGGACATTGGCGTGTTTCAGCTGCACTGGTATGGCCTGATGTATCTGTTTGGCTTTGCGTTTTTCTGGTTGTTCGGGCGTTTTCTGGCCGGGCGGCATCCGTTCTGGACACGCCAGCATGTGGACGATTTTCTGTTTTACGGGGCCATTGGCGTGATGCTGGGTGGGCGTCTGGGTTACATCCTGTTTTACGATCTGGCGCATTACCTTGAGCAACCGCTGGATGTGCTCAAAGTCTGGCAGGGCGGCATGTCGTTTCATGGCGGCATGTTGGGCGTGATGGTGGCCATGTTGTGGTTTGCACGCTACCGGATGCGGGTGTCACCGTTGGCGGTGTCGGATTTTGTGGTGGTGCTGGTGCCGATGGGTCTGTTTTTCGGACGGGTTGGCAATTTCATTAACGGCGAACTTTGGGGCGCGATTACCCAGTCGCCGCTGGGCATGCGTCTGTTCGATCCGCAGTTGAACGAGTGGGTGTTGCGCTACCCCACCCAATTGCTGGAAGCCTTGCTCGAGGGGCTGGTGCTGTTTGCCATACTGCTGGTCTATCATTTCCGGCGACCGCCTCTGGGCGCCGTGTCCGGGGCTTTTCTGATCGGCTATGGGGCGTTTCGGTTTCTGGTGGAATTCTGGCGGGTGCCGGACCCGCAACTGGGTTATCTGGCCTGGGGCTGGGTCACAATGGGGCAGGTGTTGTCGCTGCCGATGATCCTCGCCGGCCTGGGGCTGTTACTCTGGTCGTATCGAAACGGGATTCATAAGGACGGATAAGATGAAACAATATTTGCAGCTGCTGGAACACATTCTGGAACACGGTGCCGACAAGGGCGACCGCACCGGCACGGGCACCCGCTCGGTGTTCGGCTACCAGATGCGCTTTGACCTGAGCGAGGGTTTCCCGCTGGTGACCACCAAAAAAGTGCATCTCAAATCGATCATACACGAATTGCTGTGGTTTCTCAGTGGCGACACCAACAACACCTACCTCAAGGAACACGGTGTGCGCATCTGGGACGAATGGGCACTGGAAAACGGCGACCTTGGGCCGATCTACGGCAAACAATGGGTGGCCTGGGAAACGCCCGATGGCGAGCAGATCAATCAGATTCAGGCCATCATCGACACCCTCAGACAGAACCCGAACAGCCGACGGATGCTGGTGTCGGCCTGGAATCCGGCCGATCTGCCGGACGAAAACCTCAGTCCGCAGGAAAACGTGGCCATGGGCAAGATGGCACTGGCGACCTGTCATGCCTTTTTTCAGTTTTACGTGGCCGATGGTCGTCTGTCGTGCCAATTGTATCAGCGCAGTGCGGACACGTTTCTGGGGGTGCCGTTCAACATTGCCAGCTATGCCTTGCTCACGCACATGATTGCGCAGCAGAGCGGGCTGGATGTCGGCGACTTTGTCTGGACCGGTGGCGATGTGCATTTGTACCGGAACACGATCGAGCAGGCCAAATTGCAATTGACACGGGAACCCTACCCCTTGCCGGAATTGCGGATCAAGCGTCAGCCGTCCAGCCTCTTTGACTATCAGTATGACGATTTTGAGGTGCTCAATTACCAGTCTCACCCGCGGATCAAGGCCGAGGTGTCGGTATGAACGAAGCGCCTGAGAGTCTGACTGACGCGGCAAAAGGCTTGTCGATTGCGATGATCGCGGCCATGGATCGGAACCGGCTGATCGGTCGGGACAATCAGATGCCCTGGCATCTGCCCGACGATTTCAAACATTTCAAACGTCATACGCTGGGCAAGCCGGTGGTGATGGGGCGCAAAACCTTTGAGTCCATCGGCAGCCGTCCGCTGCCCAAACGTTTGAATCTGGTGGTGACCCGCCAGCCGAAACCGGCGGTCCCGGCCGACCGGGTGACCAATGCTTCGGAAACCGGACTGGTGTTTGTGTCTTCGCCCGAAGCCGCGTTGAAAACCCTCCGTCAGGCCTATGCCGAGCCACCGGAAGTGATGATCATGGGCGGCGGTGAATTGTATCGGCAGTTTTTGCCGGTGGCGCAGCGTCTCTATGTGACCTGGGTGGACACAGAAATCGACGGCGACGCCGCGTTTCCGGCCTGGGATGACCAGGCCTGGCAGGAAGTGCATCGGACCCACCATTCTGCGGATGCGCGCCATTCCTATGCCTTTGATTTTGTGACCTACCAACGCCTGACCTGAGCGTCGCTTATCACTTTTACGAAATATCAGTTTGCCTGAGAATTGGATAAAAAACTTCAATCCGGTTTCTGCCTGAAATTCTATAGAATGCCTAGCAGCCTGCATTGATCAAGCCTGTCGTTTTATACTCGGTATGGTTTTTGCTCACTTCATAATAAAAATAACATCCGCACTTGAAATCGAAACGAATCGAGTCTGTGGCCGGGATTGTGCCGGTTGAAAGGCACGGCCTGTGAATAAAGAGGAAGGACCGCTCTATGGGAATCAAAACCCGCATGTTCATCGGTGTGTTCGGCGCACTGTTTTTTCTGCTGACTTCCAACCTGATCGCGCAATATGTGTTTGATCAGAGCAGTCAGACCATCAACCGCATTGTCAACGAAACCCAGGTCAAGGTGGCGCTGCTCAATGAGCTGAAAAACCTGACGGATGAGCGGGCCGTGCTCTCACGGGATCTGGTCATTACCGAAGACGAAGCCTTTCTGGAACGTTCGGCGGCCCGCCTCAAGGAGACCGCCGATGAGATCGGTGCGGTGTTCGCACAGCTGGAAGCCATGCCGCTCGACAAAAAAGAGCAGGCCTATTTTGAAGCGATTCAGGAAAATGTGATCGCGGCCAACCGGGCGTTCGGCAGTTTTAAAATGATGGCCGACGAACAGTTTTATGAAGACGCGGTGGACATTCTGATTGGCGAGTTCGGTGAAAAGTATCAGGCCTTTACCGACATTGTGAAGAATTTTCAGGCGTACGAGCAGGCGCAGAATGCACGCGCGGCCCAGGAGTTGAGCGAGCAGGAATCCTTTGCGGTCACTACCCTCTGGTCGGTGTTGATTGTCAGTGTGGTGTTGTTTTCCATTGCCGGGTTCTTTGTGGCCCGCAGCTTTATGAAGCCGATCGAAGCCATGCGTGCCACCATGCTCAAAATCCGCGAAACCGGCGAGCTGAATCACCGGGTGGCCGTGATTTCCAAAGACGAGCTGGGCGAAACCTCCAAAGCGATCAACGGTCTGCTCAGCACCATTCACGATGCCATCGATGACGTCAACGGCGTGATGAAAGACGTGTCCAACGGCGAATTCGGCAACACCATCGAAAAAGACTATCAGGGCGATTTCTCCACCTTGAAACAAGGGGTGAACGAATCGGTGGAGCAGGTGCATTCCATGATTCAGATTCTGACCGAAACCGCCCACAACCTCCGAAACGGCAAGTTTGAGATGCCTTCGTCAAGTTCGGTCTCTTTCAGTGGTGAATACGAGCGGGTGATGACCGATCTGTCGGTGGCGATGGAACGTCTGGACAACAGTGTTCAGGACATTGCCAAAACATTGAAAGCGCTTTCACGAGGCGATTTCTCCCGCCGGGTTACCGCCGAAGCGCGTGGCGAACTGGTCACGCTCAAGGATGCGATCAATGAAACTCTGGAAGGACTGGAAGCCTTTGTGGAGGATGTGGCCATGGTTCAGACCCGCATCAGCGAGGGCGACCTGACCCACCGGGTGCAGGGCAATTACCATGGCAAAATGGCGGTGCTCAAGGATTCGTTGAATTCCTCGACGCAGAATATGTCGGACATGATCGGCAAGGTCGGGGCCGTGACCCGCATTGTGGCCGATGAGGCCCGCAGCATTGCCGATGGCAGTGAGTCCATTTCCGATCGCATTCAGCAGCAGACCCAGTCACTGGAACAGACCGCTCAGCAGATGGCGTCCATGACCGACACCGTTCGAAAGAACGCGGAAAGTGCGGACCATGCCAATGAGGTCACACAGACGGCGCAGAACAAGCTGTCCGAGGGTGGTCAGGTGATGCAGAAAGCGCTGGCGTCCATGGATCGAATGAGCGAAGCCAGTCAGAAGATCAACGACATCATTACCCTGATTGACGGCATTGCCTTTCAGACCAATTTGCTGGCCCTGAACGCCGCGGTGGAAGCCGCACGTGCCGGTGAGCACGGTCGCGGCTTTGCCGTGGTGGCGGGCGAAGTCCGCAGTCTGGCGGGCAAGTCGTCTGATGCGGCCGCCGACATCAAAAAACTGATTGAAAATTCCGTGGCCATCAGCGATGAGTCCGGGCGTTACGTCCGTGAAACCAGCGATGTGCTTCAGGAAATCCATTCCTCCATGGATGAGATCTCCGAACGCGTGTCCACCATCGCCACCGCCACCAATGAGCAATCGGTCGGCATCGACTCGGTCAGCCAGTCGGTCTCGCAAATGGAAAATTCCACCCAGCAGAACGCCGGATTGGTGGAAGAAGCCGCCGCCGGCAGTCAGGATCTGTTGCATCAGGCTTCGGATCTGTTGGATTTGGTGGGCGAATTCCAGATCGATCAGGCCACTCAGACCCGTACGATCAAAGCCAAGTCGTCAGAGGATGCCCAGCAGTTTGACAAGATGGTGCAGGCGCACTTGGCCTGGAAAGCCAAAATTCGCGCCTTTGTCGATGGCATGGACATTGGCGTGACCTATGAAACCGCGACCGATCCCACGGCCTGTGTGCTCGGCAAATGGTATTACGGCGAAGGTCAGAAGTACGCGGACAAGCCGACCATGCAGAAGCTGGGCGAAGAACATGCGCAGATGCACGCGGCCATCAAGAAGGTCATGGACGCCAAAGCCATTGACGACACCGAAACCGTGGACGCGGGGCTGGAACAGGTGGATCGACAGTCGGACGAAGTGGTGGCCTTGTTGTACAGATTGATGGACGAAGTCTGAGGATCGACCGCCCTTCACGAAGCTGAAACGCCTGTTTTTTGACCAGGCCTGGTAAAAAACATTGTCACCCTGAGCGCAGCCGAAGGGTCTTTAAAGACGGAGCCGGACTCCAAGAGATCCCTCCGCTTCGGTCGGGATGACATGCGTTTCGTGTTTTCGCCAAGGTTCATGACTTGCTTCAACTTACTGCTTCAGCAAGCCCTGACGTGTTCATTTTTTCTCGGCTTACCCCTGCGGGCGCCGAGTTCTTCGTTTACTTGTGTAAAAAACGAACCAAAAAAGCACATCCAGCACACGCTTTCTGTGCATTCTAAGCCCTGTGGCAGGCCGACGAAATCTTTGTGATGGGAACTTGCCCAGGCATGGCTTGTGGCACGATTGGTTATGAACCGTTTTGATTGTTCTGGTTGAAAAACAACCAAGCCTGGTCAAAAAGGGGTTTCAGTTTGATCTGGTGGACGGGCTGTTCTTAACCCGAAGAAACAACAGTCAACATTCGAGCCAGATCAACGGGCACGTTTGAACAGGCTGAACAGGAAGAAACCGGTGGCGGTGGCGACAATCGCCGGGCCGGTGGGCAGGTCCCATAAAAACGACCCCAGCAGCCCGCCCAGCACACTCAAGCCTCCCATAATGATCGCACCGATCAACATGCCTTCGGGCGAGCGCGCAAACCGTCGTGCGCTGGCCGCCGGCATGATCAGCAACGACGTAATCAGTAACACCCCCACCACTTTGATCGCCAGCCCGATCAGAATCGCCAGCAGCAACAGATAATGCCGTTGCAATTGCCGGGTATGAACGCCCTCAATCTGTGCCAGATCCGCATTCAACGTCAGGTTGAGCATGTCCGACCAGTGCCGCCAGAAAAAGGCCGTCACCCAGACTCCCAATAACACGATGCCCACCAGTTCCGCTTTCTGCAGGCTGAGAATGTCGCCGAACAAATAGGCCATGATGTCCAGTTGCGCCGGTTGCTTGAGGCTGATGAAAATCAAAGCGAAAGCCAGTGAGGCGTGTGCGAAGATGCCAAGCAGGGTGTCGGTCGGCAGGCGGGTGTGGCGGGTCAGCCAGTCGATGCTCAGTGCGGCCAGAATGGAGACGGCAATCACCGCCAGAGTCAGGTCCATTTGCCACCAAAGCCCCAGACTGACCCCCAGTAAGGCCGAATGCGCCAGCGCCGCCCCAAAATAGGATTGCTTCTGCCAGACCACAAACACGCCCAGCGGGGCAGAGATCATGGCCAGCAGCAAGCCACCGGCAAAGGCATATAGCAGAAAATCGGGAAGGTGGATCAGGGTTTCCAGGGTCATGCGGACGGCTCGTTGCGGGTTGGGTGAATGTGGTCACAGGCATCGGAGTGATGGTGTTCGTACACGGCCAGTTGCTCAAAGCCGTCGCCAAACAGGGTTTTGAAAGCGTCGGTGGCGGAAATGGCCTGGGGATGGCCCTGACAGCAGATGTGACGATTCAGGCACAGCACCTGGTGCGTGTCTTTCATCACGATGTGCAGGTCGTGGCTGACCATCAGAATGCCGCACTGATGACGTTGGCGCACCGCATTGATGTATTCGTAAAGCTGGGTCTGCCCCTGAAGGTCCACGCCCTGAACCGGTTCGTCCAGCACCAGCAGGTCCGGGGATTTCAGCAGGGCCCGGGCCAGCAGCACCCGCTGCATTTCGCCGCCGGAAATTTTCTGCACCGGCCGGGTCAGCAGCTGGTTCAGGCCCAACTCGTCTGCGACCTGTTCCAGCTTTGTGATAAACTTTTTGCGTTCGCTGTGTCTGGGCCGGGCCAGACTCAGGAAGCGCTGCACACTGAGCGGCAGGCTGTCGTCGATCTGGATTTTTTGCGGCATAAAGCCGACGTTCAAACCGGGTTTGCGCCAGATGTGGCCTTTTGTCGGCGTCATCAACCCCAGCAGCAGTTTGAGCAGGGTGGATTTGCCGGCGCCATTGGGCCCGATCAGGGTCAGAATTTCCCCCTGATGCAGGGTCAGAGAAACATTGGAAAGCGCTTCCTGATCATCAAACCAATGGCTGACCTGGTGGGCTTCAAGTAATCGTGTTGAGTTCATTGATTGGATTTTACCCGAATATTCCATGAATTTGTGCTGAGGTCGCGCAGGAACTTGTTTTCACAAGGAAATTTTCGAAGGCGCGCCGTATCCTTGATTACGACCAACTGAGAAAATATTTCTTGTGGAATCAAGGGGCAAGCGAGATCGGTGCAAATTTATGAAATGTTCGGGTTTCGTGGATATGCCATGTCTTTGGTAGAGGAGAAGTGTGTGAAACGGGGGATAATGCTGGCCGCGTGGCTGCTGATCATGGTCGGTCAATCTGTCTGGGCCAAAACGGTGGTGGTGACACTGCCGCCTCTGGGGGCGCTGGTGGCCCCTTTTCTGGCCGAGGAAGACCGCCTGGTGGTTTTGCTGACACCGGGGACGTCGCCCCACGGGTTTGAATTTCGTCCGTCTCAGCGGATGGCCGTGACTCAGGCCGATGTGTTGATTTCGGTCGGTACGCCGGTCGATGCCTGGGCCAATGATGCCTTTGCGCAGGCGCAGGCCGACGGAGCCAAATGGTTGAGAATGGCCGATTCGGCGGTCAAACATTACCGTAAACGGGTACTGGAGGCCGAAGCCGACGGACAGACGCACGCCTCTGATCACGACCACGATCACCACGGACCGGAAGACGGGCATGTCTGGTTGTCGCCAGACAATGCGGCGGCGTTTCTTCAGACCTTTGCCCGGACCTGGGGTGAGCTGAATGGTCAGGCGTCATCCGCGGCACCGGCCTTGTTGCAGGCACTGCAAACCCAAGTTGAGGCCATAGACGCCCAGTTGACCCCGGTTCGAAACCAGCCGTATCTGGTGTTGCACGACGCCTATCAGTATTTTGAGCAGGCCTTCGGACTGAATTTTCAGGGCGCGATTCAGCTGTCGCCGATGATTCGTCCCGGTGTGCGCCATGTGTTGCATTTGCGCGACAAAATCCAAAGCCAACAGATTCGCTGTGTGTTCAAGGACCGTCAGTTTCCCGAGCGTCAGGTACGCTATGTGATCGATGAACTGCCCGTGCGTCTGGGCACTCTGGACCCGCTCGGGCACGGGCTCTGGCCGGATGCGTCGGCCATTCGCGCCGATGAGGCGGCCTTGCCTTACAATCGGTTGCTGCAATCGTTGGCCGACGGCTACTCGGATTGCCTGGGAGGCCAATGATGCGCATCTTTGTGACCGGGCTGCCCGGCAGTGGCAAAACCCGCCTGATTCAGGCCGCATCGGACTTGCCCGTGACCTGGCTGGAAGCCAGTCAGCCTCAGTTGCCTGACCGGGTGAAAGAAACGGACCGGGTCTGGTGTGTGGTGGACGCGCGCGCGTTGCCGCCAACGGCCGCAAGCGAGGCGGAACAATGGTTGGTACGGGATCTGGCTGTGGCCGATGCGGTGGTGATGAGTTTTGCCGATCAGGCGGATTTGATTCGGCAGGGCCAATGGCAGGCCTGGTTAAAACAGCAGGGCGCTGAGACGTGTCCGCGTTATTGGTGGTTGACTCAGGCCGGGTTGACTCAGACCGGGTTGGAGCTGGCACGCCTTCAGGGCTGGTTGAAATCGACGCCCAGTTCTGCGATGGAAGCGGCGCGGCGAGAGTGGCAGGCCTGGCGTCAGTCGCTGGCAGAGGACTGGCAGGTTCTGGATTGGCGCTTGCCGGAATTGACAGGAAAAACCACGCCGAAACCGATGCTGGATGGCTTGCTGGCCGGGCTTTACGCGGCGCAGTGCAATCTCGGCATGGGTCTGTTGCGGGTGCGGGGTGAGATTATGACCTTCGAGTACGACAATCGTGTGACATTGGAAGGCCACTATCAGGGGGTTACTCCCTATGCGGCAGAACCGGGAACCGAAACCGACTGGATTCGACTGGAAGGCACGGGTCTGGATACCGATTGGCTGAAAGCACTGGTGAACGGCAGTGTGGTGTGATCGGTCTGACTTGAACCTGGCGGTGGCGACGTTTTGTCGGTCCCGAGCCGGCTCGGAAAATCGCAAATTCCTCGCAAAATGCCTGATCTGTGGCGACATCCCTTTATCTTTAACGCCGACAGGCTCTGGACACCGAGCCTATTTCTGACTAAAATGGTCAGAAATTAATCAAGCCAGAGATTTTGCATGACAGACGCGACGCAATATCAGGAAATCAATGACCTGCTGAGCAAGAATCAGCATTACAAAGAGGGCTTTTTCACCCGGACCGCGGTGGAAACCTTTGAAAAGGGTCTGAATGAAACGGTGGTCCGCGCGATTTCGGCCAAAAAGAACGAGCCCGAATGGATGCTGGATTTCCGTCTCAAGGCGTTTGAGCACTGGAAAAACATGCCCGAACCCCACTGGGCCAAAGCCGAATACGAGCCGCTGGATTATCAGGATTACAGTTATTATTCGGCCCCGGAGTGCAACCAGTGTGCGGTCGGTGAGGACGAACCGTCTGAGCAGGAAATCGATCCGGAAGTGGCCAAAGCCTTCGCGGCGCTGGGCGTGCCACTGGATGGCAGTGGCGACTCGGATGTGGCGGTCGATGCCATTTTTGATTCGGTGTCGGTTTCGACCACCAAACGCGAAGAATTGTCGGAGCTGGGCATCATTTTCTGTTCCTTCTCCGAAGCGGTGCACGACTACCCGGAACTGGTACAGCAATATCTGGGCTCGGTGGTGCCGTACCACGACAACTATTTCGCCGCCCTCAATTCCGCGGTGGCCTCGGACGGCACCTTTGTCTATGTGCCCGAAGGCGTGCGCTGTCCGGTGGATCTGTCGACCTATTTCCGTATCAACGAAGCCAAAACCGGTCAGTTCGAGCGCACCATTCTCATTGCCGAGAAAGGCAGTTATGTGAGCTACCTGGAAGGCTGTTCGGCGCCGGTGCGTGACACCTATCAGCTGCATGCGGCGGTGGTGGAAGTGATTGTGCACGAACGGGCGGAAGTGAAGTATTCCACCGTGCAGAACTGGTATCCGGGCGACGAAGACTGCGAAGGCGGGATTCTGAACTTTGTGACCAAGCGCGGTGTCTGCGAAGGCGCGCACGCCAAACTGTCCTGGACTCAGGCCGAGACCGGTTCGGCGATCACCTGGAAATACCCCAGCTGTGTGCTCAAAGGCGACCATTCCATTGGCGAGTTCTATTCGGTGGCACTGACCAATCGCCGTCAGCAGGCCGATACCGGTACCAAAATGATTCACATCGGCAAGAACACCCGCAGCACCATCATTTCCAAAGGCTTGTCGGCCGGGCATTCCGACAACACCTATCGCGGACTGGTGCGGATTCTGCCCGGTGCCGACAACGCCCGCAACTTCACCCAGTGCGATTCGATGCTGATCGGCAATCAGTGCGGCGCCCACACCTTTCCCTACATCGAAGTGGAAAACCCGTCGGCGCAGATGGAGCACGAAGCCACCACCTCGCGCATTGGCGAGGACCAGTTGTTTTATTGCCAGCAGCGCGGCATCAGCGAGCAGGACGCGATTTCCATGATCGTGAACGGCTTCTGCAAAGACGTGTTCAGCGAACTGCCGCTGGAATTTGCCCAGGAAGCCGAAGAGCTGCTGGCCGTGAGCCTGGAAGGCTCGGTCGGCTGAGGAATTATTTGCAACAGTGCCCCCTGGTAAGCGCCAGGAGAGCGCTATTTTAACCAGGCCTGGTTAACCAGAGAGAGACGTTATGTTATTGAATGTTGACAATCTACATGCGGCGGTCGCCGAAGGCGGTCAGCCCATTCTGAAAGGTTTGAACCTTCAGGTGAACCCGGGCGAAGTGCATGCCATTATGGGTCCCAACGGTGCTGGAAAAAGCACGCTGTCGAGTGTGCTGGCCGGGCGCGAAGACTACGAAGTGACCGATGGCAACGCCAGCTTTGATGGCGAAGACCTGCTGGAGATGGACCCGGAAGAGCGGGCACGCAAAGGCCTGTTTCTGGCGTTCCAGTACCCGGTGGAAATCCCCGGTGTGAGCAACAAGCTGTTTATGCAGACCTCGGTCAATGCCATTCGCGAAGAGCGGGGCGAACCGCCGTTGGACATGTTCGATTTCGATGAATACGCCCAGTCCAGAATGTCGCTGCTGAACATGCACTCGGACCTGCTGGACCGCTCGGTCAATGTGGGCTTTTCCGGCGGGGAGAAAAAGCGCAACGACATGTACCAGATGGCGTTGCTGGAACCGAAGCTCTGCATTATGGACGAGACCGATTCCGGTCTGGACATCGACGCGCTCAAGGTCGTGGCCAACGGGGTCAATGCACTGCGCTCCAAAGAACGCAGCTTTCTGGTGGTGACCCACTATCAGCGCTTGCTGGACTACATCAAACCCGATTTTGTGCATGTGCTGTATGACGGCAAAATCGTGCAGTCGGGCGGCTTTGAGCTGGTGCAGCAGCTTGAAAACGAAGGCTATGATCAGATCATTCAGTCTCACAAATCCGGCCAATAATCAGGCAACGCTATGACAGAATCTACGCAGACAAAGAGGCCTCCCAAAATGTCCCCCAAGATGCCACCCAATGCCCGGCAGCTGTTGGAGGCGCTGGAACAACAGAGTCAGGCGCTCAATGAACGCGATCAGGACGATGCGGCGCGTGCCAAACTGGTGGCCCGGCGGGAAGCCGCCAGAGAATGCTTGAACCAGACCGGCTGGCCCACACGCAAGCATGAAAACTGGCATTACACCGGTCTGACGCCTTTGTTTGAGTCCCCGTTTGCTTTGGCGGACACACCCGATGACGACCGCGATCCGGCGGAAACGGCGGCCGTGACCGAGGCGATGCTGGCCGACTGTCTGCCGCCTTTTGCCACCATCCGGCTGGTGTTTGTGGACGGCGTCTATTCCGATTCCCTGTCGGCCGGGCTGGACGCCATTGACGACTCGCTGTCGATTGAAATGGCCGATGCCGATGCCATTCAGGCGTTTACGTTGGAAGACCTCAAAGGCTATGCGGGCGTGCAGGATGGTACCCGCAATGCGGCCAGACCGGTGGCGCCATCGGATCAGCCCAACGTGGACGACGTGTTTGTTCACATCAATGAAATGCTGCTGGATCAGGGGCTGACCATCCGTCTGGCTCCCAATGCGGTGCTGGAACAGCCTTTGCAGATTCTTCAGGTGGTGACTCAGGACCGCAAGCTGGTCAATCTGCGCACCCAGTTCGAGTTGGGCCATCATGCTCAGATGACCTGGCTCAATCAGGTGGTGTCGCTGTCAGATCAACCCCGAAGCTGGGTCAATCGGCTGCAACAGGTGTCATTGGGCGAAGGCGCAGTGGCGCGTCAACTCGACTGGCAGGACCTGAATGCGCAAAGCCTGTTCACCGGTCTGACGTTTGTGGATCAGGCCGCCCACAGCCAATGGCAGACCCACAGTCTGGCACTGGGAGCACGCTGGTCGCGCCAGCAAGGATACGTCTGCCTCAATGGCGAAGGCGCGGATGCCGAACAGAATACCCTGGCCTGGGTTCGCGGTCAGCAACTGACCGACTCGCGCACCGAAACCCAGCATGGGGCACCGCATTGCACCAGCCGCCAGCTGCACAAATTTGTGGTGCAGGATCAGGCGCGTGGCGTGTTCAACGGCATGATCGGCGTGGCCAGAGCGGCCCAGAAAACCGACGGTCAGATGGACAACAAAAATCTGTTGCTCTCTCCCAAAGCCAAAATGGACACCAAGCCGCAACTGGAAATTTATGCCGATGATGTGGCCTGCTCGCACGGCTGTGCCTCGGGTGAAATCGACGCCGACCAGATTTTTTATGCTCAGGCGCGAGGCATTCAGCGGGATGAGGCGGTGCGGATGATTACCCGGGCGTTTCTGTTGGAACCTCTGGAATCGATTGCCCAGTCGGCCATGCGCCATTGGCTGCACGATCTGGTTTCGCAGCGACTGGCGCAACTGCCTGCTCTGCAATACCTTGCCGGGTGTGACCAATGAGCGTTGAAACCACTCTGGACATTGCGGCCATCCGTGCCCGCTTCCCCATTCTGGCGCAAACCGAAAACGGTCAGCCGCTGGTGTATCTGGACAGCGGGGCCACCACCCAGAAACCGGACACGGTGATTGAGGCGGTACGAGATTACTACCGGCACGACAACGCCAATGTGCATCGCGGCGTTTATGCCCTGAGCGAGCGGGCGACCGAGGCTTATGAAGGGGCTCGGGATCAGCTGCGCGACTTTATCCATGCACCTTCGCGCAAAGAACTGGTGTTTGTGCGCGGCGCGACCGAAGCGATCAATCTGGTGGCACAGAGCTATGGACGTGCGTTTTTGCAGCCAGGGGACGAAGTGCTGATCACCGAACTGGAGCACCATTCCAATATTGTGCCCTGGCAGTTTCTGCGTGAACAGATCGGGATCAAGCTGGTGGTGGTGCCGATCAACGAACGGGGCGAAGTGCCGTTGGCCGACTTTGAGGCCGCTTTGTCCGACCGGACCCGATTGGTGGCGATTTCGCACATGTCCAACGCACTGGGCACCATCAATGACGTGACCGCCATGGCGCGGCTGGCCAAGGAAAAGGGTGCCAAAGTGCTGGTGGACGGGGCTCAGGCGATAGCGCATCTGCCGGTGGACGTTCAGGCCATTGGCTGCGATTTTTATGTGTTTTCCGGCCACAAAATGTACGGGCCCACCGGCATTGGCGTTCTCTGGGCCAGAGAAGCGCTGCTGGAGCAGATGCCGCCTTATCAGGGCGGGGGCGATATGATCCATACCGTCACCTTTGAAAAAACCGAATACAACGAACTGCCCTATAAGTTCGAAGCCGGCACGCCCAATATCGCCGGTGTCGTCGGTCTGGGCGCGGCGGTGCGGTTCATGCAGTCGCTGGACCGGGCCGCGATCGAAGCCTACGAGCGCGAATTGCTGGATTACGCCACCGAGCAACTGCAAAACTTACCAGGCCTGGTGATTATTGGACAGGCGCGCCACAAAGCCGCCGTGATCTCATTCAAGATCGAAGGCGCGCACCCGCATGACCTGGCCACCTTGATGGATCAGGATGGCATTGCGGTGCGCGCCAGTCATCATTGCGCCCAGCCAGTGATGCAGAAGTTTCAGGTACCGGCCACTGTCCGGGCCTCGTTTGGCGTGTACAACACCTTTGACGACGTGGATCGGCTGGTGGCCTCTGTGCAGGAAGCGCTGGATATGTTAGTCTGAATCCGTATTTTGTGGTGGCGATTCAAAGCCATCTCGGTAAAGGCCATCACGGTCATCACGATTTTGACAGGCGCTCCCTGGCGTGAAACGACGGTTTCCCGTGGACAGGTGCCTTAATCAACAAGGCGGATTCAAACGTGACAAACTCTTCCAAACAAGCTTTTAGCGGTCCCGACAACATCATCGAAACTCAGGCCGACCAGGCCTATCCCGATCAGTTCAGCCCGGTCACCGAGGCGCAGCCGGACGGGCACAAGCCTCCGCTGGAGTGGATTCGGCTGGAGTTGCACCCTTTGCCCGGCACCGATCATGTGCAAAAAGTCATTTTCTGGAATCCGGAGACTCAGGAACTGGTGGGCGAGGGCGCCGAAACCGTGGCTGAACTGGCGGCGAAAGCCAAAGCCGATGGCCACATCCAAAGTCCCAGTCTCAATCACATGGAAATGACCGACCCTTTGAGTAAGCCTTCGGAACTGGCGGCGGTTCTGGCCCAGCATTACTGGGCGATTCCCGAACCGGTGGCACAGCCCGGTGACCCGAAGCAGACCGACAGCGAAACCCTGCACTGAGGCGCACTCTCTTGACAGGTTTTGTTTCTTTGCAGACCCAAAACGCGGTATCATACGCCGCATGAAAGACCAAGTTCAACACATTCATTTTGTCGGCATCGGCGGGGTCGGCATGGCCGGCATTGCCGAGGTCTGTCTCAATCTGGGGTTTCGCATCACCGGATCGGATCTGCGTCGCAATGCCACGGTGCAGCGCCTGCAATCGCTGGGCGCTGAGATTCACATCGGCCACAGCGCCGAGCACGTCAAAGCCACCGATGTGGTGGTGGTGTCCACCGCCGTTTCCGATGACAACCCCGAAGTCACCTTTGCCCGCGACAGCCGAATTCCGGTGATTCCCCGGGCCGCGATGCTGGCCGAACTGATGCGGATGCGCTTTGGCATTGCCATTGCCGGCACCCACGGCAAAACCACCACCACCAGTCTGGCCGCAGCCATTCTTACTCAGGGCGGGCTCGACCCGACCTTTGTGATTGGCGGCAAGCTCAATCAGGTCGATTCCAATGCGCGGCTGGGCAGCAGCCAGTATCTGGTGGCCGAAGCCGACGAGTCGGATGCCTCCTTCCTGCATCTGTCGCCGATGATGTCGGTGGTGACCAACATCGATCAGGATCACATGGACACCTATCACGGTGACTACCAGTACCTGGAAAGCAGTTTTGTCGAATTTGTGCACCGATTGCCGTTTTACGGACTGGCGATTGTGTGTCTGGAAGACCCGAATGTGCAGGCCATGCTGCCCAAACTGTCGCGCAAGGTGCGCACCTATGGCTTTGAGTCGGTTGCCGACATCCAGGCGCTTGGCCTGCAGCCGGACGGGCTGCGCATGCATTTTCGGGTCAAGGCGCTGGATTTGCCCGAATTCGAGGTCACCTTGAATCAGCCCGGCGCGCACAATGTGCTCAATGCGTTGGCGGCCATCGGCATCGGGCTGGAATTGAACGTGTCGATCGAAGCGATTCAAACGGCGCTGGCGGAATTCGGCGGGGTCGGTCGCCGTTTTGAGGTGTACCCTCAGCGTGGCATCGGCGGGCACAATGTGACTCTGGTCGATGATTACGGCCATCACCCCACCGAATTGCAGGCCACACTGGCCACCGCGCGTCAGGCGTTTCCGCAACAGCGGTTGGTGCTGGTGTTTCAGCCGCACCGTTACAGCCGGACGCGGGATTTGTTTGATGACTTTGTCCAGGCACTGACCAAAGCCGATCTGGTGATTCTGTTGGACGTGTACCCGGCCGGAGAAACCCCGTTGCCCGCGTTCGATGCCAAATCCCTGCTGCGCGCGATGCGTCTGCGTGGGCACAAGGACAATCTGCATGCGCACGACGAAACCCAGTTGAATGAACTGGCGCAAACGGTGCTGGCCGATGACGATGTGGTGTTGATGATGGGGGCCGGTGACATTGGCCAGATGGCACGGCACTGGTCGGAACACCCGCCTGTGGCCGAAACCGGTCAGCAGGGGCGTTTGCCGGTATGACCGAGCACACGGACTTTGCGTTGCCACAACCCGAATCTCTGGGGCGCGTCGCCGTGCTGATGGGCGGGGTGTCGGCCGAAAGGGCGGTGTCCCTGCGCAGCGGTCAGGCCGTGACCGAAGCGCTCTGTGAAGCCGGGGTCGCAGCCGAAGCGGTCGATGTGCAGACGGTGGAGCAGGTGGTGGCCATGACCCGACGCTTTGATCGGGCCTTTGTGGCGCTGCACGGACGCTGGGGCGAAGACGGCGGGGTTCAGGCGATTCTGGATGCATTGGATTTTCCTTATACCGGCAGCCGCATGGCCGCCAGTGCCCTGTCGATGGACAAAATCCGCACCAAATGGCTGTGGCAGGGCATGGGGCTGCCGACACCGGCTTTTCAGTCCGTGTCGGCCACCCAGTCGTTGGATCGGATCTCGTGGCCCGACCATTTCCCTTTGATTATCAAACCCAGTCACGAAGGTTCCAGCATCGGCATGCACAAGGTGGACAGCGCCGACCAGTTGCCGCAAGCGGTGGAAGCGGCTCAGGCATTGGATTCGGAAATTCTGCTGGAACAGTGGGTCACCGGCCGCGAATTCACCGCCGCAGTGGTCGGGGACCGGGTCTTGCCGCTGATTGAACTGAAAACCGATCATGTGTTCTATGACTACACCGCCAAATACGAATCCACCACCACCGAATACCTCTGTCCGGTGGATTTGTCACCAGGCCTGGTCAAAAAGCTGGATGCGCTGGTGTATCAGGCTTTTGAAGCGGTGGGTGGTCGCCACTGGGGCCGGGTCGATTTCATGCTGGACGCACAGCAGAATCCCTGGCTGATTGAAGTCAATACCGCGCCGGGCATGACCGACCATTCTCTGGTGCCGATGGCGGCGCGACAGGCCGGGCTGTCCTTTTCGCAACTGGTCTGCCATCTGTTGGGGTTGACGTTGGAGCATGGCGGCCCCGATACGAAGGCAGAAGGGGGCTGATCTTGACGCGCCGCGCCCTGCTTCTTTCGTTATTGAGTCTGGTCGGGACGGGACTGTTGCTGGTCTGGTTCTTTTCCGGCAAAACCTTGTCCACCGTCACCTACCAGGCCGACTTTGAGCGGGTGGAACAGGCACAGGTGGCCCAGCGGGTGGCACCGTTTCTGGGACAGCCTTTCTGGGAAGCCGATCTCGAAGCCTTGCATGCCCGGTTGACCCGGATGGAGTGGGTGTACCGTGTCAGTGTGACCCGTCGCTGGCCCGATCAGTTGCGAATTCGGATAGAGGAGCAAACCCCAGTAGCCAGATGGGGCGAACAGGCTTTGCTGAATCAGTTCGGTGAAATTTTTTACCCCACTCAGATGGCGTCGTTTGCGGACTATGTGCGTCTGGATGGTCCGGCGGTGCGCTCGCAACTGGTATTGGAGCAGCTCGAACAGTTACAATCGCAGTTGAAGGTTTTGGATTGGCAGATTTCGGCCCTGTCCATGCTGGCCGATGGGGTCTGGCGGGTCAGGCTGGATGGCGGTCAGACCCTGTTGCTGCCAGCGGAAAATGCGCAGTCCATGCTGGACCGGTTTGTGCGAAGTTACCCGCGGATTGACCCCGACCTGAGAAAGTTCGCACAGGTGTTTGATTTGCGCTATAGTAACGGTTTTGTCATTCGCAAAAACACAGAGCCAGCGCCCGAGCGCCAAGGCCTGTCGGAAAACGACGAATCAAACGCATCATAATGTGTTGCGACCCAAGCGGCATAACGGCCTAAGCGGCCAACGCAACGAGTTTTTGTTTCGTGCAAGGATTCGCAACAAAGCATCAGATCAGGAAGTAGAGGCACATGGCAAGAAAGCAAGCAATGTCAGAAACCAATATCGTCATCGGTTTGGACATCGGCACCTCCAAAATCGCCGCCATCATCGGCAAAGTCAAACCGGATGGGGAAATTGAGGTGGTCGGCATGGGGACGCACCCGTCACGCGGTCTGAAAAAAGGCGTGGTGGTGAACATTGATGCCACGGTGGACTCGATTCAACGCGCCATTGACGAAGCCGAACGCATGTCGGGCGTTAAGGCGCATTCGGTGTCGGTGGGCATTGCTGGCAGTCATATTGGCAGTTTCAACTCCAATGGCATGGTGGCGATCCGCAATCAGGAAGTGCAGGCCGAAGACGTGACCCGCGTGCTGGAAGCGGCCCAGACCATCGCCATTCCCGGTGATCAGGAAGTGCTGCACATTCTGGCGCAGGAATTCATGATCGACAATCAGGGCGGCATTCGCGAACCGGTCGGGATGTCCGGTGTGCGTCTGGAAGCCAAGGTGCACATGGTGACCGGTTCGGTCAGCGCGGCCCAGAACATCACCAAGTGCGTGGAACGCTGCTCGCTCAAGGTCGATAATCTGATTCTGGAACAGCTGGCTTCCTCCGAAGCCGTGCTGTCCGAAGACGAAAAAGAACTGGGTGTCTGCCTGGTGGACATTGGCGGCGGTACCACCGATATTGCGGTGTTTCAAAACGGCGCCATCCGCCATACGGCGGTGATTCCGGTGGCGGGCGATCAGGTGACCAACGACATTGCCATGGCTTTGCGGACCCCTAAGCAGGCCGCCGAAGACATCAAAAAGAACCATGCCTGTGCGCTGGCACAGCTGATTGCCAAAGACGAAGAAATCGAAGTGCCGAGCGTGGGCGACCGACCTGCCCGCTGTCTGTCGCGTCACACTCTGGTCGAGGTGATCGAACCCCGCTACGAAGAACTGTTCCAACTGGTTCAGGCCGAGTTGCGTCGCACCGATTTTGAAAACAAAATCGCCGCCGGCATTGTATTGACCGGCGGCAGCAGTCTGATTGAAGGGGCTGTGGAATTGGCCGAAGAGGTGTTTCACATGCCGGTGCGTCTGGGCACGCCCCAGCATGTCAGTGGTCTGAAGGAAGAGGTGGCCAGTCCGGCCTATGCCACCACCGTCGGTCTGCTGATGTATGCGCGCGAACACCCCAGTCAGGTGAGTGACTCCAGCGCAGCCAGTGACGCTCCTCAAAACCGGGCCTCGATACTGGCGCAGATGAAACAATGGTTCAGTCAGAATTTCTAACCCGAATGTTTACCTTCGGTTTCTTCGATTCATGAATTTGTGCTGAGGTCGCGCAGGAACTTGTTTTCACAAGGAAATTTTAGAAGGCGCGTCGTATCCTTGATTACGACCAACTGAGAAAATATTTCTTGTGGAATCAAGGGGCAAGCGAGATCGGTGCAAATTTATGAAATGTTCGGGTTAAGGGTGACAAACCCTTTTTGCGACCCAATCCGGTCATGCCGGATTCGGGGCTGTGCTAGAATAATGCTTTTTTCAAGGCCTCTGGACATTTCCGGGCGCCTCTGTGATTCGCCCTGGTCAGGCTTGACCCAACAATGAAAGACATTCTGTGAAGCAACGAACCCTAGCCAATACCATCAAAGCCAAAGGCGTCGGCCTGCATACCGGTCACCAGTCGGTGATGACGCTCTCTCCCGCCCCAGTCGATACCGGCATCGTCTTTCGTCGGGTGGACCTTTCGCCTGCGGTCGAGTTTCCGGTCTCGCCGGATCTGGTGCGTGAAACCATGCTTTGCACCACCATCGTCAAAGACACACCCACCCGGCCCGCAAAAATTGCCACCATCGAGCACCTGATGTCGGCACTGGCTGGGGTGGGCATTGACAACCTCTACATCGACATCACCGCCGACGAAGTGCCGATCATGGATGGCAGTGCCTCGCATTTTATTTTTCTGCTGCAATCGGCCGGTGTGCGTTTGCAGGAAGCGCCCAAGCATTTTATCCGGATCAAACGTCATATTCACGTCCAGAACGACAAAGGGTCTTGGGCGGAGTTTCGACCGCTGGAAGGTTTCCGTCTGACCTTTTCCATTGATTTCGATCATCCGGCCTTTGACCAGACCGCGGAAAGCATGACCCTGGATTTTTCCTCCACGGCCTATTTCAAGGAAGTCAGTCGTGCCCGGACCTTTGGCTTTATGAAAGACATGGAATTGTTGCGCGCCAACAACCTCGGTCTGGGGGCGGGCCTGCACAACGCCATCGGCCTCGATGACGACGGGGTGGTGAATCAGGAAGGCCTGCGCGACAAGGACGAATTTGTGCGCCACAAGATTCTGGACGCCGTGGGCGATCTTTATATGGCCGGTCATCCGATTCTGGGCGAATTTGTGGCCCACAAATCGGGACATGCCCTCAACAACGAACTGCTACGCAAGCTGGTGCATGACCCGGATGCGTTTGAGGTGGTGACTTTTTCCGAGGACGAACCACCGATTCATTATGGCAGCAGCAAAATTCTGATGTGATGCCGCTTTGCAAAACGAACAAATTTAACTGGATTGGAAGTCTATGCCACTGACACTGATGAAAAAACTCTTCGGCAGCCGCAACGACCGTCTGCTGAAAAAATACGACAAAAAACTGGCCCAGATCAATCAATTCGAACCTGAGCTTCAGGCCCTGTCGGATGAAGCCCTGCAGGCGAAAACGGACGAGTTCAAACAGGCGTATCAGTCCGGCACCTCATTGGAACACCTGCTGCCGGAAGCGTTTGCGGTGGTGCGTGAAGCCTCGCAGCGGGTGACCGGCCTGCGCCATTACGATACCCAGCTGATCGGCGGCATGGTGCTGCATCACGGCAACATTGCCGAAATGCGCACCGGCGAAGGCAAAACCCTGGTCGCGACCCTGCCTGCCTACCTGAATGCGCTTTCGGGCAAAGGCGTGCATGTGATCACGGTCAACGATTATCTGGCCAGCCGGGACGCGGAATGGATGGGGCAAATTTACGGTTTCCTGGGACTGGAAACCGGCACCATCCTTTCCGGTCAGTCGCCGGAAGAAAAAAAGGCCGCCTACAATGCCGACATTACCTATGGCACCAACAACGAATTCGGGTTTGATTACCTGCGTGACAATATGGCGATTTTTGCCGAAGAGCGGGTGATGCGCGGGCAGAACTTTGCCATTGTGGACGAAGTCGATTCGATTCTGATTGATGAGGCGCGTACGCCGTTGATCATCTCCGGGCCGGCGGAAGACCAGTCGGAACTCTATCAGACCATTACCCCGCTGGTCACCGATCTGGAACGGGGCGAAGAAGACCCGGAAACCAAAACCGCCAGCGGCGATTACACCATTGATGAAAAGAGCAAGCAGATTCACCTGACCGACGAAGGCCACAGCAAGATCGAGGAGAAGATGACCCAGGTCGGGCTGCTGGAAGAAGGGGATTCGCTCTACGACGCCGAACACATCAGTCTGATGAAATACGTCACCGCCGCCATGCGCGCCAGCCTGTTGTTTGAAAAAAACACGGACTACATCGTCGAAAACGGTCAGGTGGTGATCATTGACGAATTCACCGGCCGAAAAATGCATGGCCGCCGTTGGGGCGACGGCCTGCACCAGGCGGTCGAAGCCAAGGAAGGTGTGGCGATTCAGGCGGAAAGCCAGACCTATGCGTCGATTACTTTCCAGAACTATTTCCGTCAGTACGAAACCCTGTCGGGCATGACCGGTACCGCCGACACCGAAGCCGGTGAATTTTTGTCCACCTACCAGTTGGAAGTGGTGGTGGTGCCTACCAACCAGACGCCGCAGCGTCTGGATCTGCCCGATCTGGTGTTTCTGGATGTGGAAGGCAAGCTGACCGCGCTGGTGCGTGACGTCAAGGAAATCCACAAAACCGGCCAGCCAATGCTGGTGGGCACGGCGTCGATTGAGATGTCGGAAGTCCTGTCAGCGCATTTTGACAAGGCCGGTATTCCGCACAAGGTTCTCAATGCCAAACAGCACGAAAAAGAAGCCCACATCATCGCTCAGGCGGGTCAGCCGGGCGCGGTGACCATCGCCACCAATATGGCCGGGCGCGGCACCGACATCGTGCTGGGCGGCAATCTGGACATGGAATTGGAACGGCTGGAAAACAAGGACGAAGCCACGGTGGCTCAGGTCAAGGCCGACTGGCAGAAACGCCACCAGGAAGTGCTGGACAAGGGCGGTCTGATGGTGATCGGTTCCGAGCGGCATGAGTCGCGCCGCATTGACAATCAGCTGCGTGGGCGTTCCGGGCGTCAGGGCGATCCCGGCGTCACCCGTTTTTATCTGTCGCTGGACGATGACCTGATGCGACGCTTTGCCTCGGACAAGGTCAAGAGCATGATGCGGCGTCTGGGCATGAAGTCGGACGAAGCGATCGAACACAACATGGTTTCCAAGTCGATCGAACGGGCCCAGAAACAGGTGGAGCGCATGCATCAGGACGAGCGGGCCAACCTGCTCAAGTTCGACAACATTGCCAACGAACAGCGCAAAGTGGTCTACACCCAGCGCAATGAACTGATGGAAGTCGAGGACGTTTCCGAGATCATTGATTCCCTGCGCGCAACGGTGATTGAGAATGCGATGGCGCAATTCGTCCCGCCGGGCAGCCTGGATGAGCAGTGGGATATTCCGGGCCTGACCCGACAGTTGCACGAAGATTTCGGTGTGGATCTGCCGATTCAGGATTGGCTGGAAGCGGACAAGTCGCTTTATGAGGAAACCCTGCGCGAAAAAATCGTCGAGGCCGCCAAAGCTACCTACGAAGAAAAAATGCAGGTGGTGGACCCACAGACCCGCCATCATTTTGAAAAAGAAGTGTTGCTGCGCACCATTGACAAGCAATGGCGCGGGCATCTGAATGAAATGGATTATCTGCGTCGCTGGATTCACCTGAAAGGCTTTGCCCAGAAAGACCCCTTCCAGGAATACCGCAAAACCGCTGCCAGCATGTTTGAAGCGTTTCTGGACGAAGTCATGTTCGAGACGGTTCAGACGCTGTCGCTGGTGCAGATTCAGGGCCGTGATGACGTGAATGCCTACGAGCAACAGCAACTGGACGAGCGCCCGGATCAGCTCGAAGCCACGCATCCGGCGGCCCAGTCGATTGCACAGGCGGTTCAACCGGAAGAAAAGGCCGAAGCGGAGTCGGAGGACGAGCAGAAGCCGGGTACCTTCCGTCGCGATGTGCCCAAAGTGGGGCGCAATGACCCTTGCCCCTGCGGTTCCGGTAAAAAATACAAACAGTGTTGCGGGCGGCTGCAATAAACCCGCTGCCGGATCCGCGCCGGGAGCTGGCGCTGACTGGACCATTGGCTGGAGAAGGAGAGCCGCATGGCTGAACCCAAAGAACAGACAGACACGGGCGTGCTGACCCGGCCGCATCCGATTGCCGGAGTGTATCTGGGGGCCACGGCTTGTGGTCTCAAAAAAAGTGGGGCGCTGGACCTGACGGTGTTGCAGTTGGCGGAAGGCGCGCGCACCGCGGCCGTGTTTACCCGCAATGCATTCTGCGCTGCCCCGGTGGTGATGGCCAGAAACCATCTCAACGCCGGGTCGCCTCAGTGTCTGGTGATCAACAGTGGCAATGCCAATGCCGGCAATGGGGCTCAGGGCCTCAAAGACGCCGAGCAGACCTGTCAGTGGCTGGGCGAAGAGCTGGGCCTGTCGGCCGACGCGGTTTTGCCCTTTTCCACCGGGGTGATTGGTGAGCCGTTGAGCATGGACAAAATTCAGTCCGGGTTGCCCGATGCGCTGGCCGATCTGTCCATCAGCGGCTGGGAGCGCGCGGCCGAAGCGATACGCACCACCGACACCTACGCCAAGGTGGCCAGTCTGGCACTGGACATTGACGGTCATCGGGTGTTGTTGACGGGCATGGCGAAAGGCTCGGGCATGATCCATCCCAATATGGCCACCATGCTCGGCTTTGTGGCCACAGATGCCAGAATTGACCAGGCCTGCTTGGATCAGGCGCTGAAAAACGCGTCGGACCGTTCCTTCAATCGCATCACCATCGATGGCGATACCTCCACCAACGATGCCTGCACCTTGACGGCCACGGCGCAGGCTGATATGCCCTGGATCGATGATGTTGAGAGTCCGGCCTACCAGGCTTTTGAAACCGGTCTGGCCAGACTGATGCAGCATCTGGCGCATGAAATTGTGCGCGACGGCGAAGGCGCGACCAAATTTGTGGCGGTGCAGGTGGAAAAGGGTGTGGATTCCGAGGAATGTCTGCAGGTTGCGCACGCGGTGGCCTTGTCGCCTCTGGTGAAAACCGCTCTGTTTGCCTGTGACCCCAACTGGGGACGGATTCTGGCCGCAGTGGGTCGTGCCGGTGTGGGCGAGGACGCGACCAGCCCAGATTTTGATATTGAAGCGGTGGAGATTTATCTGGGCGACGTTCTGCTGGTCACCCAGGGCGGACGGGCGGCCAGTTACACGGAGGCCGCCGGCCAGGCGGTGATGGATCAGACCGACATCACGATTCGCATTGTGCTCCATCGCGGTGCGGTGTCCGAGACCGTCTGGACGTCGGATTTTTCCTACGACTACGTCAAAATCAACGCCGAATACCGTACCTGAACGGGCGTATTCATCCCAAAATTGACCAGGCCTGGTGAATTGTTTCTTTGATCATGTTTGCTGGGGTGCAGACACTTTATGGTTATGCGATCCTGGATGTGTTCATTTTTTCTCGGCTTACCCCTGCGGGCGCCGAGTTCTTCGTTTACTTGTGTAAAAAACGAACCAAAAAAGCACACCCAGCACACGCTTTCTGTGCATTCTAAGCCCTGTCACAGGGCCCTTGCGAACTCGCTTCGCTCGGACAGCGCAAGGGGCATTTCCTGTGACAGGCCTAAGAAGCACGACGAAATCTTTGTGATGGGGAAAGAAGCCGCCGGATGATAAAACACTGTCATCCTGAGCGAAGCCGAAGGATCTTTTTAAGACAAGGCCGGGCTTCAAAGATCCCTCCGCTTCGGTCGGGATGACAAGTGTTCGGTCGGGATGACAAGTGTTTGGTTGGGGTGACAGAAAGGCTGGCTTGGGATTCTGTCATTTCTGACATATCTGATCTTTCAACGCCTGGCAAGCGCTGATGGGCCAACACTTATCCCAAAATCTCGCTTAGTGCATCGCAGAGGCGTCGGTTCTCTTCCTCCGAGCCAATGCTGATGCGCAGATACTGATCAATCCGAGGCTTGTCAAAGTAACGCACGATGATCGCCCGATCGCGTAACTGTTGCGCCAGTTCGCTGGCCGAATGTTCCGGGTGGCGGGCAAACACGAAGTTGGCGTGAGACGGCACCACATCAAACCCTTTTTCCTGCAAAAATTCGGTCAGAGCCTGACGGGTGGCCATCACTTTGCGACAGCTTTCGGCGAAATAGGCTTCTTCCTGCAAAGACGCGATGCCAGCGGCCATGGCCAGTCGATCCACTGGATAGGAATTGAAGCTGTTTTTGACCCGCTCCAGCGCTTCGATCAGGTGGGCCTGACCGAACGCCATGCCCAGTCTCAGACCGGCCAGGGCGCGGGATTTGGAAAAGGTTTGTGTCACCAGCAGGTTGGGGTAACGCGCAATCAATTGGGTGGCCGACTCGCCGCCAAAATCAATGTAGGCTTCGTCCACCACCACCACATGGGATGGGTTCTGTTGCAGAATCCGTGTAATCTGATCAAGTGTCAACAAGCGCCCCGTGGGGGCGTTGGGATTGGGGAAAATGATCGGCCCCGAGTCGCCCTGATAGTCATCGGGATCAATCGCCAAGGTCGGATCGAGAAGAATTTTTTGGGGGGCAATGCCATAAAGTCCGCAGTAGACCGGGTAAAAGCTGTAGGAAATGTCCGGAAAGCGCAAAGGCACCTCATGCTTGAGCAGACCCAGAAACGCATGGGCCAGCACTTCGTCCGAGCCGTTGCCCACAAACACCTGATCGGTGGAGAGTCGGTAATAATCGGCCAGCGCCTGTTTGAGCGGGGTGGCATTGGGGTCGGGGTACAAACGCAGCGCGTCGTCCGTTGCCGCATGGATCGCGTCCAGCACCCCCGGCGCAGGCGGGTAAGGGCTTTCGTTGGTGTTGAGTTTGACCAGATTGGCGACTTTGGGCTGCTCGCCCGGCGTGTAGGGGGTCAAAGCATCGATGGTCGGGTTCCAGAAACGCGGCATGGTGGTCCTTTGGCTTTCGATTACATGGATGTGGCCTATTGTAACCAAGCCACTCGTTCAGAGCATCTTTTAAGCGTTCGTCAGGCAATAAAAAACCGGCCAGAGGCCGGTTTGCTTTGGTTGCATGCGAGTGGTTTTTGTCAGAATTCCGCCCACTCATCGCCACTGTCATTTTTGGTGGTTTCCGGTTTGGCGGGCGACTTCGATTCCGACTTAGGGGTCGGCTTTGCTACCGAATGCGACGACTGAGCCGGCAACGCTGGTTTGGACGCCGGTTTCGGTTTGGATACCGATTTCGGCGCGGGTTTGTTGTGCGCAGTGCTGCCTCCAGACTGCCCGGTATTAAAGAACGACATGTCCTTGTCCAGAATCGCGGCCTGTTCGCTCATGCTTTCGGCCGCCGCCGAGGTTTCTTCCACCAGCGCCGCGTTTTGCTGCGTGACCTCGTCAATCTGGCTGATCGCTTTGTGCACCTGTTCAATCCCGGTCATCTGCTCACTGGACGCCGCCGAGATTTGCTCGATCATATTGGCCACATCGTCCACCGACTTGTCGATGGTGTCGAGCATCTCACCCGACTCCGACGCCAGTTTGGTGCCCTCATCAATGCGGGTCACACTCTCATTGATCAGCGCCGTAATCTCCTTGGCCGCATCCGCCGACTTCTGTGCCAGCGCACGCACCTCACCTGCGACCACCGCAAAGCCACGACCGTGTTCCCCGGCCCTTGCCGCTTCCACCGCCGCGTTCAACGCCAGCAGATTGGTCTGAAACGCAATCGAATCAATCAGGGTCACAATGTCGGAAATCTTGTGGCTCGATTCCTGAATTGCCGACATCGCCTCCACAGTCTTCTGCATGACACGTGTGCCCTCGGTGGTTTTCTCTTGCACCTCATGGGCCACACGGGTGGCGTCTTTGGCATGATTGGCGTTGTTCTGCACCGCCGAATTCATCTGCTCCATGGTGGCGGACGTTTCTTCCACCGATGCCGCCTGTTCCTGCACGCGCTGGCTCAGATCCTGAGACCCCTGTGACACTTCCGAAGAAGCCCCATTGACAATCTGGGTGGCGTTCAGTGCTTTTTTGACCACGTCCAGCAGACGGTCGGTGGTTTTGTTGACCGAGTCTTTCAGGGTTTTCAGATCGCCGTGATAGTTGCCTTTGATCGACTGGGTCAGATCGCCGTGTGATTGGGCGACCACCACCTCGGTGACCTCTTTGATCGCCGCTTCAATCGCCTCCATTGAATTGTTGACCCCGTCCTTGAGTTTCAACAGATCGCCTTTGGCTTGGGTGTGGATGCGCTGATCGAATTCGCCTTTCTCCATCGACTGCATCACATCAATGATGCCATCGATGGTCTGATCGAGGCCTTCCATGGTATTGGTGGCAAAATTGACCAGTTCCAGGTATTCGCCTTTGACATCGGCATCGATGCGCACATCGAATTTGCCGTCGCTCATGGCGTTGAGCAGTTTGCGAAGCTCGCCCATGGTTTCGGCCACGGAGTCAGCGGATTCGTTGATGCCGTCCTTGAGTGCTTTCAAGTCACCATTGAGGTCGGCCTTAACCCGTTGGTCAAACTGGCCGTCTGCCATGGCGCAGACCACGTCATTGGCTTCCCTGATCGCGGTTTGCATGTCGGACAGCAGTTTGTTGACCGCTTTGCCCATGTCCCCGATTTCATCCTGGCGCTGCTCGTCAGCACGAATGGCAAAGTCACCGGTCTGGCTGAGTTTGCCCAGTTGGGTCTGAATGGATTGAATGCCTTGGGCAATCAAACGGGGAATAAAGATGGCGGTGGCAATGGCAAACAGGGCGATCACAATTGCGACCACAATCAATACCGAGATAATGCTGTCGTTCAGTTGCTGCACTTCCGGACCAATGCGATCCTGATCGGCTTTGACCGACTCTTTGATGTTTTCCGCCAGTTCGGCAATCTCAGGCCCTAATTGGTCGAGGGTGTTATCAATGACCTCATTGCGGTCTTTAATTACCTGGTCAAGTTGCTGTACGTTCTTAACGTAATTGTTTTCCAATTCAAGCACTCGTTGAAGCTGTTGCTGGCGGGTCAGGTCCTGAACCTCGGCCAACAAGGTTTTCATGTTGCCATCAAGCGCATCAAATTCTTCAAGAGCCCGTTCCATCGATGCCTGGGTATTGTCTTCAATGAACTTGACGGTATAGAGGCGAGCCAATAAAAGGGTGCGCAGGCCGTCCGCAGCGGCAATGGTTGCCGGGACATCGCCATCCCGATAGGCCGTACGCTTTATTTTGGTCAGCAATTGCTCCATTTCAGGGCCGTCGACATTCAGGGTGTTGTGGACGATGTCATTGCGCTGAGCCATGTATGCCTGGACCTGGCCAAACGCTTCATGGTATTTGTCCAGAGTATTGTCCATGCGGTCTACCCATTCTGCTCGTTGCGGGTTCTGGATTTGGGTCTGGGCTTCGGTCAGCAATTCGTTGGTTCGATTAAAATAGTCTGTGTACTCATCCACTTCTTTCTGGACCGGGTTGTTCAGATAGTCTTTGACATTCATTCGCACCATCAGCATGTCGCTCTGAACATTGCTGACCAGCAATGAGTCCTTGGCGATTGCCCGATAATCGGAAAACCCGTCTGCGGATTTGTTAATTTCATAAATACTGAATACGGCCATGGCTATGACCAAGATGGTTAATAAACTGAAACTGGCAATCAGTTTGGCGCGAATCGTCTTGAACATAATAACCCCGTTTTTTGGTCAGGAATTGGTATCTTTGCTCATGCTATAACAAATTGTCATAGCGAACAAGGGTTCGTATTAAAAAAACTAATGAGAACTGAGAAGCAAGCAGTAGGCCAGCTGGCCGTGAGAGCCATTAAAAAACCGGCTGAAAGCCGGTTTGGATGGATAGAACAAATTGACCAGGCCTGGTTAAAACTCGGCCCACTCATCACCACTGCCGCTTTGAGCGGATGCTTCTTTGGGCTTTGATGCCTGGCCCGCGTCTTTGGCAGGCCGGGCCTCTGTCGGACTGGCCTTGGGCAAAGCCGCCTGTTTGGGCGTATTCGCCGCCGCCTGTTTGTGAGGCGTTTTGGCCACTTTTGAGGCCGACTTTTCCTGAGCCGACGATTTGGGCTGCCCGGTATTAAAGAACGACATGTCCTTGTCCAGAATCGCGGCCTGCTCGCTCATGCTTTCGGCCGCCGCCGAGGTTTCTTCCACCAGAGCCGCATTCTGCTGAGTCACTTCGTCAATCTGGCTGATCGCTTTGTGCACCTGCTCAATGCCGGTCATCTGCTCGGAGGAGGCCGCCGAGATCTGCTCGATCATATTGGCCACATCGTCCACCGACTTGTCGATGGTGTCGAGCATCTCACCCGACTCCGACGCCAGCTTGGTGCCCTCATCAATGCGGGTCACACTCTCATTTATCAGCGCCGTGATCTCCTTGGCTGCGTCCGCCGACTTCTGCGCCAGCGCACGCACCTCACCTGCGACCACCGCAAAGCCTCGACCGTGCTCTCCGGCCCGTGCCGCTTCCACCGCCGCGTTCAACGCCAGCAGATTGGTCTGAAACGCAATCGAATCAATCAATGTCACAATGTCGGAAATCTTGTGGCTCGATTCCTGAATCGCCGACATCGCCTCCACAGTCTTCTGCATCACGCGTGTGCCTTCGGTGGTTTTCTCCTGCACCTCATGGGCCACACGGGTGGCGTCCTTGGCGTGATTGGCGTTGTTCTGCACTGCGGAATTCATCTGCTCCATGGTGGCCGAGGTTTCTTCCACCGACGCCGCCTGTTCCTGCACCCGCTGGCTCAGATCCTGCGAGCCCTGTGACACTTCCGAAGAAGCCCCATTGACAATCTGGGTCGCATTCAGCGCCTTTTTGACCACATCCAGCAGACGGTCGGTGGTTTTGTTGACCGAGTCTTTCAGGGTTTTCAGATCGCCTTTGTACTGGCCGTTGATTTTTTGGGTTAAATCTCCATGAGACAGGGAAACCACCGTGTCCGTGACTTCATCAATGGCTTTGTTGAGGTCTTCCATGGACGAATTGATGGCCTGTTTCAAGGAACCAAATTGCCCTCTGGCATCGACGGTGACGCGCTCTGAAAATTCGCCTTCGTCGATTCTGTTCATCACGGCAATAATGTTTTGAACCACGTCGTTGGTCACGCTCAAAGCGCCTTCCACCTTGTTGCGGAAATTGGCCGGCACTTGCTCGTCCATTTTGGCGTCAAGCTGGCCATTGGCCAGCGCGTTCATAATCCGTTCCAGTTCCGACATCATAAAGCTCACGCTTTCCGCCGAGTTGTTGATGCCTTGCTTGAGACGATCCAGGTCACCGCTGTATGGACGTTTGATGCGTTGATCAAAGTCGCTCTGGGCGATGGCATCCACCACATGATTGGCATCCTGAATGGCGTCGGCGGTTTTTTCCAGCAGATGGTTGAACGCTTGCGCGGCCTGACCCACTTCGTCCTGGCGAGAGACTTGCACGCGTCGGGAAAAGTCGCCTTCCGTGACCACGGTTTTGGAAACGGCCACCAATTCGTTGAGCGGTCGGGTAATCGCCAGCAGGGTCTGACGCGCCAGCCAGAGCACCGCCAGAAACACCAGAAGGGCAATCACAATGGCCGCCGTCAGAGTGGTGTCGTAGGCGGCTTTTTGTCTCTGCTGCATTTTTTCGGCCTCACGCAATTGCAGAGAGACCAGATTGGTGATGGCGTCCGAAATCGGGTCGATGGCCGGATACAACTGTTCGATGCTGAACTGGGTAATGGCCTGCTGATCGCGCTGTTGGACCAGTGTCAATAGGCGTTTGACTGCCTGATCGGCTGTCTGCATCAGCCCTTGGGCCTTTTCGGCCAGTTGCGCTTCTTTTGAGGTCAGGGTGGTTTGCATGTAGCCCGACCAGAGTGTCTGAATCTGTTTTTCCGCCGAGCGAATGTTTTTTTCCGCCTGCGCCCAGTCAATATTGCCATTGCGCAGTTTGTGGTTGGTGTCCACGATGTTGACCGCATAGGCGTCGGCAATGTTTTTCAGATCTTCCAACGGCACAATGCGATCATTATAGAGCGCATTGAACGTTTTGTTGTTGCTGTTCATGTTGACCAGACCGGCGATGATCGCCAGGAGGGCAAATGCCAGCAGAATGCCGGTCAGTGTCAGAATACGGTTTTTGACGCTCATCTGAAAAAATCCTCTTGCTTGATTCAGGGCAGGTGTTCGGCCTGCGGGTGTATCCTAGCCAAAATGATGAAGGCGAATATCATGGTTTGATGACAAATTGTACCTGACAGGTCAAGCATGATTGTTGCCAGACTGGAAAAAAACCAAACAAAAAACCGGCCTATGGCCGGTTTCAACAATCAAAAGGAACGGGTGGAATCAGAATTCCGCCCACTCATCGCCTTTGTGACTCTTAGGTTTGGAGTCAGGTTCTGGTTTTGGCTGGCTTGTTCCTGATGGCGACGACTTTGCCGGCAATGCGGGCTTGGACGCCGGTTTCGGTTCCGATCTGGGCACCGATTTCGGTGCCGGCTTACTTTGAGGCGCGCTGCCAGCCTGTCCGGTATTAAAGAACGACATGTCCTTGTCCAGAATCCCCGCCTGCTCGCTCATGCTTTCGGCCGCCGCCGAGGTCTCTTCCACCAGCGCCGCATTCTGCTGGGTCACTTCGTCAATCTGACTGATCGCCTTGTGGACCTGTTCGATTCCGGTCATCTGTTCGGTGGACGCCGCTGAGATCTGCTCGATCATATTGGCCACATCGTCCACCGACTTGTCGATGGTGTCGAGCATCTCACCCGACTCCGACGCCAGCTTGGTGCCCTCATCAATGCGGGTCACACTTTCATTGATCAGTCCGGTGATTTCCTTGGCCGCATCCGCCGACTTCTGTGCCAGCGCACGCACCTCACCTGCGACCACCGCAAAGCCACGACCGTGTTCTCCGGCCCGTGCCGCTTCCACCGCCGCGTTCAACGCCAGCAGATTGGTCTGAAACGCAATCGAATCAATCAGGGTCACAATGTCGGAAATCTTGTGGCTCGATTCCTGAATCGCCGACATCGCCTCCACGGTTTTCTGCATCACGCGCGTGCCCTCGGTGGTTTTTTCCTGCACCTCATGGGCCACACGGGTGGCATCCTTGGCGTGATTGGCATTGTTCTGCACCGCCGAATTCATCTGCTCCATGGTGGCGGACGTTTCTTCCACCGACGCCGCCTGTTCCTGCACCCGCTGGCTCAGATCCTGAGACCCCTGTGACACTTCCGAAGAAGCCCCATTGACAATCTGGGTGGCGTTCAGTGCTTTTTTGACCACGTCCAGCAGACGGTCGGTGGTTTTGTTGACCGAGTCTTTCAGGGTTTTCAGATCGCCGTGATAGTTGCCTTTGATCGACTGGGTCAGATCGCCGTGTGATTGGGCGACCACCACCTCGGTGACCTCTTTGATCGCCGCTTCAATCGCCTCCATTGAATTGTTGACCCCGTCCTTGAGTTTCAACAGATCGCCTTTGGCTTGGGTGTGGATGCGCTGATCGAATTCGCCTTTTTCCATTGACTGCATCACATCAATGATGCCATCGATGGTCTGATCGAGGCCTTCCATGGTATTGGTGGCAAAATTGACCAGTTCCAGGTATTCGCCTTTGACATCGGCATCGATGCGCACATCGAATTTGCCATCGCTCATGGCATTGAGCAGTTTGTGCAACTCGCCCATCGTCTCAGCCACCGATTGAGTGGATTCGTTCACGCCTTGTTTTAGGCGGCCAAGGTCGCCGACAACGTCTGTCTCCACCTGTTTTTCAAATCGACCATTTGCCATGTCCGCCACAACGGTATTGACTTCTTTCAGGGCGGTTTGTGTTTTGGCAATAAAGCGATTGAAAGACTCTGCCAGAATGCCCAGTTCGTCGTTGCCCATAACGGTGGCGCGGGTATTGAAATCGCCCTGGTTCTCAACCGCAGTCAGACTTTCGACCAGATTGTTGATCGGGCGTCTGATGGAGCGGATGATGTAAAAAGTGATGAACATGGCGAACATCAATGCCACCAGTGTGGTGATGATCATGATCAGGGCAAACGTGGTGGCAACGGTTTCGACTTCATCGACCTGAGTGGCAATGGCTTCTTCCTTGAAATCAATGTACGCATTGATTCTGGCCAGCCATTCCGTGTAAGCCCCGGCCGTTTCCTTGCTCATAAACGCTCTGGCGGCGTCAATTTCCCCGCGCATTCTGGTTTCAATCAGCCTGTCTGTCAGAGGAAGCGCTTCGCTTTCAATGGCGTAAATACGATCGATCAGTTTCTGTTCGGTTGCCGAAATGGCGCTCATGTCAAGACGGGTTTGCAGCTTTTCTTCTGCCTGGGTGTAGGCTTTGGCCAATTGCTTGATGTCTTTCAAATGCTGCTTTGCCTCAGACTCGGATTCCGTCAACACCAAGTCGCGCAGGGCGATGGCCCGATCGTGCACGCTGCCTCGAAAGTTGATGGCGGCGCGTTGTTTGGGCGCTTCCATCTGCCCGACAAATTGCATGTTATTGTCAATGATATTGACCCTTTGCAGACCGATTACGACCAGAGCGACCATTAACAGTAAGATCAGGGCAAAGCCGAGGATCAGGCGTGTGGAAATGTTCAAGTTGTTCATGCTACCCCTATGTAACTGGTGTAAGGTTGAATTTGGAAAACCGTTAAATAAATATTGTATAGGTTTTGAATCGGAATTGTGAATGTATTTGCTGTGAGGGTGTGGAGCCCGGTCATGTTTGCCGCACTCAGCAGGATTTGAGATGATGTTGAGATCACGATGGACAGACAAACGAGAGGAAGGAAGATGTCGGAGAAAGAGATTGCGGTTGGTGTGTTGGTGCAGGATGGCGCCTGCTTGATTGCCAAACGTCAGGCGCATCAGCATCTGGGCGGTTTGTGGGAATTTCCGGGCGGGAAGATCGCACCGGGGGAAGTTCCGGAGGACGCTTTGATTCGGGAGTTCAAAGAGGAAGTGGGGGTCGCGACCCATGGCTGGCGGCCGTTGATCGAGATTCCCTGGGTGTACGAAACGCGGTCGGTACGGCTGAAGGTGTATCAGACCGATCGGTTTGAGGGAACGCCTGTCGGTGAGGAAGGCCAGACACTGAAGTGGTGTCCGTTGGCGAAACTGACTGAGTATGGGTTTCCGCCTGCCAATCAAGGCATTCTGGCGGCATTGCAATTGCCGCACACCATGATGATCAGCGGACGCTTCGCCGACTTCGAAGACGGGCTGGCCCGATTGAACGCGGCGCTGGAAGAGGGGGTGCGTCTGGTTCAGCTTCGGGCCAAGCATCTGGACGAAGCGCCATTCATGGCCTGGGCCAGAGAAGCGATAGAGCGGTGTCATGAATACGGGGCCCAGGTGCTGATCAATGGCCCGGCCAAATGGTTGGCGGCCTTGCCGGAAGCGGACGGACTGCAGTTGTCGTCTCAGGCGCTGATGGCCTTGACCGAGCGGCCAGCACAAAGCCGGGGCAAATGGTTGAGTGCGTCGGTGCATACCCAGGCCGAACTGGCCAAAGCGTTGGAACTGGAGGCCGATTGTGTGTTGCTGTCGCCGGTGCAGCCAACCGCGTCGCATCCGGAGATGACGCCATTGGGCTGGGCGCAGTTTGCCGAGTGGGTCAAAGATTGCCCGGTGCCGGTTTACGCCTTGGGTGGCGTAAAGTCTGGGGACGTGGATCAGACCCGATCCAGCGGCGGACAGGGCATCGCCGCCATTTCCGGCCTCTGGCCGCAGCCTATGTGAGGTTAGGTGTTGGCAGCCAGCAGTTCTTTGATTTGTTCGAGTACCGCTTTTTTGGGTTGGCTGGTGTCGATAACCCAGTCGGCCTGAGCCAGTCGATCTGCCCGACTGGCCTGGCTTTTGAGAATGGCATCCACTTGAATCGGAGTCATGGTGTTTTTCCCTGCGTTTTTCTGTGCCTCTTTTTGCGTTCTGGCTCGTGCCAGTGCGCGTTGTTTCTGCAGTGATTCGGGCAGATCACAGACGATCACCTGGTCGATGAAGTCCGGTTTTCCGGTCTCGACCAGCAGCGGGATTTCCACCACAATGGCTTTGGGGTGTTGGGTTTTGAGCTGCGCCACGCAGTCGGCCAGCCTTTGGCGGATCAAGGGGTGGGTGATCGATTCCAGGGTGCGTTTGGCGTTGGGGTCATCCAAAATACGCTGGCGCATTCGGGCGCGGTCGAGTGTGCCATCAGGCGCACACACTTGTGGGCCGAACGCAGAGCGGATTTTGACCAGGCCTGGTGAATTCGGGGCCACCACGTCGCGTGCGGCCTGATCGGCGTCGCAACCGGGCACGTCCAGCTGTTCAAACAACGCGCGCACGGTGCTTTTGCCACTGCCCAAACCGCCGGTTAATCCATAAACTTTCATGCGACTTAGTGTACGACGAATCTTTGGCGATTGCAGCACTACACCAAATGCGTTTTTGGTTAGAACGTTTTTGGTTAGAATAGCGGGCGTCGTGATAAGCAATAGGATGAGAGCATGTGTGGGATTTGCGGTGAAATTTACTGGGACGGGCAAAAGGCAAGCGAGGCCACCCTGGCACCAATGCTGGAAAAGCTGGCCAAGCGCGGGCCCGATGACGGCGGGATCTGGTTGCAGAATCAGGTCGGGCTGGGGCATCGGCGACTGTCGATCATTGACCTCTCGGACGCCGGACATCAGCCGATGGTGGACGAAGAACTGACGCTGGTGTTCAATGGCTGCATCTATAATTACGTGGCATTGCGCGAACAGTTGATCGAACTGGGGCATGCGTTTCGCTCGCATTCCGACACCGAAGTCATTCTCAAAGCTTATCGTCAGTGGGGCATGGAGTGCGTGACCCGGTTTGAAGGCATGTTCGCCTTTGCGCTTTGGGACGATCACCAACATCAGTTGATGTTGGCGCGGGACCGTTTTGGGATCAAGCCGCTGTATTACGCGCCGGTTGAAGGCGGGGTGCGTTTTGCCTCCAATACCCAGGCCTTGCTGGCCGCCGGTGGGGTCAATATCGATCTGGACCCGGTGGGGCTGCACCATCAGTTTACCCTGCATGGGGTGGTGCCGGCACCGCATACCGTGCTCAAAGGTGTGCGCAAACTGGCACCGGGGCAGTGGATGACGGTGAATCCGGACGGACAGATGTATCAGAGAAGCTGGTGGCATTTGAAAGCCGAACGTCCCGGCCCGGATCACCCTTCGTCCCGATTGCAGGCCCTCAGCGGTGTCACAGATCACCAGGCCTGGGTTGAAGCGGTGCACGACACCCTGAAAGAAGCGGTGCACAAGCGATTGACCGCCTCGGACGTGCCGGTGGGTGTGTTGTTGTCCGGCGGGCTGGATTCGAGTCTGATTGTGGCGTTGCTGGATGAGGCGGGTGTGGAAGACATTCGGACCTTTTCCATCGGTTTCGAAGACGTGCCCGAGGAAAAAGGCAGCGAATTCGACTATTCCGATCAGGTGGTCGAGCGCTTTCAGACCCGTCATCAGAAATTCCTGATTCCCAATGAAGCCGTGCTGCCGCGATTGCAGGAAGCGGTCGATGCCATGTCCGAACCGATGTTTGCCCAGGATGCGGTGGCGTTTTATCTGTTGTCGGAGCAGGTTTCGAAAGAGGTCAAGGTGGTCATGTCCGGCCAGGGCGCGGACGAAGTGTTCGGCGGCTATTTCTGGTATCCGCAGATGGCGCAGGCCGCGGAAAAACTGGGACCGGAGGCGCAGGCCGTAGACGCGTTTGCCCCCTTTTATTTTGACCGGGATCACGCCGAATGGAGTGAGATGATCCACCCGGATTACCACATTCGTGACGTTACCACCGAGTGGGTGCAGGACCGTTTGAGCGAAGAAGATGCGGACACGTTCATTGATCAGGTATTGCGTCTGGATGCCAGTCACTTGATTGTGGACGACCCGGTCAAGCGCGTGGACAACATGACCATGGCCTGGGGGCTGGAAGCACGGGTGCCGTTTCTGGATCACTCTCTGGTCGAGGTTGCGATGACCGCGCCGCCGGAAACCAAACTGCAGGACTTTAAATATCTGCTCAAGGCTGTGGCCAGAGGGCGGGTACCGGATTCGGTGATTGACCGGCCAAAAGGCTATTTTCCGATGCCGGCCCTGAAGTATGTGCGTGGGCCTTTCTATGACATGATGCGTTCGGTGCTGACCAGCGAAGTGGCGCAAAAACGGGGACTGTTCCAGTCCGATTACATTGAGCGCTTGCTGGCCGAGCCGGAGGCCGATGCCAGCTTTACCCGGATTCAGGGCAGCAAACTCTGGCATGCCGCTTTGCTGGAACTGTGGCTGCAGACCCATGTGGACCCGTATCGCGAGCGAAACCTGTGTTCAGCTGAATGAAAACACGGAACCTGTCTCAGGTCTGTGAAGCGTTTTCGGCCTGCTCAGGCTGGTCGTGGTCTTGTCCCGACGCCCATCTTGTTTTTGCTGGTGGGTCGGGGTGGGATTCTGGGCAGGGGTTTGTTAGAATAACCTACTTAACGACTCAAGAATTGAGTGAGCTGGTGGTTGTTTAGCCATCCGGCTAGTAGATACTCTGAAACGTAACGATTAGGATCAAGGACAGGTTATGGCAGATCAGGAACAGGAAATTCTCGCGCGCATTGACGAACAGGTCAAAAACAATCCCGTGGTGTTGTATATGAAAGGCACGCCCCAAATGCCGACCTGTGGCTTTTCCAGCCGCACCGCGGAAGCGCTGGTGAAAACCGGGGAAAAGTTTGCGTTTGTGAACGTGCTGGCCGACCCGCTGATTATGGAGCATCTGCCCAAATATCAGGACTGGCCGACGTTTCCGCAGCTGTACATCGACGGCGAACTTCAGGGCGGTTGCGACATCACTCTGGAACTGGGTGAGTCGGGCGAATTGAAAACCCTGATGGCCGAGGCCAACGCCAAGACCCAGGAAAACGCCTAGCAGACTGCCAGCCGAGTGCAGTTTTCACCAGGCCTGGTGAAAATCAGGTCGGAGACTGTGCATCGGCTTAAGGTTTTGGCGTGAGCGCCGGCTGGTGAATCGAATACCCCGCTACTGGGCGGTTTGATTCAGCCAGGGCATGTCATTGACGATCCGACAAAACAGCTCGGCCGTTTTGTCGGTGTCGTAAGCGGCAGAGTGAGCCTGGCTGTCATCCCAGTCCAGTCCGGCGGCGCGGGTGGCTTTGGCCAGAACGGTCTGCCCATAGGCCAGACCGGCCAGCGAAACCGTGTCCAGAGTGCTGAATTTGTGAAACGGCGATTTCACTTTCTGACGATCGGCCGCGGCACGGATAAAGCCCAGATCAAAAAAGGCATTGTGCCCTACCAATATGGCGCGGGTACAGCCCGTGGCTTTGAGTTCCCGGAAAATGGGATCAAAGCATTTCTTTAAGGCCTCTTTCTCCGACAACGCAAACCGAAACGGGTGGGTCGGGTCTTCCACCCCAATGAATTTGAGTGCGCTTTTGTCTAGTTGAGCCCCTTTGAACGGCAGGACATTGGCCTGTACCGCGACATTGGGATAGACTTCGCCCTCGGGGGTCATGCCGATGGTGACAGCAGCGACTTCAATCAGGGCGTTTTTTTCGGGGTCGAACCCGGCGGTTTCGACATCGACCACCACCGGCAGAAAGCCCCGAAAGCGTTGACGAATACAGTTTTTGTCACCAGGTTGGATCAACACGGGCCTCAGATACGGGTTTCAATGGGTTTGACCAATACTTTGGAATTCCGTTGCGCATTGTACAGGTTTTTGCGCGAAGCGGGCAGGGCTTGCGGATCGGTCAGGCGAAACCCGTGCTCCTCAAACCAGTGGTGGGTATGGGTGGTCAGCAGCCACAGCTGCTGAAAGCCCTGGGTCCGCGCCTGGGTTTCCAGTTGGTCCAGCAGTTCCTGTCCCAGTCCCTGATCGCGGTAGGCCGGGTCCACGGCCAGACAGGACAGTTCGGCATGGTCGCCATCGATCGCATTCAGGGCCGCGCAGCCGATCAGGTGCTGATCGATTTCCATCACCCAGAAATCCGAAAGCGCCTGTTCCAACTGTTCCGGGCTGCGACTGACCAGGATGCCGGCCGCTTCCAGTGGCTGAATCAGTCGCATCAGACCGGGAATGTCTTCGGCCTGGGCCGGGCGCAGTTGATGGTAGCGGTCGGTGTAGATCAGGGTACCGGCACCGTCCCGGCTGAATAGTTCCTGCAACAGGGCATCGGGTTGGTTGTCGGCCATCAGATGGACACGCTTGAGTCCCTGACCATGGGCATGAATCAATCCCTGCAAACGTGCAGAGAGAGGAAGCCGGTCAAGTTCGGACCCTTTGACGGCTTTGGGCAGAGAGGCCAGTTCAGCCGCCGGTTGAAACAACATCAGTTTGTCGGCATTCAACAGGTCGCTGATCGCAAACGCCTGCTCCAGGGTGTTGATGTTGAAGGCCTCGCCGCTGAGCGAATAGGTCAGCGGCGTGATCAGAACCATCTGCCCGGCGGCCAGTGTCTGGGTCAGCGCGGTTCGGTTGATTTTGCGTACAGTGCCGGTGTGCTGGAAATCCATGCCGTTGATCACGCCTTTGGGTTTGGCCACCACCCAGTTGCCGGACACCAGAGCGCCGGGCAGGTGATGTTCGGCGCTGGCCTGGGTGATCGAGGATTCGACCCGGGCGCGAACCCGGCCGATGGTGCTTTCCAGTAAAGGCAGATGTTCGGCCTGGGTAATGCGGGTGTTGTGGTGGTGCTGCCAGCTCAGTCCCGCTTCGCGATAGGCCTGATCCAGCCAGTCCCCGGCCCCCAGCGTGATCACCAGCTTGAGGCCCAGGCTGTTGAGCAGCACACAGTCCCGTGCCAGCGATTGCAGCATGGCCGCATCGGAGATCATGGACGATGGCAGGTACAGTACCAGCGTTTTGTCGCGGTGCTGCGCCAGATAGGGAGACGCCTGACGCAGGTATTCGCTGAAAGATGGGGACGGGCTGGATGCATTCATGGGATCAAAACTTTTTTCGTCCGCCACTGACAGTTCATGCACAGAGGCGGGCGGATGTGCGAAAATAATTGTTTGAAAGTAAGTATAACAGTCTGATCGGGGAAACGGAAAAACCCTGATGGAAGGAGGAAAGTATGCCGGATTATCGTTCCAAAACCAGTACTCACGGTCGCAATATGGCGGGCGCACGCGCGCTTTGGCGTGCTACCGGCATGGGGACCGAAGATTTTGGCAAGCCCATCATCGCCATTGCCAACTCGTTCACGCAATTTGTGCCAGGCCATGTGCACCTGAAAGACATGGGGCAGTTGGTGGCCAGAGTGATCGAAGAAGCCGGCGGCGTGGCCAAGGAATTCAATACCATTGCGGTGGACGATGGGATTGCCATGGGCCATGACGGCATGCTCTACTCCCTGCCATCACGCGATCTGATTGCCGATTCGGTGGAATACATGTGCAATGCGCATTGCGCCGATGCACTGGTGTGCATTTCCAACTGCGACAAGATCACCCCGGGCATGATGATGGCGACCATGCGTTTGAACATTCCGACCATTTTTGTCACCGGCGGCCCCATGGAGTCGGGCAAAACGGTATTGGGAGGCGAAGGGATCAAGCTGGATCTGGTGGACGCCATGGTCAAGGCCGCGGACGAAAGCTGTTCCGATGCCGACGTGACCACGATCGAAGAATCGGCCTGTCCGACCTGTGGCTCCTGTTCCGGGATGTTTACCGCCAATTCCATGAACTGTCTGGCTGAAGCCCTGGGCATTGCTTTGCCGGGCAATGGCACCACACTGGCGACGCACTCGGATCGCCGCCACCTGTTTGAAGAAGCCGGACGTCGCATCGTGGAAATCTCCAAAGCCTATTATCAAGACAATGATGAGCGGGTGTTGCCGCGTTCGATTGCGACTTACGAAGCCTTTCAGAACGCCATGGCGTTGGATGTGGCCATGGGCGGTTCCACCAACACGGTACTGCATTTGTTGGCCATCGCACGTGAGACCGGCGTTCACTTCAATATGAGTGACATCGACCATATTTCACGCAAGGTGCCCTGTCTGGCCAAAGTGGCGCCGAACTCCCAGGACTATTACATGGAAGACGTGCATCGCGCAGGCGGGATCATGCGCATACTGGGAGAATTGGATCGAGGCGGTTTGATTGATCGGGATGTGTACACCGTGCACGCCTCCACTATGGGGGCCGCACTGGAACTTTGGGACATCACCCGTACCGACGACGAAGCGGTCAAAACCTTTTTCCGCGCCGCGCCTGGCAATGTGCGGACCACTCAGGCATTCAGCCAGAGCAAACGTTGGAAAAGCCTGGACGATGACGACAAGAACGGGTGCATTCGCAGTGTGGAGAATGCCTACACCAAGGAAGGCGGTCTGGCGGTCCTTTATGGCAACATCGCCGCGGAAGGGTGCATCGTCAAAACGGCCGGGGTGGACGAATCCATTTTCAAGTTCACCGGACCGGCACGCATTTATGAAAGTCAGGATGCCGCTGTGGAAGGCGTTCTCAATGGGGATGTCAAATCCGGTGATGTGGTGCTGATCCGCTATGAAGGTCCCAAAGGTGGCCCGGGCATGCAGGAAATGCTGTATCCCACCAGTTACCTGAAATCCAAAGGACTGGGCAAACAGTGTGCGCTGCTGACCGATGGGCGCTTTTCCGGTGGAACCTCCGGGCTTTCCATCGGCCATTGTTCGCCCGAAGCCGCCGAAGGTGGCAATATCGGCCTGGTGGAAGAAGGGGATACGATTGAAATCGACATTCCCAACCGTACCATTGAAGTCAAACTCACGGATGAAGAGCTGGCCGAGCGTCGTCAGGCGATGCATGAAAAAGGGCGTGATGCCTGGAAACCGGCTCTGCCCAGAAAACGTAAAGTCAGTGCGGCCTTGCGCGCCTATGCGGCCATGACCACCAGTGCCGCCTATGGCGCGGTCAGAGACGTGGATCAGGTAGAGCGCCACTGAGTCGAACAATGAGGAACGGAACATGTTTGCAGACCGATTGAACAACCAACAGCGCCAGGCTGTGTTTGACCTGGCCGTGATGCTGGCCTATGCCGACCGGGAGCTGGCCAGCGAAGAAGAGCAGTACCTGCGCAATTTCAGCGAAGCCTTTGGGATTGAATACAATCTGGACAAAAGCGATCTCAAGGTCGATGATCTGCTAAAGGTGTTTAAGAACAAGCACGATCGCATCATTCTGCTTCAGGAACTGATCAAGCTGTCGTACAAGGACGGCCATTTCGGTCAGGAGGAGCAGGAAAATGTGTTTACCATTGCCCAGAAACTGGGCCTGAATGAGCCTGAGTTGTTTATGCGCATCGAAAAATGGGTGCGGGAAGGCTTTAACTGGGTGTACGAAGGCGAAGACATGCTGGACGACGTCTGAACGGCTGTTGAGCGTCCTTGCACGAAACGAAGGGCGCATTGAGAGAAACCGGCGATGGCCGGTTTTTTTTTGTGTCCGACAGGCTGCGAGGTTGGGGGGAGTCCTTTTTAACCAGGCCTGGTCAAATGGGGTGCCGCGTTGAGACGCAACGTTTGGTTCAGGCATAAAAAAACCCGCCGAAGCGGGTTTTCAGAGAGTCTCAATCAGTCAGATTATTCGCGATAACCTGGACCGTTGATTTCCAGACCGTTTGACATGTACGCCTGGAAGAACTCCAGATTGCGATATTCTTCGCTCTGCGCTTTCATCGGCTTGGCACGCATGTTTTTGTTACAGCCGCCATAACGACGGTGCAGGGTACCCAGTTCCTGCCATTTGGCACGGAAGACCGGGAAGTGCGTGGTGTGACCCAGGTTGGCTGACAGAGTGTTGGAACGCGCTTTACGACCGGCATTGTAAGTGTGGCATTTTGCACACGACAAGCCGAGCTGACCACGTTCTTCAACATAGAAAGCCTGCCCTTTGTTAAAGGCTTCTTTGGCGCCTGGTGAGCTGGCATCTACGTTGATTTTCTGGCCACGGGCTTCATACGCCATGTAAGCGGACAACTGTGCGATGTCGCCTTTCTTCCACTTGAATGGTTTCAGGTCATTGTCAGCACGACACTGGTTGATTTGCCCTTCCAGGGTTTCAACCTGTTGCGTTGATTCGTTGAAGCGTGGGTATTGGTTGCGGATTTTGGTTACGTCCGAACCGAAACACTTGTCATAGACAGCTTTGTCTTGCTGATAAAGCGCTTCACCGGCATCAACGGCATCCAAATAGGGAGGGAACTCTTCAGCAGCTTCCCACTGCATGAATTTGTCCTCGTTGTAGATATAAGCACCATTAATGTACTCTTCTGGTGCGATGTTGGGGTTCTTCGCTTGGAAGTACTCAACTAATTGAATCCGGCTTTTCTCCGGATCGACTCCACCGGCCATTACGTTGGTGGCAGCGGTTGCGGTTGCGCCCAGTGTTAAGGCGACTAGCAATGTTTTCTTCATCCCATTCCTCCGTCCGAAAACGATGATAATATTTTATTTTTGGTATCAGCAACCCGCAGAGCGGGTTGCTGTCAGCTTAATCGGGATTAAACTTTGATGGTGTGCTCACCAGTGTTGCCGCTCATGTCCTGCAGCTTCAGAGTGACTTCGTCACCTTTGTCGGCTTTGACCTTTACGCCCATGTATGGGTTGGCAGAGATCGCACCAGACCACTGAGAATCAATGGCTTTGGTTCCGTTTACCATGACTTCGACCACGTTGATGTAGTCAGCAGGATATGGCTTGCCGGTTTTTTTGTTCATGCGAGCACCGGATTCCATTTTGTGCTTGATCAGTGCTTTTACTTCTGCAACGCCGCCTTTTGCGCGGCCACGCATACGAATTTTAATAGACATAGTCGTTCCTTTTTAATTCAGTATAAAAATGTTTGAAGTGAGGGAGGGGAATTAACCGCCACAACCACCGATGGTGACTTTCACTTCCTGTTCTTTCTTATACAGGTTGCCGCCAGCTTTCACCAGGGCGACGACGTTCATGGTTTCACCCATACGGATACGAGTGGAAACATACCCTACGGCTGGACCGGAGAAGTCATAACGGCAAACCATTGGGCTTGGGTTTTTGGTTGCCATAATGGCAATGGACTCAACACCGTCCATTTTGGACGCGTCGATTTTGATTGGGGTAACCGCGCCATTCTCGGCGATGGCCGGTGCAGACAGGTCGATGTCATCAGAATCGGTTGTGGAAGTGGTGCCGAACATCGCGTCCAAACCACCGTCAACGGTTTCTGCTTTAAATGCTTTCTCGTTCCAATCTGCCAGTACGGTAGATGGGGTCAACAGGCCAGCGTTTGCTGCAACGGCTGCAGCACCAGTGGCAAGGGTACCTTTCAGGAAAGATCTGCGTTTCATAAGGTTTTAACTCCCGGTTAAGGTTTAACTAAAATGATTAACAATTACAGAGTGTAGATGTAATCGGTAATTTTTTGAATCTCTTCGTCAGACAAGATTCCGTTGGCTCCAAAATGCGGCATCATGCTGTCTTCTACGATGGTTTCGGGTGTGCCCCAGATTTTGTCGTAGAGTTTTTGCTTGTCAGGATAGCGCATTTCCATGGCTACCAGAGCCGGCCCAATGTTACCGGGCATGTTGGCGCCCTGAATCATGTGACAAGCCAGGCAGTTGCCTTTGGAGCGTCCAAAAGACAATTCCTTTCCTTCCTCAATGGCGCTGGCACCGTGGTTGTCGGCGAACGCGACGGATGGCGCGGCAACACACGCTGATGAAACAGCGACAGCAGTCAGGAATTGCTTCATTTTCATTTTCAACATTCTATATCCTCCTAAAAAAGCCAAGTGACTTTTCGATTATGCTCCCCTTACAGGGTCTTATTTTTGAGCGAGTGAAAGCTCTTAAGAGCATAGGTTACTGATCTGCTCAGCTTTCGCAAGTTTTTTGCCAGTAAACGTACATAGTAATATTTAATGCTCGTTATATTTTTGTTTATGAAAGCGGGTAGGGCGTTGTTTTTCAGCGATATTGTGTCAGGCGCGATTTCAGTTGCTCAATCCTTGCATTTTTTTTGCGCATTTCAGCGGTCACGTGCGCTTCGGCCTGCCGGCTCAGATAGCGGGCTTTTTCGATGTTGCCCAGATGTTCTTGCAGTAATGCCTGATAGTAATCGCTGTAAAAGTCGTCTTCCTGTTCGGTGTGCAGCTGCGATAACCGGTTGTAGAATTCGGCCTTGTGAAGGAACCGGTCGACGTTTTGTTCCAGGTAGGCGATGGCGGCCTGCGGACCTTCAAATGCCTGCAAAGCACGGGCTCTGGCAAGGACCATGGCCGCATTGCGTGGGTAGATCTCGGTGAGGTAGTCCAGGGTTTTCAGTGCGTCGCGGCGTTTGAGCCGGGTCTGGATCTGGGCCTTGAGCAACGCATAATAAGGGGACGCTGCAGCGTCCTGCTCGGCCTGGTCCAGACATTTCAGTGAATAGGCTACCGCGGTGTCCTGTTGTTTTAACCAGGCCTGGTGGTTTTTGCGGTAGCAGCTTTGTGCCGATGACAGTTTCGCCTGCTCGAACGCATTGATGTCTTCCGGGTGGCGGTTTTGCAGACGCAGTTGCATCAGTGTCAGGGTGTCTTTCTGAGAGGCCCGCTTTTGGCTGTCCGTCGGCATTTGTCCGGCGCGGTCGTCGGCACGGGCGAGGCGGTCGGCGGAAACCGGGTGAGTGCGGAGGATTTCCGGCAGGGCGAATTCGTCATACTGGGATTCGCGGGCCAGTCGCCCAAAAAAGTCGCCCATGGCAAAGGGGTTGTAACCGGCTTCGGTCAGGTAACGAATCCCGAAGTGATCGGCCTCGTTCTCGTGCAGGCGGGAGTTTTTCAGTTGTTGCTGTAAGTTGAGGCCGGTGGCGCCCATCATGGTCGCCATGCCCGCGCTCGGGTTCTGTGATCCGACCAGAATGGCGGCAATCAGGGAGGCGATGGTGGTGGCGGTGTTGTTGTTCTGGTATTCGTAGCGCCGGGAAAGGTGGCGCTGGGTCACGTGGGCGATTTCATGGGCAATGACCGAGGCCAGCTCGTCTTCGGAGCGGGCGGCCAGAATCAGCCCGGAATGCAGGCCGATGATGCCGTTGGGTCCGGCAAACGCGTTGATGTCAGAGCGGTCGATGACATAAAAGCGATAATCCCGCTGGGATTGGGTCTGACTGGTGATGCGGGCGCCGATCTGGCGGACGTAGTCCAGCAGCGTGGGGTCCTGAATCATGTCAAATTGGGTGTGCAGGGTGGTGGAAAACGCCCGACCCAAAGCCTGTTCCTTTTCCGGCGTGTAGGAGACCAGGTCGGGCGCGCCCAGGTCTGGGAGGTCGCTGTGCAATCCGGCCTGGGCACAGGAAAGTGTCGCGATCAGAAGGCTGAAAAGCGCGGCGCGAGCCAAGGGCCGAAGGGACTGCATGAGCGGGAAGCCGTGTTTGAATGTCATGGATGGAATCTTAGTGGCTGAAGGGGTGTGGTGCAATCGAAGATCGGGCAGGATTCATGCTATTGTAAGATAATGACATTAGTATATAACCCGAATATTTCACAAATTTACACCGATCTCGCTTGCCCCTTGATTCCACAAGCAATATTTTCTCAGTCGGTCGTAATCGTTTGATACGACACTTCTTCGAAAATTTCCTTGTGAAATCAAGTTTCAGCGCGACCTCGGCACAAAGTTTATGAAACATTCGGGTATAAGAGGAATTATGGCGTATGAAAACCATTGATGTGTGTGATTTGCCTTGCCCCATGCCGTTGCTGAAACTCAAGCAGGCATTGGCAGAAGGCCCGGAAGTGACGCAGTTTGAGCTTTATTCGACCGACCCGGGATCACTGCGGGATTTGCCGGCTTTCTGTGAGCAGCAGGGATTGGGGTGTGAGTCGCCGAGCCGGGAAGACGGCCGTCCCTTTCGATTTGTGGTGACGCGGCCAGATTGAGCCGATCAGGCGATGGGGGCGGCAAAGAGTGTTCAGTTTGCCCGGACTCCGTTATACTTACTGACAGTCACACGCTTGCCGGCAACGGGGCTGGTACGAAAATCGAACGAAACCTCGGCCTTCGCAATCCGCCTGGATTGGGCCGGGGTTTGCTGAGCAAAGGATAGTAGTATGTCTTTGAAGAAACTGACCAAAGCCGTGATTCCGGTGGCGGGCCTGGGCACGCGTTTTCTGCCAGCCACCAAGGCGATTCCCAAGGAAATGCTGACGGTGGTGGACAAACCCCTGATTCAATACATTGTGCACGAAGCCGCGGAAGCCGGCATTACCGACATCATATTGGTGACGCATTCCAGCAAGGCGGCGATTGAGAACCACTTTGACAAACATTACGAGCTGGAATCCGAGCTGAATTTGCGCGGGAAAAGCGATCGCATGGTCAGTCTGGAGGAGATTACCCCCAAGGGCGTGCGCATAGTCAGTGTGCGCCAGCCGGAGGCGCTGGGCTTGGGGCACGCCATTTTGTGTGCGGAACCGGTGATTGCGGACAATGAACCTTTTGCCGTGCTGTTACCGGATGTGCTGATGTATCACCCGAGAAAAGGGTGTTTGGCCCAGATGACGCAGCAGTATAAGAAAATGCACACCAGTGTGGTGGCGTTGGAGGCTGTGGCCGAAGACCAGGTGGAGAAGTACGGCATTGCCGGGGTGAAAGGCCCGGATATGCGCATTGTGGAGCTGGTGGAAAAGCCCAAGCCGCAGGAAGCACCGTCCAATTTGTCGGTGGTAGGGCGTTACATTTTTACCCCGCGACTGATGGAGTTGCTCAAAGACACCAAGCCGGGCGCGGGCGGCGAAATTCAGCTGACGGACGCGATGGACCAGTTGCTGGAAGAAGAAGTGATGTTCGGATTTGAATTCAAAAACGGTCACACCTATGACTGCGGTGACAAGCAGGGCTATCTGCAGGCCAATGTGGAGTATGCCCTGCGCGATGCCCAACTGGGCAAAGGGTTCAAACAATACCTCAAAGGACTCAAGTTTTAACTTAGCCCTTGATAAAAACCGGCCACAGAAAAATAAAGAGAGAGGATTATGGGGGTAGAACAATCATCGGCCTGGCAGGCCTTGCAGCTGCATTGCGATGCCGGTGTCGGCAGTCAGCATCTGGCCAATCTGTTTCGGCAGCCAAACCGAGTCAGTGAATTTTCGTTGGCATTCGATCAGTTGTACGTGGATTTTTCCAAAAACCGGATCACGCATGAGACTCTGGCTTTATTGATGGATCTGGCGCGTCAGCAGAAGTTGCCGGATGCGATTGACCGTTTGACCCGAGGGGAGGTGGTCAATGAAACCGAAAACCGCCCGGCGCTGCATACGGCTTTGCGCGCCCAGGGCGAGGACGTATCCGGCTATGCCGCCGAGGTGCAGCCTCAGGTGGCCGAAGTGCTGGAGAAGATGGCGGGGCTGGCGAATAAAATCCGTTCCGGGCATTGGCGCGGTTATACCGGCAAACCCATTACCGATGTGGTGAACATCGGCGTGGGCGGTTCGGATTTGGGGCCCTTGATGATCACCCACAGCTTGCAGACCATTGAGTCGCCGGTGCGGCTGCATTTTATTTCCTCGATTGACGGCACTCAGACTTCGAACCTGTTGCGGGATCTGAATCAGGAAACCACGCTGTTCATTCTGGCGTCCAAATCCTTTACCACCATTGACACGCTTTCGAATGCGGAAACGGCCAAGGATTGGTTGCAGGAATGCATTCCCGATGACGCGGCCATCCTGTCGCAGCATTTTATCGGGGTCTCGGCCAGCAGCAAAAAAATGGACGAATGGGGCATCCCGACCGCCAATCAGCTGGCTTTCTGGGATTGGGTCGGAGGGCGTTATTCTCTGTGGTCGTCCATCGGCTTGCCCATTGCGCTGAAAATCGGCATGCAGGGCTTTCGTGAACTGTTGCGCGGTGCGCACATGATGGATCAGCACTTTATGACCACCGAACTGGAACACAATATTCCGGTGGTGCTGGGCATGATCGACATCTGGAACATCAATTTTCTGGACATTCACGACAAGGCGATTCTGCCCTATGACGCGCGCCTGCGTTACCTGCCCTCCTATCTGGAGCAACTGGTGATGGAGAGCAACGGCAAGGCCGTGACCAAGTCGGGCGACCGGGTGGCCTACAAAACCTGTCCGGTGCTGTGGGGCGAGGTCGGTCCCAATGCCCAGCACGCTTTCTATCAATTGCTGCATCAGGGCACCCAGGCCGTCATGTGCGATTTCATCGCTCCGACCACGCGCGACGATTTTGATCCCAATCTGCATTCAGAGAAAAATGAAAGCCTGCGCCATCAGCACGAATTGGCGCTGGCCAACTGCTTTGCCCAGTCGCGGGTGTTGATGCTGGGGGACGAAGCCATTCCCGAGTCGCTGAAAGCCAGTTTTGATTCGCCGTTCAAGCATTATCCGGGCAATCAGCCTTCCAATACGCTGTTGATCGACACCCTTTCGGCTCATACGCTGGGCATGCTGATTGCCATGTACGAACACAAAACTTATGTGGAAGGCGTAATCTGGGAGATCAATTCCTTTGACCAGTGGGGGGTGGAGCTGGGCAAGCAAATTGCCAAGGAAACCTATCAAGCGATCAAGGATCCGACGCTTCTCGATGCCTTTGACGAGTCCACAAAAACATTGATCAAACGGGTGGTGCCATGAAAATATCGGTATTCGGGTGTGAGCTCAGCGGGCTGGTGACGGCCGGTTCGCTGGCCCATACCGGCAATGACGTGCTGGCCATGCCAGTGGGGAATCTGTTGAAGGTCCGTGACCTGGAGCAGGGTCTGTTGCCTCGGGACGAACCGGGGTTGACCACGCTGGTCAAGAGCCAGGTGACGGAAGGGCGTCTGCGGTTTTCGGAAGACTGGCAGGCCGGGATTGCTCATGCCGGCATTTACATGCTCAGCATGCCGTCCTGGCGCTCCGAAAAGGCCGAAGAGGTGATCGAAGCGATTGGCCAGACCGCCAGCAAGGATGTGCTGGTGATCAACCAGAGTACCTTTCCGATTGGTACCGCCGATCGGTTTGAGGCCTCGATTAAGCTGGCCTTTGCTCAGAGAGGGTTGGTGGCCAAGGTGTCGGTGGTGTCGATGCCGGAATTCATCAGTGAAGGTTCGGCGATCAGCGATTTTTCCAAACCAGACCGGGTGGTGCTGGGCAGTCACGATCAACAATCGACCGCGATCATTCGCGATTTGATGCGCCCGTTCAATCATGTGACCGATCAGGTCAAGGTGATGTCGACCCGTGCGGCCGAGTACACCAAGTACGCGGTCAATGCGCTGTTGGCGACGCGCATCAGTCTGGTCAACGAACTGGCCAACAACGCCGAGCATTTCAATATCGATATGGAAGAAGTGCGTCAGGGACTGGGATCGGACAATCGGATCGGGTTTAATTACCTTTTCCCCGGTTGCGGTTTCGGTGGTCCCAGTTTTGCCGCGGATGTGCAGTCATTGGTGGGCACGCTGCAGTCCAAAGGTTATGATGCCGACCTGCTTAAGGCGGTGTTGCAGAACAATGAAACCCAGAAGGAAGTGCTGTTTCGTAAGGCCTGGCGTTTTTTCAAGAACGACCTCAAGGGCCGCAAAATCGCGGTATGGGGTCTGTCGTTCAAACCCAATACCGCCACGGTGGACAATGCGCCCAGTGTCAAAACCATTGAAGCGCTGGTGGCGCAGGGGGCCGAAGTGGTTGCCTACGATCCCAAGGCCGGGGCGTCTTTTCGTCGTTACTGGGGCGAGCGCCCGGGCGTGACCCTGGTGGACGACATGTATCAGGCGCTGGACGGTGTCGATGCGCTGATGGTGATGACCGAGTGGCGCCGTTTCTGGACGCCCGATTATGAGCAGATGATCGAGCGCATGCGTCGACCGGTGATTTTTGATGGGCGTAATATTTACGAACATTCGGTGTTAAAATCGTTCGGGTTCCGTTATTTCGCCGTTGGACGCGGCGACCCGATTTAAGCCGGGACAACATTCACCCAATTACGATTGAAGGATGCTATGAAATCGTTTGAAAAAGGCATTTATCTGTTGCCGAATCTGATGACCATGATCGCGCTGTTTTCTGGCTTTTATGCCGTGATTGCGGGCATGAACGGCGATTACCAGCTGGGCGCGATCGCGATTTTTGTGGCGATGGTGTTCGACGGGCTCGATGGGCGGATTGCCCGGATGACTCAGACTTCCAGCGCCTTTGGTGCCGAATTCGACAGTCTGGCCGACATGATCTCGTTTGGTCTGGCTCCGGCGCTGCTGATGTACCAGTGGGTGTTGAGCGGTTACGGCAAAATCGGCTGGCTGGTTGCCTTTGTGTTTACGGCGGCCGCGGCACTGCGTCTGGCGCGCTTTAACACCCAGGTCGGGGTGGCGGACAAACGCTATTTCCAGGGGCTTCCCAGTCCGGCAGCCGCGGCGTTGATTGCCGGGTTTATCTGGATGTTTGAAACCAATCCGTTGAATCCCGATCTGGCCGGGCCGGTGGCGCTGGTGCTCACCGCTGTGGCCGGGCTGATGATGGTGAGCAATGTCCGTTTCAGTTCGTTCAAGGAGCTGAATCTGAAAGACAAGGTGCCGTTTGTGACTCTGTTGCTGGCGGTGCTGGTTTTTGTGGTGATCACTCTCAAGCCTTCGATGATTCTGTTTTTGCTGTTTTTGCTCTATGCCATTTCCGGCCCGGTCTGGACCTTGAAAGAAATTCAGCGACGTCGGCAGAAACGCCGCCGTAACAAACCGGAAAACCCTCAGACCGAAACCGCTCAGAGTGAGGCGACTGTAGACAGCGAGTCCTCTGAACCTTCCACAAAGAAAGAAGAGCCACAACGCCATGACTGATGCAACGGACCGTTTGATTATCTTTGATACCACGCTGCGTGATGGGGAACAGAGTCCGGGTGCCAGTATGACCCGGGAAGAAAAAATCCGAATTGCCCGCCAGCTGGAAAAACTGCGGGTGGACGTGATCGAAGCCGGGTTTCCTGCCGCCAGTCAGGGCGATTTTGAAGCGGTGCGTTCGGTGGCCGAGGCCGTCCGCGACAGCCGTGTCTGTGGCCTGGCACGGGCTCTGGAAAACGACATTGTCCGCGCCGGCGAAGCGATTGCCCCAGCCGAAGCGGGTCGGATTCATACCTTTATTGCCACCTCGCCCATTCACATGGAAAAAAAGCTGAAAATGACGCCCGATCAGGTGGTGGAGCAAGCCGTCTGGGCGGTCAAGCGTGCGCGCGACTTTACCGACGATGTGGAGTTCTCACCCGAAGACGCCGGGCGCTCCGACCTGGACTTTCTGTGTCGGGTGATCGAGGCGGCGATTGACGCCGGGGCCACCACCATCAATATCCCGGACACGGTGGGTTACAACATTCCCGAGCAGTTCGGCGAACGCATTCACCAATTGCTCACTCGCATCCCCAATTCCGACAAGGCCGTGTTTTCGGCCCATTGTCACAATGACCTCGGGCTGGCCGTGGCCAACTCTCTGGCGGCGGTTCAGGCCGGCGCACGTCAGGTGGAATGCACCATCAACGGTCTGGGCGAACGTGCGGGCAATACGGCGCTGGAAGAAGTGGTGATGGCGGTGCGCACCCGACAGGATGTGTTTCCGGTGGACACCCGCATTCATACGCCGGAAATTCTGGCGGCGTCGCGTCTGGTGGCCAGTATTACCGGGTTTGCGGTTCAACCCAACAAGGCGATTGTCGGGGCCAATGCCTTTGCCCACGAGTCCGGCATTCATCAGGACGGCGTGCTCAAACATCGCGAAACCTATGAAATCATGCGCGCCGAGGACGTGGGCTGGAGCATGAACCGCATGGTGCTGGGCAAGCATTCAGGGCGCAATGCGTTTCGGGATCGGTGTCTGTCGTTGGGCATTGCGTTTGAGACCGAAACCGAACTGTCCGAAGCCTTTATGAGTTTTAAGGCGCTGGCGGACCGCAAACACGAAATTTACGATGAGGACATCCAGGCGCTGGTGACCGATAACGACAGCCGCCGCACTGAAAACGAGCAGGTCAAACTGGTATCGATGAGGGTGCAAAGCGAAACCGGCGAGTCGCCGATGGCGCAGGTCACGCTCTGGCTGAATGGCGAAGAAAAACAGGCCAGCGCCGAGGGGGGCGGTGCCGTGGACGCCACCTTCAAGGCGATTGAACGCATCGTCGATTCCGGTGCCAGTCTGGAGTTGTACTCGGTCAGCAATGTGACCAATGGCACCGATTCATTGGGCGAAACCTCGGTGCGCATGGAAAAAGGCGGGCGCATTGTCAATGGTCAGGGTACCGACACCGACATTGTGATTGCGTCGGCCAAGGCCTATATCAATGCGCTGAACAAACTGATGGACGAAGGGCTCAAGGCCCATCCACAGGCACCGGTCTGAGTATGACGATGTCTCTGTCCGCGTCCTTTTTTGCTCAACTGGGGGTTCAGCCTTGGCGCTTGAAACCCGAATTTGCCATGCCTGTGTCGGCCGCCCTGGGCGATTCCGTACAGACCAGTCAGGTCGCGGAATCCGTGCCCGGCGGATCGATGGCGGCCGAGGCGTCTGATGGCGAAGCCGTGGCGGCGGCCGGGCTGCAGCGGTTTTTGTGGGTGGAACCGGGTTTGACGGCGGCCGGTGAGCGCGCGCAAACACTGGTCGCGAACGCGTTTGCGGCCTTTGGGGTGGCGCCGCAAAACTGGCAGTGGCTGGACCCGTCAACCTTGCCTGACGACGACGCCCAGTTTGATTGTCTGGAACGCTTGATCGACTTCGGGCCCGATCTGGCCTTGTGCACCGATCTGGCACATCCGTTTGTGCAGGAGCTGGCCGAAGGGGTGATGGTTGAGCCGGTGCCCCCTGCCTCGCAAATGCTGGCCGCGCCTTTGCAGAAAAAAGCGCTGTATCAGCAATGGCTGGCCTGGACCGAACGTGACTGAATCGTCCGTTACCGAATCGCCCGTCACTCAATCGTTGTTCCTCAAACCACTGGACGAAGCCGATCTGGATTGGGTGCAGTCGGTGGAGCGGACGGCGTATGCCTGGCCCTGGAGCCGTCGAGGGTTTGAGTTGGCGCTGGACCAGGGGCTGAATTATCTGATTGCCCGGGCGCGGGAAGGGGACTGGCAACCGGTTGGGTATGCGTTCTGCCGACCGGTGGTGGACGAGGTGGAAGTGCTCAATTTTTGCATTGCCCCCGCCTTTCAGCGTCAGGGCTTGGGGCGGGTGGCATTTGGGCAGCTGCTGGAAACCTTTTCTGCGCAAGGCTGGCAGCGGGTGTTGCTGGAAGTGCGCGTGTCTAACCCGGCCAAAATTTTGTATCAATCACTGGGGTTTCAGGTGGACGGGCATCGCCCCAATTATTATCCGACCCAAAGCGGTCGGGAAGACGCCTGTCTGATGTCGTATTCCCTGAAATGATCGGATTAACCAGGCCTGGTCAGTTTTGCAGGTGCCTTTTAACCGTTTTTGCTGACCGTTTCCGGTCTTTTGCAACGTCGGGTTACTTGGGGTTGGCCTGTGCCGGACGGTTGCGGCGGAATTCCTCGGGAATGGTGCGACCGATCACACTGGCCATTTCCTTGAGCATTTTCGGGTTGGCGGCAATGATGTTGCCGGACTGAAGATAGCCGTCTCCGCCCATGAAATCGGTGATCATGCCACCGGCTTCCTGCACAATCAAAGCGCCGGCGGCGATGTCCCAGGGCTTGAGGTTCAATTCCCAATACCCATCCACGCGACCGCTGGCGACATAGGCCAGATCCAGTGCCGCCGAGCCGGGACGACGGATACCGGCGGTGGAGATCATGAATTCCTTGAAGCTTTCCAGATAGGCGTCCACGTAATCAAAGTTGTAGTAGGGAATGCCGGTGGCCATCAGCGCATCGGCCAGCGTGTTCTGGTTGCTGACTCGGATGCGGTAGTTGTTGACTCGTGCGCCCTGGCCTCTGCTGGCGCTGAACAGCTCGTCGCGCAGAGGGTCGTAGATCACGCCATGCATCAATTTCCCTTTTTCGGTCACGGCAATGGACACGGCAAACTGGGGAAACTGGTGCAGAAAGTTGGTGGTGCCGTCGAGTGGGTCAATGATCCACTCGATGTCGGAATCCTTGTGGTGGTGACCGCTTTCCTCAGCCAGAATGCTGTGGGCCGGGTAATATTTGTGGATGGTGTCGATGATGATGCGTTCGGCCTGTCGGTCCACTTCGCTGACGTAGTCGTTGCGCCCCTTGTGTTCGATGTTCAAGCGGTCAATGTTTTGCAGCTGGTTGGCGATGAATTCCCCGGCGTCTTTGGCGGCCTGGGTGGCGATATTGAGAATCGGGTGCATAACAATCCGTCCGGTTTTGTTAGAATGGGGGTTCGTAAAATTGGGCCCATTATAACGGAAAAGCATGAGCGAATCGGAAACAAACCTGTCGGCGTTCAGTCGAATCAAGGTGGTGCTGGTGGAAACCTCGCATCCCGGCAACATCGGGGCGGCGGCCAGAGCCATGAAAAACATGGGCTTGCAGCGTCTGACGCTGGTTCGTCCCCGCGAATTTCCCAGTCAGGTGGCGTCGGCCAGAGCGTCCGGTGCCGCCGATCTGCTGGATCGGGCCGAAGTGGCGCCGGATCTGGAAACGGCCCTGGCCGATTGCGCCACCGTTTTCGGCGCCAGTGCTCGCTTGCGCAAAGTGGCCTGGCCTCAGGTGAATGTGCGCCAGACGGCGGAGATGGCCTGGCAGCAAGCCGCGCACGGCGATTCGGTGGCACTGGTGTTCGGGCGGGAAGATTCGGGGCTGACCAATGCCGAGATGGACCTGTGTCATTATCTGGCCCACATTCCTTCCAACCCCGATTACAGTTCCCTGAATCTGGCGCAGGCGGTGCAGGTGTTCAGCTACGAGTGCCGGATGGCGTCGGATTTTGACGATGTGCCGGAAGGTCAGGGCTATCGGGATCGACGTGCCAGTTCCGAGCAGTTGGAAGGGTTTTACGAGCATCTGTATCAGGCGCTGCAGGACATCGAATTTCTGGATCCGGCCAAAAATGCGCGCTTTATGCGTCGCATGCGCCGTCTGTTCAATCGCAGCGGCCTGGACATCAAGGAAATCGACATTCTGCGCGGCATTTTGCGTTCTGCCCAAAGGCAGGCCTGGTCAAAAAGCACTTTGCAGTCACGGCTGAAAGCGGCGGGACTGGAAGACGCAGTGGGGGAGACGACGGATGTTTGATCGAATTCGGGAAGACGTTCGCTGTGTGTTTGCCCGTGACCCGGCCGCGCGCAACACGCTGGAGGTGTTGACCACCTATCCGGGCCTGCATGCGATTTTGTTCTATCGGCTGACTCACTGGTTGTGGCACAAGCGCCTCAAGTGGCTGTCGCGTTTTGTCTCCGGTCTGGCGCGCTGGCTGACGGGCATTGAAATTCACCCGGCGGCGAAAATCGGGCGTCGGTTTTTTATTGACCACGGCATGGGCGTGGTGATTGGCGAAACCGCCGAGATTGGCGACGACTGCACCCTCTACCATGGGGTGACACTGGGTGGCACCAGCTGGCAGGAAGGTAAGCGGCACCCCACACTGGGGGATCGGGTGGTCGTGGGCGCCGGGGCCAAGGTACTGGGGCCGATTGAGGTGGGGGACGACGCCCGCATCGGTTCCAATGCCGTGGTGGTCAAGCCGGTGCCGGCGATGCGCACGGTGGTCGGGATTCCTGGCCGGGTGGTGGAGCGACCGACGGATGAGAAAAGCCGTAAACGCAAAGCCATGGCCGAAAAAATCGGTTTTGACGCCTATGGGGTCAGCCGCAATGTGGAAGACCCGGTGGAAAAAGCCATATACAGTCTGCTGGATCACATCCAGGGCCAGGATGAACAGCTGGAACGCCTGAACAGAGAGGTGCAGCGGCTGGGCGGGCAGGATTCGCATGTGGAATTACCAGGCCTGGATGACGCGGTGCTGGAGCCGGATGACCCGGCTCAGCGCGCGCACATTCGTGACACGATTCAAACGGATTTGGACAAATCTTGAGTTATTTGGTGGGTTTTTGTATGATGGGTGTTCATTTACAAAGATCTAAGAGTGATGTATGAAGCTGACATCCAAAGGCCGCTATGCGGTCACCGCGATGCTTGACATTGCATTGAATCAGTCAAACGGCCCGATTACGCTGGCGATGATCTCGGAGCGACAGTCGATTTCACTGTCGTATCTGGAGCAGATTTTTTCCAGACTGAAAAAAGCCGACCTGGTATTGAGCGCACGCGGACCGGGTGGCGGCTACCGACTCAGCCGCCCGGCGGGTGAGATCAAGGTCAATGAAGTGATTCTGGCGGTTAACGAAGACCTGGAACCACGCCGTTGTCGGGGTGAATCCAACTGTCAACAAGGTGAGGAATGCCTGTCACATGCGCTCTGGGCCGATTTGAGCGAGATGATCAATCAGTTTTTGAGCGATGTCAGTCTGCAAACCATCATTGACAAACGCTGCGGTTCCAAGCCGGTGCAATTTGATAGCAAAACCGCATCGGCCTGATCGGTTACAATGCGGTGCTCACAACGGAAGGAGAATCCTATGGCAGTCACTCTGACACAAGCGGCAGCGAATCGTGTGGAAACCATGCTCGACAAACGCGGTCATGGCGTTGGCCTGCGAGTGGGCGCAAAAGTGAGCGGGTGCGCCGGGTTTGCTTATGTGGTGGATTACGCCGATGAGATCTCGGACGCGGACACGGTGTTTGAAAGCCATGGCGTCAAAGTGGTGGTGTCTCAGGACGCGCTGGACAAGTTGGACGGACTGGAACTGGATTACGTCAAGGAAAGCCTGCTCAATGAAGGCTTTGAATTCCACAACCCCAATGTCAAAGACAGTTGTGGTTGTGGGGAGTCGTTCAGCGTCTGATCGACCTGGCTTTCTGCAAACACACCCATTCACCCCGGCCCGGCCGGGGTTTTTTGTTTGAAGACCTCAGCACACAAGGTCAGAAGGTTGAAGGATGCTTTTTCTGACATTCTGAGTGCAGATTGTTAAAATATTGAAAATTCGAAGGCTTTTTGTTGGCGCGGGTGACTGAAAGACGGTGTTTTTCAGTGATTTTTCCGGGCTCTGCGCAACAGAACAGCCAAACCAGTTGTGAGGAAAAAGGTGTTAGAGAAAACGTTTGCAATCATCAAGCCGGACGCGGTCAAAAGAAACCTGATCGGCGAAATCATTCAACGCATTGAAGAGAACGGCTTGACGGTGGTGGCGGTTAAAATGCTGCATCTCACCGTCGATCAGGCTCAGGCGTTTTATGGTGAGCATCAGGGCAAACCCTTTTTTGAAACCCTGGTGACCAATATGACCGCCGGGCCGATTGTGGTTATGGTGCTGGAAGGCGATCAGGCGATCGAACAATACCGTTGCCTGATGGGGACAACCGACCCGGACAAGGCCGATCCAGGCACTTTGCGCAAACTTTACGCCGTGTCGATGCAGCAGAATTCGGTGCACGGGTCGGATTCGCCTGAGAGTGCGGCGCGAGAGATCGGTTTTTTCTTTCCCCGTCTGGAACTGCATGGAGCCGACAGTGCCAACTGAGCTGACACCAACAACGCCCCGTCAGGACAAAACCGATCTGCTGGGCATGGATCTGGACGCGCTCAAGGCGTTTTTTGCCGACATTGGTGAGAAGCCGTTTCGTGCCGCTCAGGTGATGAAGTGGATTCACCAGCACGGCGTCAGCGATTTTGAGGAAATGACCAATCTGAGCAAGGCTCTGCGTGAGAAACTGTCGCAGGTGGCTTTGATTCGCACGCCCAAAATTGTCTCGGAGCAGGTTTCGGAAGACGGTACCCGCAAATGGCTGCTGGAAGTGGACCACCATAACTCGGTGGAAGTGGTGTTTATTCCCGAGAAAAGCCGCGGCACCCTGTGCATTTCGTCGCAGGTTGGCTGTGCATTGGATTGCAGTTTCTGCGCCACGGCGCGCCAGGGGTTCAATCGCAATCTGGAAAACTGGGAAATCGTGGCTCAGGTATGGGTGGCCAACAAAGCGCTGGGTTGCTTACCCAAGGAAGAGCGAGTGATTTCCAATGTGGTGTTTATGGGCATGGGCGAACCACTGCTGAACGTCACTCACACCTTTCCGGCCGCGCGCATTCTGATGGACGACAACGCGTATGGCTTGTCCAAGCGTCGGGTGACCATCAGTACCGCCGGGGTGGTGCCGGCGATCGATAAAATCAAACAGGCGCTGGACGTTTCTCTGGCCATTTCTCTGCACGCGCCCAATAATGCGTTGCGCGATGAACTGGTGCCCATCAATCAAAAATACCCGTTGGAAGTGTTGATGCCGGCCTTGCACCGTTTTGTGGAAGGCGGGCACAGCAAAAAACATGTGACCGTTGAGTATGTGATGCTGGATCAGGTCAATGACCGGCCTCAGCATGCGCAGGAATTGATTGCGCTGCTGGGAGATTTGCCTTGTAAAGTCAACCTGATACCGTTTAATCCGTTTGATGGTGCGCCTTATCGGCGCTCGTCCAACAACGCGGTGCATAAATTTCAGCAACAACTGATGGCGGCTGGTGTAAACTGTACCGTCAGACGCACACGTGGCGATGACATCGATGCCGCTTGTGGTCAGTTGGCCGGTAAGGTCAAAGATCGTACCAAACGAACCCTGAATACCGTGAATCTGGAAAGACTCCATGGCTGAAAATGAACGCGATCCCGCGGAAACATCCACACCGGCTGCGGCCGAATCCGAGCAATCCCTGATTCAGGCGCTCAGTCACGAGCTCAGGCAGGCGCGTGAGCGCAAGCGGATGAGCCTCACCCATGCGGCGGAGTCATTGCGCATCAGTGCCGAACATCTGGAATTGTTTGAGAGCGGGGCGTTTGAATTCGCCGAGCTGGACCCTTTTCAGCGGGGCTATATCCGCAATTACGCCGAGATGCTGGAAGTGGATCTGAGCCCTTATGCCACCTTTTTCCCCAAAGTCACCGATGTGGGCGCGACCCTTCAGGCGGTGGATCTGGAAGAAGAACATGCCAGACCTTTGATTTCCATCGGCATGCTCAAGGGTCTGATTACGCTGGTGATTCTGGTTCTGGCGGCTTTTCTGGTGTGGATGAATCTGTAACGGATCCGTTCAGTCAAACCCAAACAACATTTTTCAATCGAATGAATCAACACGCTTAAAAGAGACTATGTCGAATTCAATTTCTGCTGTCCGTGGCATGAACGATGTCCACGGTGATGCGGCCTGGGCCATGGACTACCTGCTCAATAGCGCCCGCCGTGTTTTACGCCAGTACGGTTACGAGAGCATTTCACTGCCTGCGGTCGAGAAAACCGCTTTGTTTGCCCGCAGTATCGGCGAAGTCACCGACATTGTGGAAAAAGAAATGTACACCTTTGAGGATCGCAATGGCGATTCGCTCAGTCTGCGCCCGGAAGGGACAGCGGGATGTGTCCGGGCGGTGATACAAAATGGGCTGGTGCACAATCAGGTGCAAAAGCTGTTTTACACCGGGCCCATGTTTCGTCATGAACGTCCGCAGAAGGGCCGGTATCGTCAGTTTCATCAATTGGGCGTTGAGGTGTTTGGACTGGAAACTCCGGATGCCGATGCCGAATTGATTGCGATGACGGCCCGCCTCTGGGAAACGCTGGGACTGGAAAACCTGACTCTGCAGGTGAATTCTCTGGGCTCGCAAGCGGCCAGGGCCGCCTATCGTGATATTCTGGTTGCCTATTTCCAGGAACACGCCAGCCAACTGGACGAAGACAGTCAGCGGCGCCTGAATACCAATCCGATGCGGATTCTGGATTCCAAAAACCCTGATATGGCCGATTTGATTGCGGCAGCGCCCAAGCTTGCCGATCATCTCGATGACGCATCGCGCCAGCATTTCGAAGCTTTGTTGGCTTATCTGGATGATCTGGGCATTGAGTATGAAATCAACCCCAATCTGGTGCGCGGCCTCGATTACTACAACCGCACCGTGTTTGAATGGATCACCCAGGACCTGGGTGCGCAAGGCACCGTCTGTGCCGGCGGGCGTTATGACGGCCTGGTGGAACAGATCGGTGGCCGCCACACGCCAGCGGTCGGTTTTGCAATGGGCGTCGAGCGCCTGATGGTGCTTTTGCAGGAAAAACACTGTGTTCCTCCCCGAGTGAATGCCGACCTGTATCTGATTCTGGCGGGTGAAACAGCACATCGACCAGGCCTGGTTCTGGCCGAGCAGATTCGTGAAGCTTTTCCGCAGTTGAAAGTGCAGATGCATTGCGGCGGTGGCAGTTTCAAAAGTCAGTTCAAGAAAGCCGATAAATCGGGTGCGAAAATGGCACTGATTCTGGGTGAAGAGGAAGTGGCGCAGCAGCGGGTGGCGATCAAGTTCCTGCGCGAAGAACGCGAGCAGGAAACCATCGATTGGGATCGGCTGATGCCTTATTTGACCCAAATGACGACCGATTCAGAAAAAGCGAGGAAAACCTATGAGTCGCTATAACGACGACGATGAGCAACTTCAGGCCCTGAAGGCCTGGTGGCAGAAAAATGGAACCTGGCTGCTCAGTGGCGTGCTGGTGGTGGTGATCGCTTGGTCTGGCTGGACCTATTGGCAGAATCATCAGCTTTCCAAAGCCATGCAGGGTTCGGCCATGTTTGAAATGGTTCAGGCTCAGGCCCAGCAAAACCAGGTGGGAGAAGTCCTGCGGGAAGCCAAAAGCTTTGTGGCCGAACAGCCGCAAAGCCCTTATTCAACCGGGATTGCACTGATTCTGGCAAAGTACCATTTCGACCAGCAGGCGTACGATCAGGCACTGGCGCAATACGACTGGATCCAAACCCACAGTGAGGATGCTTCCTTGAAACTGGTGGCCGCATTGCGTTCGGCCAAGGTGGCTTTGCAGCAAGGGCGTCTGTCCGAGGCGGAGGGTTTCCTGGCGGCGATCCCGGTGGATGAGCTGGCCCCGTTGGAGCAAGCCAACTACCATTTTGTGGCCGGTGACGTTGCGATGCAGCATGAAGCGCACGAAGAGGCCAAAACCCACTATCAAAAAGTGCTGTCGGTATCCGGTCTCACGGACGGGCTGGAAAATCTGACACGTCTCAAACTTTCGGACTTGGCAGGCATTTAAATGATGGATTTCCGTGTTGCATTTTGGAAGCCGATGACGACAAAAATGATCGGTTTGAGTCTGGCCGCTCTGGTGTTCGGTGGGTGTTCCACCTCGAAAGAACTGACGCCGCCAGCGCCTTTGCCGACTCTCTCGTCGCCTTATGCGTTGGACAAACAATGGCAGCTGCAACTGTCGGCCTTTATTCCGGCTCAGGCTGAAGGGCTTTATTTTGAGTCTACGGATTCAGCCGTTTTCTTCGGGGTACCGGGTGGTTATGTGACCAAAGCCAGCAAAACGCCTCAGGGCCGCTGGACGGATCAGGTCATCTGGCAGAAAAAAATGGCGGCGTCTCTGACCGCTGGCCCGACCCGGCTGGATCATCAGATTTTTGTGGGCACCGGAAAAGGGCAACTGATCGGTTTGTCGGAAAAAACCGGTGAGGTTCGCTGGCAGGTGGCTTTGTCCAGTGAAGTGTTGAGTCGACCGGTCATCGGTCACAGTCAACTGTTTGTGCGCACAGTGGATGGCAAGCTTTACGCCATCAATCCTCAGAACGGTCAGGTCAACTGGGTGATCGAGCGCAGTCTGCCGAATCTGTCATTGCGCGGCGTGGCCCCGGTGACCTTTGCCGACGGCACCCTTTTTGTCGGCTGGGAAAACGGTCGGATTGAGGCTCTGGATGCCCGTACGGGTGAGCGTCAATGGGAGACACAATTTCTGGTGCCATCCGGCCGCACCGATCTGGAACGGCTGGTCGACATTCAAGCTGGCCTGCGTTACCAGGACGGTCGCCTGTTTGCACTGGGTTACCAGGGCAAAGTGGCGGCTCTGAATCCCGAGACCGGGGCTTTTTACTGGACGCGCGATGTTTCCGGCTACCGCGGTATGGCGCTGGACGATCAGGCGTTGTATCTGGTCAATGATGAAAGTCGGGTGCAGGCGCTGGATAAGATGAATGGCACCGTTCTGTGGGAACAGACCAGCCTGGAGGGGCGCTACCTGATCGATGTGCTGACGTTTGATTCGAACCAGTTGGTCACGGCGGACCGTTTTGGCTTCGTACACTGGCTGGACCGTGTGGATGGGGCCTTGACGGCCCGTGTCAAAATCAGCAACGATTTGGGCACCGGCAATGCCATTTCCCGACTCTGGTCCGAAGATCACACGCTTTACACTCTGGATGCGGACGGGTATGTGAAGTCGTACCAGGTACAAGCTTCCGATTGGTATGCGTTTGAACACCCGAACGATCCGCAGGGATTGTTTGCACAACACAAAGATGACGCACAGAAATGAAAAAACCGATCATTGCACTGGTTGGACGGCCCAATGTCGGTAAATCCACCTTGTTTAACCGGCTGACACGCACCCGTGATGCCATTGTGGCCGATTACCCGGGGTTGACGCGCGACCGTCAGTACGGTCGCGGTCGGTACGGCGACGATCCTTTTATCGTCGTCGACACGGGCGGACTCAGCGGTGAACAGGCCGGTGTCGATCCACTGATGGCGTCCCAGGCGGTGCAAGCGATCAAGGAAGCCGATGCTGTGCTGTTTCTGGTGGATGCCCGCACCGGTTTGATTCCGGCGGATGAGACCATTGCCCAGCAGTTGCGTGAATTTGGCAAGCCGGTGACGTTGGTGGTGAACAAAGCCGAAGGTCAGAACCCCGATCTGGTCGGCAGCGAGTTTTATGCGCTGGGATTGGGCATGCCCTTTGCCATCTCATCTGCGCACGGTGACCGGGTGAACGATCTGCTGGAGACGGCATTGGCCTCGATTGAACAGGCGTCGCAAGCCCTGGAGACGACCGAGTCCGACTCGGAAATGTCTCTGGATGAGCAACCAGGGACGCGCGTGGCGATCGTAGGGCGGCCCAATGTGGGCAAGTCCACCCTGATCAACCGAATGATCGGGGAAGAACGGGTGGTGGCGTTTGATTTGCCGGGAACCACTCGTGACAGCATTTTTGTGCCGTTTGAGCGGGACGGTCAGGCCTATACCCTGATCGATACCGCCGGGATTCGGCGTCGCAAAAACATTAAGGAAAAAATCGAGAAATTCAGCATCGTCAAGGCCATTGAGGCCATGGAATCGAGCCATGTGGTGATTCTGGTGATGGATGGTTCCGAAGGCGTGACCGATCAGGACTTGACCCTGTTGGGACTGGCGATTGAATCCGGACGCGGTTTGATTCTGGCGATCAATAAATGGGACCATCTGAGTCATGAACAGCGCCAGAAGGTTAAACACGAACTCAGCCACCGTTTTTCGTTTGTGGATTATGCCGAGCGCCATTTGATTTCGGCGTTGCATGGTACCGGTGTGGGCACGCTGTTCAAAACCGTGAATGCGGTGTATCAGGCGTCGGTGCAGTCGGTGTCCACCGCCGATTTGAATCGCGTGCTGACCCAGGCCGTGGCCGATCATCAACCGCCTCTGGTTGGGGGCCGCCGCATAAAATGCCGTTATGCGCATCTGGGCGGGGTCAATCCGCCGACGGTGATCATTCACGGCAATCAGGTCGACAAATTACCGGCCGCTTACACCAAATACCTGATGAATGTGTTCCGAAAAGCCTTCAAGTGGGTGGGGACACCGGTGCGCATCGAATACCGTGTCTCCAGCAACCCTTATAAAGATCGGGCGTCCAATTTTGTGCAGCGTCGTGGAAAGTCGCTTGCACAAGCCGAAAACAACGAACTGAAACGCCACAAAAAACAACGCAAACGGACCCAGAAACCTCGTCGCTAGCAGCCTGTCTGCTTATTCGAAGATCAATTCAAATCCGGCCGCGGCCATGTGTTGGGCTTCGGTTTCGAGGTCCAGTTGGGTCAGCGGGTGGTTGGCCAGCCACCCGGATTCAAACCGGATGGCCAGCCCGGTCTGGTGAAAGACGTTCAGTTGCATTGATGGACGTTCGGTTTCACGCCCCCTGTGCAGGCGAACGGCCAATCGCAACAGCACCGTCAGGCGTTGTAATCTGGTGTCATGGGGCGTATCCAGACGGGCAAAAGGCTCTACCAGAAACTTGCCGCGGTGATTGAGCAACAGGGCCCCGAGCATCTGTTTTTCCTGTTGGGTGAATCCGGCCATGTCAAAATTTTCGATCAGATAGGCACTGTGGTAACGGTAGCGCTTGTAGCTGAGGGCGATGCCGGCTTCGTGCAATTGCGCGGCCCACTTCAACAGTTTGTCGTAGTCGTATTCCGTGTTCTGAAGTTCCCAGACCTCACTGGCCTGCTGGTACAGATCCAGACTGGTTTCGGCCACGGCATCGGCCTGTGGCTGATCCACTTTTAACCAGGCCTGGGCTGCGGCCACACTGGTTTCACGCACATCGGCATCATAGAGTCTTCCCAGCGTGTCGTAAATCAGACCTTCCCGCAAGGCGTTGCTTGAGACCAGCATTTGGGCAATCTTGAGTTCTTCAAACGTCGCGATCAGAATCGCAAGACCGCCTGCCAGCACCGGCACCCGCTCTTCTTTGAGTCCCTTCAGATCGGCTTTGGCCACGCTGCCGCCTTTGAGGATGGCATCGCGAATCTGATAGAGACCCTTCAGGGTAATGCTGCCCGGCTGGGAACCGTCTTCGGCCCCATCCCAGCCATTTTCGACCAGAATGTTGCCCAGCGCCTTGATCGACCCGGACGCGCCATAGGCATTGTCCCAGCCCATACGCGTCAGCTTCCGGTAATGCGGACGCAGTACCTGGCGACAACGACTGATGGCCTTGCTCATTCTTTTTTCACTGATTTCAGGCTTGTGGAAAAAGCGCTGGGTAATGCTGACGCAGCCCATTTCAGTACTGGTCAGATGCTCATGCTCAAACGCCTTGCCGATGATGTATTCGGTGCTGCCCCCGCCGATGTCCATGACCAGACGCTGTTCATCGGTCTGTGGCAGGTCGTGGGCCACGCCCAGATAGATCAGGCGGGCTTCCTCCTGCCCGCCGATGATCTGAATGTCATGCCCCAGCGCCTGCTTGGCCTGCGCCAGAAACGCCTGGCTGTTGCGGGCGTTGCGCAAAGTGTTGGTGCCGACGGCACGAACGTGATTGGGGGGCAGGTTTTTGATCAGCTGGCCGAAGCGTTCCAAGCAGGCAATGCCGTTATCAAAGGCGGTTTCGGTCAGATAACCTTTTTTGTCCAGACCCGAACGCAGGCGAATCATTTCCTTGTGTTTGTCCACAATCTGAACCTGTCCATGCAGTTCGCGGGCGATGACCAGGTGGAAACTGTTGGACCCCAGATCAATCGCGGCATACATGCTCTGGGCGCCCTCGGGTCGGTGGCCCGGTAAAAGGCTGTCAAAAAAACTCATGCTTCAGCCTTCTTCGGTTTCGGAATATTTGTCGATCAGCCATTGCTGGGCACTGAAAGGGGGCGCGCTTTCATCAGGTTGGCGCTGCACGTAGCTGCCATCCGGTTGAAGTTCCCAGGCACCGACGGTGTCCTGCAGATAAATGGCCAGTCCTTCGGTAAACACCTGCTGGAAGTGCGCCTTGTCTTCGATCGGAAAACAGGTTTCCACGCGAGAAAAGAGATTGCGCCGCATCCAGTCGGCACTGGAACAGTAGAGTTCGGGTTTGCCATCCGCGTTTTCGAAGTAATAAACGCGATGGTGTTCCAGAAAACGCCCGATGATGCTGATGACGCGGATGTTTTCCGACATGCCTTCGATGCCTGGGCGCAGGCTGCAGATGCCGCGCACGATCAGGTCGATTTTCACTCCGGCCTGGGAGGCATGGTAGAGGGCGTCAATAATGCCCTGCTCCTGCAGACCGTTCATCTTGGCGATGATGCGGGCCGGACGGCCATTGCGGGCGTTTTCGGCTTCGCGCTGAATCCGTTCGACCATGCCCTGCTGCAGAGTGAAAGGCGATTGCAGCAAAATGCCCAGATTCTTGGTGTCGCCCAGACTGGTCAGCTGCTGGAAAATTTTGGCCACATCCTGAGCAATGCGCGGATTGGCGGTCAAAAGACCGAAGTCGGTGTAGAAACGGGTGGTAACGTGATGGTAGTTGCCGGTGCCCAAATGCACATACTGGCGCAGCTGCTGTTTTTCACGGCGCACCACCAGAATCATTTTGGCGTGGGTTTTGTATCCGACCACACCGTAGACCACATTGACCCCGGCGTCCTGCAGGCGGTTGGCCTGGGCAATGTTGTTGTCCTCATCAAAACGGGCGCGCAATTCCACCACTGCGGTCACTTCCTTGCCGTTATGCGCGGCTTTTTCCAGCGCATCGATGATCGCCGATTTCTCGCCAGTGCGATAAAGGGTCATGCGGATCGCCAGCACGTTGGGGTCGTTGGCAGCCTGTTGCAGAAACTCAATCACCGGGCTGAAAGAATCGTATGGGTGGTGCAGCAGAATGTCCTTGCGTTGAATCTGTTCAAACAGGCTTTCGGGTTCCTGTTTGCGATTGAACAGCTTGAACGAACTCTGTTTGGCTTTGGGCGCGGTCAGCTTGCGTGCCGAAAACGGCGGAAACAGCAAATCGGGGCGACGGGCCATGTCCGGCACGGCGTCCAGACGATGCAGGTTGACCGGGCCATTGACCTGATACAGCTGGGATTCGTCCAGATCAAACTGATTGAGCAGGTAACGGTACATGTCGGGTGGACAGCGGTCCGACACCTCCAGACGGATGGCCCCGCCGTAATCACGGCTGGAAAGTTCCCCCTGAATGGCCTGCATGATGTCATCGACTTCTTCTTCGTCGATGAACAGATTGGTGTTGCGGGTCAGGCGGAACTGGTGACAGCCGGTGACGGTCATGCCCGGGAACAGGTTGGACACATTGGAATGCAGCACCGAGGACAGAAACACAAAATCGTTGTCGCCGTCGGTGGCTTCAGGCGGCAGTTTGATCAAACGTGGCAGGGAGCGCGGCACCTGAACAATGGCCAGGCCGTTGGTGCGGCCAAAAGCGTCCTTGCCCTCCAGCGACACAATGAAGTTCAGACTTTTGTTGAGCAGGCGTGGGAAAGGGTGGGACGGGTCCAGTCCCATCGGGCTCATGACCGGCTGCAGGGAATCTATGAAAAACTGGCGTATCCATTCCTTTTGCTTGTCGTTCCAGCGGTTGCGGCGCAGAAAACGAATGCCTTCTTTTTCCAGTTCTGGAATCAGGGTGTGGTTGAGGGTGTCATATTGGTCTTCGACCAGTTCCCGTGCCACTTCATGCAGCATGTCGACTGCCTGCTCCGGCACCATGTTGTCGGGCTTGGTGCGCGCACCGGGATCGCTCTGTAACTCATAAAGGCTGGCCAGGCGCACCTCGAAAAACTCGTCCATATTGCTGCTGGAAATGCACAGAAACTTCAAACGTTCCAGCAGGGGAATGTTGGGGTTCTTGGCCTGGGCCAGCACTCGGCGATTGAACTCCATCAGGCTGCGTTCACGGTTGATATAGGGGTTTTTCTGGTCGTTCATCGGTGCGGCACTCCCTTGCGCGTCGTGGCCGGCCGAGATGGCCGGAGGCAGAATCAGCATTTTAGCGCCTTTTCAGAGGCTTTTAAAGACGCTATTCCGCCGCCAAGTCTATCACGGACAGATGACGTCTGGATGACAGGAAAGTCAGGAACGCGAAGCGGGGTCCGAAGAAGCGTCGTTTTGATCCGGGTCAGAGTCAGACGAAGGAGAGCGGTGGCAACCGCACTCGGGAACCGGGTCCACGCCGCCTGGGTTGCCCGGATGGCAGCGCAATACGCGTCGTATGCTCAGCCAGCTGCCGCAAAGAATGCCATGTGTTTCGATGGCTTCAATCGAATAATGCGAGCAGGTGGGGTAAAAACGGCAACGCGGTCCGAGCAGTGGGCTGATAAACCACTGGTAGAAGCGCAGGGGCCCAATCAGCAACCATTTCAACGGGGTCATTTCGGTTGCTCGTGGGTCTGGGGATCGGTCAATAAGGGTTCGGCGACAGCGTGCACCGGGTCGTAATGATGCATCCAGGCTTCCAGGGCGTGAACGGGCAGGGGTTTGCAATAATGGTAGCCCTGCACCATGTCGCAGCCGGCCTGGAGCAGAAAGTCAAACTGGGCCTGGTTTTCCACGCCTTCGGCAATCACTTTCATGTTCAGGCTCTGGGCCAGTTTGATGATGGCCCGGGAGATGGCGGCATCGTCTTCGTCATCGGGCAGACCATCGACAAACGACTTGTCCACTTTGAGGATGTTCAGTGGGAATCGCTTGAGATAACTCAGAGACGAATAGCCAGTACCGAAGTCGTCCACAGAAATGGTCAGTCCGCGTTCCCGAATCTGGTAGAGCATGTCGACATTGTCCTGGGCATTGGACATGATCGAGCGTTCGGTCAGTTCGATTTCCAGCTTCTCAAACGGCACCTTTTCCTTTGCCATCATCTCATGCACCTGATCCAGAAACGTCGGATCTTCCAGTTGATGACTGCTGACATTGATGGCGATATGCAGCGATTCAAACGGGGTGCCCTGCCAGACCTTGAGCTGATTGACTGCGGTCTGCAATACCCAGTGCCCCACCTCCAGAATCAGGCTGCTCTGTTCGGCAATGGCAATGAAACGGTCGGGGGAAACCGGGCCGATCTCGGGATGTTCCCAGCGCAAAAGGGCCTCAACCGCATTGACCTGCTGGCTGCGCACGTCGATTTGCGGCTGGTAATACAGATCCAGTTCGTTGTCGTCCAGAGCGCGCCTCAAGCCACGCTCGATTTTCAGGCGTTCGGACAGTCGGGCTTCAATGGTGTTGTCGTAGATGGCCAGGGTGTTTTTGCCTTTGGCCTTGGCTTCGTACATGGCGCTGTCGGCGTGACGCAACAGATCGCTCAGGTTGTGACCGTGTTCCGGATAAAAGGCGATGCCCAGACTGGCGGTGATGTGCACTTCCTCTTTTTCGATTTTGATGGGTTTGTGCAGGGTTTCCAGCAAACGTCGGGCGGTGGCGATGGCTTCGTCCGGCTCAATGCTGCTCAGCAATACCAGAAACTCGTCACCGCCGAACCGACACAGGCGTGGGGGCGGAAAGGCACTGCGGATGGAGTGGTTCAAGCGGCTGCCGATGACCTTGAGCAGTTCGTCCCCGAATTCGTGACCGAGCGTGTCATTGATCTGTTTGAAGCCGTCCAGATCGATCAGAAAGACCACGCTTGGGTCCAGTGGCGACTGCGCCAGATAACTGTCAACGTTCTGGCTGAAAAAGTGCCGGTTTTCGAGGCCGGTCAGGGGGTCGTAATAGGCCAGCTGTTCGATTTCGGCCTCACGGCGTTTGTGTTGGGTGATGTCGTCAATGAACAGCGCGTATTCGTACTCGTCGCCCTGGTCAAACCGTGTGGCGGTGACTTCGCAGCGAACGGTCTCAAAATTTTTGCGGATAAAGGCGATTTCGTAATGTTTTTCGTTTTCCTGGGCCAGCAGGCGGAACATATTGTGCGGTCGGCTGTCGCCATCGGTCAGAAAGCTTTGAAGCGGCTTGCCCAGTACCTCGGTCTTGCGATAACCGAACAGGGTTTCGGCGGCCGGGTTCCAGTGGCGGATCAGGCCATTGGGGTCACACAGAATGATGGCTTCGTGGGCATTTTTCACATATTGGCTAAAGCGCCGCTGATTCAGTCCCCACTCCCTGCGCTGATCGGAATGACGCCGATAGCGGCCAAGCAACCAGACATAGAGCACGATGATCAATACCGTCATCAGCGCAATCCAGGGAAGCTGGCCGGTTGGCCAGCGTGCCGCGGTGGTCAGTGTCAGCGCATAGTGGGCCTGTGCTGGTGTCAGCTGGCGAAAATGGTCGTTGAGTGAAAACGTCAGTCGGTGGGTCCGCCAGGCAGAATCGAGGGCGCTGGACTGGAACAGTGGTTCGCTTGTGTCGCTGTGGGTTTCGGTCAGAGTCAGGTTGGAAGCGGGCAAGTGGCGGAAAGACGCCTTGAGCCATTCGGGTAGATCCACCGTGATCACGCCCCATTGAGAGCGGTTTTGAATGGGCGTTGCCCAAACCAGCTGAAACGGCTGCGATTCGGCCTTCGCTGGCAGGGTATCCTGAAAAACAACCCTGACCCCGGGCTGTTGTGACAGTGCCTGCGCCAGTGTCTGACGTTGTGGCTCGCTGAGATCGCCCGTGGCGGCCAGCAAGGGTTGCAAACGCCGACGATCCGATTTCAGCTCGGACACGGCCTGATTCAGTGCGGCCTGCCAATTCTGGGAAAGTCGTTGTTGCTCACGGGCATCGGCCCACCAGCTCAGACCGATCAATAGGCCAGTTGCCAAAAGCAGACCGCCCTGGAAAATGGAGCCGTTCAAAATGTGGGTCAATAATCGTTTCAAGAGGCAACACGGTTTGTTAAATAATAATTTGCAGCTATTTTGGCAGAAACGAAGCGAGAAGACAAAAAGTTTCCCCAGTCTGATCAGGGGTTTGTCTCGACCCTGGTCGGGTGCCGTCTTCGCTGAGGGATTTTTTGTTATCGCTGAGCCGGACGGGTTAGAATGCTGAGTAGAGATGGAAACGACGAGAGGACAGAGTATGACGGCCACGGTGATTACGCAGGCGACGGTGATTAATGAGGGTCAGCGCCATCAGCAGGATGTTCTGATTCGGGATGGCCTGATCGCGGAGATCGGTCCGGATTTGACCGGCAAGGCGGACAAGGTGATCGAAGCCCCCGGCCAGTGGCTATTGCCGGGCATGATTGACGATCAGGTGCATTTTCGTGATCCGGGACTGACCCACAAAGGTTCGATTGCGACCGAATCCAAAGCGGCGGTGGCCGGTGGCACCACCACCTTTATGGACATGCCCAACGTCAAGCCCGCCACCACTTCGCTGGAAGCGCTGGAAGTCAAGCACGCCCATGCGGCGCAAAATGCCTGGGCCAATTATTCGTTTTACCTGGGCGCGACCAATGACAACATCGAACAGGTCAAGGCGCTGGACCCGAATGCGGCCTGCGGGGTCAAGATTTTCATGGGGGCCTCAACCGGAAACATGCTGGTGGATCGCGAAGTGGCCCTGGAGCAGATTTTCACCCACAGCCCGACCTTGATTACCACTCATTGCGAAGACACACCGATGATTCAGGCGCAGGAAGCCTTGTACCGTGAAAAGTATGGCGAGGACGTGCCCATGTCGGCCCATCCCGAGATCCGTTGCCGTGAGGCCTGCTACAAATCGTCTTCGTTTGCGGTCGATCTGGCCCGAAAAACCGGTGCCAATCTGCATGTGCTGCATTTGACCACCGCCGACGAAATGGCGTTGTTCGAGCCAGGTCCGGTGGCCGGCAAGCAGATCACCGCCGAGGCCTGCACCCATCATCTGTGGTTTTGCGACGAAGACTATGAGCGTTTGGGCACCTTGATCAAATGCAATCCGGCGATCAAATCCCGTGCCGACCGTGACGCGATTCGTCAGGCGGTCAGGGACGGGCGCATTGACATCATTGCCACCGATCACGCACCGCACACCTGGGACGAGAAACAGAACCGCTACTTCCAGGCACCGGCCGGTCTGCCACAGGTACAGAAATCGCTGGTTTCCCTACTGGAATTGGTGCATCAGGGCGTGTTTGATCTGGAAACGGTGGTGCAGAAAACCGCACACAATGTGGCCATTCGCTATCAGATTGCCAACCGTGGGTTCATTCGCGAAGGCTATGCCGCCGATCTGGTGCTGGTCGATCCCAACCGTCCTCATACCGATGACCCCGAAGACGTGTTGTATCATTGTGGCTGGTCGCCCTGGTCGGGCCAGCGTTTTCAAAGCTCGGTCACCGCCACCCTGGTAAACGGTCACCTGATTTACGAACGGGGGCAGTTTGCGCCGTTTCAGCCGGGGCAGCGCTTAACCTTTTCGCGTGATGGAACATGATTAAAACCTGGCAGGAGGTCGACGATGGCCGAGGTGTTTTTTGAACGACAGCCCATTCTGGATGCCAATTTGCAGACCCAGGCCGTGCGCCTGTGCCTGCATTTGCCGCCGGAGCCCACTCAGAACGATCTGGACGCTGCGATTCGTCTGATTGAGACGGTCGAGCAGAACACCGGTTTTGCCAAAGTGGTGGCGGGGGCGCCGCTCTGGCTGGCGTTGCCACATGCTCTGCTGGCCGACGCGCCCTTGCCTGAGATGGCATCGCCCGATCAGCTGATTCTGGAGTTGCCCCTGTCCATGGTCAAGGATGTGGCGATCCTGAAACGTCTGAAAACGCTGCGTGCGGACGGCACTTTGTTGGCATTGGGCGATTACGATGGCTCGGAGGTGGCCGACAAGCTGCTGCCCATTTCGCACTGGGCACGGCTTGAGACCGCTCAGCTGGACGAAACCACTCTGAAAAGCCGGGTGGCGCGCATTCATCAAAGCGACGCTCAGGCGGTGGCCCATCCGGTCGAAACCTCAGAACAGTTTGATGCGCTCCGCCAGCAGGGTGTGGAAAATTTTCAGGGATTGTTCTGGCAGCACTTACCTGCGGAGCCCGGCTATGAACCGGGTGTCAATCACAGTGCCTTGCAGTCTCTCAAGCAGGAAATGCAACGGCCAGGCACCAGTTTTGAACCCATCGGCGTGTTGCTGTCACAGGTGCCGTCCCTGGCGTTCAAACTGGTACACAGTCTCAACGATCTGGCTCAGGCGCACAACCTGAAACTGGATGACCTGCATCAGGCATTGCATTACACCGGTATGGGGCATCTGGAATCCCTGATCGAAGAAGTGGAAGCACTGCCGGAAGAACAGACACCACCGGAATTGACCATTACCGCTCTGACCCGAGCCCGGTTCTGTGAGCAGGCGGCGTTTGTGATGCACATGCCGGATCAGAAAGACGAGTTTTTTCTGGGCGGGCTTTTTTCTCTGCTGGAGGCTTATTTCCGCCAGCCGGAATCGGGATTGCTGGAACAGATGGTGTTGGCAGATGCGATTACCCGAGCCATCCTCGAAGGCGAAGGGCTGATGGGGCAGGTATTGGGCTGGTGCCGGAGTTTTGAGCGGGGCCAGCTGCCCGATGTCAGCATGACGTTTTTTGAAAACGACATCGCCTACCTCAACCGAATTTATTTGGCGGCGTGTGCCTGGGCGCATAGAATAGAACAAAACCCGGCAGAAGGGCTCAGTGAACCCTGAGCGGTGAAAGTGGTTTTTTACCAAGCCTGGTAAAAAACCAGTCGAACGTCAGCCAGCCGACTGCGAACGACGTATGGCATGAATAAAAAGGGATGGAATCATGGCGATGCAATCAATGAACCCGGCGACCGGGGCCCACAATGCGGAATTTGACCTCTGGGACGAGGCCACGATTGAGCAGACAGTGACCGATGCTGGCATGCTGTGGACGCAGTGGGCCAAAGAAGTGCCTTTGGAGCACCGTTGTCAGTTGTTGAAACGATTGGGCGATGTGCTGCTGGACGATCGCGAACCCCTGGCCGAACTGATTACGCTGGAGATGGGCAAGCTTTACAAGGAAGCGTTGGCGGAGGTCGATAAATGCGCCCAACTGTGTGATTATTATGCCGAAAAGGCCCCGGAGTTTTTGGCCGACGAGCCGCTGGAATCCGGCGGCTCCCGCAGTTACCTCACCTACAAGCCGCTGGGGGTGGTACTGGGTGTCATGCCTTGGAATTTTCCGCTGTGGCAGGTGTTCCGGTTTGCGGTGCCCACCATTACCGCGGGCAACATCGCACTGGTCAAGCATGCTTCCAATGTGCCGCAATGCGCGCTGGCGATCGAAGAAGTCTTTCGCAAAGCCGGTTACCCGGAAGGCGTGTACCAGCACATGCTGATCAGCGCCTCGCAAGTGGAGCCGGTGATTCGCAACAAAGTGATCAAAGCCGTTTCCCTGACCGGCAGCGAGCCCGCCGGGCGCAAAGTCGCCGCGGTGGCGGGCAGCGAACTCAAAAAATGCGTGCTGGAACTGGGCGGCTCCGACGCCTTTGTCATTTTGGATGATGTCGACATGGCCACGGTGGTGGCCGGTGCGGTCAAGGGACGTTTCCAGAATTGCGGCCAGAGTTGCATCGCTGCCAAACGCTTTATTGTGGACGCCTACCGTCATGATGAATTTGTGGCCCAATTCAAGGAAGCGGTGGAAAGCCAGTTGCAGGCGGGCGATCCGATGGACGCCGACACGACTCTGGCGCCGATGGCGCGTCAGGATCTGCTGGAAGAACTGGACGCTCAGGTACAGAAGTCGGTGCAGATGGGCGCGACGCTGGTGACGGGCGGTTATCAGCTGGATTGTCCCGGCAGTTATTATGCGCCCACCATCCTGACCGATGTGACTTCGGCCATGCCGGCTTACCATGAAGAGATGTTCGGTCCGGTGGCCACGGTGCTGAAGGCCAGTGAACCGGCGCATGCGGTCGGACTGGCCAACGCCACCGACTTCGGGCTGGGCGGCAGTGTCTGGGGCAAAGATGCCGCCACTTGTGAGACCATCGCCCGCAACATCGAATCCGGGGCCAGTTATGTCAACAGCATCACCTTTTCCGACCCGCGTCTGCCATTCGGCGGCATTCGTCACTCCGGTTACGGACGTGAACTGTCACGCGAAGGCATTCGCGAATTCACCAATATCAAAACCATTTACATTCATTAAGAGTTCTTTGCACGGGTAGAGCGCGAGGAAAAAATGAGGAAAAATTTTCCAGGTTCTCGACTTACCTTTTCGGGCGTCGAGTTCTTCGTTTGAGGCGAAAAACGCAGCGAATAGCTGGCTATTCGGAAGTTTTTCAACGAAAATATGGGAAATTTTAACCATTTTTGTCCGTGTCTCTATCTCGTGCACAGGACTCAATTAAGGCGGAAGCGTGGGCGTCACTTATCTCTGGAAAACACTGGTTGACCTGAAAGAACCGGCCATACTGGTGCGATTGTTTGTCCCGTTTGTGGTGGGGCTGATTGCGGTGTCGGTGTTGGGGTATGCCGTGTTTGGCTGGGCGGTGTCTTCCGATCTGCTTTGGAACAACCCGTGGATGGCCATGATCGAAGACTGGGAGAACTCGGCGGAGCAGACCCTGGCTTCGATTCCACTGATCGGGGGCTTTCTGTTGTGGCTGGTCGGCTTTCTGGTCACCATCGTCGCCGGGGTGTTGGGGATCATTCTGGGCAGCTACCTGGTGCTGTTGTTTGCGATGATTGTCACCGCCTTTATGACCGATTCTCTGGTCAAGGCGGTGCATGACAAGCATTACCCTTATACCGATTATGCCGGGCACGGGCATTTCTGGGGGCTGACCTGGAAAATTGTGAAATACGCATTGGGCATGCTGCTGTTGCTGCTGGTGACCTTGCCGCTGCTGTTTATTCCTCTGGTCAATATCCTCTGGTTCTGGCTGATCGGGTTTCTGTTTTTTCGGTATGCGCTGGTATTGGACGTGGGTCAGGTCATTTTGCCCAAACCCCTGTTTGACCGGGTCAAGTCGGTGACAGACTGGACGGGCACCATGCCGTTGGCGCTCTGGTATCTGCTCAGTGTGCTGCCGATTCTGAGCTTTTTTGCACCGGTCCTGGGGGTGATTACGCTGGCGCATTATTATTTTGACCGGTTGTCGCTGGAGCCGGAGACCGCGAAATCGGCCGAACCCGCTGAACCGTCTTCTCAATCGCCTTCCGAACCCACCCCCTGAAATGTCGGAAACTTAACGATTGGGGCGTTTGGGTCGGGTGCCCGGTTTTTTGGCCTTACCTGACTTTTTGGCGGAGACTTTCTTTTTGGCCTTGGCTTTCTTTTTCGGTTTTTTGGCGCGCTTGTCCAGATCCTTGCGGCTGAATCCGGGTTCCAGCCCTTTGATCACCTCGGTGGGCAGGGTCTGTTGCAGATGGTATTCAATCCGCTGCAGATTGGGCAGGTCGTGGCGTTCGATCAGACTGATGGCCACACCCGCCTGATGGCCGCGCCCGGTGCGGCCGATGCGGTGAATGTACTGGTCGCCGCGAAACGGCATGTCGGCATTGATCACATGGGTGATGCCGTCCACATCCAGACCGCGCGCGGCCACATCGGTGGCGACCATCACCGGCGGCTGGCCCTGACGGAAACGTTTGAGAATCTGTAAGCGTTTGGCTTGAATCATGTCGCCATGCAGTAACAGGCTGTCAATGTCCTGAGCCTGTAACCAGGCTTGCCATTCGATGGCCCGCTCTTTTTTGTTGCAGAAAATCAGGGCGCGTTGACAGGCCGGGTCGCGAATGATCGCCTGCAACAACTGGCCTTTGTGATCGCGGTCTTTGGCCAGATAAAGGCTTTGCTGAACCTGTCGGGATTGCTGGTTGGGCGCGTCAATGTGAATGACCTCGGGTTCGTCCAGTACTTGTTGGGCAAAGTCTTCCAGTCCTTTTCCCGCCAGGGTCGCGGAAAAACACCCGCCCTGAAATTCGCGGGGGATGGCTTCCAGCAAAGCCAGTACGTCCGGTCCCTGACCCATGTCCAGCATGCGGTCGGCTTCGTCGATGATCACCAGCTCCAAGTCGGACAAATCCAGAAAGGCGTCGGCCATCAGCTTGAGCAATCGTCCCGGCGTGGCCACCAGAATGTCCAGCGGCTGTTTCAAGCGTGACAGCTGCTGGTTGGCGGCGATGCCGCCCGTGATCACTTGCGACGAAAATTCACAGAAATGGCCGAGCTGTTTGACCACCTTGTGGGTCTGAAACGCCAGTTCCCGGGTCGGCGCCAATATCAACACCCTGGGGTGTCTGGTCGGCCTGGGGTCGTCCAGCAGGCGCTGCAGGGCAGGCAAGACAAACGCGGCGGTTTTGCCGGTGCCGGTGGCGGCACCGGCAAGCAGGTCACGCTGTTCCATCATTACTGGGATCGTGGCGGCTTGCACAGCGGTCGGGCGATGAAAATGCTGGGCTTCCAGCGCCGCCAGCAGGGACGGGTCCAGATCCAGCGCTTCAAAACTGTCAATGCGGTCAATCGGTTCGAGCTGTTCAGACAGGTCTGTGTCCGTGGGGGTCATGTGAAGTCTCCGTCGTCAGGCCTGGTGGAGCCGATTGGCACACAAAATCACCAGGCCTGGTTGTTTTTAAGGTGGATGCGGTCAGGCCGACATGTCGGTCACAATGTGGTAGCAGGGCACATAGTTTTCGGTGCCCAGCTTCATGCGGCGCTGTTCGACAAAGGCGCGCAGCAGTTTGTCCATGCGCCGCATGATTTCGGGGTCGCCCTGAATCTGAAAAGGCCCATGGGCTTCGATCTGGGCCATGCCTTCGCGCTTGACATTGCCGGCGACAATGGCCGAAAACACCTGGCGCAATTGTGATGCCAGTTGGTGTTCGGGCTGGTCTCTGTGAATGCGCAGCTGGGCAATGTTATCATGGGTCGGTTCAAACGGTTTTTGCAGTTCAAACGGAATGTGCAGGTTCCAGTTGAAATAATAGGCGTCCGAGGTGGCCTCGCGGTAGGCTTTGACATGACCCAGACCTTTTTTGAGAAACAGCGCGGTTTCAATCGGTTCGTCGATCAACACGGTCAGTTTGTCACTGGCTTTGCGCCCCAGGGTGAATTCGATGAATTCCAGCACCGCATCAAAATAGGCGCGACTGCATTCGGGGCCGGTGAGTACCACCGGGAAAGGAATGTTGTTGTTCTGGGGGTGCATGATCACACTCAGAAGATACAGGATTTCTTCCATGGTGCCAGCCCCACCGGGGAAGATGATGATGCCGTGGCCCAGGCGCAGAAAGGCTTCCAGTCGTTTTTCAATGTCGGGCAGAATGGCCAGCTGGTTGACAATGGCATTGGGCGCTTCCGCCGCAATGATGCCCGGTTCGGTCAGGCCGATAAAGCGCCCGTCTTGATAACGCTGTTTGCCGTGCCCGACCACCGCGCCTTTCATCGGGCCTTTCATTGCACCGGGACCGCAGCCGGTACAGATGTCGAGCTGACGCAGGCCCAGATGGTAGCCGACCTGTTTGGTGTATTTGTATTCGACGCGCGAGATGCTGTGCCCGCCCCAGCAGATCACAACATTGGGTTCGCGATTGGGTTGCATCAGCTCGGCATTGCGAGCCAGATGAAACACCGCATTGGTGATGCCAAAGGTGTCTTCCAGATCAAACTCGCCGTTGTCGACGATTTCGTTTTTGGCGTAGATCAGGTCGCGGATCACCGCGGACAAATGTTCCTGCAGGCCCACAATCATGTCGTCTTCCAGAAACGCATTATTCGGCGCGTTTTCAATTTCGATCTGCAGGCCGCGGCCTTTGACCTGAACCCGAATCTGAAAATCCGGGTGGGCTTCGATCAGCGCCAGGCCATTGTCGTCCACCAGCCCTGTGTTCAGCACCGCCAGCGCGCACTGGCGAAACAGGTCGTTGAGCCCTTCCTGGGTCTGGTCGCAAAGCTGGGTGGCTTCCTTGTAGGACAATATCTGCAAGGAACCGGAAGGACGAATGGTGGTGCGGTTTGGGTGCTCTGTCATAAATTCGGATCAGTGTGTTGGTGGTTGTCGGGCATGTATAATAGAACGTATTTTACACAATCAAGGTAAAGCTTATGCGATCGAATGCCCCATACGAAGACGGTTTCTTGATGTTGCTGTTGTTGCTGGCCGTGGTTGGGTTGTTCTGGCTGTTTTCTCCCTTTCTGGAAGCCCTGTTTTTTGCGGTGATTCTGGCGACCGCCACCTATGCGTATTTTCACAAGATTCTGGCAAGGGTCAAAGGCAACAAAGACATTGCCGCCGGTATCATGAGTTCATTGGTGTTTGTGGTGGTGATCGCACCGGTCAGTTACCTGCTCCTGGAGGTGGGATTGCAGGTGGGGCAGGTGTTCGGTCAGGCCCAGAGTTGGCTGGCACAGCAGAATGCCGAGAGCTTTGCCCAGATGTCGGAAAACCTGATCGACGCCTTGCCGGTGCCTGAAAGCACGCAGGCCCAGGTCGCTCAGCAACTGGAGCAGAATGCCGACACCATCATCGCGTTTGCCAAAAACACGGCCGTGTTTCTGGTGCAGGGTGTGTTTGGCAGCACCACGTCGTTTTTGACCTTTTTGCTGCTGGCGGTGTTTGCGCTCTACTTTTTCTATCGCGATGGCGACAAGATTGCGCATCATTTGAAGGTGCTTTCGCCATTGGAAAACTTTTACGATCACATGATCATGAACCGGTTTTCCAACCTTTCCACCATCCTGTTGCTTTCTGTGCTGGGCATCGCGCTGATGCAAGGGGCGGTGTTTGCGGTGCTGGCCTGGTTTCTGGGTCTGCCGGGACTGTTTATTGGTACCGCCATTGCCATCACTTCGTTCATTCCGATCGTGGGGGCGGCCCTGGTCTGGATTCCGCTGGCCATTATTCTGGCGGCTCAGGGCGATTACATGAGCGCCGGACTGGTGGTGTTTGTGGGTGCCGTGGTCAATGGGTTTCTGATTGACAATCTGGCCCGCCCGCTTATGATCCAGAAGATCGCCCGCTCCATTGGGGGCAACGCCGATGATCTGGCGGTGGCCAATCACACCTTGATCACCGTGCTTTCGACCTTTGCCGGGCTGATTCATTTTGGCATCATCGGTCTGTTTTTCGGGCCGGTGATCGCGGCGATGGCGATTACGGTGTTTGATGTGTACGAGCACAAAAGCGGTGACTGGCTGGACCGGACCTGATGGAATGAATGGTGGTTGCGTTCGCGTGACGTGTTCATATAAAAAAACTTAAGGACAGCCCAAAAAACAACCTGATTTACGCCACCCCGGTTCGTGTTACGATGAAAAAGTTACGCAGATATTTCAAGACAGAAGGAGGCCTTCTATGAAAAAACGTTTGCTGATCAGTGCATTGCTTGCCGCAACTGCCGGCTTGGCCCAGGCGGCCGAAGACCCCTATGTGGCCGGGTTTGAGGCGTATGCCAACGAACTGAAATCGATCGAGGGCGACCAGCAAATGGCGCCTTCGGTCACCACCTATGCCGACAGTTTGGAATCGACGCTCAAGAAGGCCGGGTACATCGGGCCGGAACTGCCCCTGCCGCAGGCAGTCCAGGTCACCGACGGAGTCTATACCATTGTCGGTTCACAGATCTGGCACAATCCCTCCAACTATGGCCTCAACAACAACATCTCGTTTGTGGTGTTTGACGATGGTGTGTTTGTGTTCAATGCCGGGGCCAACACGGCGATTGCCTACAGTGTGCATCGTCAGATCAAGCGCGTGACCACCAAACCCGTCAAGTGGGTCGCAGTGGAAAACAACCAGGGTCACGCCTATCTGGGGGCCAGTTACTGGGTGGATGTGGGCGTGAAAAACCTGTATTCCAGCGACATGGCCAATTTCCAGTTTGATCAGGCGTTTGAAGCCATCAAAGAAGAATGGTCGATGCGGGTCGGCACGGCCATTACCCAGCCTTCGCGCAATGTCAGTGGCGAATTCACTACTTTTGAAAGCCGCCACACCATTGATGTCGGCGGCGGCGAAACGGTGGAGTTGATTGATTTCGGTCCCGGACACACGCCTGCGTCCACCAGTGCCTACATTCCTTCACGCAAGGTATTGATGACTGGCGATCTTGGGTTCAACGAGCGGATGCCGGTGATGTTCCCCTACACCAACAGTGCCCAGTGGGTGGCGTCTTTTGAACGCATGCTCAACGAGATACCCGATGATGTGGATGTGATTCCGGGACATGGCACACCGGCCGATCTGGAGACCATTACCGAGCAGACATTGGACTATTTCAAGTATCTGCGCGCCGAGGTACGCAAAGTGGTAGACAATGATGGCGATGAGTCTGACGCCGAAGCGATTGATCAGTCGATGTATAAAGACCGCCCGGTGTTCGATCAGGCCGCGGAAAACAATGCGCGTCGTATTTATCGTGAAATGAGCGGCGGCGATTTCGGCAGTTTCTGATCGCCGGATTCCAGTCGACACCCAATGAAAAAGCCGCAACGAGATCCATCGTTGCGGCTTTTTTGTGTCGGTCATAAACGGCTTGTCACGGCCCCAAAAACCACCAGCCCTGGTGGTTTTTCTATCCCAGTGCTTTCAATGTGGCTTCGATCATGGCGCTGACGGTGTCTTCGGCGGTGGCGATGCCGATTCGGTTTTGCTGGTTGTGTTGCACATAGACATAGGCGATGGCCTGGGCCTGCTTGCCAACCACAGGCGTTTGTGCCGGATGCAGAGCATGTTCATGATAGTCAATGATGTCCAGTGTTTCCCCGGTGGCGTTTTGCCAGGCCTGGCACAAGGCGCTTAAGGTGCCGCGACCCTGGCCTTGCAGACGGTGGTCCTGCCATTGCACCACCAGTGAATCGGCACTGGCCTGGCGGTCGAGCTGATAGTGGCGCAGGTTCGACGCCTGGTCCAGCCGGTAATGCTGGGCAAAGGCTTCATAGAGCTGGGCGTGGCTGACCACGCCGCCGCCGGCTTCGGCGATCTGTTGCGCCACGGGGGCAAAATCCTGCTGCACCCATTTGGGCAGATTCAATCCGTAATGCTGGCTCAGCAAAAACGCGGTGCCGGCTTTGCCCGATTGGCTGTTGACCCGGATAATGGCTTCGTAGTCGCGCCCGAGGTCTTTTGGATCAATCGGCAGATAGGCGACTTGCCAAGGCTCTTGCGGTTGCTGGCGCAACAGGCATTTGCGAATCGCATCCTGATGGCTGCCGGAATAAGCCGTGTAAACCGCCTCGCCCACCCAAGGATGACGCAGGTGGGTGGGGATTTTGGTGACGTCTTCCAGTACCGGCACCCAGTCGTCCGGGCGCGATAAATCCAGCTCCGGGTCAATGCCTTCGCTGTATAGGTTCATCGCCAGGGTGACCATGTCCATATTGCCGGTGCGTTCGCCATTGCCGAGCAAGGTGCCTTCGACCCGATCGGCACCGGCCAGCAGTGCCAGTTCGGCCGCTGCCACGGCACAGCCACGGTCATTGTGAGTGTGGACAGAGATGATGGCACTGTCGCGGTTGGGCAGATGACGAATAAAATATTCGATCTGGTCGGCAAAGCGATTGGGCGAGGTGCTTTCCACCGTGGCCGGCAGGTTCAGAATGCAGCGATGCTCGGGCGTGGGTTGCCACACGTCCATCACCGCTTTGCACACGTCGAGCGCATAGTCGGTTTCGGTCTGCGAAAAGCTCTCGGGCGAGTATTGAAAGGTCCAGTCCGTGTCCGGGTGTTGGGCTGCGTAGTGCCGGACCCATTGAGCGCCTTGCACGGCCATGCCCAGAATCTCGGACTGGGATTTTTCAAACACCCGCTCGCGCTGAATGGTGGAGGTGGTGTTGTAGACGTGCACCACCGCGCGTTTGACCCCTTTTAGAGCCTCAAACGTTTTTTCGATCAGATGCTCGCGTGCCTGCACCAACACCTGCACGTTCACATCTTCGGGAATCAGGCCGTCATCAATCAGACGACGGGTGAACTCAAATTCCGGCTGGCTGGCAGAAGGAAAGCCGATTTCAATCGTCTTGAACCCCATCTCCACCAGTACCTGCCAGAGTTGCAGCTTTTGTTCGACGCTCATGGGGGTGGCGAGCGCCTGATTGCCATCGCGTAAATCCACACTGGCCCAGATCGGCGCTCGGGTTAAGCGCTGATTCGGCCACTGACGATTGGGTAAATCGGGCGTGACCGTGGGGCGGTATTTACGAGGGGTCATCATTGGCTCTCCTGAATGTTTGCCTGCTTTGTTTGAGTCAGGCTTAGTGTAGGCCATTGCGAGCGCAATCCGATTGCAAAAACCACCAGGCCTGGTGGTTTTATGGTTTAAAATTGCTGTAATATTGTGAATGTTGGCAGTTTGTTGCACAGGGTAGGTTTTATGATGTTTTATCTGCACATTATGGGGGAAAGTCAATGAAGCTGGATCGCTATGATCGGGCCATGCTTGCGGCCTTGCAGGACAATGCGCGTTTGAGTAATCAGGAATTGGCCGACCAGATTGGTTTGTCGCCTTCGGCCTGTTTGCGTCGCTTTAAAACGCTGGAGAAATCCGGCTTGATTTTGGGTTATCGCACCCTGCTGGATGCCAGACAACTGGACCTGGATCTGATGGCGCTGATTCACATTGCGATGGATCGCCACACGCAAGAGCGGTTTGATGGTTTCGAAACGGCCGTGAAGGCATTGCCGCAGGTGATGGAGTGTTTGCTGGTCACCGGGCAGAACGCCGATTACCAGCTCAAAGTGATCGTGAAAGACCTGGACGCTTATCAGGCCCTGCTGCTCAATCACATTACCCAGATTCCCGGTGTCAGCGGTGTCCATACCAGTTTTGTGTTGCGCAAGGTCGTGGACAAAACCGCTTTGCCCATGGAAAGCGTTTAACCCGAAGGTAAATATTGGGGTTAAGAGAAAGGGTCAGCGTTCAAAATGGGTCATGACCCGTTCGACTTCGCGGTAGTGCTGTCCCTGATAAGCCTGGTAGCCCTGGGGGCTGAACAGGGACAGCGTCAATTCCTGATCAAAGTTCGGGTTGAGCAAGGCAATTTGAAGTGTTTCCACCAATGCATCGGACAGGTGATGGTTGGCTGCGAGCACGATGGGCGCGAGCGGTTTCGTGCTGTGAATGATGCGCAATGGGTGCCCTTGTGAAATCATGCGTCGGGCAATGCCTTCGGTGGTGGCCGCCGCATCAAAGTGGCGATAGACCACGGACATGGCCGCGCGATGATGGCGTTGCAGAAAACTGTACAGAGACAAGTCTGCCAACCGCACACCGGCCTGATTCAGCGCCTCTCTGGCAGCAAAATGCCCGGCGTAGGAAAAATAGGCCCCCAGTGCCAGGCGTTTGTGTCGCAGTTGTGACAGCGTTTCAATGTCCGACTGTTCATGCACCACCACCACGCCGCGATAGGGGTGTTCGGTGACGATCGGTTTGAGGGGTTTTTGGGCCCGTTTCTGAATTTTCTGGGTTTTGACGTAAATGGTCGGACCCATATAGGCCAGGTCGGCCTTGTTATTGAGTATCTTTTGAATCTGGTCTTCATAGCTGGTTGCGATATAGAGTTTGACCGGGCGTTTGAGCACGTCTGACAGATAGCTCTGCAGGGGGGCAAAATGCTGTTGCACACTGGAGGGCAGATCAAACGGCTGCACCGCCAGCACCAGCGGCTCGACCTCGCTTGTTTCGGCCATCTTGTCCGGCTGGTCAGGACGGTCGCAGCCGCTGATCAGCATCCAGCCAAGCAATCCCGCCAGTAGCATTCGCATTCCTGAGTGCACACCATCTCTCCTGCCACAAAATGGGGTCATTTTAGTGCTTTCTGGCCAGGGGCGGATAAAATCCAGCAGCCAGGTGCTAAAAAACGCTTATATCATGAAGTTCTGAAATGCATTGCAGATTGCAAAGAGTTCGCAGCCTGCAAGAGTTCGTTTATCTGTAATACTATAAAAAACAGTAAGTTAGGTGTTGGCACGCTTATTCCTCTCTGTACTCGGTCTTGTGGTGTGCGACTGGCGCGACCACGAACGAAAACAAAAGAGGATAAGAGGAAACCTTATGAAACATACCTTTGCAAAACTGACCCCAGTGGCACTTGCTTGTGGCCTGGCAATGAACCCTGTGATGGCCGAAGACAAACTGTCGGTTCACGGTCAAATCAATGTGTCAGCCGATATGGTCGATATCACCCCTCTGGCAGGAAAGGATAATGTGCTGGAACGCATGGAAGGCACAGAGTTGAAAAGCAACGCCTCTCGTTTTGGTTTTTCCGGTTCGTTGGACACCACGCTTGAAAACACAAAGCTGATTTACAAAGCCGATGTTCAATACACCGCTGTGGGCAATAACTCGGACGCCGCTGGCGAAGGCGATACAGGTGATGGTGCTTTGTACATGCGTGACGCTTATGCGGGACTGGACAATAAACAATATGGTCGCATTCGTATGGGGCGTTTTACGGTCGGGTATAAATCCAGTTATACCAAGATCGATCCTTGGACGGATCACATTCTGCAAGCGCGTGACAAAGGGCAGCAGGGCGCGTCCAACTTGAACTCCAATTACTTCAACTATGCGGTGGATTACACCTCGCCCAAAATGAACGGATTTCAGGTCAATGCCCATTACTCGGTGTTGGCCGATGAGAGCCAGGACAGCCTGCATAACTCCGGTAAGTTGAAAGACATGGCAGGTGGCAGCGCGCATGGTTTTGGGGTGAAGTATTTCAACGGCGGACTTCGTCTGACAGCGGATACCGTTACGTTGGACAGTGAAAATGATCTTGGTGTAACCGGGGCAGCGGGTGTTAATAATGGCAAGGCCAAAAATGGCACGGCTTACTCAACCAGTGCGCAATACAAGTTCAAAACCGGTACCACACTGGCTGGCTTCTACGAAGATGTGACTGACATTAACCTTGGTGAGAATATGTTTGCCGTTGTCTCGCAAAAAGTTGGCAAGTACGGTCTACTGACAGCCAGCATTGGTACAAACAAGGCGAGTGATGACAATGCTTACAGCCAGGATGATGACTCTCTGCATTATGCACTGGGTGCCAAGTACAAGTTGACTGATAAGTCGGCTTTGATTGCGGGCTGGAACCAGTATGAGCGTGGGGATGCCGAAGCCATGGCGTTCACAGTGGGGATTGATGCCAAGTTTGGTTATTAATTCGCAAACCTGATCCAAAGCGCCGTTGTTGTGAGCGGCGCTGGAATGTATTCGTTCTCTTTATCTTTGTGAATTTTGAAAGCCAGTCTTGCACTGGCTTTTTTTTGACCGAATCCCTGTTGGGGTCTATTCTAAAGTTCGCTTGCTTTTGGGCGAGCTTTGGAATACGCCGATTGACTTGACGGATGAAAGGAAAACAACATGGCAGTGGCCACTGAAAAATCCGGGTTCCCCACCTTCTTCCGTCATAGAAGGGGGTGGTTTGAGCGCTTACGCCCCAGAACCCTGGCCGGGCGTTTGAATCTGTATCTGGCTTCGGCGCTGCTGGGCATGATGCTGGCATTGAGTCTGGCCGGTTATGCGTTTATTTCCCACACCTTGGAACAGGCGATGGAGCAGAAAGCCAAAGCACTGGCCTCGCAAGTCGCGACCGTGGCCAAGGATGCGGTGATGTTGCAGGAATACAGCGTGATTGACCGCATTACCAGTGATCTGCTGGCGCAGACCCAAGACTTGCATCACATTCAGGTGGTCAATGCCCAGGGCGAGATCTTGAGCGAGGTGCAGAAGCAGCGCGAGACCGGCAGTGACCCTTTCAAGACCCATTTGCACTACACCGCGCCGATGGCCTTTTTCGGGCAGTCGTTGGGGGAGGTCACCCTGGGGTTTTCCCGACAATCGATTCGGACCACATTTATGCAACTGTTTGGGATTGGGCTGGTGTTGTTTGCGCTGTTGCTGATGTTGGTGTTTGTGATCGTACGGCGGTTGCTGGATCGGCATCTTCTGGCCCCGGTGCGGGATCTGTCCGAACGACTGAACGACATGCCTGCCCTGTTTCAACAGCCGGTGCCAGTTCGGCAGAATCTGCCTCAGGAACTGCAGGTGCTCAACTACGCCATTTTCGATTTGCAGGTGGCGTTGCAGAACCACATTGATTCCCTGCAGGAGGCGCACCAGTTTCGCCAGAAAGCGACGCAAAACCTGTGTCAGAACCAACGCATGGTGGCCATCGGGCAATTGGCGGCCGGTCTGGCGCATAATCTCAACACGCCACTGGCCAACATCATCGGCTATGCCCAGATGGCGACTCAGCAAACCCGGGACGATGCGATGCAAAAGCGTTTGCAGACCATCGAAAAGCAGGCCAAGCAATGCGCCGCCTCGGTCAAGGATCTGCTCTCGGCGGCGCGGGAACCCAGAGTGGTGGCGCAGGCCGTGAATCTGAATCAATTGATCGACGGCATTCTGACGATGATTCGACCGGTGCTCAAACGCGATGCGCCGGTGGAGATTGTGTTTGACGCCGAGGCAACCGCCTGGGTCAAGGGCGATCCTTCCGCGCTGGAGCAAGTGCTGTATAATCTGATCAGCAACAGCGCCGAGGCCGGTGCCAGCCGGGTGACGCTGTCTCTGACGCCAGCAGAAAACCACCAGGCCTGGTATTTGTGGGTCTGTGATAACGGCAAAGGGATCGAGGCCGAAAAGCGCGATCAGGTGTTTGAACCTTTTTTCACCACCAAAGAAGCCGGCAGCTTTCGCAATGACAATGCCGGGACCGGTCTGGGGTTGTATCTGACCCGCACCTTACTGGAAAAAATGCAGGCCCGGATCACGCTGGATGACAGCGTGACCGAAGGCACCCAATTTCGGATTGAACTGAACGCTTATGAAAACACTGAATCTGCTGATCATTGAAGACGATGAGGACATGGCGGAGTTGCTGGCCGAACTGGCCAGAACCGCCGGGTTTGATACGCGGGTGAGCTTGAGTGCGCAAGACGGCCTGAAGGAATGTCAGCGCTTTCTGCCGGAGGTATTGCTGACCGATCTGCGTCTGCCGGACGGCTCAGGCCTGACACTTCTGGATCAGGTCAAAACTCTGAACGAAGAGGTGCTGGTGGTGATGATCACCGGCTATGCGTCCATGGAAGATGCGATTGAAGGGTTCAAACTGGGTCTCTACGACCTGATCACCAAGCCCTTTGAAACCCGTCAGGTGGCGAATTTACTGGAACGGGTGCACCAGCAGCTGGCTCAGCGTCACAAGCTTCAACAACTGGAAGCGCGGCTGACGCAGCTGGAGACCGAATCGGCACCGGTGGCATCCCAATCCAAAACCATGCAGACGGTGATGGCGGAAGTGGCACAGGCCGCACCGCTGGATGTGCCGGTGCTGATCAACGGTGAAACCGGGGTGGGTAAAGGCGTGCTGGCACGTCAGATTCATCAGATCAGTCACCGGGCGCAAGGCCCGTTTTTTTCGCTCAACTGTGCGGCGGTGCCTGAGAACCTGATCGAATCGGAATTGTTTGGCTATGAGAAGGGGGCTTTTACCGGCGCGACCCAGCGCAAAGCCGGACTGTTGGAACTGGCCCATGGCGGCACCCTGTTGCTGGACGAAATCAATTCCACTCAGCCCGACGTGCAGGCCAAGCTGTTGCATTTTCTGCAGGATCAGACGTTGGTGCGGGTCGGCGGCCAAAGCGCGATTCAGGTGGATGTCCGCTTATTGTTTGCCAGCAACCAGTCGTTGAAAGCGCTGGTGGAAAAAGGTCAATTCCGTTCGGATCTGTATTATCGCATTCATGTGTTTCCGGTGGAATTGCCGGCCTTGCGTCACCGTGAGGCCGACATCGAAGCGCTGGCGCGTGCGTTTGTGCATCAATACGCCAAAAAGTTCGGCAAATCGGTGCGGGAGCTGTCGCCTCGCGTGGTTGAAGCGCTCAAGCGTTATCACTGGCCGGGCAATATCCGGGAGCTGGAAAACATCATTCAGCGCGCGGTGGTGCTGGCCAAGGGGGCGGAAATCGAAATGCATCATCTGCCCAAGGAACTGCTGAGCATTCAGGTGCCGCAGTTGCTGACCGAAACCGGCGAACAGGCCTTGCCGGAAGACGCCACCCTGGCGGACATGGAACGTTTCTGGATTGAGCATGTGCTGACCGTGTGTGAAGGCAATAAGCGCCTGGCGGCAGACAAACTGGGGATCGATGCGTCCACCCTGTATCGAAAGCTGCAAACCTATCAATCTTAGCCGTCTGTCGGACTTAAGCCAATCGGCTGCCAGAACGGATTTTGACCAGGCCTGGTGGTTTTTGCCGTTGGGGTTTGCTGACGGTCAGGCAGAAACAGAAAAAGCCTCAGAGAGGCTTTTTTCAGGTCGCTGAATGCGCGCGACGGATCGCGCAGGTCACATGCTCGATTCCAGTTTCAGGTAGGTGCGGTTCAGGTTGGTGGAATGCCAGGAATCGTAGTGTTTCAGGTGTTTGAATTCGGGCCAATTCTTGTTGTCACTGACGGCGGACCCCACGCCCATAAAGGCATCGGCGGCGTCATACATTTTCCGGGTCAGTTTTTTCAGGTAATCCCCGGTATCACGGTCCACACGGTCCCAGCCTTCGGCCACTTGTCCGTGCCCCGGTACAATGTATGACGCTGGCAGATCACGCATGGCCTGATAGGCTTCGTGCCAGGCCATTGGGTCGGACCAGGGATGAACGCCCAGCATTCTGTCCAGATAGACAATGTCGCCGGTGAACAGCACCTTTTTGCCGGGCAGCCACAGGGCCGCATCGCCCGGAAAGTGGGCGTCGCCATAGAAGTTCAACTGCATTTCCACGCCGCCAATGGTCAGGGTGTTTTTGTCCCCCTGCAAAACCTTGTCTGCGGTTTTCTGCTTGGCGCCTTTGTTGGCCGGAACCGCTGAAAACATGCGGTTGGTGACATTGTCATACATGCGCTTCTGGGTGTCGACGGTGCCTTCGTAAGCGTAAATGGTCGCGCCCTGGCGAGAAAAGTAGTCATTGCCCAGCCAGCGGTGATCCTGTGAGCCAAGGTTGATCACGGCGGTGATGGGCTGGTCCTTGACCGCTTTGGCCATGGCTTCGATTTTTCTGGCGGCGGCGTCACCGCCACCAGCGTCCACCAGTACCCAGCCCTCGGAGGTGTCGATCAAGCCGATGTTGTTGTTCAGACCCAGATTTTCGGGCGAACGGTCATCAATCGGGCCTACATAGGCGTAAATGCCGTCGGTGACTTTTTCGGCGGCAAACAGGTCCTTGCCCTGACCAGCCCAGGCTTGGACGCTCAAGCCCAATGTGAGGAGAAAGAGTAAGACTGATTTCATTACGGATCCTTTTTCGTTGTTTATCTGTTTATGCAGATATAAGTATAACTCTGCTTGTTTCATGATCTCAAGCGAAAATTGCGCCACAAACGTGCAAAAAAAATGCCTGACCACATGGCCAGGCAGGCATCAGGCGAAAACCGCACTCGAAATCAGAGATCGAAATCGCCGGAATAGGGCGTTTTGCCATCAATGACCGGCAGAGTCAAAGAGTTGCCCCAGTGTGACCAGCCCCCATTGTAAAGTCGCACGTCCTCATAACCCAGGCTTTTGAGCTGCATATAGGCCAGACTCATGCGAAAGCCGTCGTGACAGTACACATACACAGTGTCGCTTTTGGGAATGTCGGCATACATCGCGGCAAGGTCTTCCGCCGATTTCCAGTTCTGGCCGGTGATGCCGTTCAGGCTGACCACATTGACCGCCCCAGGGATGTGACCACCCATAATGGAATGTTTGATGACTTCCCCTGTGTACATGTCGGTTGGTCGGGCATCGAGCAAAGTGACGTTGTCCCGACGCTGACTGACGACATCGTTGTAGACGGCTGTCCACTCCACAGACAGTTTGGGATCGGGGTCCTTGAGAACGATCTTGCTGGGTGAGGGTTGGGTCGCGGTCTGGGTGGTTTCCTCGAACACACTCCATTCGCGAATGCCGCCATCCAGTAACTTGACTTTGTTCATGTCCAAGCCGTAATAATCCAGCAGAAAATACACGCGCGAGGCCAGTGCAGTGGCCGAATCGTCATAAATGACAATGGTGTCATCATATTCAAGGCCCCATTGACGCAGGGTGTTCTGAAACTGTGCCTTGGGCGGCAGACGCATCAGAGGGTTGGCCTGGTTGTCGCCCAGGTCGGAGAAGCGCTTGACCTGTATCGCACCGGGGATGTGGCCGACCGTCAGATAGCGGTGCGGATGGTACCGTACTTCCAGGACCTTGACGTCGTCCATGTTTTCAGCCAGCCAGTCGGAGTTGACCAGAAAATCCCGTCCCTGGGCGTGGGCCTGCAGACTGAATGCGATTAATACCAGAGTAAAAAGCCCTTTGAAACATGCTTTCATGGCGTATCCTTTTGATTGGCGTTTTTCGTTGCTGCAAAAAACGCGGTTTCCTTAAATTTTCATGGAAACATAGGAAGATGTGTGCCAAAGACAGCGGTTTTCAAGTGATTGAAAAATCAGTGAAAAAAACAAAGGGTCGGAATGGTCCCAGGCTGGGATGTTGGAAATTGCAAAAGGCATTGCAATTTCCGGCAGTGAAACGGGTTGGTTTAGAACCGATCAGTATTCAAACCGGTCCATGAAGTTGGGTTCGTCTGAATAGCCATTTTCGATGTCTTTGGTGACAATGGCGACGGCATCATGCGGGTGCAGACTTTCCAGATGATTGACGCGTACCCAGAAATCGAGGAAATCGGGCTGAGTGTCCAGGGTTTTTTGCAGACGGCGCGCGGCGTCTTCGCAGAACATCAGATTGCTGGCATTGAGCCGGGCGAATTCCTGTTCGTCTGCACGTTTGACGGTGGCCTGGACCGGCGTTTTCAGGCTGTCTTCGATTTGATTGATCACGCTGGAAAGGCTCAGTTTGTGCTGGGCGCTGACCTTGAGTTTGACCTGGGCGTAGGAACGCTGGCTGTGCGGCGTTGCGCTGATGCCCTCGGACGTGCCCAGCCATTCATGCACGGCGTCAAAGTCCAGTTCGCCATTTTGAAACCGCTGCTCAAACGCTTCCTGAATCAGTTGACGTGACAGGGCGGCCGAGCAGGGGCAGGTGGAGGAGTAGGGCACGGTGAGGCTGACTTCGCACTCAAACTGCCCGTCGCGGATTTCTCCGCGCAGGGTGCAGGGGTAATGCTTCCACCCGGCGTTGTCGGATTTGAGTGAACGGCGACGCTCGTAATAGTCAAAGCGAAATTCCAGAAATGCGTTGTGACTGAGCCCCTCATGCGAAGAAATAAAGGCTTGCAGAAGGTGCTGCAAGCGCTTGGGGGTCAGGGGTTCTTTGGCGCCTTCCTCGTCCAGAATCAGGTAGAGCCGAGACATGTGAATGCCTTTGCTTAACGGGTCTTCCAGGCTGACATACGCCTGAACCTGAGACGAAAGTGTGAGGTGTGTGTTCGGTGTTTGCTGGATTTGAACGGGCAGTTCGATGCCACTCATTCCAACCCAGTTGAGTTTGCCTTGTGGGTTTTTATGCGGCTGGCAGGCGATATCGGGCATGTGCTTGGTCATGCAATTTCCTTCGACTTTTGCGTCCTGTGAGGTTCGTATGCCCCTGTGGGGAACGGATACCGATGTTAAGCAAAGGACGCTTTGTGAGCTTGGGCGCAAAAACGGTCTTGACGCCAAAAAATTGAGAGAGTCATTTTATCACACCAGGTCGGGCCGGGCGTGATTTCTGACTGAGTTGAATGGTTATTGCCTGCCCGATCAGGACAGGTCTTCACCATCAAGCAGGTCGTGGATCAGCTCGTCCCGCTTGAGTTCCATGCCCAGACGTTCACAAATGATTTGCGCATCGCGATAGGCATTGCCCAGACAGGTGGTCGCCCCGGGCGACGGGGTCATATTGAATATCACATTGTCGTTGTCGGGCACAATGCTGGCTTCGCCCAGTTTCAGTTCGCGGGTGGTCTTGTCAATCACCTGCGGGCGTACGCCACCATAACCCTGGGCGTAGGTGAGTTCGTCGGTGGTCAAGCCTGGCAGAATTTTGCGGGCGTCTTTGACGAACAGCTTCTTGTTGAGCCAGGGGATTTCAAACAGCATGTTGCGCAGAATGTAATTGCGAATGGTGCCATCCTTCATCAGATCCCAGAAGACTTTCAGAACCTTGCGATCCAGTTTCAGGGTGCGCCAGAAGTCCAGATAGGTGCCGCCTGTGTAGCGTTCCAGCTTGGGCAATGCCAGGGCCGTCGGACCCAGACGGGTTTTGCCCGGTTCGGTCAGGTCCGGGTCGCCGTGCAGGGCGGCAAAGGGCAGTTTGTCGTTCTGCATGGTATAGACTTTGCCATTGAGCATTTGCGGGGCAAAATAAAAGCTCCCGGCCATTGGCAGGGTCGACAGATTGAGCCCGTGGCCCATCTGGTGCGCCAGCAGCAGGCTGTGCGCGCCGGCGGCGACCACCACAAATTTGGCCATGTAGGTGCCGTGGGCGGTCTGCAGCTCGTAGTGGTCGTCAAATTTGAGAATGCGATCGACTTTGGAGCTGAGTGAGACGCGCACGTCCTTGCCGGTCTTGCGTGCGGATTCAATAAAGGATTTGCACAGGGTGCCGTAATTGACCGCCGAGTACTCATCGGTGCAGCCGCTGGCCAGAATTTTTTCCGGGCGCATCTGGCCGTCCTTGAGTGCCACATTGGGTTCGACTTCGGCGATTTTCGCGGCGTCCCACAGTTGCATATAGGGGAAGGCTTCGGCAAATTCATGGTGGCGCTTTTCCAGCCGTTCGCACTCGTCTTCGCCCACGGCCAGAATCATTTTCGGGTATTTGTACAGAAAGTCGTTTTTGCTGGTTTGCTCGGCATAACGCACCAGCATGTTGGCGGTGTGTTTGACCGATTTGGCTTTTTCCAGCGTGTAGTTGGTTTCGATGTCGCCGCAGTGCAGCGTCTGGCTGTTGCTGCGCGCATTGGAGTTCAACGGTGCCAGCGACCCGTATTTTTCCAGAATGGCGGTGGATTTGATGTTGGTGTATTTGGCCAGCGTATAGGCCAGCGCGGTCCCAGTGACCCCGCCGCCAACAATGACGACATCAAATACGCGATTTTCCATGAGTGTCTGCCTTGCAATCTGCGAACCTTATGCACAAAGGTTCAAAAAATATAAGCGTTTAATTATACGCGCTTTTTAATCAAAAATCTTCTGTGCTTCAGCGTGCGCACTGACGGGGTGTCTGCTCGTAGTGTGCCAGCGCCTCCCGGTCGGCTTCCAGGTCGGACAACTGCTGCAGGCATTGTTGCAAATCGTCCGGGCGCAGGGGCACCAGGCCGTCCCGGACCAGCGCATAGTGCATCCAGGTTCCTTCACGCCAGTGATGAACCAGACCGGCGTTTTTCAGATAAGTCAGGTGCCGTGAAATGGTGCTCTGCCCCTGATCCAGAATGCTCATCAGGTCGCACACACACAGACTGTCGCGTTGCATCAGCAGGTGCACTATGCGCAGTCGAAGCGGCTCGGAAAGGGCTTTGAATGTTTGGGCCAGAGCATCCAGTGACATAAACGGAACCAGTGATTTCAAAAACGCTTATTTTACCGTAAACCGGGCATGAAAAAAGATGGTCAGGGCAAAAAAACTTTGTTAGTATCTGCATAAGCAGATATAAAGATATTTTGGATTGGCCTGGCAAGGAGCCGTGTATGTTTTCCGTATTTGATGAGTTGGGCAACTGGGTCGCTTTCACGCTTCTGGGATTGTCCCCCGACTCCCAGCTGGGCGCGGCGGTGCAATTCTTTGTGATGGATGTGGCCAAGATTTTTGCGCTGCTGGTCATTGTGATTTATCTGATGGGGTTGCTGCGCGCGTTTGTGTCCACCGAGAAAGTCCGTCAGGTGGTGGCGGGGCGACCCAAATGGCAGGCACGGTCTCTGGCAATTACTTTGGGGTCGGTGACGCCGTTTTGTTCCTGTTCGTCCGTGCCGCTGTTTATCGGGTTTGTGGAAGCGCGGATTCCGGTGGGGATTACGTTTGCCTTTCTGATCGCCAGCCCCATGATCAATGAAGTGGCGGTGGTGTTGCTGATCGGGATTCTGGGCTGGGAAATTGCGTTGCTGTATGTGCTGGCCGGGCTGGTGGTCGCTTACGTGGGATCCATGGTGATCGAATGGTTCAAACCGGAACGCTGGGTCGAAGCCTATGTGTGGGACATCAAGCGACGTCAACAGGCCGAAGTCCAGGCGCAGACGGGTGGCTTCAGAGCCCGTCATGCCTTTGCCTGGCAGGAAGTGATGGTGATCGTCAAACGCATCTGGCACTGGGTGTTGATCGGGATCGGTCTGGGCGCGGCCTTTCACGGGTTTGTGCCCGAAGCCTGGGTCAGCACCTATCTGGCCGATGCGGCCAGCTGGTGGAGTGTGCCGGTGGCGGTGTTGCTGGGCGTGCCTTTGTATTCCAATGCGGTGGGCGTGATCCCGGTGATTGAGGCGATGCTGGCCAAAGGCGTGCCCATTGGCACCAGTCTGGCGTTGATGATGAGCATTGCCGCGCTCTCATTGCCGGAACTGCTGATTTTGCGCAAAGTGATTCGCTGGCCGGCGCTGGCGTTGTTTGTGGGCGTCTTAACCGTGGCGTTTATACTGGTCGGGTATGGGTTTAACTGGTTAACTTTGTGAGGAACGATCAATGAATCAGATTGTGGTGAAGGGCAATAAGCCTTTGCGTTATTTTGCTGGCATGATGTTGGTGTTGCTGGCGGTGTCGCATTTTATGGGTCAGGTGGATTTGACCCGGCTCAGTTTTTTGTGGCTGATGATTGCGATGGCGATCAATGCGATTCAGGCCACGTTTACCGGCTTTTGCCCCATGTTCAAAAACGCGCGCGGCGAATGTGTGGCGTGTGGTGTCGTGTGTGACAGCGAGGCCTGCGATGCGACCCGGCCCCCCCATGAAAAAACAGACAATGACCCCTCAAAGGAGAGTGAAAAATGAAAGGCAATTTAATGGTACGTCTGATGACAGGGCTGATTCTGATCGGCATCGCACTGGCACAGTTCTCAGGACAGACGGATTTGATGTCGGCGAACTGGTTGTGGCTGGCGGTGTTGCCCGCGTTGATGGGGTTTCAGGCCACGTTTACCGGCTGGTGCCCGGCGGAATTGATTGGCAAATTGTCCAAAAGCGGTGAGTGCTGTCCCGGTGGCAGCTGCGGGACAGCCCCTGCGCCGCAAAAGGCGACGCCGAAATCGGAAGCAAATATCGATGGAAGCGCCGATGAAAACGCCAAAGCCAGCGCCTGTTGCGGTGGTGACGAAGAAGAAAAACGCGAATCGTCTGGCTGTTGTTCTGATTCGGCTCCGTCCAGTGCTGGCTGTTGTGGCGGAGACAGTGAAAAATCACCAGGCCTGGTGGTTCAGGTGCTCGGGACCGGGTGTAAGACATGTCACAATACGGTCACACGCATTGAAGAAACGGCTGGCAAAATGGGCGCTCAAGTGTCGGTGCAGAAAGTGGAAGACGTGGCCGAGATTGCCAGCTTCGGCGTGACCGCGACACCGGGTGTGGTCATTGACGATACGGTGGTGCATTCCGGTGGCATGCCCAGTGTGGCCCAGATCGAACAATGGCTGTCGGATGCGCCCGGAACATCGGAAAAACAATCCTCAGACAAAGCAGGAGCGTGACCATGAAAATCAAAGTCGCCATTAACGGGTTCGGGCGCATGGGTCGTCTGGCCTTGCGCGAGGCCTTTGACTGGCCCGAGTTGGAATTTGTGCACATCAATGAAACCGCGACCGATGCGGCGGGGTCGGCGCATCTGCTGCATTTTGACTCGGCGCACGGGCGCTGGCATCACGAAACCGGTACCGATGGCCGCAATATCGTGATCAATGACAGCCTGATTCCGTATACCTCCAATCAGGCCATCGCGGACACCGATTGGTCGGGCGCGGACATTGTGATTGAAGCCACCGGCGAATTTCGCACGCGGGCCGCATTGCAGCCGTATCTGGATCAGGGCGTGGCGCAGGTCGTGGTCGCGGCCCCGGTCAAGGAAGGCGTCAAAAACGTGATCATGGGGGTGAACGATCACATCCTCACGCCCGGCGAAGACCCGATTCTGTCGGCGGCCTCCTGCACCACCAATTGCATTGCCCCGGTGATCAAGGTGCTGCATGAAAACATCGGCATCAAGCATGGCAGCATTACCACCATGCATGACCGGACCAATACCCAGAAAGTGGTCGATCACGGCCACAAGGATTTGCGTCGGGCCCGCGCCAGTTTTGAGTCGTTGATTCCGACCACCACTGGTTCGGCCAAAGCGATTGCCGACATTTTTCCCGAACTTTCCGGGCGCTTGAATGGGTTGGCGGTGCGTGTGCCGTTTATGAATGCGTCCCTGACCGACCTGGTGATGGAGGTCGAGCGTCCCACCACAGCCGAGGAAGTGAACGCCCTGTTCAAGGAAGCGGCAGAAGGCGAACTGAAAGGCATTCTGGGCTTTGAAGAACGCCCGTTGGTGTCGGTGGATTTCGAAGGCGAGCGCCGTTCAAGTGTGATTGATGCGCCTTCGACCATGGTGATCAACGACACCCAGGTCAAGGTGTACGCCTGGTACGACAATGAAATAGGCTATGTGCGTCAGATGATGGATCTGGCGCTGAAAGCCGGAAAAGGCAACGCCGCGAACTGAACGCGGTTGGCGCAATCGTAAAGGAATTCGGATGAATCCGCTGAAACAGTATGGTCTGGTCACATTCAATTACTGGTCGTTTACCATTACCGATGGCGCGATCCGGATGCTGGTGCTGCTGCATTTTCACCAGTTGGGTTACACCCCGATTGAAATTGCGATGCTGTTTCTGTTTTACGAGTTTTTCGGCATTGTCACCAATCTGGTCGGCGGGTATCTGGGCGCACGCCTGGGGCTGAATGTGACCATGAACATCGGACTCGGCCTGCAGGTGGTGGCGCTGATGATGCTGACCGTGCCCGCCGAGATGCTGAGCGTGGCCTATGTGATGGCGGCGCAGGCCCTGTCCGGCATCGCCAAGGACCTGAACAAAATGTCGGCCAAAAGCGCGATCAAGTCGCTGGCCGATGAGGCCTCCGGCCAGCTTTATCGCTGGGTGGCGTTGCTGACCGGCTCCAAAAACGCGCTCAAAGGCGTGGGCTTTTTTGTGGGGGCGGCGCTGTTGGCCTGGCTTGGGTTTGTTGGCGCTTTGTATGTGCTGGTGGCGATCATTGTGGTGCCGCTGATTCTGTCGCTGTTTCTGCTGGACGGGGCCATGGGCCGGGCCAAAACCAAGCCCAAATTTCAGGAAGTGTTTTCCAAGTCGGCGGCGATCAACTGGCTGTCGGCGGCCCGGTTTTTCCTGTTCGGCGCACGCGATGTCTGGTTTGTGGTGGCCCTGCCGGTGTTTCTGCAAGTGATGCTGGACTGGTCGCACATACAGGTGGGTACCTTTATGGCATTGTGGGTGATCGGTTATGGGGTGGTGCAGGCCGCCGCGCCCAAATTGACCGGGATACGAAACCCGAATAAAACCATGCCGACACGGCATACGGCGATGAAACTGGCGCTGCCGTTGGCGCTGGTGCCGATGGCCATGGCGTGGTGGCTGGATGCGTCACCGCAGACCGTTTTGATGGCAGGCCTGGTGATTTTTGGCATTCTGTTTGCGCTCAACTCGGCGGTGCATTCGTATCTGATTGTGTCTTATGCCGACGCCGATGGCACGTCCAAAGACGTGGGCTTTTATTACATGGCCAATGCCGGTGGCCGTTTGATCGGCACCATTCTGTCGGGCTGGGTCTATCAGATGGCGGGCATGGAAGCGACCTTGCTGGTGTCGGCGCTGTTTGTGGCGCTGGCGGCATTGTTGGTGCTCAAGGCCGAACCCCAGACGGTGAGCCCGGCCTGAAATAGGAACGGACGTGGATCAGGAAGCGGTTATGGCTGCCTGCAGAGATCGCTCCAGTTGGGTGACTAACCCCGCATCCGCATTGGTCAGCAGCAATTCCAGACGCGAGTCTTTGCGGTAGGCAATCAGCTCTCGTGTGACTTCGCCCTGTGCCAGTTGAAACAGCATCCGCGAGCTGGCACCGACGCCAAACACCCCTTTGGCCCGTTTGACTTGTCCGTTGGTCGCCAGTTGTTCAAACAGGGTTCGCAACGCCTGCCAGTCGAACGCCACGTCCGGTTCAAAGACCCAGCCAATCGCGACGGTGTCGCCCTGATGCTTGCCCTGACGCTCTACCAGGCCTGGCAGATTCTGCACGGGTGGCAAGTCGGCCGCAGTGGGCGCGTGGAAGTGCGTTTTGACCAGGCCTGGTGAAAAGGGTTCCGTCTCGCCCTGAGCAAAGCTGAACCCGGGCGAGGTAAAATGCGCACGCCGGATGGCTTCCAGCGGCAGGCGTCCCTGTGTGGTTTCAACCACCACTTCCTTGGGCGGAAAGCAGGCCTGGCAAAGGTTTTGCAGCGCGTCAATCCGAGCCGGTTCCGCCAGATCCGTTTTATTCAATACCATCACATCGGCCATGTTCAGCAAACTCTGATAAATGGTCATGCGCTCTATGTCGGCGATTTCGGTGTGGGCGCTGTCCAGCACCGTGACCACCGCCTGAATATCGATCCGGTCTTTGAAATCGGCAAAGCGAATCAGATCCACCAGATTGTCCGGTTCGCCCAGGCCGGTGGGTTCGAGCAGAATCCGGTCGGGCTTGTGTTTGGCGATTTGTTTTTTCAAGGTGGCTTCGACTTCGCCCTTGGCGGTGCAGCAGATGCAGCCGCCGGGAATCTGGGCGACGCGGGTGTGGTTTTGACTTTGCAGAATCGCGCCATCAATGCCCACCGCGCCGAATTCGTTGACCACCAGCAGCCAGTGTTCGTGTTCGGGTTTTTGTGACAGCAGATGCCGAATCAAGGTGGTTTTGCCCGAGCCGAGCGGGCCGCAAATCAGATTGAAGGCCGTGGTCACAGGTCGGTTTCCCCTCTGACACGATTGCGCCCGCTGTTCTTGGCCAGGTACAGGCTCTGGTCCGCGCGCTCAAACAGGTCTTCGAACTGTTCATTGAGCTGGAACATCGCCACCCCGATGGAAATGGTCAGGCGGATGGGGTGGTGATTCTTTCGCATTTGCAAGGAACGGGCGGCCACCTGTTTGCGGATGCTGTCGGCCACACTCAAAGCACTGCTGTAGAGGGTGTCGGGCAGCATCACCACAAATTCTTCCCCGCCGATCCGGGCAATGTGGTCCTGACCTTTGGTCTGGTGGTGCAGCAGTTTGGCCAGATAGCGCAGAATGGCATCGCCCACCAAGTGGCCGTGTTCGTCATTGATTTGCTTGAAATGGTCAATGTCGAGCACCAGCAGGGCAAAGCTGCTTTCTGTGTCGATGGCGTTTTGGATCAGTCTCTGCATGGTTTCGCGAAAGCCGCGTCGGTTGGGCAGGCTGGTCAGTTCATCGGTTTTGGCCATGCTGTTGGCTTCATCCAGTTTCTTGCGCAGCGTCTTGATTTCCTGGCTGGAACTCTGGATCTGTTCATGCAGCGCTTCATTGTTGCGCTGGTAATCGTTGAGCGTGGGCAGAATCTCGGTTTTCAATTGCGCCAGAAGCGTTTCCGGCGGCGTGTCCAGTGATAGGGCATTCACCTGTTGGTTCAACTGCCGGGCCTTCTGCTGCGATTGTTGCATCCAGGTTTCAATGAACTGCATCAGGGCCTGAATGGCTTCGCTGAACTGCTTGGATTCCAGCGTGTCGCTGATCATTTCCGACCACAGATGGCGAAACAACTGGTGGGCGGTGTGCTCGTCATAGGTCTGGGTGTGCAGGGCCGTTTCAATTTCTTCGGCCATGGACGGATCCAGCTGGCCCAGCCATTCGTAAAACAGGGTGAAGTGGATCGGATCGGCATGAAATCCGGCGGCTTCCAGTTCTTCCAGAACCCGGTGGGCCAGGGTTCGGGCCTCGTCGTCCGGAATTTGGTAGCGGTTCAATGGCGGGTACTGGGAATGGCTCATGAGCTTGTCTTTTTGAGGATTCTCGCTATTTTGGCGTGTGCGGCCCTCAATTGCAATGGCGACACGCTTTCATCTTTTTGTCACACAGGCGTCACGGAGTTGTTATATCCGCTTTCTAAAATATCATTGTTTTTAAACGACCTCAGAAGGATGAACGAAATGAAGAAATTGATGATGGCCATGTTGGCGACGGGCATTTTGGCTGGCTGTGCAAACGAAGCCAAAACCCAGACGTCGGCACCGGCGAAAACCGAACAGGCGCAATCCGTGGCGAATAACGACGATTTGTACGTGGCGTTTCACGAAGGGCGTATGAATGTGTTTTACGATGCCGCACTGTACAAGGAATTCATCGAACGGGGTGAAACCGCTTACCGTCGTACCTTTATCGGAGCCGGTCCAAATGGCGAAACCGTGATGTATGGTCTGACCGGAGAAGACAAAAAGAAAACCACGCCGTCCATTGGTGAACAGATGATGTCGGGCGACCTGAAAGCAGCCGAGGATTTTTACGGCGAAGTCTATCAGGACGAAGAAAACCGCATTTATGTGTTCTCAACCTGGGACGATTTCAAAGGCTATGTGGACCTGGGCATTGACAACCTGCGTTACACCGACATCGGCGCTGGCCCGAACGGTGAAACCGTGGTCTATGTACTGAACCCCGCCAACAAAAAAGAAAAACCGGTTGCGACCATTGAAAAATTCAAGGCCTTCCACGGCATCTGAAGAAACGCAGCCAAAACGCCCTCTGGCATAATGCAAAGGGCACAAAAAAACCGCTGATCCCAGCGGTTTTTAACCGTTTAAGCCGGTGTTGACTCTGTCTTCACCGGCTTTTTGCTTTCAGGTCTCCGACGAAGGCGTTTTGGGCGTGGTCTGCATGCCCAGCAGGCTGTAAACCGGGCACCAGCGAATCAGGCCGGTGGCCAGCGGGATGATCCCGATATAGGCCCACATGCCCAGCACGTTGGTGGCCGCCGCCGCAATCAGCGCGATGCCCAGGATAATACGCAGCCAGCGATCCACTTGTCCGATGTTGTCGTTCATGAAAACGTCTCCTCATTATTTTTCAGGTCAAAACATTCGGGCTTGGTGACAGCGTCACCAAGTTTTGTTTCAACTTCGTTATAATGCAATAAACCGCTGAAATCAAATGCTTTCGATCCGTTTTTGCTTGCGAGGCGCGTGTGCCCAAATCCAGACAGACCCCGTCCACAAAATTGCCCGGTGATGCCTTTGCACCGCACCTGCGTGCGCGTTTCTGGATCACCGGAGAGAACAGCGAGGATTCCGGCGGCTATGTCGGGGTGGGCCGCATCACCTTGCTGGAGCAGATCGAGCGCACCGGCTCGATGAATCAGGCCGCCAAGGCGATGCGCATGTCCTACAAAAAAGCCTGGAAACTGGTGGATGAGATGAATGCCATGTTTGCCAAGCCGTTGGTGGAAAAAGCCCATGGCGGCAAGGACGGCGGCGGCACGCTTGTGACCGAGCAGGGGCGGCGCGTGATGGAGGCTTATCGCCGTCTGGAAGCCGAACTGGCCGGGTTCATGGCCGAAAAAAGCGCGCGTCTGCAGCAGGAAATCCACGGAACAACACCGGATTCTGAAAAAGAGATGGGTTAAGTGCTTGACTTGTTTTTATAAATCACTAAAATTCACGCTTTAAATCCTTATCCCCCTTATTGCCCGTTAAACAGTAAGTGCGTGTGACGGTTCGGAATCCCCGACCGTCACCGATTGGATTGGATCGTCAGGGCCGGACACGTTTGTGCCGGTCTTGCCAAAAAAAAACAGGACAAAGTAATGAAGACATTTGTTGCAAAACCCGCAGAAGTCAAACGCGACTGGTTTGTGGTCAATGCCGAAGGCAAAACGCTGGGACGTATGGCTGCCGAAATCGCTTACCGTCTGCGCGGTAAACACAAGCCCGAGTTCACGCCTCACGTTGATTGCGGCGACTACATTGTGGTCATCAATGCTGACAAAATTGCGGTCACAGGCCGTAAGCGTCAGGATAAAATATATCATCACGTGACCGGCTACATCGGGAACCTGAAGTCCAGTAATTTTGAGACGCTGATGCGCAACAAGCCGACACGTCCGGTTGAGTTGGCCATTAAAGGCATGATGCCTCGTGGTCCTCTGGGGCGTGCGATGATGAAGAAGTTGAAAGTTTATGCCGGTGAAGATCACCCGCATACCGCTCAGCAGCCGAAAGAACTGGAATTGTAAGGGGAAAGTAACATGGCAGTAGAACAACACTACGGAACCGGTCGCCGTAAAAACTCCGTCGCACGTGTCTTTCTTCGTGCAGGCTCCGGTAAAATCACCGTCAACGGTCGCGAGGTCAAAGACTATTTTGCCCGTGAAACCGATCTGATGGTGATCAACCAGCCGCTGGAAGCCACCGAAAGCGTGGAACAGTTTGACATCAACGTCACGGTTCAGGGCGGTGGTACCACCGGTCAGGCCGGTGCGGTGCGTCACGGTATTTCACGAGCGCTGCTGGCGTTCAACGAAGAAAACCGTTCCGCCTTGCGTGCCAGAGGTCTGTTGACCCGTGATGCGCGTGCGGTTGAACGTAAGAAAATCGGCCTGCGCAAAGCGCGTCGCCGTCCACAGTTCTCGAAGCGTTAATCCGTTTCAGCGGCGATGCCGCGAACTGTCAACCCGCTCTGGCTTCGGCCACAGCGGGTTTTTTTGTGTCTGCGGTTTTGTGTCTGAGAGTCCGACAGGCTGCTAGGCCGGTTTTTTACCAGGCCTGGTGAAAAACCAGCGGCTAATGGTCGTTGGCCGCTTTGTGAACATCGTTCATGGCCGCATTGAGGCGCAGGCGCAGAATCATGATTTCGGATGGGTCGGACAGGCTCAGCGCTTTTTCTTCCAGATAGGATTCAATCAGCGGCAGGTCCATTTCCAGAAACGCATCCACGCCTTGGTTGAACTCATCCAGATACTCGGCCAGTTGTTCAATGTCGGCTTCGACGTCTTCCTGCACCTGTTGCCATTGCTTTTGGGTCAAGGCCTGCAACTGTGAATCCTTGCGTTCAAATTCCCAGACCGCTTTTTTCAGTGCATCCCAGCTTTTGAACTCGGCTTTCCACAGGCTGTCTTTGGCCTGTTCCAGCAGGTGGCGGTAGGCCGCCAGCATTTTGTTATCGCTCATAATGCGCATCCTTTTTGTTGAGTCCTTTGCACGAGATCAGGGACGGGATAAAAATAAGAAAAAATGTTGCTGATCAAGGCGGAAAATGCAGGCCATGGCATGGCCATGGGCCAATTTTCCAACGCAGAGCAGCGAAATTTTAGCCATTTTTCACCGTGTTTGATCTCGTGCAAAGGACTCTTTGTTATAATTCCGGGAACTTTTTACCAATCATACCAAAAAAAGATTACCGATTATGACAACGCGTTCCGACCAAGACCAGCCGCAAACCTACGACCCCAAAGCCATCGAAACCGCCGTTCAGTCTCTGTGGGCCGACAATCAGGTGTTTGAGGCCCGTGAGGATCCGGCGCGTGAAAAGTTTTACTGTCTGTCCATGTTTCCCTATCCCAGCGGCAAGCTGCACATGGGCCATGTGCGCAACTACACGCTCGGCGATGTGGTGGCACGCTATCAGCGGTTGCAGGGCAAAAACGTGCTGCAGCCAATGGGTTGGGACGCGTTTGGTCTGCCCGCAGAAAACGCGGCCATGGATCATCAGGTCGCACCGGCAAAATGGACCTATCAGAACATCGACACCATGCGCGATCAGTTGAGATCGCTGGGGTTGGGCTATGACTGGTCGCGCGAAGTCGCCACCTGTCACCCGGAATACTACCGCTGGGAGCAGTGGCTGTTTACCCGTCTGATGGCCAAGGGGCTGGTGTATCGCAAACTGTCGACGGTGAACTGGGACCCGGTGGACCAGACCGTGCTGGCCAACGAACAGGTGATCGATGGCAAGGGCTGGCGCTCCGGTGCGCCGATTGAGCGCAAAGAAATCGCTCAGTGGTTTTTGCGCATCACCGATTACGCCGAAGAATTGCTCAAAGACCTGGATCAGCTCGATGGTTGGCCGGAGCAGGTCAAAACCATGCAGAAAAACTGGATTGGCAAATCCACCGGTCTGCAGATTGAGTTTCCGGTGGCCAGCGGCCTGGATGCGTCGCAAGGCAATCTGAAAGTCTATACCACGCGCCCGGACACCCTGATGGGGGTGACGTATCTAGCGGTGGCCGCGGATCACCCCTGGGCGCGCAAAGCCTCTGTGCAGAACGAGCCGCTGGAGCGATTCATCGAAGAATGCTCGCATGTGTCCACGGCCGAAGCGGACATGGAAAAAATGGAAAAGCGGGGTATGGATACGGGGATTCGCGTGCGTCATCCGATCACGGATGAGGTGTTGCCGGTGTATGCAGCCAACTTTGTGCTGATGAGCTATGGCACCGGGGCGGTGATGTCGGTGCCGGCGCACGATCAGCGCGACTACGAATTCGCCAGAAAATACGACCTGCCGATCAAGGCGGTGATCGCACCCAAAGGCGAAGACGCGCCCGACATTTCCGAGCAGGCGTATACCGACAAAGGCATGCTGGTGAATTCGGGACCGTTTGATGGCCTCAAATCCAAGCAGGCGCTGCATGAAATGGCCAAGGTGCTGGGCGAAAAAGGGTTGGGCGAAAAACAGACCAATTACCGTCTGCGCGACTGGGGCATTTCGCGTCAGCGTTACTGGGGTTGCCCGATTCCAGTGATTTACTGCCCGGCCTGTGGCGCTTTGCCGGTGCCGGAAAGCGATTTGCCGGTGCGCCTGCCGGAAGATGTGGTGCCCGATGGGTCCGGTTCGCCGCTGGCGAAAATGGACGCGTTCAAAAACTGTGACTGTCCGCAATGCGGCGGTCCGGCCAAACGCGAAACCGACACCTTTGATACCTTTTTCGAGTCGTCCTGGTATCACGCCCGCTACACTTCCAAGGACAATGATCAGGCGATGCTGGATGCGCGTGCCGACCACTGGCTGCCAGTGGATCAATACATTGGCGGGATCGAACACGCGATTCTGCACCTGCTTTATGCGCGCTTTTTCCACAAGCTGATGCGCGACGAAGGGCTGGTGTCGTCGGACGAACCCTTCAAAAACCTGCTGACCCAGGGCATGGTACTGGCGGGCAGTTGGTATCGACAGGACGACAACGGCAAACAGGTCTGGTTTTCGCCACTGGATGTGGAGCCGGTCACCGATGACAAGGGCGCGATCGTCAAGGGCAAGTTGAAAGCCGACGGTTCCGCAGTGCAGTATGGCGGTGTGATCAAAATGTCCAAGTCCAAAAACAATGGCATGGACCCGCAGGTATTGATGGAAAGCTACGGTGCCGACACCTTGCGATTGTATATGATGTTTGCCGCGCCGCCGGAACAGACGCTGGAATGGTCGGATTCGTCGGTGGAAGGCGCGCATCGTTTTATCAGTCGTCTGTGGCGTCTGGCCAATGCGCATGCTCAGGCAGGATTGGTTGCGCCCTGTGCCAGTCAGGATGGTTTGGACAAAGCCCAGAAGGCCCTGCGCCTGAAGCTGCACACCACGATTCAGAAAGTCAGCGACGACATGGGGCGGCGTCTGCATTTCAATACCGCCATCGCAGCGATGATGGAGCTGGTCAATGATCTGGCACGTTTTGAAGACGACTCCGCCCCGAGTCGTGCTCTGATGCAGGAAGCGATGGAAGCGCTGGTGGTGATGCTGTCTCCGGTGATGCCGCATGCCTGTCAGGCACTTTGGGAAACCCTGGGTCATGCGCCGTCGGGCGGTTTGCTGCTGGATGCCGTCTGGCCGCAGGTGGACCAATCGGCGCTGGTCAAAGACGAAATCGAATTGATGGTGCAGGTCAACGGCAAGCTGCGCGGCCAGATCGAGGTGGACAAAGACACCGATCAGGCCAGCATCATTGCGGCGGCCAAAGCAGAAGAGCGGGTGATCAAACACTTGGAGGGCAAGGAGCTGGTCAAGGAAATCTACGTGCCCGGCCGACTGGTCAATCTGGTGGTGAAAGGCTGAGCGTGACCCGACTCAAAGACGCCATTCTCATTACCGGCGCGGGCCAGCGCATCGGACTGGACCTGGGGTTGCGTTTTTTGCAGGCCGGGCATCCGGTGGTGTTTACCTACCGCAGCCACAAGCCGGGCGTGGATCGACTTCTCCAGGCCGGGGCCATCGGCTATCAGGTGGATTTTGCCGATGCCGATGCGGTCACGGCCATGATCGAGTGGTTGCACACACGGGTGCAGAGTCTGCGCGCGCTGATCCACAATGCCTCGCTCTGGAAAAAAGAGTCAAACCTGTCTGGCGTGGCCGATCTGGACGCGCTTTGGGCCGTACACGTACGTGCCCCTTACCAAATCAACCAGGCCTGCTTTCCCTTGCTGCAACAAAGCACGGAACGTGCTGATGTGATGGCGATCAGCGATGCCAAGGCCAGCCGGGGCCACCCGGATTACACCGCTTACTTGGCCTCCAAGGCCGGGCTGGAATCGATGATGCGCTCTCTGGCGCGTGCCTGGGCGCCCGAGGTCAAATGCAATACGCTGGCACCCGGTCTGGTGATTTTCAATGAGGCGGACAGCGAAGCCTTGAAGCAGGCGCGTTTGCAGGAAAATGCGGTGCCCGAAGCGATTGGACTGGATCAAATCTGGCGCAGTGTGTGTTATCTGATGCAAAGCCCGGTGGTGACCGGCACCCGACTGGAAGTCGGGCAATTGCAGCAGGAATGTTTTGCGTCGGGTGACGACTCAGAAGAAGGGGAACCCGGTCAAACAGGCTGAATTCTGACCGGTTCCGGAAGGGACTCAGCCCGGGTTTTTACCCCAAATGTTTTTTGCCTTGAGGGTAGATGATCTCTTCGCCAAACTGATCCAGCAGGCTTTGTTCCACTTCCTGCGCGCGTTGTGCCTGAATGGCCCGTTCTTTTTTCGCCGCTTCGGCATCAAAACCGTCCCGTTCCGGCCAGCCCTGAGTGTGCTGCAAAACCAGTTCTGAGAGCATGTCAGTATGATCGTCGCGGAAGTTGAGGGCGGGAATGTAGCTGTACTGTTCGCCACCGGCTTCCTCGAAATACTCCCGGTTTTCCTGATCGATCTCTTCAATGGTTTCCAGACAGTCGGCCGAAAAGCCGGGGCAGATCACCTGCACGTGCTTGATTCCTTTGGTCGGCAGACTTTTCAGCGTCGCATCGGTGTAGGGTTTGATCCATTCTTCTTTCCCGAACAGTGACTGGAAACTGACCAGATAATCGTCTTCGCCCAGTCCCAGCTCCTCGGCCACCAGTCGCGAGGTGGCCCGACATTCGCAGGCATACGGGTCGCCATTGTTGTAATAACGCTGCGGAATGCCGTGGTAGGACATCACCAGCAGGTCGGGTTGGCCATGTTCGGCCTGGTGTTCGCGGATGCTGTTGGCCAGCGCTTTGATGTAGCCCGGATGCTTGTGGTAGCTTTTGATAAAGCGGAACTCGGGCACCCAGCGCCACTGACGCAATTCGTCGGTGACCGCATCAAAGGTGGAGGCGGTGGTGGCTCCGGCGTATTGCGGGTACATGGGCAGGACCACCAGTTTCTGCACATGGCGCTCCTGCAGGGACTTCAGCGCATCGGGAATCGATGGGTTGCCATAGCGCATCCCCAAAGCGAATTCCACGCGTCCCTGGAAGTGCTGAGAGACTTTTTCTTTGACCGCTTCCAGCTGTTTGTTGCCGATGTCCAGAAGCGGAGAGCCGTCGCCGTAATGGCCCCAGACTTCCTGATAGGCTTCGGCCGACTTGGCCGGACGCGTGTTCAGAATGATCCCGTTCAAAATCAGTTTCCACAGCCAGCGGGCCGGTGGCGGTTCGACCACACGCGGGTCTTCCAGAAATTCCTTGAGATAGGGCTTGAGCGCTTCTTTGGTGGGCGCATCGGGCGTGCCCAGATTGGTCAGCAGCACGCCGACCGCCGGCTCGGTGCCATGCTGGTAAGCGGTAAAGTTTTTGTAATGCATGAGACTGTCTCTTTGTTGTTCGGGAAAGGAATTTGGCTTACCCGGCATTGTAACGGAATTCGATGTACAATTGTTATACAACCTGTTAGCTTGATCTCTGATCTGATGCCAGCTTGCTGTGGTCTCTGCGTCGGTTTCGGTCGGGGCGACGGGACTGCCACGGTGGTAGAAGCAGAAACATCACCTAATAACCAGGCCTGGTAAAAAGGAGCGTTATGACGAGCCAACCTCAATTTCCACGTGTGCACATTGCCGTGTCGGATTGTCTGCGCGGCACCGAATGCCGCTACAACGGCGGTCATGCTCAGGACGATTTTCTCAATCACGATCTGGCCCCTTACGCCCGCTTTTATCCGTTCTGCCCCGAAGCGCCGGTACTGGGCACGCCGCGGGAAACCATCCGCATTGTCAATTTTGATGGCGATTTGCGTGTGCGCGGCACCCGCACCGAGCAGGATGTGACCGAAGGGATCGAAGATTACAATCGCAAAATGATTCCCAAGCTGCTCAGTCAGGGCATGGACGGCGCGGTGGTCAAGTCGCGTTCGCCCACCTGCGGCATGGAGCGGATCAAGTTTTATCGGCCCACGGGCGAGTGGTTCGGGTCCCAGGACAAAATGGGTCAGGGCTTGTTTACCGCGCGGTTGCAGAAAGAAGCGCCCTGGCTGGCGATCGAGGAAGAGGGCCGTCTGAAAGACGCCTGGCTGCGGGAAAATTTTGTGATGCACGTGTTTACTCAGGCCCGCTGGCGTGAATTTCTGCAAAACCAGCCGGACGTCAAGGCGTTTGAGACCTTTCACCGTCAGCACAAATTTCTGCTGCAATCCAAATCCGAGGCGATTTTCCGGCAAATGGGGCCGGTGGTGGCCGCAGCCGGCAAGGGCGACCTGAAAGCGTCACTGCACACCTACGAAGGCTTGCTGCATCAGGCCCTGGGCGAGCACAGCAAGCGCGGGGCGGTGATCAATGTGCTCGATCACCTTTTCGGCTTTTTCAAAAACGAGCTGATGGCAGAAGAAAAAAACCATTACCAGGAAACCCGTGAGGAATTCCGTCAGGGCATTGTGCCCATGATTGCGGTGATCAAGGTATTGCAACAGTTTTTGCGCCATTATGGTTCGGATTATCTGGCGGAACAGGTGTTTTTGAACCCTTATCCGGCGGAATTGGCCCTGCGCTCCAAAGTGGAAGCGTATCGTTGAGAGTGCCTTATGCCGTCTTCTGACGTCCTTTGGGAGAGCGGAAAACGACGCTAACTGCTTGTGTTGTCATAAAAAATTCAAAAGATAGTCTGTACAAATCAAAAAAATGGGTATAATGAAGACACTTGAATTTTGAAAGGCAGGAAGTCTTGTGGGCTTTGAGCCGGTCAGAATCCAAGGGTATTTATTTAGTAGTATAAGGAAAAAGCATGTCTGATTTAACGCAAGGTACCGTAAAATGGTTTAACGATGAGAAAGGCTTCGGTTTCATCGAGCAGGAAGGCGGCAAAGACGTCTTTGTACATTTCTCAGCGATCAACGGTACTGGCGGCCGTAAAACCCTTCTGGAAGGGCAAACGGTCACGATGGAAGTGACACAAGGTCAAAAAGGCCCACAAGCAGAGAACGTGTCAGTTGTTTAAACACTGATTCGCGAAAGCGAAACACCTAATGCATTGAACCCGCTATCGGTTATCCGTTAGCGGGTTTTTTTTGGTCTGCTTTCAGTCGGTTCACGCACTTGGTTAGCCTACTCGCTTAGCGTACTTCGGCCAGACTGAAAAAACCGCCCTCAATCTGCTGTCCTTTGTCCAGCGCGGTCAGTCCCTTGACACAGCGGATGATCAACCACACCAGCCACCACAGAAACACCAGCCATCCAAGCATTATCACCGGCATCAGGACCGTGCCAATAATCAGATACGCCAGCCCAAACCAGAAGGTATGGATCTGAAAGCGGTAATGCGACGTCAACCACGCCGGATTGTCGGCCTCGCCTTTTTTGACATACGCCATCACCAGACCGATGAACGCGGTAATGCCGGTAAACAGCCCCGCAAAATAAAGAATATAAACCACCTTGGCCAGAGTCGTATCCGGCGGGGTCAGCCGTGTCTGGGTTTCCGTTCCGGTCTCCGCTTGGGTTTGCATTTTTGTTTCCGTTTCGTTCATGGCGTCGATCCTCTTTGATTGGACTGGGTCGGTTGTTCTGGTTTGCGCGATGGGTTGATGGAACGTTTCCTCTCCGCAATTTTACGATTCTATCAGGCTGCGCTCGCAAAGGGAATGACAAATGACCAGGCCTGGTAAAAACCGGATGACGGAAAATGACAAGGAAAGCAAGAACAAATCTGGCCGTGTTTTCAGTTTATTTTGATAAAAAAGCGGCCATTTTCCAGAAAAAAACCATCGTGACCGGAAAGCGAAATCCCGCGTGGGGACAGGGATGTCTGATGCGTTGCGGGCAAACCATAGGGTCGGCTCTATCTTTTTAATCGGGACTTTCAATTAGTCACGATGAATGGCTTTTCCTATGATTGAGGCCGTAATTCAACACGACCCTTTTAACCATAAAGGAGCAACATTATGGCAAATCAAACCTTTGATGCGGGTGTAAAAGACTATCAACTCACTTACTGGGTGCCGGATTATGTGCCTTTGGACACAGATCTTCTGGCCTGTTTTAAAGTGGTTCCACAAGAGGGCGTTCCACGCGAAGAAGCGGCTGCGGCCGTGGCGGCGGAATCTTCAACCGGTACCTGGACCACGGTCTGGACCGATCTGTTGACCGACATGGAATATTATAAAGGGCGCGCCTATCGAATTGAAGACGTTCCGGGTGACAAAGAAGCATTTTATGCCTTCATCGCCTATCCGCTTGACCTGTTTGAAGAAGGGTCGGTGGTCAATGTTCTGACCTCTCTGGTCGGGAACGTGTTCGGTTTCAAGGCGGTTCGTTCATTGCGTCTGGAAGACTTGCGCTTTCCGGTGGCTTACATCAAAACCTGCATGGGGCCGCCAAGCGGGATTCAGGTTGAGCGTGACAAGCTGAACAAATACGGTCGTCCGATGCTGGGCGCGACCATCAAGCCAAAACTGGGTCTGTCTGCGAAAAACTATGGCCGTGCGGTCTATGAGTGTTTGCGTGGCGGTCTGGATTTGACCAAGGACGATGAAAACGTCAACTCTCAGCCATTCATGCGCTGGCAGAACCGTTTTGAGTTTGTGGCCGAAGCGGTACACAAAGCCACGGACGAAACCGGTGAGCGTAAAGGGCATTACCTGAACGTGACCGCGCCGGATTCCGAGCAGATGCTTGAACGCGCCGAGTTCGCCAAAGAGCTGGGCATGCCGATCATCATGCACGACTTCCTGACCGCTGGTTTCACAGCCAATACCTCATTGGCGAAATGGTGTCGCAAAAACGGCGTTCTGCTGCACATTCACCGTGCCATGCACGCGGTCATCGACCGTAACCCACGTCACGGTATTCACTTCCGTGTGCTGGCGAAGTGTCTGCGTCTGTCCGGTGGTGACCACCTGCATACCGGTACCGTTGTCGGTAAGTTGGAAGGCGATCGCGCCTCCACCCTTGGTTTTGTGGATCAGTTGCGTGAAGCGTTTGTTCCAGAAGACCGTTCGCGCGGTGTGTTCTTCGATCAGGACTGGGGCTCCATGCCTGGTGTGTTCGCGGTCGCGTCCGGTGGTATCCACGTATGGCACATGCCGGCACTGGTCAACATTTTCGGTGACGATTCCGTTCTGCAGTTCGGCGGTGGTACTCAGGGTCACCCGGGTGGTAACGCAGCGGGTGCGGCCGCGAACCGTGTGGCGCTGGAAGCGTGTGTCAAGGCACGTAACGAAGGGCGTGATCTGGAACGTGAAGGTGGCGATATCCTGCGTGATGCGGCCCGACACAGCAAGGAACTGGCTGTGGCGCTGGAAACCTGGAAAGAGATCAAGTTTGAATTCGACACCGTTGACAAGTTGGATGCCTAATCCCTTGTGAGACCTTAATCGATTGACTTTTAAAGGAGCAGAATTATGTCAGCGTTACAAACCGATGATTATCGCACTCAATACACCCTGGAAACGTTTTCGTTTTTGCCGGATTTGACTGCGGATGAAATCTTTGACCAGGTGGTTTACATCATCAACCAGGGCTGGACGCCATCCATTGAACATGACAAGCCGGAAAATGCCGCCGCGCATTACTGGGGCATGTGGAAACTGCCGTTCTTTGGCATGCGCGACCCGATGGAAGTGCTGTCTGAGATCGAAGCCTGTCGTCAGGCCTACCCGGATCACTTGATCCGCCTGGTCGGCTATGACAACTACACTCAGTGCCAGGGGCACAACTTTGTGGTGTACCGTCCGCGGGGCATGTAAGCGACGTTTTGAGGCCAATGAAATGAATACAGGAGGCCAAAATGAGTGAACAGGCAAATGTCTCCAGTGGTCGTGAAAAGGCCCTGGCGCGGCGTCGGTCGATGATTCAAGGCAAAGCCAGTGCCGGGACAGCCCCGGCGGCGGCAGCGCCTTCTCAGAAACCCGGTGCGGTGTCCTCTTCGACAACACAGGTGTCAAGAGCCAAGGCAACCAGTACGCCCCCGACAGTGGACCCCAATGGCAGCGGTCGCGAAGCGTCCAAGGCGCGTCGTGATGCGCTGATCAAGGGCAAAGCCCGCAGTCAGACTTCTCAGGGCGGTCAACCTCTGGAGGCGGACAATATGCAGGCCACCTGGCACCCGAAAGCGAAAGCCAAGGCCATGGCCAAACAGGCAGAAGAAACCCTGCAAACCCAGCAGGCGGAAGCGGCGTCAGACGCCAGTTCGGCCAAACCGGATCTGGGGGCGATGCGTCCGAGCCAGCGCAAGGAGTCACGCCAGAAGCGTGTGGCCACCAAGCCTGATGCGGCGCAACAACCTCAGGGGCGCTTGATGTCCAAGGCGCATCGTCAGGCATGTGCCAAGGGCAAAAATTCGGAGCAGGCATTCCGCAATAAAAGCGGTCATTCGGCATCCAAAGCCCGTATGGCCAACCCGGATGCCAGCAGCCGTGAGATTGCCAAACAGGTGCGTGCCGAACGCTGCACCAAAGGCAAAACCGCCTGCAAGGCGAGTCCCAAACCGCGTTCAGAGCAGCCGATGAAGTCTTCGGTGGCCCCGAGCAAAGTCGGCCAAAGCCAGACGGGGGCCGGTCAGACCATGACCGGCACCCAGACGGGTAAAACCGACTCGGTGACTGGGATGGATTCGGGTTACTGCCAGAAAGTCAGTGGCACCGAGTATCTGGGAACCGAAGAGTTTGGGCAGTATTGCGCCACGGATTATTCGGCGGCACCGTCCAAGGTCAGCCGTTCTCAGACCACGCGTGGTTTGAGCATCAGCGGTACCGCCATGGGGCAAGACAAGGATGTGACCGGCAATGAGAGCGGCGTTTGTGCCGGTGTGACTGGTACCGACTACCTGCCGGCCGATCAGAGTGATCTGTTCTGCAATGGCGGGGGGGCTGCGCGTGCTCAGGCACCGCAAAAAGTCACCCAGTCCACCACGGCCAAGGGCACGTCCCTGACCGGAGTGAATGTGTCTTCGGTGAAGCCGCGTGAAGACGACCGTGCCCGTCCAACGGTCACGGGGGAAGAAACCGGCTACTGTGCGAATGTGACCGGAACCGGTTATCAGGATTCGGGCAGTGTGCGCGAAGTCTGTCAGATGGAACCGCCTGCGGCCGCCAACAAAGTGATGTACGGCCAGACGGGGAAAGGCCAGTCGGTCAGTGGTGATCGTGCCGGTAGCACCGCCCAGACGACCGGTTCCGAAGCCGGGCAATGTTCTACGGTGACTGGCACCCCTTACATGGATGCATTGCAGACACGCAAGGTGTGTTCGACCGATGAGCAGACGCAGATGGCACAACGCCAGCCTGAACGTTCGCCTTTCGGCGGCCATGCGGTCAGCGGCATTCAGCCTGGCGTCTCAGGGGTGACCGGCGGCCAGAAAGGCGCTTGCCAGACGGTTTCGGGAACGGCCTACCAGGGTCATGACCAGACCGTTGCCCAGTGTGATGTCAATGCTGTGGCGGAACCGGGTGACCCCGATTTCCCGACAGTGATGCAGCCTCAGGCGGTCGCTGTGGGATCGGAACCCGCTGGCAGCGGTCAGATTACCGGCGCGTTTTCGAGCGCCAAAGGCAAAGTGACCGGTGACAATGAAAACTCCAGTTCGCGCACAATCCGGCCCAAGCGGACGCCTTCTCAAGCCCCAGCGGCTCAGAGTGCGGCCTCAGGGGTGACCGGGGAAGGCAGTGATCAGGGATTTTCGATCACAGGCGATGGCTGGGGACGTGGACCGCGTATGTCCGGTACCGAAGGACACTGGTCCAACAACCGTAATGCGTCGATTCGGGGCGATCAGTCTCAGGCATTTAATCATGCCGCAGACTATCGCAAGACCATGGGACCGGAAGTGGAAAACAGTCCCATTACCGGTTCCAGTGGCAATTTCGAATCCGGGGCAACTGTGACTCTGTCAGGTGGGGCGCGAGCCTGATCCGGCAGGAAGCAATGGGAGCGGAATCAGTATGAGTCCAGGCAGAGTCAGACAAAGATCCATGTTTTGGCGCAAAGTGCCGGCACCGGGACAGACCCGGACGGCACCAGGCCTGGTCAAAAATGCATCGGTTGACGCGCCGGGTGTGCCCCAAGCGGTTGGTCGCAGTGACCATCCATTGGTGGACGCACGTCGCAATCAGCTTTTGCGTGACTACGAGGTTGGCACCAAAACCGGTTTTGACCAGTTGGAAACGACTTTGAAACGTCTGGCAGGCTGGCAGACTCAGGACGACTTTGTGATCAGAGCGCAAGCGCTGGCCGAGTCGGAATTTGGCTGGCCGTGGCCAGAGGCACTGCTGACCGATGCCTGGAAAACCGGGCTGAACGTCAAGGCGTTGTACGCCTATGGGATCTTTAAACAATTTGAGCGTCTGTCGCAGGATTTTTATCAGCGGGATCCGTTGAAAGACGACCGGGAAGCGGTGGCCAGACAAGCCTTTATGGCGGCCGGTTTCCATGCGGTGGGCATTGCGCCCTGTGCAGACGGTCGTCTGGCGCATACCGTCAGTTATGTGCTGCGTCTGCCTTATGCCATGGTGCGCCGCAAGGCCCATGCCGGGGTGATGTTTGATGTGAGTGAAAGCGTGCGTCATTGGGTATTTGTCGAGCACGACCGTTTTCGGGAAGGGGTTCCCAACCCGGCGACCGAATCGACACGCTACCTGAAGATCGCGGTCTATCACTACTCTGACAAGGACCCGACGCATCAAGGTTGCGCGGCTCATGGCAGTGATGAAAAGAAAGCGGCAGCAGCGGCGTTGCAAAAGCTTGAGGATTTTCAGCAGGCGATTGAAAACCGCTTTGGTTGTGGTTCGCGGGTCGAGCCCATGTTGCTGGGTCTCAATACCGACAATGACAGCCTGAAGGTGCATTTGCCCAATCAGGACGGTCGGTTGTGTCTGGCCCGCTACATCAAAACCGAGACGTTGTTTGACCAGACGGCGGGCTGGTCGGCCGAGCAGGCCAGAGCCTATTTGAAAGAGGCTCTGGTGGCGCAGGCCGAGCAGGCCGGAAGTACGCCGCCCAGAGCGTCGATGCGCGACTTGCTGGTCTGGTTGATGGCACAGAACTTTTCACAGATTGCCTATGTGCGTCAGTTTGAAAAGGGTCTGTACCCGGATATTGGCCATGCGGAGCGTTTCATCGGCCTGGGCAATGGCTTTGAAGAGGTGCAGCTGCGAAACCTTAGTTATTACGGGTTTCTGGACACGCTGGAAGAAGGCGCGGCGGATGTCGATGTGGGGATCAAGATTTTCAAAGGTCTCAATGTGGGCAAAGGCCTGCCAGTGCCAGTGGTGATTCGCTGTGATTACGACGGACGGGTACCTGGCTCGCGAACGCGGGCTCTGGAAAAAGCGAAGCGGATTGAACAGGCGCTGCATCAACGATACAGCGATCTGTCAAACAGCGGGGATCTGACCAGTCTGTGTACCCTGAGGGATCATCAGCGAGCTGTGCCCTGCGAAGTGGTAACCATGCGTCTGTCACCAACCTGGGCAGAGCAGTACGAGGTGTGACATGAAGATATTCAAAGTCGTGAAAACATTGGTTTCGACCAACCGGATTGCCACACTGGAGCACAAACCTTTGCTGGTGGTCACCGACAAGGAAGGCGGCACACCCCAGGTGGCCGTGGACCCGGTCGGTTGCACCCCCGGTGACTGGGTGGTCTGTGTCGGATCGTCTGCGGCCCGTGATGCCAGTGGGGTCAAGGGGTATCCCAGCGACCTCACCATTGTCGGCATCATCGACCGATGGGAGCCGGAAGCATGATGATTCATCAGGTAAAACAGACCCTGGTGATGACCCGGCGACTGGAAGGGCTGGGGCAGCAGTCGATCAAGGTGCTGCACAGTGTCAACGGTGAAATGGTTGTGGCCATGGATCCGATTGGGGTCAAGCCCGGAGACTGGATTTTTACCATCGCCAATTCCGCGGCCCGATCGGCCGCAGGCGATGACCGATTATTAACGGATTTGACGATTGCCGGCATCATTGACCGGAGATCGTGCGATTTTTTAAGTGCCTGGCCGCCGATTGGCACAAGCCCGGCAGGCGGCTAGACAGGTTTTTGTAAGAGTGTAAAGAGTAGCAGGAGGTATTTATGTCTGATAACTACGGTATTGCGTTGGGAATGATTGAAACACGTGGTCTGGTACCCGCCATTGAAGCGGCGGATGCCATGACTAAGGCGTCGGAAGTGCGTCTGGTCAGCCGTGACTTCGTCGGTGGCGGTTACGTCACTGTGATGGTGCGTGGGGAAACCGGGGCGGTCAACGCCGCCGTGCGAGCCGGAGCCGATGCCTGCGAACGCGTGGGTGATGGTCTGGTCGCCGCACACATCATTGCACGTCCTCACAAAGAAGTTGAGCCAGTATTGGCGACGATTGAAACCAAATAATTTAGCGCCGCCACAGGGCGGCATTGATAGGAGAGTAAACAATGAGTACTGAATATGGAATTGCTTTGGGCATGATTGAAACCCGTGGTCTGGTACCAGCGATTGAAGCCGCTGATGCGATGACCAAGGCCGCTGAAGTGCGTCTGGTCAGCCGTGACTTCGTCGGTGGCGGTTACGTCACTGTGATGGTCCGTGGTGAAACCGGTGCTGTGAATGCGGCCGTACGTGCCGGTGCAGACGCTTGTGAACGTGTTGGTGACGGCCTGGTTGCCGCGCACATCATTGCACGCCCACACAAAGAAGTTGAGCCGGTATTGGCAACGATCGAAAAGTAATCCATTAAAACGTAATGATCAAGGGCGACAGCCATTAAATTAGGAGAAACACCATGAGCACGGAATATGGAATTGCGTTAGGCATGATTGAAACCCGTGGTTTAGTGCCAGCGATTGAAGCGGCTGATGCGATGACCAAGTCCGCTGAAGTGCGCCTTGTCAGCAGAGATTTTGTTGGCGGCGGCTATGTGACGGTCATGGTTCGCGGTGAAACCGGCGCGGTCAATGCCGCTGTCCGAGCTGGGGCAGATGCGTGTGAACGCGTTGGTGATGGTTTGGTGGCGGCCCACATTATTGCGCGTCCACACAAAGAAGTGGAGCCCGTTTTAACCACCAGTCAACTATCGACCAAACGTCAGTAATCGATCGGGTCGGTGCAGACCGGCCCAAATGATGGAGACTCAATTATGAGAGCGTTCAGTCGAACACCGGGCAGCGTGATGCCCGGCATCGGTCAACATCCAAGGCATCGGCAGAATCAACACATGGATCCTCGTATCCTGGGTTTTTTGGGTCGGGCCATGAGCCTGGAGTTCAGTGCCGGTCAGCATTACATGGCGCAATCTTCACTGGCCAGACAACGTCAGGAAACTCAGTTCGCTGATGATTTTCTGACATTGGCCAATGAGGAGTTTCGTCATGCTTCCATGCTGACCGACCGTCTGGTCGCGCATGGTGCTTTGCCAGCAGGTTCGGTGTTGCAACCGGCGATGCCGGCTGTGGATGTGATCGAATCCCTGCAGACCTGCGCCGAACACGAAGCGGGTCTGATCGATTTGTATGTGCAGGGTCAGGCCTGGTGTGCCAATGTGGGAGCTCAGGATGACCTGGCTTTGTTTACGCAACTGTTACAGGAAGAGCAGGCACAGCTGCAGCGAATCCAGCAATGGTTGGCCGCTTATCAGCCACCGATGTCGCAACCCATGCAACAGCCGATGCAGCAGCACAATCAGACAATGAGTCAGAATCGGAGGAGCTTTGTATGACCCGTTCCGAAATCAGTCCATGGAAAGTCAAGCAACGACCTGCAAGCATGGAAGCCAAGTTTGTGTTCGATTCTTATGACGACTTGCGTGCTTTTCTGGATGAGGTGGCAGAACAGGCCGAAGCCTTGTCGCATCATCCCAATGTCAGTTTCGGGCGGGATTATGCGTCACTGGTGATTTATTCCGAGGAGAGTGAACTCACGGATGTGGATTACCAGTTGGCGGACCGCATTGACGCCGGTTTTCAGAAAGTCAAACAGGCATAAGGAGTCGATCATGGCCCAGGAAAAACCCACTGAGACGACCGGGCAAAAGCCCGCTCAGACCGCTCGTGCACAGAAACAGGCGACGACCACTCAGAAACCCACCGCTGAGACGAAGTCAAAGACAAGCGAACGCAAAACACCGGCCAAAAGCCAGAGTGTGAGCCAAGCCCGTGCGCCCCAAAAAAGGACGCCGGAAAAAGCGGTGTCTGAAAACGCTGGCAAGGGATCCGAAACACCGGTGATGATGACCACGCAATCGCGTGTCTGGCCGGATTAGGATTCAGAGAAGGTCTTAGCCATTTGGCGCTGAAAAGTCAGCGCCTTTTTTTTATCTTCGGCCGTTTTGATGTTGCAACCTTCTGAATATAAAGGTTTTTTGTCATTGGGTTTGCTCTATGAGTACCAGTTGAAATATCAATTTTATTTCTGATGGTTGGCACTCTAAGATTGAATAAAGCCAATTTTCAGGGAGATGAGTCATGGGATTAGACAGTTTATTGATACCGGCGGTTTTGTTTTTCCTGCTGGGGGCCATCGCCCAGCTTGTGAATTCGGATCTGAAGTTCCCGGAAGGCATGTCCAAAGGGATGTCATTGTACCTGCTGATGGCGATTGGCCTCAAAGGCGGGGCAGAATTGGCCACGTCGGATTTGATGATTGCGATGAATGCGATTTTCTGGGCCATTGTCCTCGGCTTTGTGATCCCGATCATTGGTTATGCGCTGTTGCGATTCCGCAATAAAATCGACCCGTTGAATGCCGCCGCCATTACCGCGCATTACGGTTCGGTCAGTGCCGGCACGTTTTTGACGGCGATTGCGTTTCTGGAAGCTTCCGGGGTCAGCCACGAAAGTTATCCGATCATCATGATGGTGATGATGGAATCGCCTGCGATCATCATCGGCCTGGTGCTGGCGGCCATGGCACGCAAACGTCTGGCTGCGAATCAGCTTTCTGCAGATGGCACGGCGACGATGGGCGCACAGGAAGTTCCCAAAACCGAATGGAGTCCGCTGCTCAAAGAGGCCTTTACCAACGGCAGTGTGCTGTTGCTGCTGGGGGCGTTGATCATCGGCGCGATTGTGCCGCCGGAAGCCATGAAAACCTTGTATCCTTTTACCAAGGAAATTTTCATGGGGGTGTTGTGTCTGTTCCTGCTGGAAATGGGGATGGTCGCGGCCAAGCGTCTGGACAGCTTTAAAAAAGTGGGCGGTACCCTGATTGCATTCGGGATCATCATGCCATTGATCGGCGGGTTCATCGGCATTTTCGTCGGTCAGGTCATTCTGGGCTTCAGCGTGGGCGGCACTTTGCTGGTGGCGATCCTCAGTGCCAGTGCGTCTTACATCGCAGTACCGCCAGTGATGCGTTTCGGGGTGCCCGAGGCCAACCCTTCGTATTATCTGGCTTTGTCTTTGGGGATCACCTTTCCATTCAATGTGGTGGTCGGGATTCCGTTGTTTTATCAGGTGGCCAAATGGTCAGCCGGGGTGTAAGGGGGTGTTATGACGATGGCAAACTGTCATGAAAAAATGCTGCAAGTGATTGCCTCGACCGGACTGGAAGGACGCATCAAGCGAATTCTTGGACAGGCAGGCGTCAGTGGCTATACTTTGTTTGATGTGCGTGGTGATGGCGAAACTGGCTATCACAGTGGTGAAATCGCCGGCGATGGCAATGTGATGTTTATGATCATCCTGCCGGAAACGCAGATTGACTCTCTGGTGGAAACGCTCGAGTTGTTTGAAAAACAGGGGCACCATCTGTTGATTTTTGCGTCGGACATCCGTGTGATGACCCGTTCCAAACTGGATCATTGTTCGTAACCTGCGGACAAACAGGCTAACACTGGGAGAGCGCTATGGCTCAGGACATACCCGATTACGCACAGCATCATCGTTTGATGCGCCACACCTCTCTGCGCCAACTGCAGATTTTTGAGTCGGTGGCGCGCAACCTCAGTTTTACCCGCGCCGCGGAAGAACTGCATCTGACCCAGCCTACCGTGTCGGCTCAGATCAAAGGCCTGTCAGAAGCCGTGGAGCTGCCTCTGTACGAGCAGGTCGGGCGTAAAATCTACCTGACCGATGTGGGACGGGAAGTGGCCCTCAGCTGTCGGACCATTCTCAACACCTTTTCCAATCTGGAAATGACGCTGGACGATTTCCGGGGCAAAACACGCGGCAGATTGCGGGTGGCGGTTGTGACCACGGCGAAATACTTTGCCCCGCTGGCTCTGGGCGAATTCTGCAAGGATTTCCCCGAAATCGACCTGCAATTGACGGTGGTCAACCGGGAAAAACTGTACAAGCGCATTGAGAATAACCTGGACGATCTTTACATTGTCGGGCAGGTGCCCTCGCTGCACCTGGATCTGGAAATCCATCCGTTTGCGCCCAATCCGCTGGTGCCGATTGCCCACCGCGATCATCCGCTGGTCAATAAACCGCGTATTTCGCTGAAGCGACTGGCCAAGGAGCCATTCATCATGCGTGAACCCGGCTCCGGTATCCGTTCGGCGGTCGAGGACCGTTTTGCAGAGCAGAAGCTGACGCTGCATGAGCGGCTGGTGCTCGACAGCAATGAGGCGATCAAACATGGGGTGGCCGGTGGTCTTGGGGTTTCCGTGGTCTCACAGCATGCATTGAATCTGGAAAGCGACGACGGGCCTCTGGCCATTCTGGATGTGGAAGGTTTTCCGATCGAGCGGGAGTGGAATCTGGTTTACCCGCGGGGCAAAGCGATGTCGATCATCAGTAAAGCCTTTTTCGATTTCCTGCAGGAGAAGGGCACGGGCTATCTGCGCCTGAAACACTGAAGCATTCCGGTTGTGATGAGAGATGGAACCCGGTATCAAACCGGGTTTTTTTGTTTGGGGTTCTGCGTTTCGTGCAAAGGGTTGGTGTAATGATGGCTTGATTGAGGCGGAGGCTGGATGGGATTGAGCGAAGGAGGGAACGTTGATTTGAACGGAATTCGCGTTTGAATCCGTTCGGGTCAGCCGGGACGAACCCGCGCTTCGACGTTGATCTGGTTGAGCGCGCGTTCGGCGGCGTTGACCGCTTCATTGATGTCGCCATCGCGTCCGGCCATCAACAGACGGCCGTAAGCGCCCACCGCTCTGGCTTCCACCAGGGTCACATTCGCGGCTTTTTCGGCCTCGTTGGCCGCATGTACGATGTAACCGGCCGGCTCGCATTCGATGATCAACATGCTTTGGCCCGGCAGAATCATCGAGCCGCGACGATTGTCTCGGTTGATCAGGGTGGCGTGGTCGGGGGTCACCCCACGGATCACTTCCTTCCACATGATCTTGCAGGCCTGACGGGTGGTGTATTCGGTCTTCAAATATTGCAACACCTGATCGCCCGAGGTCAGAACGTCGCTCTGATTGCGATGGTGAATCACCATGGAGCCATAAGCCCGCTCCACAATCTGCTGACCAAGATGCACGTTGGACGCTTTGAGGGCGATGTCGGACAGACGGTGCACGGCCATGCCCGGCGCCACTTCCATCCACAGACAGGTGTCGCCCGGCACGGGCAGAAAGCCCAGCGAGGCCGTGCCCATATAGGCGGCCAACTGCGGTTGCAGTGAATCCAGAAAGACATAGGTGCGCAGTTCGATCATAAAATCACCAGGCCTGGTTAAAACAGGGCCATTAATTGTTCAAACGCCCGGGCACGTTGGTCCAGGCGGTGTTTTTCCGTCAGTGACATTTCCGATGGCGTTTTCAGATGTTGCGGTAGCCAGAAAATCGGATCATAGCCCACCCCGTCGGGCGTGCGGCATTGCATCAGGATTTCACCCTGCCAGCGCGCGGTCACCACCTTGGGTTCCGGATCCGTCGGCGAGGCGATCCACACCAGGGTGGTGGTCAGATACGCATCCCGCTGGCCGAAAGGCAAACCGGCCATTTGCGAAAGCAGGGCCTGACGGTTGTTTTCGTCATTGCTCTGCTGGCCGTTGAAGCGCTCGGCGAAACGTGCCGTGTAGAGCCCCGGCGCGCCCTGGAGAGCAGGCACCACCAGCCCGGTGTCGTCGGCCAGGGCCGGCAAGCCGCTGACCTCGCTGGCCAGTCGGGCTTTTTTCAGCGCGTTTTCGACAAACGTCTGGCCGTCTTCGACCACCGAGTCACGGGCAAAATCCCCCTGTGGCAACAGGGTCCTGCCCCAGCGGCTGGCCAGTGCGCGAAAGGCCGCCTGTTTGTGCGGATTGTGACCGGCTAATACCCACGTCTGGCCTGACATACGAACTCACTTGATCGGAAAAGATAGCGTTACTCTACTGATTTTGCCCGAAAACCAGAAATTGATTTTTCGACGCGAACCCATAGAGCAAAACCAATGTATCAGCGTCCTGGTCAAAAGCTGTCTAATAGTTGTACATAAGTTATTCAATGTGTATTATGAAGGTGCGTTCATTCAAAACGTTTCATGATGAGATGTTCAAACGCAGGAGGTCATATGAGGACACACGAGTGGATTGTGAATGGCGTTTTCTACGGAGCTCAGGCCGCACTGGGAAGCACCTTGCTGGTGATGATGGTGTTATCGCTTCAGGGGCTGTGATCCGATGAGGCATCATGGTTTGCTGATGCTTTTTTCAGCAAGGGTGGGGAAACAAAACCCTCACAGACACTTAGCGCGTTCTTACCCAAATCATGCACCGGGTTATCCACAGTCTTTGTGCAAAACTCGGCGGCAGAAATCGACTGGCTTTGGGGAAAAGACAGCCTTGATGTGACCTGTCCGGTTCAATATCCCAGGGTTTCCATGCAACGTCGGTAACTGGCCGGTACCGCTTTTCGGTGCATGCTGTCGTCGGCCTGAAGCCGGTTGTGGTTTTCCCATTTTTCCATTGACAGGCGTTGGCAGTGCACACGGTCTTGTTTGAAGTCCGCCTGCGCCTGGCCCGGTTTGGGCTGGAAATCCCCGGTGGTGGTACAGGCGGTGGCGCTCAATGCCAAAATCACCAGGCCTGGTAATCATTTGGTTCGGTTCGATGGCGTCATCGGCTTTCCTTTTTGTATGAGTGGATCAAGTCATCGATAACTGACCATGCGTGATCACCGGCATCACCCAGTACTGAATCTCGGCATGAGACAGATCGTTTTTGATGTGGGCCAGTATGGCCGACCAGGCGTTTTCAGTGGTCTCAATGGTCACCCGTATCTGCGGCAGGTGTCCGGCCACCTGATCGCTGATGGTGGTCAGGGTCTGATGGGCGTGAAAACTTTTGACGGTCTGCACCTGAAAAGGCACGGCCGGTTGAAACGTCAGCAGCGCGTCCACCAAAGGGTGTTCCAGGGTGGCATCGGCTCGCAGGGTTAATTGCACGTTTTGATCGGTCATGGTCGTGTCCTTTTGTGGTTATTCAGCGGTCGGTGCACGGTCGGCGCGGCCAAGCGACCAGGCACCAAAGCGGCGGTAGATGATCGGCAGGATCAACAGCGTCAGCAGGGTGGAGGTCACCAGACCGCCGATGACGACAATGGCCAGCGGCCGCTGAATTTCCGAGCCGGCACCGCTGGCAAACACCAGTGGTACCAATCCCAGTGCGGCAATGGAGGCCGTCATCAGGACCGGACGCAGGCGGCGCATGGCCCCCTGCATCACCACTTCGGTCATGGACAGGCCCTGATGCATCAGTTGGTTGAAGTAGGTCATCATTACCACGCCGTTGAGCACCGCGATGCCGAGCAAGGCAATAAAGCCGACCGACGCGGGCACCGACAAATGTTCGCCGGTCAGCCACAAGGCCCAGATGCCGCCGATCAGGGCGAACGGGATATTGACCAGCACCATGATCGCCTGACTGACCGAGCGAAAGGTGCTGAACAGAATGATGAAAATCAATACCAGCGCAATCGGCACCACAATGCTCAGCTTTTTGGCGGCGCGTTGCTGGTTTTCAAACTGCCCGCCCCATTCAAAATAGTAGCCTGTGGGCATCTCCAGCGATTGTGCGGCCTGTTTGGCCTCATCCACAAAGCCGACCAGATCGCGTCCCTGCACATTGGCAATCACGGTGGCGTAGCGTTTGCCCTGTTCGCGGTTGATCGCCACTGGCCCGGTGGTTTCCCGGGCGTCCACCAGTTGCGACAACAGCACGGTGTCACCGCCGGTCACGGTAATGGGCTGTTGCAGCATCTGCAGAATGGAGGCTTTGCTGGTCTCGGCGCCGCGCAACAGAATCGGAATGCGACGAATGCCCTGATAAATGGTGCCCACCGGCATCCCATCGATCTGGGCGCGCAGCAGGTCTTCGACTTCGGTCACGTCCAGGCCCAGTTTGGCGGCCTGAACGTGATTGACCTGTAATTGCAGATAACGCGAACCGCTGTTTTTAGGGGTGTACACGTCCACCGCACCGGGCAGGGTTTCAACTTCTGTGACCAGGTTATTGGCCAGTGCATTGAGGCTGTCCGGGTCTTCGCCGAAAATCTTGATCGCGATGTCGCCGCGTGCCCCGGTGAGCATTTCGTCCACCCGCATCTGAATCGGTTGGGTAAAGGCAAAGTTCATCCCCGGAAAATCGGCCTGCATTACCTCGCGAATGGCTTGGATCAAGGCTTCTTTGGAGTCCATGCGCCATTGCGATTTGGGTTTGAGCACCATAAAGGTATCGGTGTCATTGAGGCTCATGGGATCGAGTCCCAGTTCGTCCGAGCCCACACGCGCCACCAGCCGTTCGATTTCGGGCACACGTTCCAGCAACCGTTCCTGAATCCGCAGGTCCATGCGCACGGTCTGGTCGAGATTGATCGCCGGGTCTTTTTCGATCTGCAAAATCAGGTTGCCTTCGTCCATTTGCGGCATAAAGGTTTTGCCCACCTGGGTATAGACCGCAACGGCCGAAGCAAAACCGACCAGTGCGATGGCGATGATCAGACGGTCATGCGCCAGACTCCATGTGAGCAATGGCCGATAGCCCCGGCTCAGCTTTCGCACCAGCCAGGGTTCCTTGTGGGAAGGTTTGCCCAGAATGAACGACGCCAGGGTCGGAATCACGGTCAAAGACAGCAACAGCGAACTGCCGAGGGCAAAGATGATGGTCAGAGCCACCGGAATAAAGAGTTTGCCTTCCAGCCCCTCCAGGGTCAGCAGCGGCAGGAACACGGTCATAATGATCAGGATGCCTGAAATCACCGGCACCGACACCTCCTGCAACGCCCGATAGATCAGATGCAATCGGGGCAGTCTGGCGCGGTCTTTTTCCTGGGTGGTGACAATGTTTTCGACCACCACCACGGCCGCATCCACCAGCATCCCCACCGCAATCGCCAGTCCGCCCAGCGACATCAGATTGGCTGACAAACCGTAAGCGTTCATCAGAATAAACGTCATCAGAGCCGCCAGCGGCAAAATCAGGGCCACGGTCACTGCGGCGCGGATATTGCCCAGAAACAGCAGCAATACCAGCACCACCAGCACAATCGCTTCCGCCAGCGCTTTGGACACGGTGGTAATCGCTTTGTCCACCAGATCGGCCCGGTTGTAGAAGGTGCTCAAGGTGATGCCGTCGGGCAGGGCCGGTTGCAGTTCCTCAATCTTGGCCTCCACGCCACTGACCACGGTTTTGGCATTGGCGCCGCGCAAGGCGATCACCAGGCCCTGTACGGCCTCAGACTGACCGTTCTGGGTCACAGCGCCATTGCGATAGAGCGCATCAATGCGAACTTCAGCGACGTCTTTGACCCGCACGGGAATCCGGTTCTGATAAGTGACCACGGTGTTTTCAATGTCGCGAATGGAGGTCAGATTGCCTTTGGTTCTCACCAGCAAGGCGTCTTCGCCCTGTTGCAGACGTCCGGCCCCATCATTGCGGTTATTGTTTTCCAGTGCGTCCTTCAGCTGGTTCAGGCCCAGATTGTGGGCCTGTAATCGCGCGGGGTCGGGCTGCACCTGAAACACTTTGGCCTTGCCGCCCAGCGCATTGACATCGGCCACGCCATCGACCGAGCGCAGGGCGGGGCGAATCACCCAGTCAAGCAGGCTGCGTTTTTCAATGTCCGACAGGGTCTCGCCCTCAAGGGTGAACATGAACACATCGCTCAGTGGCGTGGACAGAGGGGCCATGCCACCAAAGACCCCGGCAGGCAGGTCGAAACGGCCCAGGCGTTCGGAAACTTGCTGGCGCGCCCAGTACACATCGGTGCCTTCGGCGAAATCCAGGGTGATGTCGGCAATGGCGTATTTGCCCATGGAGCGCAGGCTGGTTTGCTGGGGCAGGCCCAGCAGTTCCTGTTCAAGCGGGGCAATGACACGCTGTTCCACTTCGCTGGGGGTCATGCCGGGGGCTTTGAAAATCAGCTTGACCTGCACGGGCGACACATCGGGGAAGGCGTCAATCGGGGTTTTCTGAAAGGCCATCCAGCCGCCGGAAATCAGGGCAAAAATCAGCAACAACACCATGGTGCGCTGGGTCAGAAAAAAGGCGATCAATCGGCTCATTCCGTTGCTCCCTGGTTCGTGCTTGTGTCTGCGCGTGCCTGCAACAGCGATTTGGCGGTGGAGGTGCCAGCGGTGATGAGGGTGAGGTCGGCAGAGCCCTGGGTGTCGGTGCTCAGGGCAAAGACCACCTGATCCGCTTCGTAACTTTTTATCTCAACCGGCAATGGTTGCAAGCGATCGTTTTCCAGCTGGTAGACCACGGTTTTGCCTTGGTATTGACTGATCGTTCTGGCCGGCGCCCGGTAAACCGCTGCTGGCTCCACAAACGGCGCCTGCCAGACAACCTGTGCCGTGACCATTTCGCCGGCCATCAGAGTCTGTTCCGTATTGGGGTGGCGCACTCGCACCAGCACGGTTTGGGTGAGCGGATGCATGGTGGGGGAGATAAACGTGACCAGGCCTGGTTGTTTTTGCTCTGCGATTTGGACGTGCTGGCCCATGCGCAAGCGTTGCGCCCGCTCTTTGGGCAGTGCCAGTTCCAATGTCAGGGTGTTTTTCTGGGTGAGCAGCCCAATGGCCGTGTCGGCGGCCAGACGCTGGCCTGGCTGAATGTCAATGGGATTGAGCACGCCGTCCACCGGGGCGCGTATCACCACGTTGTCGGTGTGAAGGGTTTGGGTCTGGCGCAACCGCTTGAGGTCGTCGTCGGATAATCCGGCCAGTTGCAGGGTTTGACTCAGTTGTTGCTGCCGTTGGCGGTTTTTGTCCAGAGCGGCACGGGCTTCCTGATATTGCCTGTCGGACACCGCACCGGTTCGGCTCAGGCGCTGGGCGCGTTCAAAGGCGGCTTTCAAAGGCGTGGCATCGGTTTGCGCACTCAAGTATTGGTTTTGCAAAGCCAGCAAATCGGCGCTTTCCAGAGTGACAATCGGGTCACCGGCTTTGACCGCTCCATGAAGTTGATGCACGCTGCTGACGCGCCCGGACAGGGGCGTGGCCAGTTGCCATTGATGGGTGTTGGGACTCAAAAGGTGCCCGTGATAAGGCAGAGACAGATACCGTTTGATGGGTGAGAGCGTTTGCGTGCTCAACCCCAGGGTTTCGCGCTGTGCGGCATCAATCAAGGCAGTGAGCATGTCTGATGACCAGGCGGGCAAAGCCAGAAAGGCCGTCAGCAGCCAACCATACGGTGCGATTCTGTTGCGCTGGTTTTTGTGGGATTTGTGGATCGAAAAAGGGGCCTTGGGGCCTCGGAAAATGCTTGAAAATGTCATTGCAATGGCGCTCCCAGCGTTTGGTTCAGGTTGGCAATGGCCTCGCCCACGGCCAGATCGGCCAGCCGGGCTTGAAGTTGATCTTGAAAATAGGTTTCACGCAAGCGTAACAGGTCCTGGATGTTGGTTTGACCGGCCTGGTAGGCGTTCATGCCCAGTTGCATGGCCTGCTTGGAGAGTTGGCGTTTTTCCCTGGCCTGGGTTCGCAGGATGCGCGTGGTTTGCAATTCGGTCCGGGCTTGAATCAGTTGCTCGTTCAGGCGTTGTTGCATTTGGTTGAGCGCCACATTGCGCTCGGTCAGGGTCTGATTGGCTTCGGCCAGCCGCTGGTCGCGGTCAGTGCCAAGGCCCAGTGGAATCGATATCTGTGCCAGCAATAAGGTGTTGCCGCTCATGTCCCGATTGCGTTCATGTTTGCTGCCGATCATGACACTGGGTTGCCCGCTTTGAGCCGCGCTGACTAAGGCTTTCTGCGCCTGAGCGGACTCCGAGTGGCGTTTCAGATAGGTCAGCTTCGGGTGGCTGGCGTCAATGTGCCAGGGTTTGGCGGCCAAAGATTCTGTCAGCTGGGCAGGCAACTGGTCCATGCCTGTCCAGTAGCGGTAGTTGGCCTGGGCCTTGTCTCTTTCCGCCAGCGCCTGCCGGACGTTTTTCTCCTGCTCCAGCAGGGCGGTCTGGGCCAGCAGATAATCGATCTTTGGAGCTTCACCGGCCTGATACCGTTGCTTGATGGTATCGAGCAGGGATTGCGCCTGAGTCAGATTTTTTTGCTGAAAGCGGTAATGGGTTTGGGCCTTTTTCAGTGTCCAGACCAGCTGACGGACTTTCTGGGCGGCTTGCCACTGAAGGTAGGGCGCAAGCGATTTGGCCTGTGCCTGAGTGCTTTGCGCCAGTTTTTCAGTCGCATCACGTTGGCTGGGCAGGGCAATCGCGGTTTCAATGCCGGTTTCCCAGGTACGCAAGTCCTGGTCACCGGTCCATTGGTCGTTTTCATGGGTCAGATGCAACCGAACGTCGCCGGAGCGCCAACTGTTGGCTGTCTTGCCCTGGCCTTGGGCCAGAGCGTTCAGGCTGGTTTGTGTGGCCGATTGTGGCAGTTTATTGGCCACCTGATCGACCAGGTCGGCGAGCGTCGTGGCCGCCTGTGAGGCTGTCCAGGGCAGGCAGCCCATTGCACAGATCAGCGCCCAACGGGGAAGTCGGTTCGGTGTTGCCATGATCCATTCCTTTATTAATCGATTGATGAACACTTTAACAGTGCAAGCTGAAACAAACCTGAATCCAGTGGCGAAAGACGGGTTTATTTTCCGCGCATGCGGTTCAGGGTGTCGTCCATGTCGAACCAGTGATGTTTCAGCGCGCCGAGCACATGCAGTGCGATGAGAAACAGGGCGACGTTGACCAGAAATTCATGCGACGATTCGGCGAACTCACTCAGCGCTTCAATGTGAGAGCCGTGCGGCAGTGCCCAGCCAAAGATTTCAGCCGGGTCGTCGTCCCAGAACACGGTCAGAAAACCGGTTAAGGGGATCAGAATCAGCGAAGCCAGCAAGCCTTTTTGCGTCCATTGCTTGAGCGTGGTTTGCCAGACTGGGTCCTGCCCAAGGTCGGCCGGACGCACTTGCAGGGCATTGCTGGTCAGCCGGATCCCTCCCAACAGCAGGACCAGGAGTCCAACCAGGTAATGTGATTGGGTCATGAGCGCTTCCAGCCAGTCAAAGTCTTCCATCCACCATCCCAGCAGGGTCACGATCAGAAAAAGCCAGGCCGTGGCCCAGTGCAGGACAATGGTCAGTCGACCGTAAGCATGGGACGAATTGAACAGAGGGGGTGGGTTTTTCACAAAAAGTACCTTTTAACAATGTGGTTCAGGCGTTGTTCCAGTTCCCGGCGCTCCAAACCATAATAATTCCGGTAGAGATCGGGGGCCAGTTGCAAAAACGCGTCCGTCAGCGCCGGGTCGAAATGGTTGCCACGCCCTTCCCGGAGGATGGTCAGTGCTTTTTGCAAAGGCATCGGCTCCTTGTAAGGACGTTTTGAGGTGAGGGCATCAAACACATCGGCGAGCGCAAAAATTCTGGCATTGATCGGGATGTGGTTGCGTGCCAGCCCATTCGGATAGCCGCTGCCATCGACTTTTTCATGGTGAAACGCCACCACATCACGGCCCTCTTGGAGCCAGCTGGCCGAGTGGATGATGTCCAGGCCTTCGCTGACATGGGTTTTCATGATTGAAAATTCCTCGTCGTTGAGGGGGCCAGGCTTGAGCAAAATGGTATCGGAAATCGCGATTTTGCCAATGTCATGGACAAAGGCGCCTTTGAGCAAAGCCTGACGCTCGTTCAAAGGCAAATCCACCGATTCGGCCAGGGCAATGGCGTACAGTGTGACCCGGAAATTGTGGGCATCCGTGTCCGAGTCGCGTTTGGAAATGGCCGATCCCAGAAGGGTCATCATCTCCAGATTGCCTTTCAGGATGGCGTGTTTTTGCTGGTTGACCACATTGATCAGTCGCAAAAGGATCGGGTAGAGCACCAGTGCAGTGAGCAAAATGCTGATTACGACGGCAATGACCGCCTCAATCAAATATTCATGCTGGCGTTTCAGCAGTTGCGGTGGGTAGGTGTACATCAGTTCCAGGTAGCCAATGATGCGATTGTCCTGGCCGAGCTCCAGCGGGGTAAAGGTTTGAACAAACAAGGTGTTTTTTTCAAAATGGGGTTTGTATTGCGCTTCCACTTTCGGGTTCAGGTGTTCGCGTGATTCGGCCAGGTGACGGGCAAACGGGTCACTTGATTGGGCGACCACGATTTCTTCGCCAGCGGCATTGTAGATTTCGATGAAGGTAAAGGTCTGGTCAATCTGTTGGTTGCTCCAATCCAGCAAGGTCTTCTGGGATTGTTCGGGCGTTTGCCGGCTTTGGTCCAGCATCTCCAACGTTGTTCTGTGTTCGCTGATCAGCTCTTGCGCCACTTCCTGAGCTTTCTCAACCGCATCGTGCTCCAACAGTTCGATCCCGTAAAACCAGAGAGAGACGGAGGTGATCAGCCCAAACACTACGGCGATCAGGCCCAGTCTCAGAGCCAGAAATTTGTGCAAGGCCTGTCGGCTTTCAAAAGCGGCGGTATTCATGGACATGGCTTTTCTCCGTGAAGGCGAAGTTGTACACATAAGCCTCCGTGACGGGAGGCTGAGAAGGTCAGAGCGATGTCATAGGCCTGCACAATCTGGTGGACAATGGCCAATCCCACGCCATGTCCCGCTGTGGTGGTGTCCAGGCGCACGCCTCGCTGAAGGATCAGGGTTCGGTCTGGCTCAGACACGCCAGGCCCGTCGTCGTCGATCTGTAGGCACTGGGTGTCTCGGTCAAAGCTCAGCCAGTAGTGACGATCGGAGAATTTGGCTGCGTTGTCGAGCAGATTGCCCAGTAATTCAAAGCCGTCGTTTTGCTCCAACGGCAAAGTTGGCGGCCAATCTGTGATCGAAGGGGTCAGATGCAGGCGCTTGTCGGGGTACAGCTGTTGCAGGGAGTCGGTCAGATCGGTTAAATCCTGTGCAGGCGAGAAACGCTGATAGTTGGGGGACTCGGCGGCGATGCTGGCTGCTTGAAGCTCGGTTTCCAGGCGTTGATGAATGTTGTCGGTCTGGGTTTGCAAGGTGGTTTGCAGGGTCGGGTCGCTGGCAATGGTCGGGTGCTGGCGCAACTGAAACAGAATGTTCAATGGTGTTTTCAGGCTGTGGGCCAGGTTGCCGCTGGCCTGGCGCGAGCGAGACAGTTGTTTTTGCGCATTTTGCAAAGCGTCGTTCAGTTTGCTGATCAAGGGCTGAACTTCGTCAGGGTAATCCTCCGCCTGCAGATAAAACGGTTCGCCTTTCTGCAATCCGTCCAACGCCGCGTAAATCGGATCAAGCCGCTGAAAACTGCGGCGCAGCAGCCGTTTTTGCAGAAGGTAAATCAGCGTCATGCTCAGCAACACAAACACCGCCACAATGGCATCGAACCACCACAGGGCCTGTTCCATGTCGGAGTGGTCTTCGGCCACGTAAATCGTCAAGGTCTTGTTCTGGAAATCCACACGGGTCTGGTAGATCAGCAAATGGCTGTTATTGGGACCAAGTGTTTCATAATGCCGGGATGGAGAAGTCGCCGCAGGCGGTTTGAGATACAGCGGAAAGTCCCCCAGCGACGACGAGGTCAAGGTGTCGGTCGGGGTTTTGATTGCGAAATAGTGTCCCGAATCAGGCACAGCGTAAGCCGGGTTCAAACTCGGTTCTGACAGGGCCATCTGGCCGTTTTGAACAAACAGGTGCTGACCGATGGCATCGGCATCCAGGTGCAGACGTTGCAGAATGTAGTCTTCGGCCAGATGGTGCAATGTCCAGATCGCCAGCCACCACAAAAGTCCAAACACAACCAGCAGGCTGAGCCCCAGTGACAGATTCAGCTGTTTTTCAATGGACCTCATGTCGCCACCAGTCGATAGCCCTGACCGCGCAGGGTTTCAATCGCGGTTTTGCCAAGGTATTGGCGCAGTTTGCGAATGTAGACCTCAATCAGATTCTGGTCGCGTTCGTAATGTTGATCGCCCAGTTTTTGCAGTAATTGGGTCTTGGAAAAAACGCGCCCCGGTGTCTGAAAGAACGCATGCAGCAAAATGAATTCATTGCGGGTCAGGGACCAGCGGCGTTCACTGACCCCACTGTTGCGCTGAATCAGAGTGCGCTCGTGTTCGCAAAGCTCAAAGGTGCGATAGGTCAGGCAGGGCGGCACTTGCTGGGGCGGGCGTTTCAGCAGCGCTTCAATGCGGGCCTGCAACTCTTCAAAGTGAAAGGGTTTGCCCAGATAGTCATCGGCACCGGCCTTGAGTCCCTGAACCCGTTCCTGCCAAGCATTGCGAGCGGTGAGCACCAGTACCGGCGTGGCTTTGTGCTCACGCAGGCGGGTCAGTACCGCCAAACCATCCAGGCCTGGTAATCCCAGGTCCAGCACAATCAGGTCGTAATCAAACTCCATTGCCAGATACAGGGATTCCTGACCATCGCCACTGTGATCCACAATGTGCTGTTTCCCCAGCAGAGCGGTAAGCTGCTCAACCAGCGTCGGTTCGTCTTCGCATAACAGTAATTTGGCCATGGCGCACTTTGACTTATTTCAACACACCTATGATAGTGGATGAACCTGAATCAAAGCTGAAAATCGCTTCAACAAGGGATAAGTTGATCGTCAGCTTAGAATGCGCCATCCGGAAGCGTCTACAGTTGGTCGGTGTTGTCGATTAAGTGTGCAATGCGTCCATTGTGGTTCAAACTGTCAACCGGGTTCACCCTGGACCGACGAAAAAATGTCTGAATTCCCACTGTCTGAGTTATTTCAACCTATGCGAACTTGAGATCATGAATCAATGCACAGACACGACTGCCTCTGGATGTCGAGTCAATGCTTAATTCAATGTCGTTGGCCTGAAATATCTCTTGTGCGAGGGTAAGGCCCAGCCCGAGTCCAGACGTGTTTTTTGAAGAACGTCCTCGCTTGAATGCCTCAGGCGCAAAGTCGGATTCATGAAACCCGGTTCCTTCATCTTTCACGCAAAAACGCATTTTTTTGCCTGATATTTTGCAGGAAAGGGTCACTTTTTTATCGGCAGGAGAGTATTTCAGTGCATTGTCGATAATGAGTGACAGTGCCTTTATGACAGCATCTTTTTGCATCACAACCGTTAAGTTTGGTGGTACATCCGCTGGCAGGGACCAAGCCAACCTGTCGGTCGCAAATAAGTCGGTTATCTCCTGCTCCAATTCATGCATCAGAGGTTGGATGGGTTCAGGTCGGCGAGCCAGATGTCGACTGCTCTCACTTGACAAGCACCAGTCAACCAGATGGCGCATTCGTTTGATCGCATTGCGTTGTTTGCCAATGGTCCTGTTCTGTTTCGGCAATAGCGCTTCAATCTCATCCTGCAGGTTTCGGGTGTTGGAATCCAGGACGGCCAAAGGCGTCATCAGTTCGTGTGTCAACAAGTTCAAAAACGTGCGCCTTTGTTCGATTTCTTTTTGTTTCTGGTCCGCCAGTGCTTTGAATCGAAAGGTTTTTTCTCGTTCTCGAAAATAACCCAGCATCAATGTCACGAAAATTAAAATGACTTTTATGACCAATGCCAGGGTCAGAGCGTTATCCGTCCAAAAGGTTTTGGCGATGATCCCATGCAATCCCGCCATTCGCAGCCCGATGCCGACAAACAAAACGCCAAACAGAGTCATAAACAGTTTGGCCAGTTTTTCCGTTCGCCAAAGCCAGAGAGTTTGCATCAGCAAAGTCAGCATGATGATGACGATGAGGAAATGAATGGCAGGCAATATAAACTGATAATGATTCAGCATCACACTCAAAATCGAAACGAGAAATGTCCCCCACACAAACGATTGCTGAATAAGATAGATTCTGGGAAGGTGGAAAGACAATGCCAGGATTTTATTGCTGACCCAAAGCAGGAACATAACCGCCAGAATCTGACTGAAAACGATAATCGGGTCATTCCAGCCGGGAGGCAAAAATTTGTTGGTCCAGCCATGCACAAAGCCCAGGATGGTTATAATCGCGATCACGTATAAAAAAAAGTACCAGCTTTCTCTAAAGCGCAAAATCAGTGCAGCGAGTAAGGACAGCAGCATCATAATCAACATTAAAATGCCAACAATGACCGACAAGGTCCAGACCTTGGCTTCCTGAATCTGTTGCGCCATTGGGGATATCAATGTGAGGTCAAACGCCAGTGCATTGCGTGACTCAACTCTGACGTAGAGGGGCTGAGGCGCATCGGCCGTCAATTCAACCGGAATGGTCGGAAATCTCTCAGCCGACAGGTTGGCTGGGTGGGGTACCTGATCTCCCATGCGCCAATGAGACCAGCCGGATTGAGAGTCAGGAAGATAAAAATCAATCATGTCATTGTAGGTAAGGTTAAACTGAACCAGCCATTCTGTGCGGTCACACTTTTCAGGGCGGCTCAGCATCACACGCACCCAAACGGGTTCGTCACGAAACCCGAGTCCCACATTTTTTACAATGGGGTCAAACTTTTGTTCTATAATTTGTTTTACGTCATTAAGCGGAGACGATTCGATCCAGAGAGCCATGTCATTGTTCAGGGATACCGCCTGAGGGCAATCGTTGTCGGGCTTGGTCTCGGCCAAAACGTTGTGACTGCAGACCACCACAAGGAACATTGCCCAAAACAGGTGGATGAACAAGGGCTGTTGCCAATTTTTTAAATGTCGCATAAGTTGTAAATGTTTTTTATGGAAAAGTCAGTCAAGCCATGTTCGTCATCCACCCAGTTAAGCCTGCTTTTTTTGGAAGATCACCAGGATCTGGCTGAAGAAATGATCATCTTCCTGCAAAAACGCAAAGTACAGGTGACCCATGTCAGTTCTATTCAACAGGCATTGGCACAACTGGACACAACCCGTTTTGATTTGCTGTTGCTGGACCGTTTATTGCCCGATGGCGATATATTAGACCATTACGAGACAGTGGCACAAAAACATCCCGGAAAAATTTTAATGATGACGGCTCTGGGACAAACACCGGAGCGGATCAAAGGTTATCAGAAAGGGGTGGATCATTATTTGCCCAAACCTGTGGACTTGGATGAGCTGTTGGCGATTATTCAGTTACAGAGCATCAAAAAATCATCCACACCATCGGCGCAGAGCGCCTGGCAGATTATTGAACAAAATCTGATTTGTCCGGATGGCGCCTCAGTACATTTAACGGCCCGTGAAAAACGCTTTCTGGCATGTTTGCGTCACCAACCAGGGCAAGCGTTCGGTCGAAAAGCTTTGTTGGAAGAGTTATATATGGGTCAGGACCTGTCCAATCTGCGCAATATGGATTCCATGATTTATCGTTTGCGGCAAAAGGTGGCTCAGACCAGTTCTGTTTCATTGCCAGTCGAAACCTACAACCGCCTGGGCTTTGTCTGGTCAGAAACGCTGTAAGCCGAATGCACTTCCCCCGTGCTTTTTATGGAAGTTGTCAGAAAAGGTGAGAACTCCTCTTTTGCACATTCACTACACTTTTCAAATACAAACATGAAAAGTGGTGAACAGTGTGATAGTCAATCAATCCCCCTCTATTTCCAGAAAAGCCCTGGTTTCAGCGATCATGGCATTGGCCGGTATCGGCAGTGCTGCCATCTCGTCTCCCGCTTTTGCGCAAACGCCTGATGCGGGCTCCCTGTTGAAAGACCTGGAATCATTAAACCAGGGCATGGATGAACAGGACGCCAGGCAGGGTAAATTGCCACCTCCTTTGCCTGACACAGGCCAAACCATCACGCTGCAGTCAGTCCGTTTTCAAGGACATGAGGGCCTGGCCACAGAACCCGAGTTGCAAAAAATCATCAAGGATGCCATCGGAAAAGAGCTGGGTTTTAACGGCTTGCAGCACCTGGCTGATCGCGTGACCCAGTATCTGAAAGACCAGGGATATTTCCTGGCCTATGCCTTTTTGCCCGAACAGGATATCGGCAAAGGGCATTTGATCATTATGATCCAGCCCGGGCGCATCGATGGTGCCCAGAATTGGCCACAGGGCTACATCAAAAAAAACGGTGTCGATGTGACCGACAAGCGTGTGAACCAAACCCTGATCCATGCTCTTGATCCCGAGCAAAGCGCGGCCATTCGTAGCACTCAAATTGAGCGAGGCCTTCTAACATTAAGCGACCTGGCGGGCGTGAGTGCCAAGTCCGATTTAAAAAAAGGCAGCCAGCCTGGTACCACACGTGTTGACATAGAACTGAACCCAACCGACCGCTATACCGGTTCGGTCTGGACGGATAACTACGGTAGCCGCTACACAGGGCGCTGGCGAGCCAATGGCACAGCCGCGATCAACAACCTCAGCGGTATGGGAGACCAACTGTCCGTGATGGCAAATGTCTCCACAGAGACGTTTAGCGAAGACATGGAGCTGAAATACGGTCGCTTGGGCTACCGTCTGCCAGTTGGCTACACCGGGCTGGTCGCCAACCTTGGTGCCAGTCACATGACTTATGCACTGGGCAAGGATCTGGGCAACCTGGACCTGAATGGAAGCGCCACCACGGCCAATGCCGACCTGACCTATCCGCTGATTCGCAGCCGTCGTCAGAATGTGTATCTGGGCGGTGGGTATGTGTACAAAACACTGGAAGATCAGCAAGGCAGTGCCCAGATCAAGGATCGTAAATATCACAACCTCAGTCTTACCCTTCATGGGGATCATCTCGACCGTTTCTATGGAGGCGGCCTGACCAACTACCGTCTGGCGCTCACGCGTGGCGATCTGGATCGGTCCGGCAACAGCCTGGATTATTCAGCCGACCAAGCCTCTGCTCAAACACATGGGGCTTTCAAAAAACTGCAACTGTCGGCGACGCGGCTGCAGAAAATCACCAGCCGTTTAAGCCTTTTGGCCAGTGCCAGTGGTCAATGGACCAATGACAATCTCGACTCCAGTGAAAAATTCACTCTGGGGGGACCTAACGGCGTGCGTGGCTATACCACAGGAGAAGGTTCCGGCGACAAAGGCTGGAAAGCCACGCTTGAGACACGTTACGAAGTGCCAGAGTTGAATCTGGATGGTGCCACACTGCAACTGCAAGCTTTTGTCGATACCGGTCATGTGTCATTGCAAGCCGACCCCTGGGATGGCTATGACCCTGCCAATCAAAACACCAATGGCGTCAATGACTACCAGCTGACCAGCGGCGGTCTGGGTTTCAGTTTAAGCAAATCACAGGTCTACAGCCTTCGCGCCAGTTACGCATGGAAGATAAACGACGACATTGATGACCGCAGTCTGGTTGACACCAATTCAGACGGAGAGGACACCTCCGGGCGCTTTTGGTTACAAGCCATGGCCCGATTTTAAGACCTGGCCACCAGGCCAGTCACCCTTACCGAAAACTGTTGCACTCTGAAATTTATACCACGAGGTTTTGCTCATGAACAACCGACACCGCCAACCCAAACGCGCCTCCCTTAACCATACTTTTCGTCTGGTCTGGTCACAAGCCAGACAGATGTTTGTGGCCGTCGCCGAATTCAATACCGGCAAAGGCAAACCGCGCAGTGGTGTGGTCGGAGCGGTCGCCGCCCTGTTAATCGGCAGTGGAGGTGCCGCCTACGCCATTGACCCCGATACCTTGCCGCAAGGCGAGACCGTCAAGCACGGTCAGGCCCAAATCAGCCGGGATGGCAACACGCTCAACATTCATCAAAACACCGACAAACTCATCACCAACTGGCAAAGTTTCAACATTGGCGAAAACGCCACTGTCAACTTTCACCAACCCGACAGCAACAGTGCGGCCCTGAACCGAATTCAAGATCAAAATCCAAGCCAGATTATGGGCCATCTCAATGCCAACGGCCAGGTTTATCTGACCAATCCCAACGGCTTTGTCTTTGGTCAGAATGCTCAAGTCGATGTGGGAGGCTTGATCGCTTCCACCCTGGAATTGTCTGACGAAGATTTTTTGAACAACACCCTCAACTTCAAAAACCTCGGTCTCAGTGATGGCGAAATCAAAAACCTTGGCACCATCAAAGCCAACGGCGGAGTGGTCGCGCTCATTGCCAATAAAGTCAATAACCAGGGCACGATTGACGCCAGTCAAGGCAATGTCGCCCTTGCCGCTGGTGATCACGTCACCCTTGACTTTACCGGCGACGGCTTAATGACCGTCACAGTCGAACAGGGCGTGCTGGATGCGCTGGCGGAAAACGGCGGGCTGATTCAAGCCGATGGCGGTTATGTTGTCATGACCACCCAGGCGCAAAACGACATTTACAAAAACGTGGTCAATAACGAAGGCGTGATTCAAGCGCAAACCCTCGCCAGCAAAGACGGCAAAATCATGCTGATGGGCGGCATGAGTCAGGGCGAGGTGGTCGCCGATGGCAAGCTTGATGCCAGCGCACCCGAAACAGGCGATGGCGGGTTTATTGAAACCTCCGCCGCCAATGTCCAGATACAGCCGGACTTGAAAGTCACTACTAAAGCCGAAAACGGTAAAACCGGTGAGTGGTTGATTGACCCAACAGACTTTACGATCAGTGCCGGTGGTGCTGAGCTGACTGATAATGGGATGGGTGCCAACACCCTATCTACCGCGCTCAATAGCAACAACGTGACCATCCAGACTGGTGGCACATCGGGCGATGGTCAGGGCAATGGCGATATCACGGTGGATTCCAGTATTACCAAAACCAGCGGCTCAACAACACTAACCCTGGCGGCTCATCGAAATATCTATATTGCTGCCCCTATTTCGGGTAGCACTGGGTCTCCTCTAAATGTCATTTTGGCTGCTCGAATGGCAGGCGGTGTCGATGGTTCGATTACCGTGTTGAGTGATATAAAAAGCTATGGTGGAAATATAACCATGGGTGGTGGTGATTTGCAGGCAAGCGGGTTTGCAATAGGAAACAATGACTCTATGCGAGGAATGGCAGCTTCTGGCCAAAGCTCAATAATGGGCATAGGCTTTAGAACAGCAAGTGATACAACAACTCCAGTAATAGTAGATGCCAGAACAGACCCGAATGCCGATAAAAGTACCACATCTGAACTCGCTTCACAAACAGGCGGCAATATAGTGATGAGGGGCAAAGGAAGCCCGACCATTAATGCTACTGGTGGAAACTGGGGAGTTTATCTATCCCCTGCGGGTATCTACACAGGAGGAGAAGGAACAATAGAAATTGAAGGGCATGGAGGATATAAAACACAAACCTATTATGGCGTAGCATCCGTCGGAATCACCATGGGAGGAGGTGGAACAAAAGAGATTATGTCTGGCAATGGCTCTATAAGCATAAAAGGCTCCAACACCATTGATAACACCAAGGAAGCCTATGGTTTTTCTCCAAGTGGTGAAGCCTCAATAAAGACAGCAGGATCATTATACTTTGATGGTGATAGTATAATGCTACGAGGTGGAACTTTGAATATAGAGGTAGGAGAAAATAGTGATATTAAAGCACCAATAATAAGCTGCACCCATCCTGATGGATGCATTGATAGTTATACATTTGCTAAAAGTGGCTCGGGGATTTTAAACTTATGGGGCGATGCTAGCGCGTTCAGCACTGATACCGATAGAACGTCAGCAACGCGCACCATAGGTACCTTTACTGATGCGAGCGACGCTTTGAATGTAGTAAACCCTACAACAACTAATGACGCTCTTTTTGCTTTCAGTACGAAACCTACAAATATTACCCAGGTGGATGGTTCTACTGCACCTCAGCCAACCCCAGAACCAGAACCTTGTGCCATTATCTCCGGTATGCCCTCTTGTGGCACGGTGACCAGCGGCGATGGCGAGATTGGTGAGATTGACGGCAATAACCTGACCATCACCCAAAACGGTGCCAAACTGATCATCGACTGGAACCAGTTTGATATTGCCGCGGACAATACCGTCACCTTTGCCCAGCCCGATGCCAATGCCGTGGCGCTGAACCGCGTGACCAATAATAATCCCAGCGAGATACTTGGTAACCTGACGGCCAATGGGCAGGTTTACCTGACCAACCCCAGCGGGATTATATTCGGCGCGAACTCGCAGATTGATGTCGCAGGCCTGGTCGCATCAAACCTGCAAATCAATGAAACCGATTTCAACAATGACACGCTGAACTTTGAAGCGCCGGACAGTGATAGCCATATCACCATCAACGGCACCACAGAAAACTGGACACTGGGTGACGGCGGCCTAACCTTCGTAGCTTCCTCTGATTTCGCTGTCGATGAGCAAGAGCCTGCGGAACAACATTCGGGCATCACCGCCACGGCGCTGCAAAACCGATTAAGCAAGAATGGTGTCGAAATTCGCACAGAGAATACCGGCGGCTCCGCATCAATTGTCCTGCTAACCGATGTTGAATGGGCAGAAGACCACGCCCTGACGCTCAACGCGGATACAATTAATGTCAACGCCAAAATCGCCAATACCAGCTCCAACGACGGTGGCGTGCGTTTTGAAGCCGCCGACACTGGAGAAGACGATGTGGTGTTTGGTCAGCAAGGCTCCGTCGAAATCCACAACGTCAACCAACTGCAACGCATGAACCAGGCCGTGTTCGGGCGCTACACCCTCGGCGCGGATATTGATGCCTCAGCAACCGCCAGCTGGAACCAGGACGGAGTGGATAGTGAAAACAACCCCATCTACCGTGGCTGGCAGCCCATCGGTGACAATTCTGATCAATTTGACAGACAATTTAAGGGAACGTTTGATGGTGCGAATAGAAGCATCAGCGAGTTCTACATCAATCGACCTGACGAGGATTATGTCGGCTTGTTCGGCATTTCAAATCATGCAACCATCAAAAATATCACGGTTTCTGGTGAGGTAACCGGTGGTGACCATGTTGGTTTGGTGGTCGGAAGACTGGCCAATGCCGGCGATACGATTGAAGGTGTTATTGGTCAGACGGGCAGTGTGACCGGTACTAACCACGTGGGTGGCTTATTTGGCAGTGTTTCTGACTCAGATGTAACAGACTCAGACGCATCCATTGATGTTGTGGGAACAGCCGATGTTGGTGGCTTGGTTGGGAAGAGTGAAGACGCGGAAATCAGCAATAGTTACTCAACCGGCACTGTTAGAGGTAATGAAAATGTCGGTGGTTTGGTTGGTAGTAAAGAAGTTGGTGGCGATAAAGTTGGTAAGATTATAAATTCCTATGCGACGGGCGATGTTTTTGGCGGTCTTGAAGAAGACACAGCAAATGTATCTAATGTAGGTGGGCTTGTCGGGCTGAATGGTGAAAATAAAATGGGCGGTCAGATTAGTGAAAGTTATGCTACTGGCGACGTGAGCGCAACAGGAGACTATGTTGGTGGCTTGGTTGGTTTAGTAAATAATAGTTCAACCATTGAGCAGAGTTATGCCACTGGTGATGTTAGCGGGAATAGTTATGTCGGCGGCTTGGCTGGAAGAAATAAAGACTCAACTGTCAGCAACAGTTATTCTAGTGGGATGGTAAGTGGTGGAGTAAATAGCGGTATTGTCGGTGGTTTAGTTGGCCACAATATGAACGGCAACATTGAGCAGTCTTACGCTACTGGAAATGTCACTGGTGAGTTTTATATTGGTGGCGGTTTAGTTGGAACTAGCACAGGTGAAATAAGCAACAGCTATGCGATAGGGCTTGTTAGCGATGCATCGCTTGTTCGCGGGTTAGTTGGGTCTAACACAGGTAGTGTAACAACAAGCTATTTTGACAAAACAACTAACCCTAGTATGGCCGATGAAGCGGACTATGGTAAAACCACGGCTGAACTGCAATCCTTGGCTACGTTTAAAGATGGCTCTGAAGGATGGGATATCGAGGCTAATAGCACGCTTGCCATAGATTATCCCTTTTTAGCTTGGCAGGATAAGGGTGAAGGTGAATACACCAAAGCCTGGGTGATCGGGACTGATGTTGCGCCGGAGCCAACCCCGGAACCAACCCCGGAACCAACCCCGGAACCAACCCCGGAACCAACCCCGGAACCAACCCCGGAACCAACCCCGGAACCAACCCCGGAACCAGCACCGGAACCAGCACCGGAGCCAGCACCGGAACCAGCACCGGAACCAGCACCGGAACCAGCACCGGAACCAGCACCGGAACCAGCACCGGAACCAGCACCGGAACCAGCACCGGAGCCAGCACCGGAACCGGAACCGACTCCAGCACCTATCGAGCCGGTTAGAGACAATAACGAGTTGAACAACCCTGAGACATCATCAAATCAAACAGGGGATTCAACAAACGCCAATATTGGCTCTGACTCAGGTGTGAATGCTTTGGCGGGGCTGGATAATGCATCCGTGATTACGGACAGTCGTTCACCAACAGTAACAGTCCCTCAGCCAATGGCTTCCATGAATATCGTGGTCGATGGAAACACGTCGACCATGGACTTGGGTCAGGGTTCTGTGCAAACCGAAGAAGTGAGCCTTGAAGGATTACCGATCTTTTCATCAGCCACAGGTGCTGATTTAACGCTCGACAGTGTGGTCACGGTTAAGGACAGCGGTAATTCGTTGCAGGCAACCCGCTCTGAAGCGCCAACAACGAATGTTGGCTCTCCGAATTTGGCTGATGCGGTGATAACAGAACGCACTCAGGCTGATGTGACGTTTGATAACGGTCAAACAGGCCAGATTGACGTGAGCATGACCGAAGACGGTACCCTGGTGATTGAGATTCCCCAGGACGCAGAACTGGCGGATGAAAACCAGGTAACCTTATTGGGTGTGGCAGCTGCCAAACGCGCAGGCGTTGACACCAAGCGCTTTAAAAGCATTGTGGTGCAACGTCAATAACCATGTCTCCGTTAGACGCTGAAGTCATCGTGGGGGAGCCAAACGATGAAACCGAAATGGCGGTGCATCGCCTGGTGTCGGCGTTCCCGCCTTTCAGTGGATTTTCTTATCGGTTGATGGTTGGAAAAGTTCGCGAGCATCTGCAACTGGAGACCAATGTCATGTTGTGGGCTGACGGTCAATTGGTGGGCTACGCCGGTTGGAGTCATGCGGACGCCACAGAGGCACAGAGTTGGTATGAGGGGGCGCAATCGTCCTTCCCTGCGCCAAAAACTCAAAATTCGGGTGCTGTCATTGTCTCAGTGTTTGTTTTGCGTTCAAGGGCCTACTTGCCCCTGATTACGAAAGCGATTTCCCATCAGTGTGCCGGTCTTAAAATATATAGGTTGAAATCTTCTCAGGATGGACGACCGGATATGCGTCGCCCACCGATTTTGGGGCGAATTCAGCACATATTTTCCTATCAACGTGCTTATGCGCAGCTATCTGGTTTGTTGAACGACCTTTATTTGCGTGCAGCGGGGAAAGATGGGCGTTTGAATTTCCCGATTCCGATTATGACTGAACCCAGCCAGATTCAAACCGTATTGCGTCAACCTGAGCGTTTTATAAAAAATTATCAGTTTCTAGAAAGTTTGGCTGAGGGGCGGTTTACCACGAATAACGAGGCGTGGCAAAAGCGCAGCCGTTTGACCCAGGTTTTTTATAACAGTGCGACGCAGAAGGTGCCTTTGGCCAGACTCAAGGCACTGTATCAGGATTTTTTGCCATCCCGAACAGGTGCTAAATCTGCGGTGTTTCATGGAGCGTTGCAAGCGGCCGTTTGTGCTGTGTCGGAAGCATTTGGTTTGTCTAAACCGATCTATTGGCCGCTGGACAAAGTGGAAGCTTTGCGCAATGAACTGATGTTGTTGCAGGCGGTTGATCTGTTTGGTGGTACCACACAAGAAGTTGAATCCGCGCAACGGAATTTGTACAAAGCACGAGATCAGATTGTGCAACGTTGGCGAGAGGATACAGAGCTGGCTCAGTGGCTGCAAAAGCTGACAACTGAGTTTTCTGCGGAGCTGGAGTTGGTACAGAATATGATGGCCGCGACTGAAACAACGGCGGCGACCGTTGAGTGGATGGCTCGATTGTTAGCGGCACAACCTGCGTTACTTTCTGAATTAAAACAAAGCGGCGTCAGCGATGAGTCAGGAGAGCCGACAGCGCTGGCACAGCAGTTCATTTTGGAAGTGCTTCGACTCTATCCACCTGTGCCTTTTATCACGAGAGTGTGTCAGTTTGCCAAACCGGATGAGGATGCGTATCAAGCCGGGCAAGCGGTTGCGATTTCGTTGGTGGGATTGCATAACCACCCAAAACACTGGCAACAGCCGATGCGGTTTTGGCCAGGTCGGCCAGAATGGGCTGCCTCGTCCGAAGGAAAAATCAATGCACAACATGCTGCGTATTTACCGTTCTTGACCGGTCCGCGGGTATGCGGGGGGAGGAAGCTGGCAATTCTCGAGCTTCAAGCGGCGCTGGAAGTGCTGGTGAATCATTGTCATATCGATCCTGTTTCCAAAGCGCCACAACCGGGCTATGGCATGGTTTCAAGACCTTCTTAGCCTTGGCCACTTTGCTCTTCGGTAAAGTTCATCAAGCACAAGCCTTGCATCAACCAACGGCTCGTTGATCGTCTCGCCAAATCGCTACCACGCAGGAGCGTGCCAGACGACCGTCTGGAAAGGTGGAGCCTCCATTTTCTCCCGGGTGTTGGACTCCCACAAAGAGTGTTTTTTTATCATGGCTCCATGTCAGACCTGTGATTTCACATTCTTTTGGCCCCACCATAAAACGACGGATTTCACCCGTGTTTGGGTCGGCCACCAGCATTTGGTTGTTGCCCATGCCTGCAAAATCTTCTTGGTTGGACGTCTTGCCATCGGTTTGAATCCACAGCTGACCTTGTGTGTCGAAGCTTAATCCATCCGGTGAGTTAAAGAGGTTGCCAGAGTGAATGTTCTCCGAGCCTGCTTTCAAACCTTCCGCATGAACGTCCGGGTTGCCCGCCATGACAAACAGGTTCCAGTGAAACCGGTCGGCACCATGATCCTGGTTGACGGGCACCCAGCGGATGATTTGTCCGTATTGATTGGCCTCGCGGGGATTGGGTCCGCCAACGGGCTGAGGGTCACCGCCTTTGTTGGGCTTTAAACCGCGGTTTTTATTATTGGTTAACGCGCAATAGGCTTGTGCCTTGTGCGGGTGAACAGCCACCCATTCCGGGCGGTCCATGGTAGTGGCTTTTACCTTGGATGCCGCCTGGCGGGTATGAATGCAGATTTCAGCCAGACTCATGCCCGTTGTCTCCGGGGTCAGGGCGCGCCATTCGCCCGAGCCATTGTCATGAAATTTGGCGACATAAAGGGTGCCGTTGTCCATTAGGTCATCGATATCGGCTCCCGGCTGCCAGGCATTGTGAGAGACATAGCGATACAAAAATTCACCTCGCTCGTCATCTCCCAGGTAGATCACCACCTGACCGCTTCTGGCCAGCGTGACTTCGGCATTTTCATGTTTGAAGCGGCCTAGCGCGGTGCGTTTTTTCGGTTTTGTGGCTGGCTGACTCGGATCGATCTCGACCACATACCCGGAACGATTGGGTTCATTGGGATTTTGTGCCAGGTCAAAACGCTCATCGTATTGTCCCCAGGCATAGCCTCTGTCTTGATGGGAAAGGCCATAACGTTGAAATGCTTCGGGTATTTTAAGATCAGGGTCGGAAGATGAATAGAAACCATTAAAGTTTTCTTCGCAGGTCAGGTAGGTGCCCCAGGGCGTTCGCCCACTGCCACAGTTCGCCCAGGTGCCATAGGCTTCAACCCCTTTGGGGTCTTGCTGTGTTTTCATCAGGGTGTGACCTCTTGCCGGGCCGGTAATTTCGATCGGGGTGTGAGCCGTCACTTTACGGTTGAAAGGTGAATCCATCACCACTTGCCAACCTTGCTTGCCCGATTTGACCTCTATGATGCTGACACCGACCGCTTTTTGGGCCTTGATGACATCATCTCGATTGTGCGGCAGATGGTTTGCACGATTGCGATAAAACGAAGCAAAATTGATGTATTCATGTTGATGGCGAGCAGTTGTCTGCCTTGGTGAAAAAATGACGCCATGCCATCGTTATTATCACCAAAAGCAAACGCTTGTGACTGTAATGGTCAAGTTTTTTTGGAAGCGTTCTAAGCCGCATTGGCCATTTCCTGCCGCTTCATGTTTGGCGTCAAGTAACCTATGGCGGAATTTAATCTGCGATAGTTGTAAAATCGAATGTATTGCTCAACAGCCGTCACGACAGATTGGTGGTTGATAAAACTCAGATCGTTTAAACGCTCGGTTTTCAGGTTGCGAAAGAATCGTTCCTGAACGGCATTATCCCAACAGTTGCCCCGTCGGCTCATGCTGGGGGTAATTTCGTGCCATGCCAAAGCATTGGTAAAGATTGTGGCGCTGTATTGCACGCCCTGATCTGAGTGAAACATCAGGTTTCTGGTATTAGGCTGTATTCGGGTAATGGCATCCGTTAATGCCTGTTTGGCCAGATGAGCATCTGGCGTTGTCGACAGAGCGTGACCGACAACTTCTCTGCTGCCCAGATCCATCACAGTAGCCAGGTAACTCCAGCCTTGATGCGTTCGAATGTAGGTGATGTCACCAACCCAGTGGGTGTTCACGGTGCCGGGATTAAATTGACGGTCTAAAAGGTTGGCGGTCGTCGGGTGTGCATTGCCGCCGCGGTAGTAATGGGGCTTTTTAGGTGCCTTGGCAACCAGTCCCTGTTCTTTCATCAACCGACTGATTTTAAAGTGCCCCACCTGCATCCCGTCCAGCGCCAGAGCGATTTTCATGCGTCGGCGACCATAGGTGCCATGGGTCTGTTCATGAAGCCTGTGCATCGCTTGGATGACCTCTTGATCTGATCGGTTGGCGGGTTTCGTTTGCATCTGGTAATAGTAGGTCGAGATCGCCACGTCAAACAGCCTGCACAGCTGGTGAGTGGTCAGTTTTGGGTCTGCCTTTTTCATCTGCCCAATCACTGTAATGCTGGATTGTCGCGAATGAAAAAGGCGGTGGCCTTTTTTAACAGGGCATTGTCCCGCTTGGCGTCAGCCAGTTGCTGTTCCAACTCCTGAATGCGTCGATGCTCTTCGGTCAGCGCGGTTTTGCCTTCAGGGATCTCGCCGTTAAGCTCCTGACGGTATTGTCGTTTCCAGCGAGTCACCGCCGAGGCACAGGCACCGGACAATTCCATGATCTGTTTGTTGGTATAACCATCCTCGATCATGAGCTTGGCATATTCCAGTTTTTGTTTTGGACTGATGTTGAGTCGTCCTTTGCGTTTAGATCCTGTTTTTGACATTGTGGTCTCCTGAATAACAGTTTGGGAAGGCTATCACAACTTCCAACTTTATTAGACCATTACAGACTGCGCAGACGTTAATTGAGTCGGATCAAATGCGTCGCCTTCTGACCAAAGCGCATCTCCCCAGCTTAAAAGCGTTTTCCATTGATAGCCCGGGGGCAACGTAATGGTATCGTCTGTATTGGCTGCCACCGGATCAAACTGAAAAGGGGGGGCAACCGGATCATGAAATGTCTTTTCTGGTGCCTTGGTTGGCGATGGCTCTGCAAGTGCTGACTTCGCAAACAGACCCGTACCCAATAACATGGCGGAGCCTCGGAAGAAATTGCGGCGCGTGACCGCGCGTTCCATGAGCGCTTCAAAATCGACTTGTTCGGGCGCTGGGCGAATCTGCTCATCGAATTCATCGCAACTTAGCGTTGAAAAAAATCGGGTTACATCCGTATTACTTTTTGACATGACACACCTGTAGCGGGTTTTTCAGCCATTATTCAAAAAAACACCCATTTCAGCATGACATTTTCATGACGCTGCTCAACCAAGTTTCACTGAACCCGGAATGCCGTTTGTTGCGGCCAGGGCTGACAATGATCATGGAACAGTGTCGTCACATAAACATCGTAAGCCGCTTTTTCTCTTGCCATAAAACAGGGTTCCTTGGTTCATCAGCGCAAAATGCCCAAAGAGTCGGCAAATTTGTAAGATTGACCCAAAAAGTTGATGGCAAGGGGTTGTCAGGACCAAAATTATCTCTATAATACACACCCATCAAGCGAGTCATCGCCTGATCAGGAACGCTATTCCCCAGTAGTTCAGTTGGTAGAACACCGGACTGTTAATCCGTATGTCGCTGGTTCGAGTCCAGCCTGGGGAGCCAGATTTTATGAAGAAGCCGCTCAAGCGGCTTTTTTTCTTTGTGGCGCCATTTTGTGACATCAGGCTTTCCTGTTTCCATGATGGTGACCCTGTTCGTCCCTCGCGACGATAGGTTGGGAATCCCGCCAGGCCCGGAAGGGAGCAACGGTACCAGCTGATTCGTGCGCCGAGATCCGGCGGGCGGGGTCGCCTCCCTTTCCAGTTTTCTGCCTTTTTGCTTCCCATTTTATCGTACCGGACCCTTAACCCGTTTTTCCTCTGTTCTGTCTGGTGAAAAAGACACCGAACGGGATGAATTCACGTTAAAATGACCGCACTTTGATACGTTGTGAGATTGGTGTGAACGCGACCGCTTTGGCCAGAAAATGGCGTCCCAAACAGTTTTCCGAATTGGTTGGTCAGGTGCATGTGATGCAGGCGCTGAGCAATGCGCTGGATCAGCAGAGACTGCACCATGCCTACCTGTTTACCGGCACCCGCGGGGTCGGCAAGACCACGATTGCCCGTATTTTCGCCAAAGCGCTGAACTGCGAACAGGGCATCGGTTCGACTCCGTGCGGGCAATGCTCTGTGTGCCAGTCGGTGGATCAGGGGCGTTTTGTCGATCTGATCGAAGTGGATGCGGCCTCGAAAACCAAGGTCGAAGACACGCGCGAACTGCTGGACAATGTGCAATATGCGCCCGCTCAGGGGCGCTACAAGGTGTATCTGATCGATGAGGTACACATGCTGTCCAAAAGCAGTTTCAATGCCTTGCTCAAAACGCTGGAAGAACCGCCGGAGCATGTGAAGTTTCTGCTGGCCACCACCGACCCGCATAAATTGCCGGCCACGGTGCTCTCGCGCTGCCTTCAGTTCAATCTGATGCGTCTGACCCCAACCCAAATCAGCCAACACCTGAGTCACATTCTTCAGCAGGAAGGCGTGCCCTTTGAGGACGCGGCCATTGCCATGGTCGCCAAAAGCGCCGATGGCTCGGCGCGCGACAGTCTGAGTCTGCTGGATCAGGCGATTGCTTACGGGGCCGGTCAGGTGATGGCCGATGCGGTCAAGGCGATGCTGGGGCTGGTGGATCAGCAGTTTACCCAGCGCCTGTTGCAGGCATTGGCGGCGCAATCGGCCCAACAGATCAAACAGGTGATGCAGGAATTGGCACAGATGGGCATCGATTACGAAGCCCTGATGGCGCAACTGATCGAAGCCCTGCATCAGCTCAGTCTGTTGCAGTTGCTGCAGAGTGTGCATGAGTCGCCGGTGGTGGACGAAGCGGTTCTGACCGAGCTGGCTCAGGCGCTGTCGGCCGAACAGGTGCAGGCCTGGTATCAGATTGCTTTGCTGGGACAACAGGACATGCGTTTGGCACCGGATGTGCGCATCGGGTTTGAAATGGCCTTGTTGCGCATGCTGGCGTTTGAACCCTTAGCTCACTCAGCTCCCTCGATGCCTTTGCCTCCGCAGGAGGAGGTCCCCCCGACAAAAAAGCCGTCCGCCCCTGAGCGGGGCGAGCCTTCGCCTTCATCGCCCCAGCAGACAAGGTTGACAAGACCGACAAACCCGGAACCGCCACCGGGCGCGACCGTTGAAGCGGTTGCGCCAGCGCCGTCAACATTGTCAACACCGTCCCCCCAACCCGAAGTGTCAGAGACGGCAGCTACAGAACGGCAGCCGCAACCGGCATCCGACAGTCAAGCGACCACCGTTTCCGCAGGCCCGGACAAAGCCGCTTTGCTGGCTTTGATGGAGGAGGGCGAAACGGTTGAGCCGGTCGAGCCGACTGATCCGGGTACGCCCCATCCTCTGCCGGAAGCGGCCCCTGAAAAACCGCCTTTGACCTCTGCCTCGCCTCAGGGCACCTCGACTCAGGACGATACCCTGGATTGGCAGGCCGATCAGATGGCCGACTGGGATTCGATGGCACCAATGACTGATATGAATTCCATGGAAGCCATGGAGTCAATGGAATCCATGAATACATGGACAACGCCCGCAGCCAACCCGATGCCACCTGAAAACGCTGCGCCTGAGCCAGCGGTCAAACCACCCCCCCAACCCGAGCCAGCGCCGCAGAGGGCGAGTGCTTCTCCGGCCGCGACGGTCGCGCCTCGGCAAGAACCCGATTCCGCCCCTGTTTCGGACGCTCAGCCCTGGCCAGTGACGGACTGGGAAGCGCTGATGCAACAGCTGGGATTGAACGGCTTGTCGGCCGAATTGGGTCGGCACTGCGTTTGCCTGGGGCGGGATGCCCGCGAGCTGCGACTGAGCCTGGACCCGGAAAGCCCGCATGCGCGCTCGGAATTGGCTTGGATGCAGTTGGAGGAACAGGTCAAGGCCATTCTGGGGTTGAAGCTGACGTTTGTGAATTATGATGGGGCGCACTGGACCCCGGCCAAGGCCAAAAAACAGCAGAAGGTCGATCGCCAGGCGGCGGCCAAGGCAAGCATTGAGCAGGACCCGACGGTGGCACTGTTGAAAGAGCGCCTGAATGTCACGGTTTTGGAGAACACTTTGCGTCCCAAGGACCTACCCGGTTAATGAAATTTTTTAAAGGACGGAAATTTCATGAATTTGCGCCAAGATCGCGCAGGAACTTGTTTTCACAAGGCAATTTCTAAAGGAATGCCGTATCGATGATTACGGCTGACTGAAGAAATATGCATTGTGGAATCAAGGGGCAAGCGAGATGGTGCATAATTTATGATTTTTCCGGGAAAGAAAGGAGCAATCATGTTTGGTGGAAAAGGCGGCATTGGTAACCTGATGAAACAGGCCCAGGAAATGCAGAAAAATGTGCAGGAAGCGCAGGAAGAAATCGCAAAAATGGAAGTGCCGGGTGAAGCCGGTGGCGGTCTGGTCAAAGTCACCATGACCGGCAAGCACGAGTTGGTGAAGGTCGAAATCGACGACAGCCTGATGGACGACAAGGAAATGCTGGAAGACCTGTTTGCGGCCGCCGTCAATTCTGCGGCACGTGCGGTCGAAGACATGAGCAAAGAGCGCATGGGCGGTCTGACCGAGGGCATGGATCTGCCCGGCGGCATGAAAATGCCTTTTTAACCAGGCCTGGTTGTTTTTGCTTTTTCTCGGAAATCAGATAAGGAACGAGTGTGCAGAGTCCGGTGATACAGGAGTTGATGGACGCTTTGAGGCAGTTGCCGACCATTGGGCCCAAATCGGCCCAGCGGTTGGCGTATTATCTGTTGCAACAGCCGTCTCAGACCGGCCAGCGGCTGTCCGCAGCGATTGAGCAGGCGCTGGAAAAGGTGGGGCACTGTCAGCGCTGTCGCACCCTGACCGAGTTGGCTGTGTGTGAAATCTGTCAGGATGGCCGCCGTGATGCGACCCAGTTGTGTGTGGTCGAATCGCCGACCGACATCGTTGTGATCGAGCAGTCGGGCATTTTCAACGGGTTTTATTTTGTGCTGATGGGGCATCTGTCGCCGATTGACGGCGTGGGGCCCGAAGACATCGGTTTGCCCCAGCTTCAGGCACGTTTGCAGGAAGGCGATGTGCGGGAGGTGATTCTGGCTACCAATCCGACGGTGGAAGGCGAGGCGACCGCGCATTACATTCAACAGATGGCGGATCGATTGAACGTTTCGGTGACCCGTCTGGCGCAGGGCATTCCGTTTGGTGGAGAGCTGGAGTACATCGACAGTGGCACGCTGGGGCAGGCCTTTTTGGGGCGCAAAGTCTTCGAGTGAACCGCTTTTACCTTCTCTGCGCCCGTTTCTGACGGGGCATTAGCGCGCCATCAGGTATTCCAGTAAGGCTTTCTGGGCATGCAGACGGTTTTCGGCTTCGTCCCAGACCACGCTGTCGGGCGCGTCGATCACTTCGGCGCTGACTTCTTCGCCCCGGTGCGCCGGCAGACAGTGCATAAACAGGGCGTCGGCACTGGCTTGTGCCATCAGTGCCGCATTGACCTGATAATCGGCAAAGGCCCGTTCGCGTTTTTTCTGTTCTTCTTCCTGTCCCATGCTGGCCCAGACATCGGTCACCACCAGGTCCACGCCTTCGGCGGCGACCATCGGATCGCGGATGATCTCTACCCGTTCGGACTGGGTGTTGACAATGCGCGGGTCCGGTTCATAGCCTTCCGGGCAGGCGATGCGCAGCTTGAAGTTGTATTGCGCAGCGGCATTGATGTAGGAATGGCACATGTTGTTGCCATCGCCTACCCAGAGTACGGTTTTGCCGGCAATGTCGCCGCGGTGTTCGTAATAGGTCTGCATGTCCGCCAGCAGTTGGCAGGGGTGGTAGTCGTCGGTCAGTGCATTGATCACCGGCACCGAGGCATGTTCGGCCATTTTTTCGACGATGTCGTGGCCGAAGGTGCGGATCATGATGCCATCCACCATGCTGGAAATCACCCGCGCCGAATCTTCAATCGGCTCGCCCCGACCCAGCTGAGTGTCTTTGGGCGACAAAAACAAGGCGTGCCCGCCCAGCTGGGCCATGCCGCTTTCAAACGAAATGCGGGTGCGGGTGGAAGATTTTTCAAAAATCATCGCCAGGGTTTTGTTTTTCAGCGGCTCGAACACCTCGCCGCGGCGGTGCAGGTTTTTCAATTCGATGCCGCGCTGCATCAGCTGCTTGAGCACATCGGACGACAGATCGTTCAGAGTAAGGAAATGTTGCATAACCGGCTCCTGTAGAGGTTAGGCCTTGCGAGACAGAAAGTCGCGAATCAGTTGGCTGACGGTGTCGATCAGGGTTTGCGATTGTTCGGTGCCCAGCACAAACGGCGGCAACAGGCGAACCGTGTTGCCCTGAGTCACGTTGATCAACAGATGTTTTTCCAGCGCCTGCTGGACCAGTTCGCCACAAGGGCGGTCCAGTTCGATCCCGATCATGTAACCCCGGCCGCGCACTTCGACCACGCCATCCAGGTCCGCGAGTTGGCTTTGGAAAGCGCTGAGCAGCGTTTGCCCGTGTTCGGCGATTTTTTTGGGGTAATCGTAGAAACGCAGGGTTTTGACCACGGCCAATCCGGCAGCACAGGCCAGTGGATTGCCGCCAAAGGTGGTGCCGTGATTGCCGAGCTCGAGCACATCGGCGGCCTTGTCGCCCGCCAGGCAGGCGCCAATCGGTACGCCGTTGGCGAGGGCTTTGGCCAGGGTCATCACATCGGGACGGATCCCGTCGTGCTGGTGGGCAAACCACTGGCCGGTGCGGCCCATGCCGGTCTGAATTTCGTCCACCATCAGCAGCCAGTCGTTCTGGTCGCATAGAGCACGCAATTGTGTCAGATAGCCATTGCGGGGAAGGCGTACGCCGCCTTCGCCCTGAATCGGCTCCACCAGCACCGCCACCACGTCCGGGTCCTGTGCGTGTGCGGCCACGGCCTCGGCGTCGTCAAACGGCACGCGCACAAACCCTTCCAGCATCGGGCCGAACCCGGCCTGGGCCTTGGGGTTTCCGGTCGCGCTCAGGGCCGCCATGGTGCGGCCATGAAAGGCGTTTTCCATCACAATGATTTTGGGCGAATCGATGTTGCGGTCGTGGCCGTATTTGCGTGCCAGTTTGATCGCGGTTTCATTGGCTTCGGCCCCGGAGTTGCAGAAAAACGCTTTCTGCATCTGCGCCTGTTCCAGCAACTGTTCGGCCAGCGCTGTCTGCTGGTCGATTTCATAGAGGTTGGAGGTGTGGATCAGGCGCTGGCTCTGGTGACAGAGGGCGTCCGCCACTTCCGGGTGGGCATGGCCCAGATTGCACACGGCAATGCCACTGAGGGCGTCCAGATAGGCGTCGCCTTCCGCGGTGTAAAGGGTCGCGCCCTTGCCGGAGGCAAAATGCACCGGCAGGCGGGCGTAAGTGTTCATAAGGGGCTGTGTGGATGGCATCTCTTTCACATTCGTATCCGATGAAAACAAAAAAGCAATCGCAAGCCGACCTTGCGATTGCTTTTTCCATGAAACAAAGTGCGCCAATCATTTCAAGCAAAGGACGCATGGTTTTTACAACAAAAAAATAATTTTACCCGACATGGGTAAAAAATCAAGCCGTGAGACACTTGGTTGGGGGATGGGTGAAAAAGACTGACTGAAACGGTGTTTTGGGCTAGAATAATCGGATTTATCGACGCAGGATACAAGGACGGTTGGAATGCAGACGATGAGCGATCGGGACGGCCTGATTTGGCTGGACGGAAAAATGGTCAACTGGCGGGACGCCAAGGTGCACGTACTCACTCACACGTTACATTATGGTATGGGCGTGTTTGAGGGGGTGCGCGCGTATCACACCGATCAGGGTCCGGCGATTTTCCGTTTGCATGCGCACACCCGTCGCCTGTTCAATTCGGCCAAAATCATGAACATGGCCATTCCCTATACCGAAGACGAGCTCAACGCCGCCCAGAAAGCCGCGGTGCAGGAGAACGGTCTGAAATCGGCCTACATCCGTCCGATGGTGTTTTATGGGGCTGAAGGCATGGGCCTGCGTGCCGACAATCTGCGTGTGCATGTGATGGTCGCCGCCTGGGAATGGGGGGCCTACATGGGCGAAGAGAATCTGCAGAAGGGCATCAAGATTGCGACCTCGTCCTTTACCCGTCACCATGTCAATGTGACCATGACCAAGGCCAAGTCCAACGGCGCTTACATGAATTCGATGCTGGCGTTGCAGGAAGCCAACCGTCATGGCTGTGACGAGGCCCTGCTGCTCGACACCGAAGGCTATGTGTCGGAAGGCTCGGGTGAAAACTTCTTTATGGTCAGAGACGGCATTCTGTATACACCGGAACTGACCTCGGCCCTGGACGGCATTACCCGCAAAACCATTATGACGCTGGCGCAGGAGCAGGGGATCGAGGTGCGTGAAAAGCGCATCACCCGTGACGAAGTCTATATTTGCGATGAAGCCTTTTTTACCGGCACCGCGGCCGAAGTCACGCCGATCCGCGAGTTGGACGGTCGCCAGATCGGGGCGGGTTGTCGTGGTCCGGTCACCGAGAAGCTGCAGTCGCTGTATTTTGATGTGGTGGAAGGCCGTTCCAAAGCGCACCAGGACTGGCTGGCGTTTGTGTGAGAGTCGTTGTGAAAATCTGGAGACACACTGTATGAGCAAGCAAACCAAAATCGAAATCACGTACGACGATTTGCCTCTGTCCTGCCCGATGCGGGGCCAGACCAATTGGAATTCGCACCCCAAGGTGATGTTGCCGATTGAGGACACTGGCGAAGCCAAGTGCCCTTACTGCGGGGCCGAGTATGTGCTGAAGGATTTTGATCCCAATCGTCCCGGCGGACACTGACAGAGGCCTGATCGGCTGAGGACTTTTTGACCAGGCCTGGTCATTTTCGGTTACGCAGACACAAAAAAACCCGCGAAAGCGGGGTTTTTTGTGGGCGTGTCTGACGCGATTACGAAGAGTAATACATGTCGAACTCGATTGGGTGAGTGGTCGCACGCATGCGTGTGACTTCTTCCATTTTCAGATTGATGTAGGAATCAATCGCTTCGTCGGTGAACACGCCACCGGCTTTCAGGAAGTCACGGTCGTTGTCCAGTGCGGCCAAAGCTTCTTCCAGTGACGCACACACGGTGTTGTAAGTCGCTTCTTCTTCCGGTGGCAGATCGTACAGATCTTTTTCGGCCGGATCGCCCGGGTCGATCTGGTTCATGATCCCGTCCAGGCCAGCCATCAGAGTGGCAGAGAAGGCCAGGTAAGGGTTGGCGACCGGATCAGGGAAACGCAGTTCCACACGACGGCCTTTTTCGGACGGTGCATACGGAATCCGGATTGACGCCGAGCGGTTCTTGCCGGAGTAGGCAATCAGAATCGGCGCTTCAAAGCCGGGGACCAGACGCTTGTAAGAGTTGGTGCCCGGGTTGGTGAAGGCGTTCAGGGCACGGGCGTGCTTCATCAGGCCGCCGATGAAATACAGCGCTTCCTGTGACAGACCGGAGTAAACGTCGCCGGCGAAAATGTTTTTGCCGTCTTTGGACAGGGAGGAGTTGATGTGCATCCCGGAACCATTGTCGCCGAAAATCGGCTTGGGCATAAAGGTGGCGGTTTTGCCCAGCGCGTGACAGGTGTTGTGAACCGCGTATTTCAGAACCTGAACCTCGTCCGCCTTGGCGGTCAGGGTGTTCCCGGCCACGGCCAATTCGCACTGGCCGCCGGCGGCGACTTCGTGGTGGTGGGCTTCCAGTTTCAGGCCCATCGCTTCGGCCATGGCGCAGATGTCGGCACGCACTTCGTGCAGCTGATCCACTGGCGGTACCGGGAAGTAGCCGCCTTTGACTTTGGGGCGGTGACCGATGTTGCCGTCTTCGTAGACTTTTTCAGAGTCCCAGGCCGCTTCACGCGCACCGATTTTGACGAAACTGCCGGACATGTCCGAGCCCCAGCGCACGTCGTCAAAGATAAAGAATTCGGGTTCCGGACCAAAGAACGCGGTGTCGGCGATGCCGGTGGACGCCAGATAGGCTTCGGCTTTTTTGGCAATGCCGCGCGGGTCTTTTTCGTAGGGTTCCATGGTCGAAGGTTCAACGATCATGCAACGGATGATGATGGTCGGATCGTTGGTGAACGGGTCCATGAAGTGGCCGTCTGTCTGCGGCATCAGCAGCATGTCGGAATCGTGAATGCCTTTCCAGCCTGCAATGGAGGACCCATCAAACGTCTCACCGTCGGTGAAAAAATCTTCGTCCAGTGCGGAGGCGGGCACCGTCACGTGCTGCTCCTTGCCGTGCGTGTCGGTGAATCGAAGATCTGCCCATTTAACGTCGTTGTCTTTAATGAGGTCAAATATTTCCTGTGACATAGTGAAAGTGTCCTTTTTGCTAGATTTTGCTTGATGGCGCCCGTTTGGGCGTGACATTTTGCAGGCGAAAGCCAGTTTAAACGGCCACAAAGGGCCGACTGTTCTGGGTCAGATGATAGCGGGAAGTGTGCCAAATTGCCAATAAAATTTGGGGGCTTTCTAAGTGCTTGTCACCACAGTGAAAATCACCAAGCCTGGTAAAAAAGCAGGGAAACCGGTTCTTGTGGAATGGTTTAGTTTGGTGCAATCAGGTTTTTTGTGGTGCCATTGGTTTTGTTGTCTGCGTTGTCCAGACGAGGGGATTTCATCTGGTTGTCACATTGTCAAAGTAGGATAAGCGACGTTTTTATCGAATTGGGGTTCCGGCATGGATAAGTCAGTGCAAAAAAAATTGGATGAAGCGCTCGAAGGGCCGAAGTTTCAGCGCCGGATCAAACGGCGTAACTTGGTGGATCTGAGTTGGGCGTCAGGCTTTACCGTCGGTGGCATCGGTGTGATTGCTGCCGTGCTGTTGATCATGTTCTTTCTGGTGTATGTGGTCGCGCCTCTGTTTGCGCCTGCGGACATCGAGAAAAGCAAAACGTTTGATCTGCAGCAGTCGGGGCAGGAAAAGACGCTTTACTATGGTGTGGACGAGTATGCCGATTCGGCTCTGCGCATTACTGACAATGGGCAGGTGTACGGCATTGATCTGACCACGGGCGAGAAGCTGCGTGATGAGCGCTTGCCGATTGGTGATGCGCTTGTCACCAGTTACACCACGATTGATCAGGAAGATCAGCTGTTGGGCTTTGGTCTGGACGACGGTTCGGTGCTGCTGGTGCAGTATGAGTACAGCGTGACCTATCCCAATGACGTGAAAACCATTACCCCCAAGCTGACCTATCCTTATGGTACAGAGCCGCTGTCGCTGGCGGATCAGCCGATTACCCACCTTTCTGCGCGCAAAAGCGGTTCCCAGATCACCTTTGCCTATCAGCAAGCCGGTTCCTCGCAGTTGCGTGTCAAGCAATATGACATGATCGAATCCATGTTCAGCGAAGAGGTCACCCTGGAGCTGTATCAGCAGGGCGCGTTCCAGGCACCAGAGGCGTTTGACTGGCTGAAGATGGGGGCCAGCATGCGCAATCTGTACGGGTTGCAGCAAGACGGCACGATCTTCTATTTTGATATTCGCGATCCCAAGCAGATCCGGCAGATTGAAACGGTTGAAGCCTTGGAGCCGGGCCAGACTCTGACTGCGGTGCAGTTTTTGATCGGGCAGTATTCACTGCTGTTAGGCGATGATGCCGGCAAGGTCTCACAATGGTTCCCGGTGCGGGACCAGGACAACAATTACTTTCTGCAGAAAATCCGTACCTTTGATGTGTCGGATCAGCCGATCAAGCACATTCAGGTGGAGTTGAACCGCAAGAACTTTGCGGTGCTGGACGCGTCCAACCGGGTCAATATGTACAACTCGACCGCCCACAATAATTTTGCCGATTTTTCGCTGGATCAGGACGTGTCCCAGGTACACATCAGTCCACGTGGGGATCGATTGCTGATTGAAACCCCCAGTCACCAGCTGGTGACGTTTGACGTCGACAATGAACACCCCGAAGTGTCCATGAGCAGCCTTTGGGGGCAGGTCTGGTACGAAGGTTATGACGAGCCCGAATACATCTGGCAGTCGTCTTCGGCTTCCAATGACTTTGAGCCCAAATTTTCCCTGATGCCTCTGACCTTCGGCACCATCAAAGCGGCGCTTTACTCCATGTTGTTCGCGGTGCCGCTGGCGGTGCTGGGGGCGATTTACACCGCCTTTTTCATGGACGCCAAAACCCGTCAGGTGATCAAGCCCACGATTGAGCTGATCGAAGCCTTGCCAACCGTGATCCTCGGTTTTCTGGCCGGGTTGTGGCTGGCGCCTTATATGGAAGCGCATCTGGCCGGGTTCTTCTCGATCATCTTTCTGGTGCCGATTGGCATACTGCTGTTCGGTTTTATGTGGTCGCGACTGCCGGAGCCAGTGCGGCTGCTGGTGCCCACTTCCGGCCGGGCGGTGTTGATGCTGCCGGTGGTGGTGATCATTGCTTTTATTGCGCTCAGTCTGAGCGGGCCTCTGGAGGCACTGCTGTTCGGAGGCGACATGCGTCACTGGCTGACCGAGTCGGCGGGCATCGATTTTGACCAGCGCAATGCCATGGTCATCGGTTTTGCCATGGGCTTTGCCCTGATTCCGACCATTTTCTCGGTGGCGGAAGACGCCATCTATAACGTGCCCAGTTATCTGGTCAACGGTTCGCTGGCTCTGGGCGCCAGTGGCTGGCAAACCATGGTCGGCGTGGTCCTGCCGACGGCCAGTCCGGGGATTTTCTCGGCGATCATGCTCGGCTTCGGCCGCGGGATCGGTGAGACCATGATCGTGCTGATGGCCTCGGGCAACACGCCGCTGATGGACGCCAACCTGTTTGAGGGCATGCGTACCCTTGCGGCCAACCTGGCCGTGGAAATGCCGGAAGCGGCGCTCAACAGCACCCACTATCGGGTGCTGTTCCTCTCCGGGCTGGTGCTGTTCATCTTTACCTTTATTTTTAACACCCTGGCGGAAGTGGTGCGTGAACGGATGCGCCGTAAATACGGATCGCTGTAAGGAGGCGAAGACATGAGAGATTGGTTCAAACAAGGCGAACACTGGGTCTGGTTCAGCGCCGCCACCGTCAGCATCAGTTTTGTTCTGGTGGTCGGGTTGATTCTGATGATTGCGATACGGGGTCTGGTGCATTTCTGGCCGCATACGGTGCATGAAATCGAGATCAAAAACGACCAGGGCAACATCGAAACGCTGGTCGGTGAAATTCACGATACGCAGATCAAGCTGGTGTCGGCCCCCGATGACCCGAATGCCGAGGTGCGCAAGGTGCCTCAGTGGCTGATTAAAATCGGCAACCGGGACGTCTACGGCACCGATTTCCGCTGGATCAATACCGACAACATCATCGGTCAGGACGATCGGCTGGCGAAAAACGTGACCGTGCTGGAGCGTTACGAATGGGGCAATGTCTATGGGCAATTGCAATCGATCGTGCGTGACGGCGAAGTCCGGGCTGAGGGCGGCAATGTCAAAAATGTGCTGGACGATCTGGTCGGTACCGGCCAGTCATTGCACGACAAAATCAACCACATTGAGCGTGTCGATATCGGCAGCATCAATTATCAGATCGAGCAGTTGCGTCTGGAAGAAAAGCGCCTGAAAGCCGAAAACGCGTACGATGATCAGGCCAGAGAGGCCAACGAAACCGAACGTGAACGTCTGAACGCCGAATTCCGTGATTACCAGGAAAAACTGGAAATTCTGCGCGAACAGGCCGATGGCCTGGGCGAAGCCCGTCTGTCACTGGCGGGCGGGGAATCGATTCAGGTTCCGATCAAGCACATTGTGCGCATGTGGCAGCCCAACAATATGAGCAGTGCGGACAAGGTCGGGTTTTTCTTCAGTTCCATCGGCCATTTCCTGGGGGGCGAGCCACGGGAAGCCAATACCGAGGGCGGGGTTTTCCCGGCCATTGTCGGCACCATCACCATGGTGATGCTGATGGCGATTTTTGTGACCCCGCTGGGGGTGATCGCGGCCGTCTATATGAGCGAGTATGCGCGTGAAGGTCTGGTGCTGCGTCTGGTGCGGATTTCGATCAATAACCTCGCGGGGGTGCCATCGATTGTCTTCGGGATTTTCGGTCTGGGCTTTTTCGTCTACATCATCGGTGGTTCGATCGATGACCTCTTCTACAGTTACGCCCAGCCCAGTCCGACCTTTGGCACGCCGGGGCTGTTGTGGGCGTCGTTGACCATGGCCCTGCTGACCCTGCCGGTGGTGATTGTGTCCACGCAGGAAGGGCTGTCGCGGATTCCCAGCTCGCTGCGTGAGGGTGGTCTGGCGCTGGGCGCGACCAAGTCGGAAACCATTATGAAGATCGTTTTGCCCATGTCGATGCCGGCGATCATGACCGGGTTGATTCTGGCGGTGGCGCGGGCGGCGGGCGAGGTCGCACCGTTGATGCTGGTCGGGGTGGTCAAACTGGCACCGGAGCTGCCCGTCGACTTCAATGCGCCTTTTGTGCATCTGGATCGTAAATTCATGCACTTGGGCTTCCACATTTACGATGTCGGCTTTCAAAGTCCCAATGTCGAGGCCTCACAACCGCTGGTGTACGCCACCTCCCTGCTGTTGATCATCATCATTGTCAGCTTGAACCTGGGGGCCATCACCATTCGCAACAGTCTGCGGGAAAAATACAAAGCCCTGGACAACTGAGTCGGGACCGGAATTCAAAATTTAGAGGAAAGGCATTATGAGTGAGCAAAACGTGGGTTTGGCAATGGATCGCGATCACCGTGGCATGAACCTTGGCAAAGAACAGATTGCGATCGAGGTCAAGGACTGGAACCTGTTCTATGGCAGCAATCAGGCCCTGAACAACATTACCATGTCGTTGCCGGAGAACCGGGTAACGGCGTTTATCGGCCCTTCCGGCTGTGGTAAGTCAACGTTGCTACGCTGTTTCAACCGTATGAACGACCTGATTTCCATTGTAAAGGTCGATGGCAGTATGCAGTTGCATGGCGAAGACATGTACGCCAAGGAAATGGATGTGGCGGCGCTGCGTCGTCGGGTGGGCATGGTGTTTCAAAAGCCCAACCCTTTCCCCAAATCCATTTATGAAAACGTCTGTTACGGGTTGCGCCTGCAGGGCATCAATGACAAAGAGGTGTTGGATCAGACTGTGGAATGGGCACTGAAAAGCGCCGGGCTCTGGGACGAGGTCAAGGACCGGTTGGATGCCAACGCCTTGGGCTTGTCCGGTGGGCAGCAGCAGCGCTTGTGCATTGCCCGCGCCATCGCGATCAAGCCCGAAGTACTGTTGTTGGATGAACCCACGTCAGCGCTGGACCCAATCTCGACCCTGGCCATCGAAGAATTGATCTTTGAATTGAAAAAGGACTTCACAATTCTGATTGTGACCCATAATATGCAACAGGCGGCGCGTGTTTCCGACTACACCGCCTTCATGTATATGGGGGATCTGATCGAGTACACGGACACCGATACCCTGTTTACCAACCCGAGTGTGAAGCGGACAGAAGATTACATTTCCGGACGTTACGGTTAAAAAACTGACCTGAGTTCTGTCCGATCAACAAGGAGAAAAACATGGAAAAAGAAAATTTTGGCCGCCACATCTCAGAGTCAATGAATCAGAATCTGGAAGACCTGTTCAACCACATTCTGGAAATGGGCGGTTTGGTCGAACGCCAGTTTGAAGCCGCGCTGGTTGCGCTGGGCAGTTCCGACACCGCCAAAGCCTCGGAAGTGGTGGCGTTTGACAAGATCGTCAATCAGTCTGAAATGGAGATCGACAAGCTGTGTTCGCGTGTGCTGGCGCGACAGCAGCCCACCGCGTCCGATTTGCGACTGATTCTGGCGGCGATCCGCATTGCCATTGATCTGGAGCGCATGGGCGATGAGATTGTCAAAATCGCCAATATGGTGGCCATGTTCGGTCAGTCCGAGCACAACTTAAAATGTTCTGAAATGCCCGGTTACGGTGAGCTGATGGACATTTCCACCCGTTCCAATCAGATGCTGAAAACCGCATTGGACAGTTTCGCCCGCGTGTCCACCGAAGGTGCCGGCGAGTTGATTCAGGAAGAGGATCGCATCGATGTGATCTTTGCTGAAGCCATGGCCGACCTCAAGGGTCAGCTGCGCACCCGTCCGGATGAGGTAGAATGTCTGATGGAGATGATCATCGCTCTGCGTGCGGCCGAGCGGGTTTCGGACCACGCGCTGAATGTGATCGAAAGCATTGTGTATCTGGTTAAGGGCAAGGACATGCGCAACATGGATCAGGCACGACTGGACGCTTTTCTAGCTTCTTTGGAAGAGGAAAATCAGAGTTGATGGGTGTATGATCGACTTATGGCTGGATAACAACAGGAAACAGGGATGACGCAACAACGGATTCTGGTGGTCGAAGACGAAGCCGCCATTCGCGACATGCTGAACTTTACCCTCAGTGCCGCCGGTTACGAAGTGGTGCAGGCCCCCAATGCCGAACAGGCCTGGAGTCTGCTGAATGAGCAGCCCCCGGATTGCATTCTGCTGGACTGGATGTTGCCGGGCGTCAGTGGGGTTTCGCTGGCACAGCGTATTCGTAACAACGACCAGGTGGCGCATCTGCCGATCATCTTGTTGACCGCCCGTGGGGAGGAAAACGATCAGGTGGAAGGGTTTGAGGCCGGTGCCGACGATTACGTGATCAAGCCTTTTTCGCCCCGCGCCCTGGTGGCGCGGGTCAAGGCCATTCTGCGCCGTCAGTCGTCCGACCCGTCTGCGGCGGAGCAGGTCAGTGTGGGCGAACTGAAACTGGACCTGTCGAGTTACCGTTTTACCGTCAAGGGTGAAGAAGTGCGATTGGGGCCGACCGAATTCAAACTGATGCATTTTTTTATGACGCACCGGGACCGGGTGTATACCCGCTCGCAGTTGTTGGATCAGGTTTGGGGCGAAAACGTGGTGGTGGAAGAACGCACGGTGGACGTGCACATCCGGCGTCTGCGCAAGCTGCTGGACCCGGTCGGCGGGGCCGACGCCATCCAGACCGTACGGGGTGCAGGCTACCGGTTTTCGGTCAGCAGCTGACGGCGTCGGGGAGAAACTGATTGTCGAAAGGGATTGCACGGGAACTGACATGGGTCATTACCAGCCTCTGGATCGCGATTTTCATCGCCTGGGTCAGCGATCAGTGGCTTTGGGTGCTGGGCGCGTATTTCCTGGTCTATCTGAGCCGCCAGCTTTACAGTGTGCTCCAGTTCGAAAAATGGATCAAAGGCCATTCCGGGGTTTCTTACCCGCCCGGCAGCGGCTTCTGGGCTGAAATCAGCCATCTGGTCTCGCGCAAACAGCGCTCACTGGAAAAACACGCCAATCTGCAACTGTACAAATCCGAGCAGTTTCTGGCCGCCTCCATGGCGATGCCCGATGCACTGGTTTCCCTGAATGAATTTCATCAGATCGAGTGGTTCAACCGCTCGGCCCGCAAACTGTTCGGGCTGAAACAGAGCGACATTGGCCGACGCATCGAAAACCTGTACCGTCATCCCGATTTCATTGCCTATCTCAAGCAAGGCGATTATGGCCAGTCGCTGACCATCAACGGCGTCAATCAGCGTCCGCGTGTCTACAGCTTCAAAATTCTGCCCTACCACCGCATTCACAAACTGCTCATCGTCAAGGACATTCACGAACTCTACAATCTGGCGCAAATCCGGCGCGATTTTGTCGCCAATGCCTCGCACGAACTGCGCACGCCTTTGACCGTGCTCAGCGGTTATCTGGAGGTGATGCGCGATTCGGTGGAGCCGGCATCGCCCTGGGCAAAACCCCTGCAGAGCATGGAACATCAATCCAACCGGATGCAGGCGATCATCAACGATCTGTTGACCTTGTCGGCGATGGAATCGGAGACCATTACCGGCGACGAAGGCCCGGTTGCCATTGGCGACATTCTGCAACAGATGGCCGAAAGCATCGATCAGATGACCACCGAGCATACGGTGCGTTTTGAGGTGGATACGTCCCTGAAAATCATCGGTTACGAAGACCCGCTGAAAAGCGTGCTCACCAATCTGGTGTCCAATGCGATCCGTTACACACCGGCCGGTGGACAGATCACGGTGCGCTGGTATCAGGATCAGAAGGGCGCGCATTACGAAGTGGAAGACACCGGCATCGGCATTGCTCAGGAACACATCGGCCGCCTGACCGAACGTTTTTATCGGGTGGACACCGCGCGTTCACGCGAAACCGGGGGCACCGGGCTGGGGCTGGCCATTGTCAAACACATACTGGAGCGGCATCACGCCAAACTGGTGATCAAAAGTCAGGTGCAGAAGGGCTCGGTGTTCCGCTGTGACTTTGTGCCGGGGCGGATCGTGCGTTCGGAAGACGAATGACCTGGAAGCCACCAGGCCTGGTCAATTTTGGGGTGTGATCAAGCCCTGTCTGATGATTTTCGGTGCAGAAACGGTGTCAGGCTGAGCGGTGCGGAGGGCGCTTTTCAGTTTGCACCCAAAGCGCCTTGATCTTCGATCAGGACGCACCGATCACCGCTTCAGGGCAGCATGATCCCGCGGATGGTGAAGTAGATCAGGGCGGCCAGGATCCCGGCGGCGGGCACGGTAATCACCCAGGTGGCGACAATTTTCAAAAAGGCCGAACGTTTGACCAGTTCTTTCTGATACACCTTGTTCAACGACTTGCGTTCTTTTTTGGTCAGCACGGTGGTTTCTTTTTGCTGTTTGAGTTCGGCCAGCATCATTTTCTTGTCTTGAAGGTCAGCGTTTTCAAAGCGTTCCACAAAGGCTTCGACCTCCGCGTGATCGTAGCCGGAATGGGCATCGCGGATTTCCTGCAGGGTTTTGGCGTAGTTGCGTTTGAGGTATTCACGCAAAAAACCGACCCCGAAAATCCCGCCCACGGCAATGTGAGTGGAGCTGACCGGCAGCCCCAGTTTGGAGGCCACAATGACGGTGATGGCGGCGGCCATGGCGATGGAAAAAGCGCGCATCTGGTCGAGTTCGGTGATTTCCGAGCCCACGGTTCTGATCAGTTTGGGCCCGTAAAGCAACAGCCCCAGACTGATCCCGAGTGCCCCGATCAGCAACACCCAGAACGGAATCTGGGCCTGGCCGGACACGGTCGATGTGGACAGGGCATCGGAGATGGCGGCCAGCGGCCCCACGGCGTTGGCCACGTCATTGGCCCCGTGGGCAAAACTCAATAAGGCAGCGGCAAAAATCAGCGGGATGGTGAAAAGGGTGTTGATGCTGGCCTTGTCGTTGTCGAGACCGTCGGCCTGACGTCGAATCATGGGTTTGACCAGAAGATACACGCCGAATGCGATGATCAGGCCCACAATCACGGCGGTGGTGAAGTCGACCGCAATGATTTTTTTTATCCCCTTGATGATCAGGTAGGTGGAGAAGGCCCAGGCCATCAGGGCGACCAGAATCGGTATCAGGCGTTTGCCGGCGGCCTTCATGTCCGACTGGTAGGTGATCCCGCGTTTGATCCAGTACAGAAACCCGGCGGCGATCAGGCCGCCAATGACCGGGGAAATCACCCAGCTGGCGGCAATCGCGCCCATCTGGTCCCAGTTGGCGATGTGCCAGCCGCCTGCGGCAATGCCGCCCCCCAGAACGCCGCCGACAATGGAGTGGGTGGTCGATACCGGCGCGCCCATGGCGGTGGCCAGGTTCAGCCACAATGCGGCGGAAAGCAGGGCGGCCATCATCAGCCAGATAAAGGTCTGGCTGTCGGCAATCATCTGCGGGTCAATGATGCCTTTTTTGACGGTGTTGATCACATCGCCCCCGGCGATGATGGCCCCGGCGGATTCGAAAATCGCGGCCAGAATGATGGCCCCGGTCAGGGTCAGGGCTTTGGAACCGACCGCAGGACCGACATTGTTGGCGACGTCATTGGCCCCGATGTTCATGGCCATGTAGCCGCCGATCATGGCGGCAATGACAAGCTCAATGTGAACCTGACCGCTGCCCACCTGCATGTTGGCAGAAAACAACATGATCAGGACAATAAACAGCAGTCCGGTGCCTAAGCGAAACATTTCACGCCGACCTTTTTTGGTGGCCCCTTCGATATCGTTGACGTTTTTGAATTCCATGCGGTTTTGTTTCCATCCCTGCCATCAATGGGCGGAATTGTATAAAAAAAACCGTTGTGATTGGGGTAAATATGACAGTTTTGTTGCGCAAAAAATGTGGTTGCGGCGCTTTGGCTTGATTTGTGTCATGTATTTGTAAAATTTGTTTCATCTGTCTGTTATGCCCTGAGCTGATAATGCACCTTGTCTGTTTTGCAGTACAGGCTTTCGTACTCAATGGATGAGGCGGAACCTTTAACTTTTCAGGAGTAGAGTAATGAAGCGCAAATTATTGATTGCAATGGGACTGGCGGCCTCAATGGCCTCAACAACGGCCATGGCCTCAGCGGTTGATTCGTCCATCCCGGAATATCAGAAAGTCTCAGGTATCTCTGGTAACTTTTCATCGGTCGGGTCCGATACCCTGGCCAACCTGATGACGTTGTGGGCGGAAGAGTTCAAGCGCATGTATCCGAATGTGAACATTCAGATTCAGGCGGCGGGTTCTTCCACTGCGCCACCGGCTTTGACCGAGTCCACCTCAAACGTTGGGCCGATGAGCCGTATGATGAAAGCCAAAGAAGAAGCCATGTTTGAAAAAGAACACGGTTACAAGCCAACGCCAATCGGTGTGGCCATCGATGCGCTGGCGGTGTATGTGCACAAAGACAACCCAATCAAAGGTCTGAGCATTCCCGAAGTGGACGCGATCTTCTCCAGCACACGTAAGTGTGGCCTGAAAGACGACATCAAAACCTGGGGTGAAGCCGGTGTGAAAGGCGAGTTGGCAGACAAGAGCATTCAGCTTTATGGCCGTAACTCGGTGTCCGGTACCTACGGTTACTACAAAAAAATCGCGTTGTGTAAAGGGGACTACAAGTCGTCTGTGAACGAACAGCCTGGTTCGGCCTCTGTGGTTCAGTCCACGGCCACGTCTTTGAACGGCATCGGTTATTCCGGTATCGGTTACAAGACCGCTGGTGTGCGTGCTTTGCCCCTGTCCAAGAAAGAGGGCGGCAAGCTGGTTGAGCCAACCCCGAACAATGCTCTGAACGGCACTTACCCGCTGGCGCGTGTGTTGTACGTGTATGTCAACAAAAAGCCAAATGCCAAGCTGGACCCGATGACGCGTGAGTTCATGAACCTGGTTCTGTCTCAGCAAGGTCAGCAAACGGTGGTGAAGGACGGTTACATTCCTCTGCCAGCCAACATGGTTGAAAAATACCGTGCCAAGCTGAACAACTAAACCGATTTATCCTCCCGGATAAAATTTAAGCCCTCTTTTAGAGGGCTTTTTTTGTGCCTATTCGTTTTCACCAGGCCTGGTGAAAAAGGTGTGTTTATCAAGTAGCGCGTAAAACCCCGTCGTTCACGGCGGGGATATAAGCGCTTAAACTTGAAATGTGTTACAATACTTTGTATGAAACAAGTCATTCGCAAAGCTTTTAAATTCAAACTCAACCCGAATTCTGACCAAGCGCAGAAAATGGTTGAGTTTGCTGGTGCGAATCGGTTTGTTTGGAACAAGGCCTTGGCAAAGAATCTGACTTTGCTTGAATATAAAAAGCCGATTCTCTGGTATCAGGAAATGAACTTTTGGCTTGGACTCTGGAAGAAATCGAATGAATACGGCTTTCTGAAACAGGCGCACTCCCAGTCACTTCAGCAAACGTTAAAACAACTGGAGAGAGCGTTTAAAAATGGGTTTGATAAAAAGCAACCTCTGAAGCGTATACCAAGATTTAAACGCAAAGGGCAAAAGGATTCATTCAGTTATCCGCAAGGATTTAAACTGGATGGAAATAGCGTTTTCCTACCTAAAATCGGCTGGGTGAAATATCGAAGTAGCCGAAAAGTTGTCGGTGAATTGAAAAATTGCACGGTTTCACGGCGTGGAAAACATTGGTATGTGTCTGTTCAAGTCGAGTATGAAGCGGAGATACCGCGCCATAGCGCTAATTCAATCATCGGTCTTGATTTGGGTGTAAAACGCTTCATTACTTTGTCTGACGGCTCATATATTGAGCCGATAAACAGCTTCAAGAAACTGGAAAAGAAGTTGGCTTTTGCTCAGCGCAGGCTGAGTAAAAAAGTCAAGTTCTCTTCCAACTGGAAGAAGCAAAAACAACGCATTGCACGTCTGCATGAGAAGATCGCCAATGTGCGTTTGGATTTCCTTCATAAAACCTCAACCAGCATCAGCAAAAACCACGCAATGATTGTTGTTGAGGATTTAAAGGTAAGAAATATGTCCAAATCCGCCAAAGGCAATATCGACAAACCTGGCAAGAACGTCAAGCCCAAGTCAGGTCTGAACAAGTCCATTCTCGATCAAGGATGGGGCATGTTTGTTCAGATGCTTGAGTACAAGCAAAACTGGTTTGGCGGTGATGTTTTGAGAGTTGATCCAAGGCACACCTCACAAACCTGTCCAAAATGCCAGAATATCAGTCGTGCGAATCGCAAAACCCAAAGTGCTTTTGCGTGTACAGAATGTGGATTTAAAGCCAATGCCGACTTGGTAGGGGCTTTGAATGTGCTTGCCCGAGGGCATCGGGTGTTAGCCTGTGGAGTTGAAACGTTGGTTTCGACGTTGAAGCAGGAACCTGTGGGTAGTAGTGATACACGCCCACTCTTAAACGGCTTAAAGCTGTTAGGAATCCCCGTCCTTTAGGGCGGGGAGGATGTCAAACCAGTTCGATTTCCAGGTCGCTGAGCGGGATCACACTGCAGGTCAGAATGTGGCCTTTTTCCGGCTCGTATACCGTGTCCTGAATGGCTTCCACATTGCCTGAGATCAGTTTGACTTCACAGGCACCGCAATTGCCGCCGCGGCAGCTGTAGGGCATGTCAAACCCGGCTTCGTCCAGCGCATCCAGCAATGAAAACTGCCCCTCAAAATCGGCCTCACCCTGTCCGACCACGTGAATTTTGCTCATGACATCCGTCCTTTTTGTTGCCCATTAAAAAAATTTATTGAAATGATTGTCCGGCCAACATTTTACCGTAAAATATTGGCCCGTTGCATCGATTCAAGAGGACACCATACATGACCTGGCAAGGGTTTCAGACACACTTTCAACGCATTCGCGACAACAAGGCTTTTGAGCTGTTTGTGATCGCGGTGATCATTCTGTCGTCGCTGATGATCGGGGTGCGCACCTATCCGCTGCCCGAGATGGCCTTGAGTTTTCTGTGGGTGATGGATTACGGGGTTACTCTGTTCTTTCTGATCGAAATCATCATCCGCATGGCGGCCGAAGACCGGCTGCGCGAGTTTTTCAAGAAAGGCTGGAATGTGTTCGATTTCACCATTGTGGTGGTGAGTCTGATTCCACTGGACGATGCCGAATATGCGCTGATTGCGCGGATGCTGCGCCTGTTCCGGGTGATGCGTCTGATTTCGTTTATCCCTGAGTTGCGGGTGCTGGTGACGGCTCTGATCAATGCGTTGCCGCGCATGGGCTATGTGGCCCTGCTGATGTTCATCATCTTTTATTTGTATGCGGTCATCGGCACTCTGCTCTTTGCCAAAATCAATCCGTTCCTGTGGGGCGATCTGGGCACGGCGCTGTTGACCCTGTTTCGGGTGGCCACGTTCGAAGACTGGACCGATGTCATGTACGAGACCATGGAAGTCTATGCGCTGAGCTGGATTTATTACCTGACGTTTATTTTCTTCTCGGCGTTCGTGTTTCTGAACATGATGATCGGGATTGTGGTCGAAGTGCTGGACGAAGAACACAAGAAAATGCTGGATGCGGAAAAGGCACTGGAAGAAGCGGAACACGGCACCCAGCAGGATGCGATGCAGGCCCAGATTGAGGCACTGAACCGAAAAATGGATTTGTTGCTGGCGCAGCAGCAAGTGGGCAGCGAAACCTCAAAGCCGAATCCAGGTTCGTAACCGGAAAACCACCAGGCCTGGTGGTTTTGCCGATGGATTGAGCGGCTGGGCCGTTACCAGACCAGCAGTTTGAAGCCTTCTTCCTGCAGTTCCATCAGGGCCGCCGCGCCCACTTCCGAGTATTCGGCAAAGGGGCGCATGTCGGAATGGCTCAGGTGCAGGGTGTTCATGGTATTGCCGCAGGCAATCCAGCGCACGTTGTAGTCGTTGGCAAAGCTGCCGATGCGGTCATACGCCAGTTCTTCCACCGGTTTCTGCGGGTCTTTGGTCAGGGCGTGAATGCCGGGGCCGATGGCGACCACGGCGATTTCGACGTTGTCGCCGTATTTCTGGATCATGGCCTTGATCGAGTTGAGAATGCTGGTGTGGTAGGCCGGGTCGTCCTTGTTCCACATGTACACCGCATGGTGTTCGGCCGGGTCGCCGGGAAAGCGGTCGGACGGCGGGTCCTGCAGTTCCGGCACCGGTTTCAGGCGAAAGTTGTCGTCACCGGTCTGAGCTTCACTGGCCGCCTGGCCTTGCATGGGGACCAGCAACAGTGCGAGACTGAGACCGCTGGCCAGACAGGTAGAAGCAAACCCGGATGAAAGCCTGGATGAAACCGTGCATGATTGAGTATTTGGCATAATGCCTCCCTTCATCGATAAAAATTTAAGTGTGCTGACTATGAGTTTAACCCAACAAATTGAAAATACCTTGCAAAACGCCTTTCAAATCGATGATTGCACGCTGGAAAACGAGTCCGACCAGCATGCCGGACCGGCGACCGAATCGCATTTCAAGCTGACGCTGGTCACGCCGGATTTTGAAGGCCTGAGCCGGGTCAAGCGTCATCAGGCGGTGTATCAGGCCCTGCAAACGCTGATGCCGCAGTTTCATGCACTGGCGCTGCACACTTTTACCCCGCAGGAATGGGCGCAAAAGCAGAGCGTGCCTGCGTCTCCCGATTGTCAGGGCGGTCACTGACCGAAATCACCCGAATATCACCAGGCCTGGTCAAAACAGGTTAAACGGAGAGTGCGAGGAACCGGTCACACCGTGTTTCAGGCGTCGTTCAACAGTTTTTCGATTTCCGGCCAAAGGTAGTCCAGGATTTTGGGCTGGGCCTCGGCATTGGGGTGCAGGCGGTCGTTTTGCATCAACCGGGATTTCAGTGCCACCGGCTTGATGAAAAAGGGCACCAGCGCGGCGCCGGTGCGGTCGCTGACGGTTTCAAACGTCTGGCGCAGCATTCGGTCATAGGCCGGACCGTAATTGCTGGGAATGCGAATGCCCAGCAGCAGAACGCTGGCCCCTTGTTGCTGACTGCGTTCCACCATGCTGATCAGATTGGCGCGGGTGGCGTTCAGGTTCTGGCCGCGCAGGGCGTCATTGGCGCCCAGTTCCAGAATCACCCAGTTCGGCTGATGCTTGTCCAGCAGCGGTGGCAGACGGTTTTTGCCGCCGGAGGTGGTTTCACCGCTGAGACTGGCGTTGACCACTTTCACATTGTCTTCACGTTGTTTGAGTCGCTCGGCCAGCAGCGCCACCCAGCCCTGTTCCGTGTTCAGCCCATAGGCCGCACTGAGGCTGTCGCCGAACACCAGCAGGGTGGCTGGCGCGGCGGCGGGTTTGGGTTTTGTCTGGGCTTGCGTTACACTTGAGTAACTTATTATCAACAACCCAAGGCTCAGCCACAGCACCGACCAGAAAGAGGTTGCGCGTTGGGTTCGAATGTCAGCCCGATGTTTGATTCGACCAGCGCCGCCTTGAGCCGGGGCAAGCCATAGAGAGAAACCCATGAGTGATCCTTCTGATTCCACGAATGCGACCGCCAACCCCGTTCTACGATTGGACGCGGTTGGCTACGAAGTGCCCGAGCAGCGGCTGGAGGCTGAGAAAACCTCCGCCGACGCGACTGGCACGCTTCGTATATTAAAGGGCTGCGCACTGAGTGTCCAGCGCGGCGAAAGCGTGTCGATCATCGGGCGTTCCGGGTCGGGCAAATCGACCTTGCTGTCGCTGATGGCGGGGCTGGCTTTGCCCACCGAAGGTGAGGTGCATTTGTTGGGACAATGTCTGAACCGATTACAGGAAGACGAACGCGCGGCGGTCCGAGCCCAAGCGGTGGGGTTTGTGTTTCAGAACTTTCAATTGATGCCAAGCATGACCGCGCTGGAAAACGTGCTGATGCCATTGGAGCTGTTTCAGGAAGCCAATGCCCGGGAACGGGCGTTGGCAGCATTGGAAAAGGTGGGGCTGGCGGAGCGTCTGCACCATCGACCGGCCCAGCTTTCCGGGGGCGAACAGCAGCGGGTGGCGCTGGCACGGGCGTTTGTGACCGAACCCGAAATTCTGTTTGCGGACGAACCCACCGGCAATCTGGACGAAACCACCGCCGGACACATTCAACAACTGTTGTTCGATTTGAATGCCCACACCCGGACCACGCTGGTGCTGGTCACCCACGACAAAGCGTTTGCCCGCCATTGCCAGAAAGCCTATCAACTGATGCATGGCCGTTTGGAGATCCTTGATGACGAAGCTGAATGATGGGCGCACCGCGGTTCGCTGGCTCTGGCGCGGCCTGAAAAAGGGCGATTGGCTGTGGCTGATGCTGGCGGTGGTGATCGCCAGTGCGACCGTGACCTTTGTGGAACGGCTGGGCGACACGGCCAAAGAAAGCATGGTGCGCAAGGCCGCAATGAACCTGGGGGCGGACACGGTGCTGGAAAGCTCGCGTCCGATTGCGGATCGCTGGCGAGAGCAGGCCCAGTCACTGGGTCTGTCGGTGGCCGAATCCCAGACGCTGGTGACCATGGCGCAGGTGGCCCATGACGACGAAGCGGGCGAATTCCAGATGGTGCGCCTCAAGGGCGTCACGCCGGAGGTGCCTTTGCGGGCGACCGGGGGCTTGCCTCGCATTCCGTCCGGGTCGTCACAGGTGTGGGCCGAGCAGGCGTTGATGCCGCTGATGGGGCTGCAAACCGATCCGGCCAGCCGAATTGTGCTGGGCGAAAAAACGTTTGAACTGGCCGAGGCTTACACGTCGGATCAGGCCGGGCTGGGCATGAGCGCCTTTGCCTACGAAATGCGCATTGCGCTGGATCGGTTGAAAGACACCGGGCTCAAAGGCCCAGGCAGCCGGATGACCTACAGCCTGTCGGTGGCCGGTGAGGCCGAGGCGGTGCAAACCTTTACCCGGGCCGTGCGCGAAGCCGAATCCCCCAACTTGGAAGTGCGTTCGGCGCAATCGCCGTCCGAAGACCTGGGGCAGGCACTGGACACGGCCTGGCAGTTTCTGGATCTGGCCGGGTTATCGGCGGTGCTGGTCGCAGGCCTGTCGATTCTGATTGCCAGCCGGTTTTACCTGGGGCGTTGGCAGAACATGATTGCGCTGATGCGTGCTCTGGGGGCGACCCGCGCACGGATTACCCGCCTGTTTGCGGTGCAATTGATGGCACTGGCGCTGGGTGCGGCCTTGTTGGGGGTGTTGCTGGGGCAGGCCTTGTTTGTGGCCATCACCCCTTTGTTGGCACAGTATTTTGACCCGCTGGTGCTGGGCGACTGGCTTGGGGTCAGTGCCTATGGTTTGCTGATGGGTGTGCTGGTGTTGTGGAGTTTTGCCTGGCAGGCGTTTCGCCGTGCGGTGGCCACGCCGCCTGTGGCGCTGCTGAAATCCATTTCCGATGCGGTGCCTGTGGGGCACTGGCTGGGCAGTCTGGGGCTGATTCTGCTGGTGATGGCGTTGATCAGTGCCGGCAGCTGGTGGGTGCTGGGCTCGGTGGCGGTGATGGCGGGTCTGTTGTATTTGGCCTCGGAAGCTTTGATCTGGGGACTGAACCGTTGGCAAGGTCGTGCTTCCGGCTGGCTGAAGTTGTCGATTGCGGCCCTGACTCGTTCACCAGGCCTGGTCAAAATTCAATTGATGTCGATTGGTCTGGTGTTGTTTGTGTTGATGCTGATGACGTTTGTCCGCGCCGACCTGATGACCAACTGGCAACTGTCTCTGCCCGCCGACACGCCGGACACCTTTGTGGTCAATGTGCAGCCGGACCAGAAAAACGCCGTGCAGACTCTGTTGCAGAAACAGGGCATCGACACCGAGCTGGTGCCGATGGCGCGCGGGCGTCTGGTGGCGGTGGACGATCAGCCGATTCGGGCCGAGGATCAGGAGACCCAGCGAGGCAAACGTCTGTTGCAGCGCGAGGCCAATATTGCGGTGCTGGAGACGCCGCCGGACTACAACCGAATGCTGGCGCAGCGTTCGGACAGAGAACGGGCAAAATCGGATTTGCCTCAGGTGTCGGTGGAAAAAGGCATTGCCGAACTCTATGGGCTGCAGTTGGGGCAGACCCTGACGTTTGATTTCAGCGGCCAGCGTCAGACCTATGTGATCGACAGTTTGCGCGAAGTGTCCTGGCAGAGTTTTCGGCTGAATTTCTTTTTTGTGATCGAACCGCAGCCTGAGGCGGCGCTTCCGATTTCGTATCTGAGCAACTTTGCCATAGATCAGAGTGCGACCACGCCGCAAGAACTGATGCAATCAATGGGCCGCGAAGCCCCGGGCGTGCTGGTGATCGATGCGGGGCGCATTATGGATCAGATTCAGACCATTATGCGCCAGGCCAGTTGGGCCGTGTCTGGGCTGTATGGCTTTACCCTTGCGGCGAGTCTGATTGTGTTGCTGACCGCGACCATGGCCAGCCAGCAGAGCCGGATTCAAAGCTGGTTGCTGTTGCGAACCATTGGCGCGTCCCAGCGGACCGTGCTCAAAATCGGTCTGATGGAGTTTGCGTTACTGGGGGCGCTGGCCGGGTTGCTGGCAGCGACCTTTGCCCAGATCACCGGCATGCTGATCAGCCAATTTGTGCTGGAAATGACTCCGCAGCTGAGTCCGTTGTTGTGGGCGATCAGTGTGGTGCTGGGCAGCGTCATTCTGGTGGTCATGGGCTGGCTGACTCAGCGTCATTATCTGCGATTGTCGCCCAGTGCCATGGCCCAGAAGTGGGGCTGAAACCGGCGCGCGGCATCCATCGTCGCATTTAACCCGACATGGCGCTTGAAACCATTGGCAATGTCGCTATAATAGCGACTTCAATAATCGGGGCATGGCTCAGTCTGGTAGAGCACCGTCATGGGGTGGCGGGGGTCGTAGGTTCAAATCCTACTGTCCCGACCAATTTTTCAAGAAAGGGCTTGCTCTTTTTTCTTCTCATGGTTTTGGTTTAATACAGTGATTAGTCACTGATGTTGTTAAGTGTTGTCAGTTAGTTCACTTTGCCATTGACCATAACTCTTCCCGCTTTTCTTATCTTTCCAAGTTGTCCTGCCATTAGCTGGTCGGCCAGAAATTACTGCAGCAGCAGCACTGGGGCTGTTAAATGCTTGATCTTGAATAAAACGTACATTGCCTGAATGGTCTGGAATTAAAATCTTGTCTTCCACTAGTTGTTGATATAGGGGTTTGTAACTTGTGTAATCACTGTTGCTTGCCCAATGATCTCGAGCCAAGCTTTTAGCTTGAACAATGAATTCCCCTTCCACTTCTTGTGCTTCTGCCACGATGCCGTATTTGGGAATGCGCATCTCAAAAGTGGGTGAGTCTTGTGTTGTTGCAACTATGTTAGATTGATCTGAATTAGCCAGTGTCTGTTGGTCGCGTAAAAAGTTAAGTCCCAGCACTGGTAGGATCATGCGAATCTGGTCGATAAAAAAAGACATGTCTGCTCGGTCAGACTCCGGAAGAGTTAAGTATTCGTGAGATGTGCCGTTCACTAAGCCGCAACGTCCAGAATTTTTTGCTAGTGCAATAAGTTGGCTCTCGAGATATTTTACGTGAGATTTGGTAAGGTTCTGGTCTTTGCTGGTAATTAAACAGACTTTTTCCCAGAAGTCCTTTCCCCCTTGGTTTTCAGGTCGGTTATGTTGCTTGAGTCTTTGCGCCACGTCATCGGACTCGCCAATGTAAACCAATGGACGCATTGCATTGTCAGGGTCAGTTCCAATAAGAAAATATACTCCAGTGCGAGAGCATTCCGGTCGCTTCACAATTTCTGGTAGTTTTGATCGAGGGCCAGTGAGGGCGTGTCCCGTCCAATTCATGATCTCTGCGGTCAATAAGCCGTTAGGTGAACCGTCTGCTAAAAATAGTCGAATACTTCGGCCTAAGCTCATAAAAACGTTTCGCTGATGAAGTGTTGAAATTTAGAAAGTACATGTTATCCGAATATTGTTAAAAATGCGAAGGTTACACCGAGACATTTGAGTGCCGCTATAGGCGAATAAGGTTCAGGCACCGGATAGGTGCCTGATGAAAGGCGTTAACGGTTTAGCAATAAGGCCAGTTACGACAGCTGCTTGGGGGAGGCAGGTCGGCCGATTTGGCTTTATAACTTCGTTTGGAAGAGGCCTTGTTAAACAAATCGGCCAAGTTTTGTTCCTTGATACCCCCATTGTCGGCCAGCTGATCCGCGGAAGGACGTGCCGGTTTTGTGGTCGGAGCCTTGCGTTTGGCCACTGTCTGTTCGGGTTTCGGGCTTTGCTTGGGCTCTTCGGCTTCGACATAGAGTGTGCAATTGTCCATCTGATTGTCGTAAGCGTAGGCTTGGTTTTTGACCTTTTTTGCCACCCGCTTCAGCCAGGGTTTTTTGTTGTAGGTGCCGCGGTTGAAGCCGCCCTGGCCTTCGTGGTAAGCCAGATACAGATTGTAGGTGTCGTTTTTGGACACGCCGGAACGGTGATAGGTCTGGTGGTTGTACCAGCCGATGAAGTCCATGGCGTCATAGATGTCGTTACGCTGCCCGTTGAAGTTGCCGGTTTTCTGCTTGTATTCCTCCCAGGTGCCATCCAGCGCCTGAGAGTAGCCATAAGCGGAAGAAATGTGTCCGACCGGAACCCCGCCGACGTATTTCATGCGTGGACGGGCTTCTGATTTGAATCGTGATTCTTGATGTACGATGGCGAGCAGGATATTGGCCGGTGTGCCCCATTTCTGTTCGGACAGCAGCGCGGCTTTTTGATAGTCTGGGCTGGCACGCGTAATCGAACAGATGTTGTGGCTGACCTGACTGACGTCCGGTTTGCTGGTTTGAGTGGTGGAACAGCCAGACATCAAACTGATGGCGCCCCCCAGGGACAGAGCGGCAATAAGCTTGCCTAATTCCTGATGTGACATGGTTTGCCTCGTGTGTGAGTAACGACAGCGGTCTGGCCTCCGCTGCCGAATGATCAAAATCATTATGTGAGGTCTTTTGCCTCTTTTTATTTTTGCTGGCTTCTGTTGAGCCTTGTATTTTCTATAACGACGCCTGGCGAATTTTCTTTAGTGAAGCCAGCTGTTTTTATGAAATGGTGTCTGCTTTAAATTTTAATCTATGAGTATTTTTCCGATTTTAATTTACATATTTTTCTGAAGGTCAGCTTATACTCGGCCTCGAAGGTTTCGCACTTTCACTTCATGTTTTTTGTTTCTGTTTCGTTTTGACATTTTCAGGTCCATAGGCTCAGCGGTGGGTCTGTTGCAATCGCTTTGATCAGATCGGTTCGGGTGACAATGCCCACAATCGCATCCTGCTCGTTGACAACTGGGACGGCTGTCAGGCCGTAGTCAGCCATGACCTTGGCCACGCGCCGCACATCGGTAATGGGGTCGGCGCTAATCACATCCTTGATCATCACATCGTCGATGGTACGGTCCGGCAAACTAAAAATGTTGGTGCCGTCGGTGGAGATCACATGCATCAAATCCACCAGCGTCAGCAACCCGACCAGAAAATGTTTTTCATCGATCACCGGCAGTTGGGTAAAGCCATGGTTTTGAAACAATTGAAAAGCGGATTCAATGGAAGTGTGAATCGGCAGCGTGACCACAGGGTGGCTCATTACCTGGTTTACATGCAACACCGGTTCCCGCTCATTGCGGTGAATCATGTTTCGATAGGCTTGCAGTCCTTTGGGCGAAGGAACTTCGTTGGAAGACACGCCTTGAATGATCAGGGTTTCATCTTTGGCCACGTCCTGCTGAAAGCTGGGTGCCTCGGTCGCATCCGGCTGTTTGATACGGCGGAGTTCTTCAAGACTGTTACGGAACGATCGCCCCTGAATGTTGTATATGGCAAACACCTGTCACGACCCCTTTATATGCTTAACGTAGGTGGTTTTATTCTCAATCTGGCAGTCCTTCGAACTCAAACCATACGGCGATAAACCTGCCAAATCTAACCTTGCTGATTCTTTCTGATTTATGGCTCATTCAACATAAGCGTTTAAATCTTGCGTGCTTCATTGTTCTTGCGCCCTTAACAATGAATGAGTTAAGACTCCGGCCAAAATCACCATGTCTCATTTATTGCACCATCCCTTAAAGATACACGAAAGTCACAGCAAATTGGTTGGTTTTTTGTGCTCATGGCTGAAATTAGCAGACGCCGTCCTGCCATTTTCAGTGCATCCATGCAAAAAACCCATGGGGGTGCTATAATTTTCGTTTACTTTTTTTGGTTCAATCAAGGGCGTTATCAATGGAGCTCAATCCAATTTATCAACAGATTAAGGACTTCCGGGAGCGAGGCAGTTCGCTGAGGGGGTATCTTTGACTTTGACCAGAAGCAGGAACGCTTAGAGGAAGTCGCCCGCGAGCTGGAAGATCCGGATGTCTGGAGCAATCCAGACAAGGCGCAGGCTCTGGGCAAGGAAAAGTCCCATCTGGAATCGGTGGTGGAGGTCTTGGCCGATCTGGGCGAATCCCTGCAGTCGGTGGAAGAACTGCTGGAGATGGTCGAGGCCGAAGACGACGAGGAAATGGCCGACGAGGTCCGAGACGAAATGCGTCGGCTGGAAACCCTGCTGGAGAAGCTGGAATTTCAGCGCATGTTCTCGGGCGAAATGGACGCCAACAACGCCTATCTGGACATTCAGTCCGGCTCCGGCGGCACCGAAGCCCAGGACTGGGCCAATATGCTGTTGCGCATGTATTTGCGTTGGGCCGAGAGCCACGGCTTCAAGGCCGATTTGCTGGAGGCTTCGGACGGGGACGTCGCCGGGATCAAAAGCGCGACCATTCACATTCAGGGCGATCATGCCTTTGGCTGGCTGCGCACCGAAACCGGTGTGCACCGTCTGGTGCGCAAGTCGCCGTTTGATTCGGGCAACCGTCGCCATACCTCGTTTGCGTCGGTGTTTGTGTCGCCTGAGATCGACGACAGTTTTGAAATCGACATCAATCCGGCGGATTTGCGGATCGATGTTTACCGCGCCAGCGGGGCCGGTGGTCAGCACGTCAACCGGACCGAATCGGCGGTGCGAATCACCCATTTGCCCACCAATACGGTGACCCAGTGTCAGATGGGGCGCTCCCAGCACCAGAACAAGGCCGAGGCGATGAAGCAGTTGCGGGCCAAGTTGTATGAGCAGGAATTGCTCAGCCGCAATGCCGAGAAACAGGCAATGGAAGACAACAAGTCCGACATTGGCTGGGGCAGTCAGATTCGTTCTTACGTGCTCGATTCCGGGCGGATCAAGGATCTGCGTACCAATGTGGAAACCGGCAATACCCAAGCGGTGCTGGACGGCGATCTGGATCAATTCATTGTGCCCAATCTGCAGGCCGGGGTCTGATATTGACCAGGCCTGGTTAAAAAAGCATTGCGTCTGCGCAAACATCACACCAACGTTTTAAAACATGACAGGAAAAGGTATGGCAAACAACAATCAGGCCGAGAAACCCGAAGTGGACGAAAACCAGATCATCGCGGAAAGACGCGCCAAGCTGCAGAATCTGCGGAAAGCCGGACAGGCTTACCCCAATACGTTTCGCCGTACTGATGTGTCAGTAGACTTGCATGAAGGCTATGATGCTTTGAGCAAAGAGGCACTGGCCGAGGCCGAACCGGTTCAGGTCAAAGTGGCCGGGCGCATGGTGCTGCGCCGGATCATGGGCAAGGCCAGTTTTGCCACCTTGCAGGACACACACGGGCGCATTCAGATTTATGTGACCCGCGATGAGTTGCCGGAGGGCTTTTACAACACCCAGTTCAAAAAATGGGATCTGGGCGACATCGTGGGCGCGGAAGGCACGCTGTTCAAAACCAATACCGGTGAACTGACGGTGCATGTCACCCACATTGAATTGATCACCAAGGCGATCCGTCCGCTGCCGGACAAGTTCCACGGTCTGCAGGACCAGGAAGTCAAATACCGTCAGCGTTACATTGACCTGATCGTGAACGAAGACAGCCGCGACACCTTTATGCTGCGTTCAAAAGTGGTTCAGCATGTGCGCGAGTTCCTGATCCGCGAAGGGTTTATGGAAGTGGAAACGCCGATGATGCATGTGATTCCGGGCGGGGCCACGGCCAAGCCGTTTGCCACCCATCACAATGCGCTGGACATGCCGCTGTATCTGCGGATTGCGCCGGAGCTGTACCTTAAGCGTTTGCTGGTTGGCGGATTTGAGCGGGTGTTTGAGATCAACCGCAGTTTCCGCAATGAAGGGTTGTCCACACGCCACAATCCTGAATTTACCATGGTGGAGTTTTACGCTGCCTACACCGATTACACCGAATTGATGGACGCGACCGAGCAACTGCTCAAAGAGCTGGCCGAGTTGACCCAGGGCACGTCGCAAGTGCATTATCAGGGCGAGATTTACGATTTCGGCAAACCGTTTGCGCGGATGACGCTGAAAGACGCGATTTTGAAATACAACCCGGATTTGACCGAAGCCGATCTGGCCACGCTGGACGCGGCCAGAGCCGTGGCGGAGCGCCTGAAAATTCAGGTGGATGGCGAGGCCGGTCTGGGCAAAATTCAGACCGAGATTTTTGAAGAAACCGCTGAGCATCAGCTCAAAGATCCGACTTTCATTACCGAGTACCCGGCCGAAGTGTCGCCATTGGCACGCTGCAATGACGCCGATCCGTTTATCACCGATCGTTTTGAGCTGTTCATCGGCGGGCGTGAACTGGCCAACGGCTTTAACGAGTTGAACGACGCCGAAGATCAGGCCGCGCGTTTCCGCGAACAGGCCAATGCCAAGGACGCGGGCGACGAAGAGGCCATGCATTACGACGAAGATTACATCGTCGCCCTGGAGCACGGTATGCCACCGGCCGCAGGCGAAGGCATCGGCATCGACCGTCTGGTCATGCTCTTCGCCGACAAGCCCAGCATCCGCGATGTGCTGCTGTTTCCGCATATGCGCCAAGCCTGATCAGGTTCGACCGCGTCGTATCGTGTCGTATCTTCTTAAGCCGCAAGATGGCGGTGTCGCGGTGCCATGAAAAAAGCCGCCATGACCGAACAAAGTCATGGCGGCTTTTTTGCGTCTGGCGGTTGTCGGATCAATCTTCCGACAGGATGTCGTAGGGCAGGGGTTCGATCGTGGCAGGCTGGCCAGCTTCGGTTTTGAGCGGGGCCAGGGCCGATTCCAGCGGTTTGAGGGTGGTGATGGCGAGACAGACTTTGCCGTCTTCAATGTCTTCGGCGGCATTGATCAGGGTGAATTTGTAGGCTTTGTCGTTCTGGTCCAGCAGTTTGAACGTCTCGCCGGGTGCCAGTTCGGCTTGATTGTCTTTCAGGTGCAGACGCACCATGCGTTTGGTGACCTTGCCGCGAAAATGCAGGCGGGCGATCACTTCCTGGCCCGGAAAACAGCCTTTGCGGAAGTTGATGGCATCAAGCTTGTCCAGATTGAGAAACTGGGCGATGAACTGGCCTGTCGTGGCTTGGGCCAGACGCGGCAGGCCGCTGACCACATCCAGCAACTGCCAGTCGGCGTCATTGGTGGCTTCGCCGTTGCCGGTCAGAGCCTGCCAGAGGGTTTGTGCATGGTCCGGCGGGGCCACGAACAGATAGCGGTGATAAGGCCCCGGCACCTTGATGCCGTAACTGTCGGGCAGGTCATGCAAAGGATGGGTCTGATACAGGTCTTTGATTTTGGTGTCGAGCAGACGCTGAATGTTCAGGTCGGCAAACTCCCCGGCATAGCCAATTTGGACCAGTTGGTCACTGACGTCTTCGATCTCGACTTTGGCCCGCAGCTTGTACATGTTCAGGCGTTTGACCACGTTGTCGGTGACGTCCGGGTCGCAGTGCAGATACCAGGCCTGGTCAATTTTGAAGACGGTAAACAGCGCCAGCAAATGGCCTTGCGGGTCGCAGTAGCCGCTGAGCTGGGCGTGTTCTTCGCTCACGTTTGTCAGGTCGTTGGTCAGCTGTCCCTGCAGAAAGTCAAACGCTTCTTCGCCGCTGAGGCGGATCAGGCCTTTGTGGGCCAGACTGGCACGCACCGGGCCGTGCTTGACCATGATTCGTTCCAGCTCGGGCTGACCCCAGCTGGTGACCGCGCCCTGATCGTTGAGCGTGGCGCCCTGTTCCTGTAAAAACGTCTGCCATTGTGGGTGCATAGTGGTTCCTTTGTTTCTGTCGTAATTTCTGACTGATTTGGTATGGAATTTGGTTATTATACCTGAGGTCACAGGTCCGGGGTAAGGGGCGGGTTGCAAGACCAATAATTACTGACATGGCACCGGAATATCCATTACAATTCAAGGTCATGAAATCCTTGTTACCTGTTATTCTTTTTATTTTCTGCGTTTCCCTGTTTTTTGGGGAAAAAAGCTGGGCACAGACGCCTGCCGATTCCGAAAACGGTCCGGTTGCGTCATCGTCACAAACGCAGGCATCCTTGCCTGAAACCGGCATGACCGCTGGGCTGGAGCCATCGAGTTACATTTCGCAGATCATCCTGTCGCTGATTTTCATTCTGCTGATCATTTTTGCCAGCGCTTGGCTGTTGAAACGTTTCGGGCGGGTTCAGGGCGTGGCCGGTGAAGCCATGAAAGTGCTGAGCGTGATGAGTGTGGGCCAGAAAGAGCGCATTGTGCTGATGCAGGTGGGCGATCAGCAGTTGCTGGTAGGGGTGACCACAGCCAAAATCACTTTGTTGAAAGAACTGGAGACACCGATTGAGGTGGCCACGCGTTCGAGCCTGCCAAGCGGGGCCTTTGCCAATCGGTTGCAGGAGGCGTTGAAACGCACATCGGCCAAACCAAACAAAGGGAGCGGCCAATGAGTGCAGAGACCAGTGCACAGAAGCGCCGGATGGCGCTGCCCGGCTGGGCGCGGGGCTTGTTCTGGTTCGGCCTGTTGGCGCTGGTGCCGGTGAGCATGTTGTTGTGGTCGGTTCAGGCCTGGGCCGAACCGGGCATTCCGGCGTTTACGGTGGAAACCGACGCCGACGGCAATCAGGACTATACCCTGACCATGCAGATACTGCTGCTGATGACGGGGCTGACTCTGTTGCCAGCGGTGCTGATTGCGATGACGGCGTTTCTGCGAATCATTGTGGTGCTGGCGTTGTTGCGCCTGGCGCTTGGGACACAGCAGACACCGTCCAGTCAGGTGTTGATCGGGCTGGCGCTGTTTCTGACCCTGTTTATCATGTCCCCGGTGCTGGAGCGGATATACGAGACGGCGGTGTCGCCGTATCTGGAAGAGGAAATTCAGTTCGTGGAGGCGATTGACATTGCTTCCAAGCCGATGCATCAGTTTATGCTGCAACAGACCCGGCAGGACGATCTGGGCATGTTTGCCGAAATGGCGGAGGTGACTCTGACCGAGCCGTCGGAGGTGCCGTTCAAGATTCTGATTCCTGCATACATGACCAGCGAACTTAAGACCGCGTTTCAGATCGGGTTCTTGATTTTTATTCCGTTTCTGATCATTGATCTGGTGGTGGCGACGCTGCTGATGTCGATGGGGATGATGATGCTCTCGCCCATGATCATCTCGTTGCCGTTCAAGATCATGCTGTTTGTGTTGATTGATGGTTGGGCGTTGATCATGGGCACGCTGGCCAACAGCTTTGTGGTGTCTGGCGGGGGCATTTAGGTGAGGGTTCTGAGATGACACCGGAAACCGTTCTCTCAATTGGGCAACGCATGCTGGAGCTCATCTTTATGCTGGCCGGTCCCTTGCTGATTCCGGCCCTGTTGGTGGGGCTGCTGGTGGGCATGTTTCAGGCGGCCACGCAAATCAACGAGATGACGCTGAGTTTTATTCCCAAAGTCGCGATAGTGGGGGTGGTGCTGGTGTTGCTGGGCCCCTGGATGCTGGACAATCTGGTGTCTTTTACCCGTGAGCTGTTTTTGAACATCCCCAACTTCATCGGTTGATGCGATGACGCCGGCCAAACATTACCAGGCCTGGTCAAAAAGGGATTGGCGCGTATGACTTTCAGCTATGACGAATTCCTGCAGTTGCTGGGCTTGTATTTCTGGCCGTTTGTGCGCATTTCCGGTATGTTGTTGATGGTGCCTGTGTTCTCGGGTGAATACGTGCCGGTGCGGGTTCGGCTGATGCTGGCGGTGTTTATTACCCTGGCGGTGGCACCGGCCATGAATCTGCCGCCGCCGGTGAGTCCGTTTACCCTGCACGGGGTGATGCTGATTGTGCAGCAGGTCGGCATCGGAGTGGCCATTGGTCTGGTGTTTGCAGTGGTCTTTCAGGCTTTTATCGTTGCCGGGCATCTGGCCTCGATGGCCATGGGGCTGGCGATGGCGTCGATGGTGGACCCGGCCACCGGTGTCAATACGCCGATCATCGGTCGCTATTTCACGATTATGGCGACCCTGTTGTTTCTGTTGCTCAATGGTCATGTGTTTGTTTTTCAGGCCGTGGTCAGCAGCTTTGAAACCCTGCCGATCGGGACGACCTTTTTCAATCAGGACAGCCTCAAGCTGTTGTACGAGTTCGGCTCGCAAATGTTTACCTACGGGGTGGCGATTGCCCTGCCGCTGGTGACAGCATTGCTGCTGGTCAATATTTCCTTCGGGGTCATTTCCCGGGCCGCACCGGCGATGAACATTTTTGCGGTCGGTTTTCCGATCACCTTGATGGCGGGTATGGTGATGCTGATTCTGATCACCCCGCTGCTGTTGCCGAATTTGCAGCACCTGATTCACGCCAGTGATCAGGTGCTTTCACAATTACGTTTAAGCCAACCTTGACAGGACTTTAAGCTGGATGGCCGAAAACCAGGACGGAACCGAAAAAACCGAAGAACCCACCGAAAAGAAGCTGCGTGAAGCCAGAGAAAAGGGCGACGTCGCCCGTTCAAAGGAGCTTACCACGTTTGTGATGACATTCGGGGCGGCGGTGTTTCTGTATCTGTTCGGTGGCGACATGCTGGTCAAGTTTGAAGGCATTGTCAAAAAAGGTCTCAGTTTTGATCGGGCCCATGCCTACGATTTCGGCATGCTCTCCAATCGCGTCATTGGCATGGTGATCGAATCCCTGTGGATGATTGCGCCATTTCTGCTGTTGATGGTGTTGATCGCCATTGTCTCATCGGCCCTGTTGGGCGGGTGGAACTTCAGCACTCAGGCCATGTCTCCGAAAATCAGCAAAATGAATCCGCTCAGCGGGCTCAAGCGCATGGTGTCAATGAATGCGCTGATGGAGTTTCTCAAGGCTTTTGCCAAATTCACTCTGGTGTCGATCGTCGCGGGCTTTTTGCTCTGGTATTCCTATCAGGAGGTGCTGTCTCTTGGTGCCGAACCCTCCAAACAGGGGTTGGCCCATGCCGGACAGTTGATTACCGAAGCCTTTATCATTGTGTCCCTGGCACTGCTGGTGGTGGCCGCAATTGATGTGCCGTTTCAGATGCATCAGCACATCACCAAGCTCAAAATGACCAAGCAGGAAGTCAAGGACGAGCAGAAACAGCAGGAGGGGAGTCCGGAGGTCAAGGCCCGAATCCGTCAGGTGCAGCGCGAGACCGCTCAAAAGCGGATGATGCAGCAGGTACCGGAGGCGGATGTGGTGATCACCAACCCCACCCATTTTGCCGTGGCACTGAAATACGAGGCCGACGAAATGTCCGAGCCGGTGGTCATGGCCATGGGCTCGGACTTTATGGCGGTGCAGATACGGACACTGGCGCAGGAAAACGACATTCCCATTGTGGAAGCCCCGCCCCTGGCGCGCGCTTTGTACTATAATGCCGAAGTGGACCGTCCGATTCCCTATGACTTGTTTAAAGCCGTGGCGACGATTCTGGCTTATGTCTTTCAGCTTAAGGAAGGCAAGCCCACGCAGTCGGTGGATTTTGACAATCTGCCGATTCCCAATGCCATGCAAACGGCGGCACCGCCTTCAACTGACACCGACCGGATGACGTAAAAAGACCCTAAATGGATTTTCAAGCAATTTTAAAAGAAGTGATCGCATGGTTTAAACGGGGCGTTGGCGTTCCGGTGGCCATTATGGCGCTGCTGGCAATGGTGGTGGTCCCGCTGCCGCCGTTCTTGCTGGACGTGTTTTTCACTTTCAATATTGCTTTGTCGCTGGTGGTGTTGATGGTGGCACTGTATGCCGCCCGTCCGCTGGACTTTGCGGTGTTCCCGACGATCATTCTGGTGGCGACGCTGTTCAGGCTGGCGCTCAATATTGCCTCGACCCGGGTGATTCTACTGGAAGGCCATACCGGCGCCGGGGCGGCCGGTAACGTGATCGAAGCCTTTGGTGCCTTTGTCATTGGCGGCAATTTTGCCGTGGGCCTGGTGATTTTTGCGATTCTGGTGGTGATCAATTTTGTGGTCATTACCAAAGGGGCTGGCCGGGTGGCCGAAGTCAGTGCCCGTTTTACTCTGGATTCGATGCCCGGTAAGCAGATGGCGATTGACGCCGATTTGAACGCCGGTCTTATCAGTCAGGAAGAAGCGCAGTTGCGTCGGCAGGACGTGACTTCCGAGGCCGATTTCTACGGTTCGATGGACGGTGCCAGTAAATTCGTGCGCGGGGACGCCGTTGCCGGGATTGTGATTCTGTTTATCAACCTGATCGGCGGGTTTGCGATCGGCATGGGTCAGCATGCTATGGCATTTGGTGAGGCGGTGGAGGTTTATACGCTGTTGACGCTGGGGGACGGGCTGGTGGCCCAGATCCCGTCCTTGCTGCTGTCCACGGCCACGGCCATCATTGTGACCCGGGTTTCCACCGACAATGACAAAAAAGACATGAGCCAACAGGTGCAGGCGCAGATGTTTGCCAATCCCAAGGCGCTGGGCACCACGGCTGGCATTGTGGCCGTGTTCGGGATGATCCCGGGTATGCCCAATGTCGCATTTTTGACGTTTGCCGCCATTGCCGGGGGCGGTGCCTATCTGATTCACCGCCAATCCAAACAACCCCCGCCACCGGAAGAACTGCTGGGCGAATCGGAGGATGAGGATGACAATCAGGCAGCGGAGTTGAGCTGGGACGATGTGCAGTCGGTGGACATTCTCGGGCTGGAAGTCGGCTATCGTCTGATTCCGATGGTGGACAAATCACAGAACGGTCAGTTGCTGGAACGGGTCAAGGGGGTGCGACGCAAGGTGTCGCAGGAACTGGGCTTTCTGGTGCCGCCGGTGCACATCCGCGACAATTTGGATTTGAAACCCAATGAATATAGAATCATGCTGATGGGGGTGGCCTCCGGTGAGGGTGAGGTGTTCCCGGACCGGGAGCTGGCGATCAATCCCGGTCAGGTGTATGGCGAAATCAAAGGCACGGCCACCAAGGACCCAACCTTTGGACTGGATGCCGTCTGGATCGATCCGGCGGATCGCGAACAGGCGCAGGCACTGGGTTACACAGTGGTGGATGCCAGTACCGTGGTCGCCACTCACATCAGTCAGGTGATTCAGGATTTCGCACCGGAACTGCTGGGTCACGACGAAACCCAGAAGTTGCTGGACAAGCTCAAGGAAGTCTCGCCCAAACTGGTTGAGGAGTTGATTCCGGATCGCTTTTCTCTGGCCGGTCTGGTGAAGGTCTTGCAGAATCTGCTGGCAGAAAAAGTCTCGATTCGCGATCTGCGCACCATTCTGGAGGCGCTGACCGAAAAGGTGTCCGCGACCCAGGACCCATCAGAACTGACCATGTTTGTGCGTTCGGCATTGGGCCGTTCCATCGTGCAGAATATTGTCGGTTCCGCCGATGAACTCAAGGTGATCACATTGGAGCCAAGCTTGGAACAGTTGTTGCTACAGGCTGCACAGGGTGCCCCGGAAGGGCAGCTGGCGATTGAACCGGGTCTGGCAGAGCGTTTGCATAATACGCTCAAAGACGAGGCCCAGAAGCTGGAAATGGATGGCCAGACCGCCGTGCTGCTGGTGGCGCCGCAGATACGCGCCCAGTTGGCACGCCTGTTTCGATACAGCCTGTCAAATTTGCAGGTGCTGGCGTATTCGGAGGTGCCAGAAAACCGACGCATCAGTGTGGTGGCCAATGTGGGGCAGGGAGATTAAATGAAACTCAAACGCTATCTGGCCCCGACCATGCGTCAGGCAATGGCGTTGGTGCGAGACGAATTGGGCGATGACGCGGTGATCATGTCCAGCCGCAAAACCGATTCCGGCGTGGAAGTGGTCGCCGCCATCGACCCGGAAGCACAGGCTTACAATGCGCAGCCCAAGGAAGAACCGGCGGCGCGCAGCAGTTATTATTCGCCCGAGTACGCAGGGCAGGCCAATGCCATGTCCAGTTCAGGCGGCCCCGAAATTCAGAAAATGGCCGATGAATTGCAAGCGGTCAAACAGATGCTGGAAAACCAGCTTTCCGGATTGGCCTGGAGCCAGTCTGAAACCCGAGAGCCGGAAAAAGTGGCGTTGATCAAACGCCTGGTGAAGCTGGGACTGGGCTGGAAGCTGGCGCAACGACTGTCCGATGAAGCCCTGGCGTCAGGCAATTCTGACCAGGCCTGGTCAAATGTGCTGGCTCAGATTGAGCAGGAAATCCCGGTGGACTCAAGGGATGTGATTGAAAAAGGTGGCATTGTCGCACTGGTTGGGCCGACCGGCGTGGGGAAAACCACCACCATTGCCAAAATGGCCAGCCGTTTTGTGATGCGCAACAGTGCCAGCCAGATGGCGCTGGTGACCACGGATTGCTACAAAATTGGCGCTCAGGCGCAATTGAAAACCTTTGCCGATTTGCTGGGTGTGCCGGTGCATGTGGCCAACTCGCAGGGCGAGCTTTACAACCTTTTGAGCTCACTGGCGGGCAAAAAGCTGGTGTTGATTGACACCGCCGGCATCAGCCAGAAAGACATCATGCTGTCGCAGCAGTTCACCAAAGAGCAGCCGGGTTTGAATTCGATTCGCAATTATCTGGTGATGTCGGCGGCGACACAATTGAACGTGATGCAGGATGTGGTTCGCGCCTTCGGTCAGGTCGGATTGCATGGCTGCATTCTGACCAAGGTGGATGAGGCCCTGCAGTTGGGGCACATCATAACGGTATTAATCGAACACCGGTTGTCGGTGTCGTATTTGTCGGGAGGACAGCGCGTGCCAGAAGATTTGGAACCGGTAAAAGTGCGGGATCTGGTCGATAAGGCGATTGTGCTGGGCCAGCAGAACACGCAAATGGACCCGGACGATGCGTTCCGCCTGGGATTGGGCCGGGAGATCACCGATGCACAATGATCAGGCCGCCGGCCTTCGAGCCATGCGTTCGGCCAGACAGGCCGAAGGGCCGCAGCAAGCAGCAACACAGCCAAAGGGGAAAAAGGTGAAAAAGGACAAGCCAGTCAGAGTGCTCGCCGTCGCCAGCGGCAAAGGCGGTGTGGGCAAAACCAATGTCTCGGTGAATCTTGGGGTGGCGCTGTCCAAAATGGGCAACCGGGTGCTGTTGATGGATGCCGACATGAGCCTGGCCAATGTGGATGTGATGCTCGGACTGCAGACTCAGTACAATCTGTCGCACGTTCTGGACGGTGAGAAAACCCTCAAAGACGTCATGGTGGATGCCCCGGGTGGTCTGAAAGTGATTCCGGCGGCTTCCGGGGTCAAGCGGATGGCGCAATTGACCCCCGCGGAAAATGCTGGAATAATTAATGCCTTTGATGAAATCGACGGTCTGCTCGACGTTCTGTTGATTGATACCGCAGCCGGCATCGCCGACAGTGTGGTGAGTTTCTGTCGGGCCGCGCAGGAAGTGGTGGTGGTGGTCACGGACGAACCGGCTTCCATGACCGATGCCTATGCGTTGATCAAAGTGCTCAGCCGCGACTACGAATTGACCCGTTTTCAGCTTCTGGCCAATATGGCCAAGTCTGAAAAACATGGCAAAATGCTTTATGATAAGTTTTCGCAGGTGTGTGAACAGTTTCTGGATGTGCGCATTCAGTATCTGGGCACCATCCCGTTCGATACCGATTTGCGGGAGTCTGTTCAGAAACAGACGCCCGTCACCCTGGCCAAGCCGATGAGCGAATCGGCCAAGGCCTTCCGGGATCTGGCCCAGAAGATCAGCAGCTGGCCGGTTCCGACAGGGGTGACAGGCTACTTGCAGTTTTTTGTTGAACGTTTGTTTCAGGCAAAAGCCGACTGAAGCGTTCTGTATGCAGCGCGTAATGGGGAAGAAGGGTTTATGACAGGCACCCAGGTTTATGCCAAGTTTCAACAACAGGCCGCCGGTGAACGTGCGGTCATCGAAATCGAGCCGTATCTCCCCCTGGTCAAGCGCATTGCCTACCATCTGAAGGGGCGTTTGCCCGACAGTGTGATGGTGGAGGATTTGATTCAGTCCGGCATCATCGGGCTGATGGAAGCGGCCCAGAAATTCGATGCCAACCAGGGGGCCACCTTCGAAACCTATGCGGGCATCCGCATTCGGGGATCGATGCTGGACGAAATCCGAAAAGGGGACTGGACACCCCGGTCCGTGCATCGGAAATCGCGTGATGTGGCCGAAGCGATCAACCAGGTGGAATCGCGTCTGGGACGGGAAGCCCGCGATGAAGAAGTGGCCGAGCAACTGGGTGTGTCTTTGGGCGATTATTACCGCATGCTCCAGGACACCAATTCAGCGCAGTTGCTTTCGATTGATGAACCGGATCACGACGACTTGTCCGAAGAGCGCATTGTCAACCACAATAAAACGCCAATTGGCGAGCTTTCGGAAGCCGGGTTTCATCAGGCCCTGTCGGATCAGATTGCCAACTTGCCGGAAAAAGAAAAATTGGTGATGGCGTTGTACTACGACGAAGAATTGAATTTGAAGGAAATCGGCCAGGTACTGGATGTGAGCGAGTCCCGCATCAGTCAGATTCACAGCCAGGCCATCAAGCGACTGCAGTCGCGATTGAAAGATTGGATTTAATTGGATTTAATTGGATTTAAAAACGCAATGGCGGCTGAAGCGACTGGCTCAGTCTGTCGAATACGATTTGAGGAAGCACCATGCAAATAGATCGCAATATGAATATCCTGGTCGTGGACGATTTTTCGACCATGCGCCGCATCGTTAAAAACCTGTTGAAAGAACTGGGCTTCAGCAAGTTCGATGAAGCGGATGATGGCGCGACCGCATGGCCCATGATTCAAAGCGGCAAATACGATTTCATTGTCAGTGATTGGAACATGCCGGAAATGACCGGTATTGATCTGTTGCGCCATGTACGCGCCGATGAAAAGCTGAAAGGCACGCCCTTTCTGCTGATTACGGCCGAAGCCAAACGTGCCCAGATTCTGGAAGCGGCCGAGGCGGGTGTGGACGGCTACATTGTTAAGCCTTTTACCGCCGCCACGCTCAATGGCAAAATCGAAAAAATCTTTGAACGTGTCGCCGAACGCAAAAAGGCGGCAGGTGGGTAAGTGACAGTGCCCGGTCAGGATCACAGATAAATACATAGACAGTGGAAAGGGTCTGCCCAATGGGTCAGGCCCTTTTTTGGTTTCAGGGAGAGGACATGAAAAACATCAAACCCAAACAAGTCAAAACCTTGCTCAAAGCCTTGGAAAAAGAGGATTACGATAAGGCCTCTGAGATGCTGGATGCGATTGTGGCCAAACGCAACGAATCCTTGATCGAAGGCGTCGAGGAAATTGCCCAGAACCTGCACGACACCCTGGAAAATTTCGGTCAGGATTCGCAGCTGTTGCAGGACACCAAGCATGGGCTGCCGGATGCGACCGAACGTCTGGAATACGTGATGCAGACCACCGAAGACGCCAGTAACAAAACCCTGAACGCCGCCGAGAATATGATCGGTTTGCTGGAGTCGATCGAATCCCAGACCTCGGATGAAAAAATTGCCGCCTATCTCAAACAGGCGCACGCTGAAATGACCGAAATCATGACCGCACAGTCGTTCCAGGATTTGACCGGTCAGGTGCTGAATCGTGTGATTATGCTGGTGACCAGCCTGGAAGCGTCGTTAAAGGATTTGATCGAGCGTTCCGGTCTGTCTCTGGAGGCGATTCCCGAACCGGCGCAGTCTGATGCCGAGCGCAAGGCCCAGCAAGAACGCGGTATGGGCCCCAATGTGACCCGTGACGGCAAAAAAGACACGGTGGGCTCTCAGGATGACGTGGACGCCATGCTGGATGACCTGGGGATTTGATTGAAAACGGTGTCATGGCATGTGCTTTGCTTATCTTTGCTTAAAGCAAATTCGTATCGTGTCATAAGTTTGACAGAGTGATTCTGTCCAAGCCTGGGAGTTTGTCGGACTGAGGTCCGACCGTCCTGGCCGGCCGCGAAATCAAAGAGGGTTGTCACAGTGGATGAGGAAATACTACAAGATTTTCTGGTAGAAGCCACGGAGCTGATTGAAGGACTGGATGAGCAGTTAACCGAGTTGGAGTCTTCGCCAGACGATTCCGATTTGCTGAACGCTGTGTTCCGGGGGTTTCATACCATCAAGGGCGGTGCCGGTTTTCTGGGCATCAAGCCGTTGGTGGAGTTGTGCCACCGTGCCGAGAACGTCTTTGACAAAATCCGTAACGGTCAACTCGAATACGATCACCATGCTTCCGATGTGATCATGCGCGCGTTTGATGAAATCAGTGATTTCATTACCCAGCTCAATGATGGCGTACGTGAGTTTGACGACGAATCCAATAAAACGTTGATCGACGAACTGGATCGATTGCGAACCGGCGACACAGACGATGCGGCGCAAGAACCCGCCGAAGACGCCTCCGGTCAGGGCGGGTCTGCCGAATCGGGCGCGCCCAAACTGGAGCTGCCGGAAGGCGTGGACCCGGAAGGCGAAATCACGGATGACGAATTCGAAGCCTTGCTGGCGCAGCGTGATCAGTTGGCCCCTCAGGATGGCGAAGACGAGTCCGGCAAAAAATTGCAGTTGCCTGAAGGTGTGGACCCGGAAGGCGAAATCACCGATGACGAATTCGAAGCCCTGCTTGAGCAGCGAGATTCGATCGAAGGCCAGGGCGAGGCCCCGAAAACCGAGGCACCGGAACCCGCCCCTGCCCCAAAACCCGAGAAGAAGCCTGAGCCGGCTCCGGCGAAATCAGCCAAACCCGACAAAAAGCCTGACGACAACAAGGCCGATGCAGGCAAAGACAAACCCCATAAGGCGGCGGCCGAATCCACGGTACGGGTGGACACCCGACGTCTGGATGAGATTATGAACCTGGTGGGGGAACTGGTGCTGGTGCGCAACCGCTTGCTGACCCTGCGGGGCAGTGATGACGAAACCGCGGAAGAACTTTCCGGAGCCGTCGGCAATTTGGACCATGTGACCACGGATTTGCAGGCCTCGGTGATGAAAACCCGCATGCAGCCGGTCAAGAAGGTATTTGGCCGTTTTCCACGGGTGGTGCGGGATTTGTCGCGCAAACTGGGCAAAGCCATCAACCTGGAAATGAAAGGCGAAGACACGGATCTGGACAAGAACCTGGTCGAAGCTCTGGCCGATCCGTTGGTGCATCTGGTCCGAAACTCGGTGGACCACGGCATTGAAATGCCGGATGAACGTGAGGCCGAGGGCAAATCCCGTGACGGGACCATCATTCTGGCGGCGGAGCAGGAAGGCGATCACATTCTGCTGTCGATCACCGATGACGGCAAAGGCATGGACCCGGACAAATTGCGCGCCAAAGCGGTGGAGAAAGGGGTGATGGACGAAGTCACCGCCAATCAGCTGGATGACAAATCGGCGTTTGAACTGATCATGGCCGCCGGTTTTTCCACGGCCGATCAGGTCAGTGACATTTCCGGCCGCGGGGTGGGCATGGACGTGGTCAAGAACATGATCACCAAACTCAATGGCAGCATTGACATCCATTCCGCCGCGGGCGAAGGCACGCGCATCAGCATTCGAGTGCCCTTGACCCTGGCCATTTTGCCGACCCTGATGGTGGCGTTTGAAGACGACAGCTATGCGATTCCGCTGACCAGTGTGCAGGAAATTTTTGATTACGACGGCAATCAGATCAATAAGATTGACGGCCAGATGATGGTGCGCCTGCGGGAAAAAAGTGTGCCATTGCTTTATTTGAAGGACTGGCTGAATCCCGGCTGCAGCAAAGACGATTTTTCCGGCGACAAGGTGGTGATCGTTTCGATCGGCAATCAGTATGCCGGTTTGGTGGTGGACCAGGTTAACGGGCAGGAAGAGGTGGTGATCAAACCCCTGGGCGTGATGATGAAACATCTGGAAGGCTATGCCGGTGCCACCATTACCGGCAATGGCAATATTGCCCTGATCCTGGATTTGCCGGGCGTCTTGAAACGTTTTCAGTTTTAGAGGAGGACACGCATGAGTGTTGCCACGAAATCCGCTACGGCCGACAGTACCAGTAACCTCGCGTTGGATGGCATGCTGGACGAAGAGGGCCAGTATTCCGGCCCCAGTGTCCGTTGCGTGCTGTTTGAGCTGGACGACGAAGTCTATGGCATCAATGTGAAAAAAATCCGTGAAGTCTTGCGGGTGGGTCACATTCGTCAGGTTCAGGGCGCCGATCCGACCGTTTTGGGCGTGATCAACGTGCGCGGCGTGATCGTGTCGGTCATTGACACCCGCATGACTTACGGGCTCAACACCAAACAGCCCGATGACCTGTCGCGGATCATCATTGTTGAACTGGACGAAGACAACATCGTCGGCATGCTGGTCGACAGTGTGATGGAAGTCAAAGACATTCCCGAAAAACAGTTCGAACCCATGTCTTCCACCAAAGAAAATGCCTCACGCTATCTGCAGGGCATAGCCCATTATCAGGGCGACGTCATCATTCTGATTGACGTCGACAGCATGTTTGCCGGGGCGGTCGAGTAAGATCGTGTAAGAGGCGATGGTCTTTTTTACCAGGCCTGGTCAGTTTTGCCTTCTACTGGTTCAGGACACTGGGGCGTAATGGCCCTGGTGGCAACCTCAGTGTTTCAGTGTCTGGTCGTCCTGACCGGAAAACATCGCTTCAATGTCTCCCAGATCAAACCGTTCGTGGAAGTTGCACACCTCGTTGTGGACCACGATTTCGCCTTCCTGTTCAATGATGCGTCGTGCCTCCGTTTCGCCCAGTGAACGGATCATTTCCTTGACTTTTTCCCGGTCTCGCGGGCATTCGTAGGCGACCTGAGACGGGTCATACAAGCGCACGGTTTCTTCATGAAACAAACGGTGCAGCAAAGTTTCGGCCGGCAGGGTCAGCAGCTCTTGTGGTCCCACCGTCTCAGACAGGGCGGCAATCCGCTCCCAGCCATCGGCGTCCTGCGCATCCGTATCAGGCATCTTCTGGATCAGAAGCCCGGCAATGTTGTGGGCATCGGCGGCCAGCCAGAGTCTGGAGGCGAGTTGATCGGACTGGCTCAGGTAATGGGTAAAGCACTCGGCCACCGTATCGCCCTGGCGGGTCACAAACGACTGGAACAGTTTGTCGGTGAGGCTGTTTTCCAGCGTGATCATGATCTGGCCGTCGCCCAGCAACACTTTCATCCCACTCTGGTCATCGCTGAGAGTCTCACGGGTTTTGGCCACGCCTCGAACCTGCAGTTGATCGGTGACTTCCACCATCAATAAATGCACCGGCCCCTTGCCCTGTACCTGAATCGTCAAGCGACCGGGGTGTTTCATGTTTTTGGCCAGCATGATCGCCACGGCGGTCAGCTCTCCCAGTAAGGTCTGCAAAGGCTGGGTGTAATGGCGATCTTCGATCATGGCTTGCCAGGCCTGGGCAACGTGCAGATGCTGGCCACGGATATTGAGGTCTGTGAACAGAAAATTGCGGGTTTGATCCATGATAACGTCCTCGTGTTTCAGAGCCGGTATGTGCGCCTTCAGGCGCTTTGCGCGGCCCGTGCCTGGCGATCTGCGTGGTAGGAAGAACGGACCATTGGGCCGGACGCCACATGGGTAAAGCCCAGTTCGTAACCGGTTTTTTCAATGGCCTGGAAGTCTTCTGGTGTCCAATAGTGGGCCACGGGCAGGTGAAATTCCGAGGGTTGCAGGTACTGGCCCACGGTCAGCATTTCCACGTCATGCCGGCGCAAATCGGCCATCACTTCGTACAGTTCTTCCAGGGTTTCGCCCAGTCCTACCATCAGGCCGGATTTGGTCATGCAGTCGGGCACGCGCTGCTTGAATGCTTTGAGCAGGCTCAGTGATGCCTGATAGTCCGCGCCGGGACGGGCCTCTTCATAGAGTCTGGGCACCGTTTCCAGATTGTGGTTCATGACATCGGGCGGAGCGAGTTCCAAGGTGTTCAGGGCCACGGTCAGGCGACCGCGAAAGTCCGGTACCAGGGTTTCAATGGTCACATCGGGGGCGGTGTGGCGAATGGCTTCAACGCAGTTCTGAAAATGGCTGGCGCCGCCGTCTCTGAGATCGTCCCGGTCAACGGAGGTGATGACCACGTGTTCCAGCCCCATGGCCTGAATGGTGTCGGCCAGGTGTTGGGGTTCATGGGTGTCCAGCGGCTGAGGACGACCATGCGCCACATCACAGAAAGGGCATTTGCGGGTGCAGATCTGGCCCATGATCATAAAGGTGGCGGTGCCGTGACCGAAGCATTCGCCCAGGTTGGGGCACGAAGCTTCTTCGCAGACGGTGTTGAGCTTCTGTTCGCGCAGTATGGTTTTGAGGGCTTTGACTTTGCCAATGTGGCGGGCCGAGGGCAGTTTGGCCTTGATCCATTTCGGCTTTTTCAGTCTGGGCTGAGTGGGATCGGGCTTGTGTCTCAGGGACTTGGTTTTGTATTCGCCCTTGCTCATGGCCTGATTGCGGGCTTTGAGACCGCTGATGGAATCGAGGGAAATTTCCTGATAGTTGGATGCACTCATAAACGCTTTTCTGATCGTCGCTAAAAGATCGATTATAGGGGATGCAAAGGCCTTTGGAAACCATAGAATCCCATCGTTGTCAGCCCTGGCTGTCAGATGGGGCTATCAGAGTGATGGGTTTTCAGTCTCTGGATGAGCGTTTGTGCCAGTTGTTCGGCCGCCTGTTTGAATCCGGGCAGGCCTGCATGTGAGTGTTCCTGACAAACCTGAGTGACGGGGGTTTGGCTCAGACCGCAGGGGGTGATGGTCTGAAAAGGGGTGAGGTCCATGTCGTAATTCAGGGCCAGGCCGTGATACGTTCGGCCACGTCGGACTTTCAGTCCCAGTGAGGCGATTTTGGCTTCACGAACGTACACCCCGGGGGCCTGGTCGCGTGTGTGCGCTTCAATGCCCAGTTCGGCCAGAAAATCGATCAGGGTCTGTTCCATCAGTGCGACCAGTGCCCGAACCCCGAGTTGGTGGCGCTTGAGGTCCAGCAACAGGTAACACACAATCTGCCCCGGTCCGTGATATGTGACTTGACCGCCACGGTCGGTCGGCACAATGGGGATGCCGCTGTCATACGCCTGGGGCAGAATGTGGGCATCACGGCCGTTCAGTCCCTGGGTGTACACAGGCGGATGCGACACCAGCCAGAGTTCGTCCGCTGTCTGGTCGTCCCGACTGTCGGTGAAGGCCTGCATGGCCTGCCAGGTGTTCAGATAGGGCTGTTCGCCCAGCGTTCGGACATGAATGGCAACCATGGGTTACAGGGTCATCAGAATTTCTGGGTGGTCTTTCAGTTCGGCGTAAATGTTGTGCAACTGTTCCAGACTGGTGGCATAAAAGGTCACATTCACCGAAACAAACCGGCTCTTTTTGGAATGCTTCAGCTCAATGTTTTCTTGTGGCGTGTCCGGCGCGTATTTCTGGGTGATCGCCAGGACCGTTTCCACCAGCGTTTCGGATTGGCGTCCCATTGCCTTGAGCCGATAGTCACAGGGAAAATCAATCAGGGTTTCGGTATGCAGGTCACGAGTCATAATTTTGGTTTTTTCAGTCGATTGAGGTTTCAGTCAGTTGGGTTAGCTGAGGTTTCTGGCCAGGTGCGTTTCAGGGTTTCAAAACGCGCATTTAATGCATGCCAGGCCGGTCCCGGTTGACCGGAACCGACCGGCTGATGATCCAGTTGGGTGATGGGCAAGGCGTTTTTGGTGGAGCTGGTCAACCAGATTTCATCGGCTTCCTTCAAGTCCTGACGGGTCAGGGGCGTTTCACAAACGCTCAGGTCGCAGTCTCTGGCCAGACGCATCACCACCGTTCGGGTGATCCCGGCCAACAGATGGTTGGACAATGGCGGCGTCTTTAGTACCTGGCCGAACAGGGCAAACACATTGCTGGCGGTGCCTTCGGTAATGCGATCGTCACCATCGTACAGAATGGCATCGTCGGCCCCCTGGTCTCTGGCCTGCATTTTCAGGCGAATGTTCGGCAACAGGGTGATGGCCTTGATGTCACAGTGTTGCCAGCGGTCATCGGGCAGGGTGATCGCGGAAAGTCCGTCTGTCAGCCAGTCTGGGTTCACAGGTTTGAGTTCGCTGGCATAGGCGTAGAGTGTGGGCGACAGATCCTCGTCAGGCAGGTGGTCGCGGCGCATTTGTGTGCCTCGTGTTACCTGCAGGTAAAGGACTTGATGCGACCAGGGATGGTAGCTGATGAGTTTGGCCAGCATGGCCTGCCACTGCTCGTTGGTCAGAGGGTTGAGAATGGCGCTTTGCGCCAGGCTCTGTGCCAGTCTGTCCAGGTGCGCGTCCAACTCGAAAGGCTGGCCGTTGAAAACGGGAATGACTTCATAGACGCCGTCCCCAAACAGAAACCCCCGGTCTTGTGGCGAAATCCGGCATTTTTCCAATGGCAGAAAATCGCCATTGAGGTAAGCGAATTGCCCGTCTGTTTTGGCCATCACTCGCCGCCGTTAAGCCAAGCGAACAGACTGGCGAACAGCTTTTGAATCTGGTCCATCAGCTTTTTGAAGAAAGACCCTTCTTCGACCGCAGCCAGCGCCACCAGTGGGCGATCAATGATCTGTTCGCCATTGAACTGGATGGTCAGCTGGCCCAATTCCTGGCCTTTTTCAACCGGTGCGGTCACATTCTGGTCAATGCGGGTCTCGATCTGCAGGTTTTGGTATTGGCCGCGCGGGACGGTGACATACACCGGCTTTTCGATGCCCAGGCCGATGGTGTCGAGTTTGCCTTCCCAGATACGGGCATCGTTCAGTCGTTGACCGCCTTCGTACATGGCGTGGGTTTCAAAAAAGCGGAAACCGTAATTGAGCAGTTTCTGGCTTTCCCGGACCCGGGCTTTGGCACTGTCGGTGCCCAGAATGACCGAGATCAGGCGCATCCGGTCGCGGTTGGCCGATGTGACCAGGCAGTAACCGGCGGCTTCGGTGTAGCCGGTTTTGAGTCCATCCACGCTGGGGTCCTGCCACAGAAGTTTGTTGCGGTTGTATTGGGTGATGCCGTTGAAGGAGAATTTTTTCTCCGAGTACCAGTTGTATTGCTCCGGGAACTCCGTGATCAATGCCTTGGTCAGAAGCGCCATATCACGGGCACTGGAATAATGCTGGGGGTGGGGCAGACCGGTGGCGTTCATAAAGTGGGTGCCGTCCATGCCCAGTGACTTGGCGTATTTGTTCATCAACTCGGCAAAGACTTCTTCGCTGCCGGCAATGTGTTCGGCCAGGGCCACGCTGGCATCGTTGCCGGACTGAATCACCATGCCTTTTATCAGATCCTGAACGCTGACCTGTTTGCCTACCTCGATGAACATTTTAGACCCTGGCATCTTCCAGGCTTTGGAAGAAATGGTGACCATGTCGTCCAGAGAGATGTTGCCCTTGTCCAGTTCATTGAACACGATGTAACCGGTCATGATTTTGGTCAGGCTGGCCGGCTCAAACTGTTTTTCCGGGTTTTTGCTGGCAATGATCTGGTCGCTGTGAAAATCGATCAGCACAAACGCATCGCCCTGGGTGTTCGGCGGCGAAGGCACCACATGGGGCGTGGGCTTGGGTTGGGGCGTTTCGGCCATAACCGGTTGCCAGAAACCGATCAACAGCAAGCTAACAGTTGTGACAAAAGCAGACAGTCTGGGGAAAACCATGAGGCAATTCAATCCTGTAATTGGGGTTGGGGTGCCGATGAGGCCATCGGAACCGGGGACATCAGGATATTTTAGCGAAATTCCAGTGGAATACAAAGCTTCTGACCCGGATGTTGGATAAATTTGGCACCAGGCCTGGTCGTTTTTGGGTCAGTGATTCGGTGACAGTAAGCGCTTGTGGGTATGAAAGGACATGAGCAGGCCAAAACTGACCATGAGCGTGACCATGGAACTGCCGCCATAGCTCATCAGGGGCAAGGGCAGACCGACCACCGGCAACAGGCCGCTGACCATGCCGATGTTGACGAACACATAGATGAACAAGGTCATGACCAGGCTGGCAGAGGTCAGTCTGGCGAAGTTGTCCTGAGCTTGCGCGGCGATGTACAGGCCCCGCGCAATCACCAGAAGGTAAAGGGTCAGAAGCACCGCGACCCCGATCAGACCAAACTCCTCAGCCATCACGGAAAAAATGAAATCCGTGGTGCTTTCAGGCAGAAAATCCAAATGGGCCTGAGAACTGCCCATAAACCCTTTGCCTTCCAGTCCGCCGGAACCGATGGCGATTTTGGATTGAATGATGTGGTAGCCACTGCCCAGCGGATCGCTTTCCGGGTTGAGAAAGGTCAGGACGCGCTGTTTTTGGTAGTCGTACATGTAGAAATGCCAGATCACAGGCAGGCTGCCGATCACAATCACCACCGTCGAAAAAATCCAGCGCCAGGAAAGGCCGGCAAAAAAGATCACAAACAGCCCACTGGCGGCAATCAGAATGGCGGTGCCCAGATCGGGCTGCAGAATGATCAGACCGGCGGTCAGAGCGATCAACCCCAGACCCAGAATCAAGTGTTTGGCCGGTGGTGGCAAGGAGTTCTGCGCAAACAGCCAGGCCAGCATCAGAGGCAGCGCCACCTTCATGATTTCGGAAGGTTGAAAGCGGATGACGCCAAGATCGAGCCAGCGTTGAGCGCCTTTGCCCATGTCGCCGAACAGAAAAACGGCAATGAGCATGACAATGACCACCGCAAACACCCAGGGGGTGTGAATGCGAAGTTGATTGGGTGGGATCTGGGCAAAAAGAACCATGATCCCAAACGCAATGCCCAGGCGGATGATATGGCGCATCAGCATTTCCGTGTCGCCGCCGGAGGCGCTGTAAACTACGACACTGCCCAGTGCCGACAAAGCCAGCAGCAGCAGTATCAGCCACAGGTCAAGGTGAAAGGCTTCCAACCCATGCCGGTTCTGGCGATAAACGGTTTCTTTTTCGGGCAGATCAATTTTCATCGCGCAACTCGGTCATGTAGTAATCGGCAATCTTTACCGCCACATCCGCCGCTTTGACTTGGGCGTTTTCAATCACAACCGTGACGGTGATTTCGGGGTTGTCCACCGGGGCAAAACCGACAAACAACGAATGATCCAGCAGATGGACGCTGAGCTCCTCTTCGATGTATTCTTCGTCCTTGCCCAGGCTGAACACTTGCGATGTGCCTGTTTTGCCCGCCATAGGAAAGGCAATGTCGCGGGCATAACGCCAGGCTGTGCCTCTGGGACTGGCGAGTACGTCTCTCATGGATGCCATCACGCGATCCCAGTTGTCGATTTTCTGGATGGGAATCTGTTGTTTTTCAATATTGGGAGCGGCCATGTTCAAATGGGGTTGAACGATTTCGCCATAGTTGGCCAGAGTGGAGATGGCTTTGGCCATCTGAATCGGTGTGGCCAGAAAATAGCCCTGACCAATCACGGCTATGACGGTTTCCCCTGTGTACCAGCTTTCGCCTTTGGCCGCCTGTTTCCATGCCTTGGAAGGCAGGATGCCAATCGATTCCTGAGGCAGGTCAATGCCGGTTTTGTGGCCGAATCCAAACGGGTAGAGTTGGTCGTGAATCGCGTCAATGCCCATGTCGAGACTGAGTTCATAAAAATAGGTGTCACAGGACTGTACCACCGAATCGTGCATGTCAACTAGCCCATGGCCCTCCCGTTTCCAGTCACGGTAGCGATGGCCCTTGAATTCCATGTAACCCGGATCAAAAATCTTTTTGGTCGGCGAGATGATGTTTTGTTCAATTGCCCCGAGTGCCACAAACGGCTTGACGGTAGAACCTGGCGGGTATTGGCCATTGACCACACGGTTGATCAAGGGTCGGTTCAGGTCCGATAGCAATCCCCGGTAGCGCGATTGCGATATCCCGTCAACAAAGTGGTTGGGATCGTAGCCGGGCAAGCTGACATAGGCCAGAATTTCGCCGTTATTGGGGTTGGTGACCACCGCCGAGCCTTTTTGTCCGGCCAGCAATTCTTCGATAAACAGTTGCAGGCGAATGTCCAGTGTCAGTTGGATATCTTTGCCCTGGATCGGTGGGGTGGTTTCCAGTTTTCGAAGGATTCGGCCATTGGCGTTGGTTTCGACCTGTTGCACGCCAGGATAGCCGTGCAGGACCGATTCGTACTGTTTTTCTATCCCCAGTTTGCCAATGGAGTCGGTACCGGCATAACGGGAAGGCTCTACGCTGGAAAGTTCTTTTCGGTTGATGCGGCCCACATAGCCCAGCGCATGAACCGCGGCCTCGCCATGCGGGTAGGTCCGTTGCAGTTTTGATACCAGCGAGATGCCGGGGAATCGGAAGTTGTGCACCGCAAACTGGGAGGCTTCGGATTCGCTCAAGGTATAGGAAAGAAAAATGGGGCGGTGTTTGCTGGCTTTCTGATAGCGCTCGGCAAACCTTGCAAGGCGGCTCTCCGGCAGGTCAGGCAAAACCGTGCCGAGTTCGGACAGAGTGGTTTGGATGTCCGCAATTTTGGTTTTGTCAAACTTTAACGCGAAAACCGGTCGGTTGTCTGCCAGGAGAATGTGGTTGCGATCATAGATTCGTCCCCGTACCGGGGGGATGGCTTCCACCGAAATCCGGTTGCCTTCGGCCAGGGAATGGTATTGGTTGTAATTGACCCATTGCAGATAGGTCATTCTGACCAGAAGCAAAATGAAAAACAGCAGTGCCAGTGAGAAGGCCACATACACACGGTTTCGAAACAGGCGTCGCTGCTGTTTGCGTTCGTTGTCAGTCTGGTAGAGGCCGGGCGTATGCATGAACGGTCAGTGGAACAGGAGTTTTTGGGTGAAGCGGGACAGAGAGGCGGAAACCAGAGGCCAGACCAGTCCGGCAAAAAGCGGTTCCAGTGCAAAAAACACCCAGTCCGAGGCGCTTAGGGTCGGTTGCAGCAGCAACCAGCTCAGTCCCTGAAAAATCGCGTAATAAATGATGATCATCAGGCTTTGCTGCCAGACCGGGAAGGCTTTGAAGCTTTGGCGGATACGCAGCATCATGAAGGTCACCAGCACAAACAGGAGACCGTGCGCGCCCAGCGGACTGGCCAGAATGGCATCAAACAGCAGTCCCAGTATGAACGCGGAAAACAGATGGGTTTGCTGAAAAATCTGTGTGGTCCAGAAGATCAGAATCAGCAGGGTCAGAGAGGGCGCATGATGGATGCCGGCGCTGATGATCAGCATGATGTCAAGGGTCAGACCAATCACAAAGCTGAAAAACCACAGCCATTTGACGTCGGCCAGTTTGAGTGAAAAGACTTTAGTTGGCATGCTCTGCTTCCCGGGGTTGAGCCGATTGGGTCAGGATCAGGACTTTTTGCGAGCGGTTCAGTTCGGCCACTGGCTCAGCCTGAACGTCTAAGTAAGGCCGTCCTTCCATCCGATTCACCTGGGTCACTCGCGCAATGGGGTAGCCTTCCGGGTAAACGAGGCCCAGGCCGGACGTCTCCAGAAGGTCGCCTTTCTGAATGGCGGCCCCGTCCGGAATGAACAGCAGGGTCAGGCGGTCATGGCCCATGCCGCTCAACATGCCTCTCTGGCCGTTGCGCTGCACCCGCACAGGCACCTGAATTTCGGGGTCGGTAATCAGGCGGACCCGGCTGCTTACCGGGGTGGTGCTGGTGATTTGACCGACCACACCTTTCGCGTCAATCACAGTTTGGTTGAGGGCCACCTGATCAAGCTGACCCTTGTTCAGGGTGTAAAAATGGCTGTAGGGGGTCTGGCTGTAAAAGCTGACCGAGGCAATCTGGACCTGGGTGTCGTCCATTTGACTGGCTTTGCCAAGCAGGCGATTCAGGCGTTCGACGTCCAGTTTGAGTTTGCTCAACTGTTGTTGTTGCGCTTTGAGCAGCAGCACTTCGGTTTTCAATCGCTGGTTTTCAAGTTTGACCTGATTGAGGGTCTGATAATCCTGTTGAAACCAGTCGTACCACTCGCCGGGGAGTGCCGCGGTCCGTTCGATCGGATCGATGGTGGTCAAAAGCAGAGAGCGGAAGTGCGTCAATGCCTGGCTGTAGTGATCCGCCACCATCAAGGCAATCGAGAGAATGAACAGGGCCAGAAACTGGGCCGCTTCTTTCTGTGGCGAAGAGGTTGTCAGGTTGATTGCAGACCTCCTTGTGGCTGAAAGCGCACTGTGATCATGCCTGTCAAACCTCTCTCAGTGTTACGTCCGTCAACGAATCAATCCAGTGAGAAAACGTCAATGCCTTTTTCGTCCATCAGTTCGAGTGCTCGCCCACCGCCGCGCGCAACGCAGGTCAAAGGGTCGTCGGCAATGATCACTGGCACGCCGGTTTCTTCGGACAGCAGTGTGTTCAGGTTGCGTAGCAGGGCACCGCCACCGGTCAGAACAATGCCGTGTTCGGCAATGTCGGCACCGAGTTCGGGCGGGGTGTGTTCCAGAGCCGTTCTGACGGCGCTGACGATGGCCGACAAAGGCTCCTGCAAGGCTTCAAGGATCTCGTTGCTGTTGAGGGTGAAACGGCGTGGCACCGATTCGGCGATGTTGGCCCCATGAATTTCGAGCGTGTCCGGCTCAATCTCATGATAGGCGGTGCCGATTTCTTTCTTGATTTTTTCGGCGGTGGCTTCGCCGATGATCATGCCATAGTTACGGCGAACGTATTTGATGATGGCGTCATCAAAGCGGTCGCCACCCACCTTGACCGAATCGGACCAGACAATGCCGTTGAGAGAGAGGGTGGCCACCTCGGTGGTGCCCCCGCCAATGTCAACCACCATGGAACCGGTGGCTTCGCTGACCGGCATGCCGGCACCGATGGCCGCGGCCATGGGCTCTTCGATCAGGTAGACTTCACGGGCACCGGCTCCGGCCGCCGATTCGCGAATCGCGCGTCGTTCAACCTGGGTAGAGCCACAGGGCACACAAACCAGCACTCTTGGGCTGGGTTGAAAGAAGCGTGCTTCATGCACCTTGCGGATAAAGGATTGCAGCATTTTTTCGGTGACTTCGAAGTCGGCAATCACGCCGTCTTTCATCGGGCGGATCGTTTGAATCTTCTGGTTTTCCTTGCCCAGCATCTGCTTGGCACCCTGGCCAACGGCCACAATGGAGCGGGAATTCGAGCCCTGTCGATTATTCATGATCGCTACCACGGACGGCTCGTTGAGCACCATCCCTTTGCCTCGAACGTAAATCAGGGTGTTGGCGGTTCCCAGATCAATGGATAGGTCGTTGGAGAAAAGTCCGATAATTTTGCGCAGCATTGAAGCGAGTCCTATAAGTAAATCTGTAACGGGGGGCGGCGACCGTCGTCATTCGGGAAATGGTTTGGTGGCCGCAGCGTCAGTGGGTTGCACAGTCTGTCACGGCGCTCAATTCTGAAACCGTCGACGGACTTGAACCAGTGTCGATGCCAACTTTTTGTGACCTTGGCCGAAGCGTGATGCCTATCAGGCGGCCAGCTCCTGTCCTGTATTCTGCGGTATTTTATAACAAACACAAAATGAAAAGTCATCCTTTTCACACAAAAAGCACATATTGGCTCGACAAGCGTCCGAGTTGGCAGCCAATTTCGGGAAAAATGGCGGGCATGGCTTCCGGTAAATGGGCAAATGTGGTACTTTAATCGGATTTTTAGATTGGGGGCAGAGCGCCTCTGAAAAAGGCGTTTTGTTTTCAGCGCAAATCTACCGGAGAGATCAGGATTATGGCCATAGAAAAACAGGATGTCGCCGCCATCGCACGCTTGTCCGCCTTGTCGGTCGGAGAGGAAGAGGCCGGTCAAGTGGCGGGCAAGCTCAATCACATTCTTGATGTACTGGAAACCATGCAGTCGGTGGAGACGGATCAGGTCGAACCGATGTCGCACCCTCTGGATCAGGTTCAGCGTTTGCGCGAGGACCGGGTCACGGAAACGGATCAGCGTGAGCGTTATCAGCGCATTGCACCGGCAGCGGAAAAAGGTTTGTATCTGGTGCCACAGGTGATCGAGCAGGTCTGACAGGCTGCTGACCAAATCAACACGAATGCACACGTAACCCAGAGAGACACATGCACAATTTATCATTAAAAACGCTCAGTGAGCGGTTGCAAAGCCGTGAACTTACCAGTGTGGCATTGACTCAGCACTTTCTCGACCGGATTGCCCGGTTTGATGGCGAACTCAATGCGTTTGTGACGGTCACGCCGGAGCTGGCGCTGGAAATGGCACAAGCGGCCGATGCGAAGCTGGATCGGGGCGAAGGGCATCGTCTGACCGGCATACCGGTGGCCCACAAAGACATTTTCTGCACACTGGATGTCAAAACCAGTTGCGGCTCAAAAATGTTGAACAATTTTCTGTCGCCCTATGACGCTGCGGTGGTCGAAAAACTGAAATCTCTGGACATGCCCATGCTGGGCAAAACCAATATGGATGAGTTCGCCATGGGCTCTTCCACGGAGAGCAGTTACTATGGCCGGACCCTGAATCCCTGGGATCATCGCGCGGTACCGGGGGGGTCTTCCGGCGGTTCGGCTGCGGCGGTGGCGGCCGGTCTGGCACCCGTCGCAACCGGGTCGGACACGGGCGGGTCCATTCGCCAGCCTGCGGCGTTCTGCGGCATCAGCGGGATCAAACCCACTTACGGCGCCGTGTCCCGTTACGGCATGATCGCGTACGCATCCAGTTTTGATCAGGGTGGCCCCATGGCCCGCTCCGCCGAAGACGCGGCCTGGTTGCTGGAAGCCATGGCCGGGTTGGATGAGCGTGATTCCACCAGTGTTGCCCTGGCAAGCACCGATTACAGTCGCGATCTCTCCCGTTCCGTTCAGGGGATGAAAGTCGGCGTGCCCGAAGAGTATTTTTCCGAAGGGCTGGAGGCCGATGTGGCTGAAACGGTTCAGCAGGCCATTGGCGAACTGGAAAAGCTGGGCGCAGAGATTGTCCGCATTCATCTGCCCAACAAGGACCTGGCGGTATCGAGCTATTATGTGTTGGCGCCGGCGGAAGCCTCCTCCAACCTGTCACGGTTTGATGGGGTGCGTTATGGCCATCGTTGCGAGGCTCCAAAAGATTTGAACGACCTTTACACCCGCTCACGTTCGGAAGGCTTTGGCGACGAAGTCAAACGCCGGATCATGGTCGGGACCTATGTGCTTTCCGAAGGCTATTACGATGCGTATTACCGCAAGGCGCAGAAACTGCGTCGGCTGGTACGTGACGACTTTGTCAAAGCGTTTGAGCAGTGCGATCTGATTGTGGGGCCGGTGGCGCCGTCGGTGGCGTTTGACATCGGCGAAAAAACCGATGACCCGGTCAGCATGTACCTGGCCGATCTTTATACCATTCCGGTGAATCTGGCCGGTCTGCCGGCCATGTCGATTCCGGCCGGTTTTGCCCGCGGACGTCCGGTGGGGCTGCACATTGTCGGCCCTTATTTTGAAGAGCACAAGATTCTGCAGTTGGCGCACCAGTACCAGCAGGTCACGGACTGGCACCATGCGGTGGCCACCGACTATCGTTAAGGGAGACGTAAAAATGCAAGATTGGGAAGTGGTCATCGGTCTGGAGATTCATGCCCAGCTCACCACGCACACCAAAATTTTTTCCGGCTCTCCCATTGCGTATGGGGCGGAGCCGAATTCTCAGGCGAATCTGCTGGATTTGGGCATGCCGGGGCAGTTGCCGGTGTTGAACAAAGCCGTGATTCCCAAAGCGATCCGTTTTGGGTTGGCGGTGGGGGCCAATATCGGACGGCGTTCGGTGTTTGACCGCAAAAATTATTTTTATCCGGATTTGCCCAAAGGCTATCAGACCTCCCAGTTTACCTACCCCATCGTCGAGGACGGGGGCAGTCTGGACATTGAGGTGGACGGACAGACCCGGCGCATCGGCATCACCCGTGCGCACCTGGAAGAAGACGCGGGCAAGTCCATTCACGATGCCTTTCCGGGCATGACCGGGGTGGATTTGAACCGGGCCGGCACCCCGCTGCTGGAAATCGTGTCCGAACCGGACATGCGTTCCGCTCAGGAAGCCGTGGCCTATGCCCGTAAAATGCATGAGCTGGTGCAGTTTCTCGACATCTGTGATGGCAACATGCAGGAAGGCTCTTTTCGGGTGGATTCCAATGTGTCGATTCACAAACCGGGCACCCCTTTTGGCACCCGGGCCGAACTGAAAAACATCAACTCTTTCCGTTTTATCGAACAGGCGATTGAGTTTGAAATCGAACGTCAGATTGAGATTGTTGAATCCGGCGGCGAAGTGATTCAGGAAACGCGTCTTTACGACCCGGAGCGCAATGAAACCCGGTCCATGCGCGAAAAAGAAGAAGCCAATGATTACCGGTATTTTCCGTGCCCCGATCTGTTACCGGTGGTGATTGAGCAGACGGACATTGATCAGGAAGCGCGCGCCATGCCGGAACTGCCGGACGCGAAACGGGTCCGTTACCAGGAAAACTGGGGTCTGTCGCAGGAAGATGCCCAGATGTTGACGGCTTCGCGCGCCATGGCCGATTACTTTGAAACCCTGGTGGATCTGACCGGCGAGGCAAAAAAAGCGGCCAACTGGGTGATGGGCGATCTGTCCAAGGCGTTGAATCAGGACGGCCTGACAATCGATCGTTCACCCGTCTCCGCCAAAATGCTGGCGGGTCTGATGGCGCGCGTCGACGACGGCACCATCTCAGGCAAAATGGCCAAGCAGGTTTTTGCCGCCATGTGGGCCGGCGAAGGCCATGCCGATGATGTGATTGAGGCCAAAGGACTCAAGCAGATCACGGACGAAGGCGCCATCGGTGAGATGGTGGACCGGGTGCTGGCCGAGCACCCGGATCAGGTGGCGGCGTATCAGGCCGGTCAGGAAAAAATGTTGGGCTTTTTTGTGGGGCAGGTGATGAAGGCGTCAAAAGGGCAGGCCAATCCGGCGCAGGTCAATGCCGTTCTCAAGGCGCGGCTGGCGCAGGCTTGATTTTAACCAGGCCTGGTTAAAAACAGGTCTGTCATTCAATAAAACTTGAATCCAGATAAAAAATCTTTATATTAAGGAAAGCTTGGGTGGAGAAGTCCGCCCATTTGAATCAACGTTACCCTGGAGGTTTCAACGCATGAAACGCATTGGCTTGTTTTTATTAACCAACATCGCCGTTCTGGCGGTGGCCATGATTACCCTGAACCTGTTGGGTGTCGGCAGTTACATGCAAGGCACCAGCCTGGATTTGGGCAACCTGTTTGCGTTTGCACTGGTGTTCGGTTTTGCCGGGTCCTTTATCTCGCTGGCGATGTCCAAGTGGATGGCCAAAATGGCCACTGGCGCCAAGGTCATTGAGGAGCCGCGTACGCAGGATGAGCGCTGGTTGCTGGAGACGGTGCATCGTCAGGCACAGAAAGCCGGGATCAAAGCACCGGAAGTGGCGATTTATGATGCGCCGGAACCCAATGCCTTTGCCACCGGCATGACCAAAAACAAATCCATGGTGGCGGTTTCCACCGGTTTGATGCGCGCCATGACCCAGAACGAAGTCGAAGCGGTGCTTGGGCACGAGGTGGCGCACATTGCCAATGGCGACATGGTGACCATGGCCTTGCTGCAAGGGGTGTTGAACACCTTTGTGATCTTTTTTGCCAAGATTGCGGCCTTCATTGTGGATCGCATGATTCTGAAAAACGAGGAAGGCGGGCACAGTCTGGCCTTTATCGTGGTCGACATTGTCGCTCAGATTCTGTTGGGCATTCTGGCCAGCGTCATTGCCATGTGGTTCTCGCGTTACCGTGAGTTTCATGCCGACAAGGGCGGGGCTTATCTGGCTGGCAAGGAAAACATGATCGCGGCCCTGCAGCGTCTGCAGACAATGCAGCCCGGGCAGTTGCCGGATCAGATGGCGGCCTTTGGTATTTCGGCCGCACCGTCAAAATTCGGTGATCTGTTCCGTTCGCATCCGCCTTTGGAAGACCGCATCGCGTCTTTGCAGAACACCCCTCAGGAGAAACTGAAGGTGGCGTAACGCAAGCGCGCCACAATGTGACATAAAAAAGGGCCGGATGGCCCTTTTTTTTTGTGCGTGGGGTTTGCGGTTGTGGGCGTGAGCGCTCAGGCAGACTGGCGCGCCTGGGCTTCGGCCTTGATCCGTTTGATCATGTGGTACAGGCCGGTGGAGCGATTGGGGGAGAGTTGTTGCAACAGGCCGATTTCGCCCAGAAAGTCCAGCGGGGCGTCTGTGATTTCCTGGGGTGTGCGCCCGTTGTAGACCTTGAGAAGCAGGGCGATCAGACCGGACACAATGGCCGCATCGCTTTTGGCCTGCATGTACAGTCGCCCATCGTGCTCCTGTATGGCCAGCCATACTTGCGATTGGCAGCCGTGAATGCGGTTGCTCTCGGTTTTCCGTTCTTCCGCCAGGTCCGGCAGGGTTTTGCCCATGTCAATCAGATATTTGTAGCGGTCTTTCCAGTTGTCGAAATGGGTAAAGCGTTTGACCAGGTCCGCTTGCACTGCTTCGATCGATTTGTCCGGCGGGGTAAAGTTCATATTGACGCTCCATTTTGATGTCGCCATTTTATCAGAGTCGGGCTTGCTGAACAGGTGTTCCCTGATTTTTGTGCATTGTGCGTCTGTACAAAGTCAGGCGTTTGGCTATACTGTTCGGGTTTTGTTTTTTAGCGATAAATCATGGGAGAATGCTATGTCAACGCAAAGTCGTCGCCAGTTTTTACGTAATGCTTTGGGGTTGTCGGCCGGTCTGGTCGGCGCTTCGGCGCTCAATCCTTTGTATGCCGAAGACTTGGGTGAATTCAAGGGTCCGGCGGTTCCGGATGTGGACGCCATCCAGGCTTCCAAACGTGTGTATTATGTGCCGGCGATGGGATCCATTCCGACCCCGGATAACTATGCGTTTTTCTCCAACCCGAATTTCATTGTGACCGAAAAAGGCGTGGTGGTGGTCGATACCGGCAGCTCGGTTCAGATCGGTGAAATGCTTTTGCGTCAGATCAAAAAAGTGACCGACAAGCCGGTGATCAAAGTCATCAATACCCACGAACACGGCGATCACTGGCTGGGCAATCACGCCTTTGTTCAGGCCTATCCGGATGTGGAAATTTATTCCCACCCCAATTGCCGCAAGGCGCTGAAAAACGGCCAGGACGAGTTCTGGTTTAATTTCATGCAGAACAACAGTGACAACAAAATCACTGGCACCGTGATGACCTTGCCCGACAAGGATTTGAACGGCGGCGAAGTGTGGGAACTGGGTGACACCACTTTGAAGATTCATTATTTCGGCACGGTGCATACCAAGTCGGATTTGACGGTGGAAGTGGTAGAAGACAAAACCATGATTATGGGCGATACCGTCATGCGCCGCATTGCCAATATGGCAGACGGTTCTTTTCAAGGCACCATTGACGCCCTGAAGCAGGTGAAAGCCATGAATCTGGCAACGTTTGTGCCCATGCATGGCGACCATGATGATCAGACCTTGATCGAAGACGGCTTGACGTTTATGGAAGTGCTTTACACCCGGGTAGGTGAAATGTACGAAGAAGGGATGTCGGACTTTGAGATGAAGCCCGTCATTCAAGAAGAGCCGTTTATGAAAAATGTGGCCAGTCAGTGGCCGGGTTATGAGAGTACGTTGGGGACGTTTATCAATGTGGCCATGCAGGAATACGAAATGAGCCTGTTTTAACCGATCTGACAGCGTTTAGGCTGGCGTGATCCGACCCCGAATTGACCAGGCCTGGTTATTTCGGGGTTTTTTGTGGGCGTAAAAGGCTCAGGCGAGCAGGTCCAGCACCTTGTCAAGACCGCTGTGATTGAGGCTGACATCGGCCTGTGCCTGCACCGCCGGTTTGGCGTGATAGGCAATGCTCAGTCCGGCGACCTGCATCATTTTCAGGTCGTTGGCGCCATCGCCGATGGCCAGGGTTTGGGTGCAGTCGAGTTGATGCTGCTGGCACAGTGCCTGCAGAAAATCGGCTTTGGCCTCGGCGCCGACAATGGCGCCTTGGACCCGGCCGGTCAAGCGCCCCTGATCGATTTCGAGGGTGTTGGCCTGGGTGTAATCCAGTTTCAGTCGGGTCTTGAGCCGGTCGGTGAAATAGGTGAAGCCGCCCGAGACCAGCGCAAAGGCAATCTCACGCGCCTTGAGGCCTTCAATCCATTTTTCTGCGCCTGGGTTCAGCACCAGCCGTTCCTGCATGACCCGGTCCAGTGCATGAGTCTCCAGCCCTTTGAGTAATGCCACCCGTTCGCTCAGGGACTCTTCAAAATTCAGTTCGCCCCGCATGGCGGCTTCGGTGATGGCCGCGACCTGGGGTTTGATGCCCATCATGTCGGCGATTTCGTCCACACATTCGATGCCGATCAGAGTGGAATCCATGTCGCTGATCAGCAGTTTGATCCGCTTGGGATCGAAATCGTCTGCGAGCACATTGATGTCCAGTTCCCATTTTTCAGACAGCGTCTGGCATTTGCGCTTCAGGGTGTCCACAGTGCCGGAAGCCGTCAGGCGGAAGTGCCCGTCTTTGGCCGTGGGTTCGGTGCCGAATTGTTCGCTCAAAAGGTCACGGTGCGGTTGCTTCAAGGTGTCGGTATGAAGGATGATGGTTGGCATAGGTTCAATGTCCGGGGTTGATCGAGGTTAAGGGCAGAATGCGTGTGCCGGTCAGGCGGTCCTGCAAGGTGCGTTTCATTGGGGTGAAAAGCCCGAGCCAGCCGATCCAGAAAAGCAGAATGCCGGCCAGAAACCGCAGATTGGCTTGATAGCGTGGCATCAGGTAGTGGTCTTCCCTGACCAGGGCCAGACGCCAGACCCGCAAGCCGGGTGTCTGGCCATTCTGGGTCCAGAAATAGGTCAGATACAGGTAGGTCAGACCGATCAGGTAGGCCTGGAAGCCGACCAGAGCATAGGGATTGCGCTGAAAGCCTTCGCCTTGCCAGAGCACAAACGGGAAGGCGCCCGCCACCCAGATGGCACAGAGCAAAATCAGGTCGTAGGCGAACGCGAGCAGGATCTTTATCGCCAGTGGCATAATGCGAAACTCATGATGCTAAACTAGAGGGTAATGATTCAAACAACATAATCCGGCATTATACCGGTTTCGCGGTGACTGTGTCAGAGCGATCCGGTTGATGTGCGGAGGTGTCAAAAGGGGGGAGCGCATGAATTTGCACGATACGGGCTTTGAGCATGGCTGGATGTTGGGGGGCGCTGTGGTGTATCTGGTGGCGCTGTTCTGGAGTTTTCGCACGGCTCCCTGGCACAAGATTGAAGATCGGGAAGCGCAGCATGTGTTTCTGGCCACATCGGTTCTGCTGTTTTTTCTGTGGTCAGTCGCTGCTTCGGTGGGCAGTGGTTTGACCTTTCATTTTTTGATGAGCGCGTTGGTGACCATGATGTTCGGCCCCCAGTTTGCGATCATGGCCGCGTCTCTGGCATTGCTGGGCGTGACCCTGACTGGTGGCGCCGGTCTGTTGATGTTCGGAGTCAATGCGGTGCTGATGGGGGTGATTCCGATCTTGCTTGTTTGGTGGATCGCGCGTCTGGCCTATGTGTATCTGGCACACAACTTTTTTGTGTTTGTGCTGCTCAATGGGTTTTTTGCGGCCGGCCTCAGTGTGCTTGTGACCCTGATGCTGTCGGCGTCGGCCATGTGGCTGAGCGGGGCTCAGACGCCGGAAAAACTGGAACAGTCCTTTCTGCCGTTTATTCCGTTGCTGGTGATTCCCGAAGGCTTTGTTAATGGATTGATCTTGACGGCGCTGGTGCTGATGAAACCGCAATGGGTCAGCTGCTTTACCGACGAACAGTATTTGAATGGTAAGTGACCGCTACGGAAAGTGACCACGAAGGCGGAACCGCCATTTTGACCAGGCCTGGTTATTCCGATTTCAGGGGTTCGACAGGCACAAAAAAACCGGCCAAAAGCCGGTTTTTTTGTGTTCATGCCTGAGCAAATCGTGCGATTTACTTCAGCCAGGCAGGTGTGGTGGAAGCGTGGTTTTGCGTCTGACGCACTTCCGCTTGCGCAGATTTCAACGCTTCTTTGGCGAATTTCATTGCGGCCGCGTCGTCGCCTTTTTGCTTGGCTTCTTCGGCTTTGGCCATATAGTGATCAACGTATGGCTTTTTCATTTTCTTCTGTTTCCAGACATTGCCGTTTTCTTTGGCAATGGCGTGCTGTGCAGCGGCTTCGGCCATAACACCATTGTAGGTAGACAGATCGTTAGACTGCATGTTGGCACACGCACCCAGTGTCAGGGAAGCGGCAACGGCTGCGGCTGTGAATAGTTTCTTCATTGAATCCTCCAGGATTTGAATAAGCTTATTTGTTTTCTCTCGCGAGACTTATTCTAAACATTACGAATTACGATTGAAAGTAAGAAACCCGCCAAACAGCGGTTTTTTTACATTTATCGTATGGCTGTATAACTTATTAAGTTTACCCGGAGGCTGTCAATCTTTATAATGAACGCAATTTTTCAGGCCAACGTCTTTATGGCCACGGTCAGTCAGCCTGTCATTGGCATAAGTCATTGAAAAAAGGTTTAAAAGTCCGGTGTGCTGGCGGGGCGCCGCCTTTGTTGTCACTTGGTTAAAAAATACTGATCGACCCATAAGGAGACCTCGCTTTTGCGAAAAGGTCTCATCCAAAATCATTATAAGGTGGAAATCACTATGCGCATTCTGCAAGAAGCCCTGACATTCGACGACGTATTGCTGGTGCCGGCCAAGTCGTCGGTATTGCCCAACGATGTGTCGGTGAAAACCCGCTTGTCACGCAATATTGAGCTTAATATTCCGTTTGTTTCTTCGGCCATGGACACGGTGACGGAAGCCCGTCTGGCGATCTCCATGGCTCAGGAAGGCGGCATCGGGATTGTGCACAAAAACATGTCAATCGAAGAGCAGGCGCATGTGGTCACCAAGGTCAAAAAATATGAACATGGGGTCGTTTTGGAGCCGATCACCGTGCAGGTGACGGACACGGTGGAGCAGGTCCTTGCCAAAACCAAGGCCAATCGTGTCTCCTCCGCACCCGTGATGGATGGTGATGATCTGGTTGGGATCGTGACCAGCCGCGATCTGCGTTATCTGGTGGACGAAACTCAGCCTGTTTCTCAGATCATGACGCCCAAAGACAAGTTGATCACCGTCAAGGAAAAGACTCAGCGTGAAGAAGTGCTGGAACTTTTGCACGAACACCGTTTGGAGCGCTTGCTGGTGGTGGATGACAGCTTCCGCCTCAAAGGCATGATCACAGTCAAAGACATGGAGAAATCTTCCGAGCACCCGTTTGCGGCCAAAGATTCCAATGGGCGCTTGCGTGTCGGAGCCGCCGTGGGGACCGGCGCTGAGACCGAGGATCGCGTTGCGGCACTGGTCAAGGCCGGTGTCGATGTGCTGGTCGTGGACACGGCGCACGGCCATTCCAAGGGCGTGCTGGATCGGGTGAAATGGGTCAAGGACAACTACCCGCAAGTGGATGTGGTCGGCGGCAACATCGCCACGGCGGAAGCAGCCAGAGATCTGGTCGCGGCCGGAGCGGACGCGGTCAAGGTCGGCATCGGCCCGGGTTCGATCTGTACCACTCGGGTGGTTTCCGGGGTGGGCGTGCCTCAGCTTACCGCTGTGTCGAACGTGGCCGAAGCGCTCGAAGGCACCGGTGTGCCTCTGATTGCCGATGGTGGCATCCGTTTCTCCGGTGACGTGGCCAAGGCGCTGGTGGCGGGTGCGTCCTGTGTGATGCTGGGCAGCATGTTTGCCGGCACCGAGGAGTCGCCGGGCGAGGTCGAGTACTATCAGGGCCGGGCCTACAAATCCTATCGTGGCATGGGGTCGCTGGGTGCGATGTCTCAGAAACAGGGATCGTCTGACCGCTACTTCCAGTCTTCCAATGCCGAAGACAAACTGGTCCCGGAAGGCATTGAAGGACGTGTGGCCTACAAAGGGCCTTTGGCCCCGATTCTGCACCAGTTGGTGGGCGGTATCCGTGCGAGCATGGGCTATACTGGCTGCAAGGACATCCGTGAATTCAATACCAAGCCCCAGTTTGTGCGTGTGAGCGGGGCGGGCATGACCGAAAGCCATGTTCACAACGTGACCATTACCAAAGAGGCACCGAACTACCGCGTCTGATGCCAGAAGGCCTGGTTTTTGACCAGGCCTGGTCAAAAGACCCTGTCAAGGTGGGCATCTGGATGCCGCCTGACCCCCTTTTGATGTTCACTTCTTCCGTTTGTTCAATCACTAAGAGACTTTTACAATGACCCAGCCCAATATTCACGATCACCGCATTCTTATTCTGGATTTCGGTTCGCAGTACACCCAGTTGATTGCGCGGCGCATCCGTGAGATTGGGGTTTACTGCGAAGTCGAACCTTGGGATACCGAACTGACCACCATTGAAAACTTCGGGGCCAGAGGGGTGATTCTGTCCGGCGGGCCGGAAACCGTGACCGGTGACGATGCGCCGATTGCGGCCCCACAGATTTTTGAGCTGGGGGTGCCGGTGTTGGGCATTTGCTATGGCATGCAGACCATGGCCGAACAGTTGGGCGGCAAGGTGATTCATTCCAGTGAGCATGAATACGGCTACGCGCAGGTGCGTGCACGGGGCCATACCCAACTGCTGGATAAAATCGAGGACCATGTCACCGAAGAAGGCTATGGCATGCTGGATGTGTGGATGTCCCACGGGGATCGCGTGGATCAGATGCCAGACGGGTTTAAGTTGATGGCTTCCACCGGGAATTGCCCGGTGGCGGGCATGGCCGATGAGCAAAAACGGTTTTATGGCATTCAGTTTCACCCGGAAGTGACGCATACGCTGCAAGGTGCCCGCATTCTGGAACGCTTTGTGGTCAGTATCTGTGGCTGTGAAAAGCTCTGGACCACCGGCAACATCATTGACGACAGTGTGGCCCGGATTCGGGAAACCGTGGGCAAAGACAAAGTGCTTCTGGGCCTGTCGGGCGGGGTTGATTCCTCGGTGGTGGCGGCTTTGCTGCACAAGGCCATCGGCGACCAGCTGACCTGTGTGTTTGTTGACCACGGGCTGTTGCGTTATCAGGAAGGCGATCAGGTCATGGCGATGTTTGGCGACCACATGGGGATCAAGGTGATCCGGGTGGACGCGGTGGATGCGTTTATGGACAAGCTGGCCGGTGTGTCCGATCCGGAAGAAAAGCGCAAAATCATCGGCCACAGTTTTATTGAATTGTTCGATGCCGAAGCCGCCAGACTGACCGAGGTCAACTGGCTGGCCCAGGGCACCATCTACCCGGATGTGATCGAATCGGCCGGGGCCAAAACCGGTAAGGCCAAAGTGATCAAGTCGCATCACAATGTGGGCGGTCTGCCCGAAGACATGACCCTGAAACTGCTGGAGCCTTTGCGCGAACTGTTCAAGGACGAGGTCCGAAAACTGGGCGTGGCCCTGGGGTTGCCTTCGGACATGGTCTATCGCCATCCTTTTCCGGGACCGGGTTTGGGCGTTCGTATTCTGGGCGAAGTCAAAAAAGAGTACGCCGACATTCTGCGTCTGGCCGACCATATTTTCATCAGCGAACTGCGCGAAGCCGGGCTGTACGACAAAACGTCCCAGGCCTTTGCGGTGTTTTTGCCGGTCAAGTCGGTCGGTGTGGTGGGCGATGCCCGTCGTTATGACTATGTGGTCGCTTTGCGGGCCGTGGAAACCGTGGATTTCATGACCGCCAGATGGGCGCATCTGCCGTACGATTTTCTGGAAAAAGTGTCCAACCGCATCATCAATGAAATCCCGCGCATTACCCGTGTCACCTACGACATTTCCAGCAAACCGCCCGCCACGATCGAATGGGAGTAAGGCTGCTTGATGCCTTCTCTGCCTGAATGGGCCAGCGAAGCCGACTGGCATTGGATGCAGCGGGCGCTGACACTGGCGGAACAGGCGGAACAGGAAGGCGAAGTGCCGGTAGGCGCGGTGCTGGTTGATGCGCAGCAAAACGAGGTGGCCGCTGGCTGGAATCGGGTGATTCAGCAGAATGATCCGACCGCGCACGCCGAAATTGTGGCGTTGCGCGCGGCCGGTTCCGTGTTGCAGAATTACCGTCTGCCCGACCTGACCCTGTATGTGACTCTGGAACCCTGTCCGATGTGCGCGGCGGCCATGGTGCATGCGCGCATCCACCGTCTGGTCATTGCCACAACCGACCCACGCACCGGCGCGGCCGGCAGTGCGATGGATCTGGTGGCGCACCCCTGTTTGAACCATCGTATTGCCACCGACATCGGTCTGTGTCAGTCTCAGGCCAGTGATCAGTTGAAAGCGTTTTTTCGCGCCAAACGACGCTGAACGGCCCAATCCCGTCCCCCTTTTTTCGTCGCCCAAACCGGTTTTCAATGGCTGGAAATTCATTCCACTGCCCAACGAAAATGCGTACAATGTCGGTAATCTCTAAAAAATATCAAAATCGAACCCTTTATGCAGAAAAGTGTGGATCCGGCAGAAGGTTTGAATACCATCAAAATCCTGCCCGGTGAATTTTATGTCACCAAAAATAACGAACGCATTGAAACTGTCCTGGGGTCCTGTATCGCCGCATGTGCCCGGGACCCGGTGACCGGTGTCGGCGGCATGAATCATTTTATGCTGCCAGTGGACAAAAACAGCACCGGGGCATCGGAATTGTCCGGTGCCAATCGTTATGGCAACTATGCGATGGAAAATCTGGTCAACGCCCTGTTGAGCTCCGGAGCAAGGCGCGAACGCCTGGAATTCAAGCTGTTTGGCGGGGGGCGGATCATGAATTCCGGCTCCAGCAACATCGGTTGGTACAATATTGGCTTTGCGTTTGATTACATTTATACGGAAGGGTTTAAAATCATCTCGCAGGACATTGGCGACATTTATCCGCGCAAGGTGCTTTATTACCCCAATTCAGGCCGCGTACGGGTACGCCGGTTGAATGCGATGCACAATCAATCACTGGTGGCAGAAGAAAGCCGCTACATCAACAACATCGGATCGAAACCTGTCGAGGGCGATGTCGAACTATTCTGAGCGAGCTGAGGTAACAACATTATGGATATGATGGAAACGTTCCGCCAAACTTATCTGGAAGAGAGTTTTGAAGGTCTGGATATTATGGAAACCGGGTTGCTGGATCTTCAACCTGGCACACCGGACACCGAAAAAGTCAATGAAATCTTCCGTGCGGCCCACTCCATCAAAGGGGGCAGTGGGACCTTCGGCTTCAACGACATCATCGACTTTACCCATGTGCTGGAAACCCTGCTCGATGAGATGCGGGACGGACGCCGTGATGTGACTCAGGAAGCCACCGATGTGATGTTGCATGCGGTCGATATTCTGCGCGACATGATGACGGCCCTGCAGAACCACGAAGAAATCGATCACGACAAGGCCGGCGAAGTTCAGGCTCAGATGGAAAAGCTGCTCAACGGCGGGGATGCGCCGGCCGAAGCCAGCAGCGGTGACAGCGCCGCAGCAGAACAGGCCGTGGAAGCACCGGCATCCGGGGGCGACTGGAAAATCGAAGTCATTCCCGAGAACACGCTTTTACAGACCGGCAATGAACCGATTCGGATTTTCCGTGAACTGGAGTCACTCGGCGATTTGAGCGTCGAGGCGGACGACAGCAATGTGCCTGAACTGGAGGCGTTCAATCCGGAAGAAGTGTACCTGCGCTGGCACCTGACCCTTTCCGGTGACGGCATCAAGGAAGACGATGTGCGTGAGGTGTTTGAATGGATCGACGGCGATGGGGCCGAAATTCAAATCACAGCGCCGGAACCGGCAAGCGCACAGGACAAACCGGCAGAATCTGCCGCCGCCCCTCAGGCCGAACCTTCGGCAGCGGAAACCAAAGCGCAACCCCGTGCGGAAAAACCCGAGGCGGAAGCCACCAGCCAGCCCGCTGCCAAGCCCGCGCCCAAAAAAGCGGCCGACAAACCCGTGCCAGCCAAAAAACAGGAAGGTTCGATCCGGGTGGACCTGAGCAAAATCGATCAACTGGTCAATCTGGTTGGCGAACTGGTCATTACCCAGTCCATGCTCAGTCAGTTTGGCGAACAGGCCGAGCAGGTCGATCAGGAGGCGCAGGAAGGTCAGGCGGCTTCCAACCGTGAAGAGTGGGTGGACAAGCTCAAAGAAGGGCTGACTCATTTGGAGCGTCACACCCGTGATCTGCAGGAAAGCGTGATGAACATCCGTATGCTGCCGGTCAGCTTTGCGTTCAATCGCATGCCGCGGATCGTGCACGACGTCAGCCAGAAACTGGGCAAAAAGATTGACCTGGTCATGGAAGGGGAAAACACCGAGCTGGACAAAACCATGCTCGAGGCTTTGACCGATCCGCTGGTTCACATTGTGCGCAATTCGATCGACCATGGCGTGGAGTCACCGGAAAAACGTCTGGAAAATGGCAAGCCGGAAACCGGCATGGTCAAAATGGCCGCTTTCCATCAGGGTGGCAATATCCTGATTCAGATTACCGATGATGGGGCCGGCATCAATGCAGACAAGGTGCGTCAGAAGGCGATCGAGAAAGGCGTGATTTCCGAAGATGACAAGCTCAGTGATCAGGAAGCTGTGGATTTGATTTTCAATGCCGGCTTTTCGACCGCCGACGAAATCTCAGACGTGTCCGGCCGTGGCGTGGGCATGGATGTGGTGCGGCGTAATATCCGCGGTCTGGGCGGTACGGTGGAGGTCAAAACCGAGCTGGGCAAAGGGTCGGTGTTTACCATTCGACTGCCGTTGACGCTGGCCATTCTCGATGGGCAGCTGGCCAAAGTCGGCTCACAGAATTACGTCTTCCCATTGATCTCCATCGTCGAATCGATTCAGGTGGACAAGTCGTTGGTCAAGGGCATTGGTGGACAGACCGAACTCTACAAACTTCGGGATCAGTACATCCCGGTGATCCGTCTGCATAAGCTGTTGGGTGTGAGCGATGCCCGCACCGACCTTGAGCAAGGTTTGCTGGTGGTGGTCGAAGACGGCGGCCGTCGTGCCGGGGTGTTTGTTGACGACCTGCTGGGGCAGCAGCAGGTGGTCATCAAGAGTCTGGATCAGAATTTCATGAAAATCCAGAGCATTGCCGGGGCCACCATCCTCGGGGATGGCACGGTGTCACTGATTCTGGATATTTCGGAAACACTGTCATATCATAAAGGTTCTGGCAGTCAGAACAATGCCGCTTAACCCGGGGAAATTATGTCATTTGCTTTAGGCGCGAAAGAAGTTCAGGAAACCATATTGATGCTCAATCTGTCGGTGGCGCAGATTGAGTTGTCGATCAACGAAGGCGATCATTCGGTCAATACGCTGATTGATTCGTTTACCTACATGTCGCAGCATCTGGAGGCGATTGAACAATCCAGTCAGAAAATTGCCGACATGACGGATCAGGTTGATGGGATGGCCGAGCACAACGCCTCTCTGCTGACGCAGACATCGGACCTGTCGGAGAAAATGCATCAGGCCATTATTGCCTTTCAGTTTTATGACAAGTTGTCTCAGCGCCTGAATCACGTTTCTGTGGGCCTTTCCGGGCTGGCAGAAATCGTTTCGCATGAGATGCATGCCAAGGATCAGGCTCAGTGGGAAGCGTTCAAACTGAACGTTCGTAAGGGCACCAGCATGCAGGAAGAAGAAGAGCTTTTTGAGCTGATCTTTGACCAGGAGCGACCGGTGGATGAGGCCATTGAAGTCATGAAAGGCCGTATGCGGGAACGTTTGAAGAGCCAGCCGGTGGAAGACGACGATCCCTTTGAGTTGTTCTGACCCGGGGCTGCTTGACGCATGTTCGGGCGCCGACGACTTTTTCCATTCCGTTCTTTTTCGGCCCTGCGCCCGATGGTGTCCCGTCTCCTAACACGCGTCTGTTGGGTCTGGACGGGGGCTTTTCGTCGTGTCTCCCAAAAAGCGATCCTGTTATGGGTCGCCCTCTGCCTACCCTCTCTGGCGGAACCGCCAAAACTTTTTCTGCTTGAAATCTATCCCCCCGAGCGACTCGAAGCCTTGTCTACCACCACGCCTGTCTCGGATTTTTCCCTGACCGGCTGGTGGTTCAGTGAGAAGTATGACGGGATGCGTGCTTACTGGGATGGCAAGCGCCTTTGGAGCCGTCAGGGCAATCCAATACAGGCCCCCGAATGGTTCATTGACGCTTTGCCACCTTTTGCTCTGGACGGCGAATTGTGGCTGGCCAGACAGGCTTTTGCCGAAACCCTGTCCATCGTGCGCCAGCAGGTGCCGGATCAGCGCTGGGATCAAATCACTTATCAGGTGTTTGATGTGCCTGATGCGCAGGGAGGGTTGTCTCAGCGTCTGGCCAAAATGACACGTTATCTTCGCACCAGGGACGTCGAGTCGGTGGCAGTGGTGACGCAGACGCGTCTGCGCGATTCAGCCCATTTCAAACGTCTGTTTGAACGCTTGCAGGCAAAAGGGGCGGAAGGCGCCGTGGTGCGGGCACCAAACCAGGCGTATGTGGCCGGTCGTCAGGATCAGGCTTTGAAGGTGAAGTTGCATCAGGACGCAGAATGCCGGGTTCAAGGGTATCGCCCGGGAAAAGGTCGTTTGCAGGGCATGGTGGGGTCTTTGCGGTGTCAACCGGCAGAGGATTCAGGGTTTGATCAGCCGTTTTCGGTTGGCAGTGGTTTGAGTGATCGCCAGCGTCGGAATCCCCCTGCAATCGGCGAGTGGATTACGTTCAAATATTATGGGCGCACGCGCCACGGCAAACCCCGATTTCCGGTGTTTTTGCGGGCGCGCCCGGATTTGCCCTGAACCGTTTCGACCAGCATTCCGATCAACGGCAGCCCAGCGGTTTCAGAATTGAAAGGTTTCACCGGGTTCGGCGTTCACCAGGTAGGGCAGAACCGTTTCAAACAGCGGTTCGCTTGCCCATTCCTGATCGCTGACGCGCGTCAGAATCTGTGTGGTCATGGCCGGGGCCTGTCCGGTGGTGATCGCCAGTCGTCCGCCCAGAGTCAGCTGTTGCTTGAACGCGTCGACCATTTTGGGCACGGCACCGGTCACAAAAATCACATCGTAATGCTGGCCGTCTTCCCAGCCCTGGTGCGCGTCGCCTTGTGCAAAGACAATGTTGTCAAAATCCTGCAATCGCGTTTTGGCCGTGTCCTGTAATTCGGGATGGATCTCGACCGTGGTGACCGACTCGGTGCTGGCCGCCAGCAAGGCGGTGGTGAAGCCGGAACCGGTTCCGATTTCCAGCGCCTTGTCGTCTGCGCAAGGGGTCAGCCCCTGTAATATGCGGGCTTCCACTCTGGGCGGCAGCATGGTTTGTCCCTTGCCGATCGGCAGCTCAAAGTCACTGTATGCCAGCGTTTGTTGCTCCGGGGCCACAAAGTGGTGCCGCGGGATCTCGCTGAATAATTCCAGAATGTGCGGGTCTAGCACGTCCCAGGGACGAATTTGCTGCTCAACCATATTGAAGCGGGCCTGGTCAAAGTTCATGCTGGGTCCTCAAGTTCTTTTTGTGGTGCACAGGCCTTTCGGTTTCTGCCATCGCCTGTCACGGGTTGCCATTCAATTGCAAAACTGCAGGGCATTATACTCAATCCGGGCGCAAATAGACATCCCCAGCGTTGGTTGGTTTCATGCCATGTGTTTCATCGATGAGATGCGTTTGCCGGACGGGTTCTTACAGAGAAACGCGTCCTCTTAAAAAGTTTTGATTCATAAAAATCCGTATGATAGAGTGTGTTGGCGTGATACGCGTTTATGACACTTTTCTAGGAGGATGGAATGTTAAAACAAGTGATGACTTTTCTTTTTGCCAGTCTGTTTTCGATGGCGGCTTGGGCCGGTTCGGTCAATGTGAACGAAGCGTCCGTGTCCGAGTTGGTGCAGCTCAATGGGGTCGGTCAGGTCAAGGCCGAACGCATTGTTGACTACCGGGAAGCGAATGGGGAGTTCGAACAGGCCGAAGATCTGCTGGCTGTCAAAGGCATTGGCGCGAAAACACTGGAAAAGAACCGGGACGATCTCGAGTTCGAATGAACCTTCCGGCCTGTCGCTCTGACAGGCCTTTTGATCTCTTTATCTGAATTGTTTGATGGTAGCGGTGACCACACCCCAGAGCGTGATCTCACTGTCGTCCCTGACCGGTATTGGCGGATACCGATCGTTTTCCGGCAATAACCATAGAATGTCGCCCTCCGTCTTCAGCCGTTTGACGGTGATTTCGCTGTGGACGGAGGCAATCACAATGTCGCCATTCTGCGGAGTGCGTCCCCGGTCCACCACCAGTATGTCGTCCCGTTCAATTCCGGCGTTCTGCATGGAGTCGCCTTCCACTGTGACCAGAAAGGTGGTGTGGGGGTGTGGAATCAATTTTTGATTCAAATCCAGACGGGTTTCAATGTAGTCGTCGGCCGGGCTGGGAAAACCGGCGGTGACCTTGTGGCTGTAGAGCGGCAGGGACACCGAACTGGCAAAATCGGGGCGCGCCAGTTGATGGCCTTGACGGCTCAGAGTTTGGGGGAAGGTCGATTCCGAATTCTGCTCCGAATCCGGGTCCGATTCCGCCTGACTGGCCTGTGCTTTCAGCCAATGACGAATGGCGCTCACTTTGGATTCGGGTACGCGCATCACCCGGGTGGGTTCGCCATAAGGGCCGCTGCCTTTTTTGCGTCCGGCGCCCGGACGAGCGCCGCCGTGGCGGCTGTTAGAGTGCGATTCTGACATGGTCGGCTCGTTGTTTTGAAAAAAGTTACACAAATTATACCCGGCCTGATAAGATTTTTCAGTAACAATAATCAAGCTGAAAAGGTGGCAAGGGATGGCCAGAATTGCGCTGGTGGATGGCAACAGTTTTTATGCCTCCTGTGAGGAGGCTTTTCAGCCCTGGCTGAAGCAGCGGCCAGTGGTGGTGTTGTCGAACAACGATGGCTGCATTGTCGCGGCCAATGCCCGGGCCAAAGCCCTGGATGCCTGGTTGGCCGATCAGAAAATCCAGTTGGGACGAAAAGGCGGGTTCAAGGCGGCCATGCCCGACAGTCTGATGTATCAGCCTTATTTCAAGGTGGCGCCTTATCTGAAAAAAATGGGGGCGGCGGTGTTCAGTTCCAATTACGAACTCTATGCCGACATGAGTGCGCGGATGCACGGTTTGCTGGGCAGGTTTGCGCCGGGGCAGGAAATTTATTCGATTGATGAGTGTTTTCTGGATCTGTCCGGGGTGCGCTGTGACGATTTCACCGCCTATGCTCAGCAAATAAAGGCCGCCGTGGCCCAGGGGCTGGGATTGCCGGTGGCCATCGGCATTGGGGCGACGCACACGCTGGCCAAACTGGCCAATCATCTGGCCAAGCGCAATCGGGGGTATGAGGGCGTGCTCGATCTGACCGCGTTGAGCCCCGCCGCCTGTGAGGCCATTTATGCCAGTGTCCCCGTGTCCAGAATCTGGGGTGTGGGCCAGCGATTGTCGAGTCATCTGGGAGACATGGGCATCAAAACGGTGCGCGATTTCAAAGCGTGCGAACCGCACCAGATCCGGCGTCGTTTTTCCATTCGGGAAGAAAAAATTGTGCGGGAACTGCGCGGCGAATCCTGTCTCAGTGCGCTGGACCCGGAGGGGCCGAACCAGCAAATCCGGGTGTCGCGATCCTTTGGGCAGCCCGTCACCCAGTGGGACGATTTGACTCAGGCCTTGGCCACCTTCACCCAAAGGGCAGGCGAAAAACTGCGCCGACAGGGCGCCACCTGCCAGGCGATCAGTGTGATGCTTCGCACCAACCCTCATGCACCGGATTATTATCAGGCACAGACCACCGTCCCACTGGTTCAGCCAACTCAGGACACGCGCTGGCTGACCAGGCTGGGTAAGCAGGGGTTGAAAAGTCTGTGGCAACCCGGGCGCGCTTACCATAAGGTGCAAGTGACGCTGTCTCAGATTCGGGTGGATGGGCCTGTTCAGTATGATTGTCTGCTGGCGGACGCACAGCAGAGCGATTCAGCCACGTCCGAGGCGCTGATGCAGACGCTCGACGCGCTGAACCGGAAGATGGGGCGGGGCACGGTGCAGTTGGCGGCCGCAGGCATGCGGGAGCGGACGCGGCCCTGGCAAATGAAGCGCAATCGCTGTTCCCGGCGTTACACCACTCGCTGGGACGAACTCATGCGCGTGCGCTGACCTCCTTCAGTCAACCGGGGGCAAGGCGAGAACCAGAAGCTGCCAGTCTTTGCCTTGTGCCTGGGTACGCAGCCAGCGCTGACGCAAGCTGTCAGGCAAGGTCGTTGCGGTGGCAGGCCGAAATCCGAGTCCCTGATAAAAGGGCGAGAGGTGGGGCGGCCGGTTGGGCACAAACGCCACCAGTTGTGAGGGCGCAAACGTTTTTTCGTCGGGCACGGCGACCTCTGAGAGCAGCTGGCGAAGCAGTGTCTGCCCCAGACCCTGACGCCGATGTTCAGGGTGAACATACAGGCTGCGCAACCACAGGCTTGTCTGATCCATGACCTGGACCCATACCGCGCCGACACAGCCATCCATTGGCGTATGCGCGCACCAGAGCGTGGCATTGCGCGGGGCGGGCGTCTGGCGGAAGCGTTTGAGAAAATGGTTGGCGGCCACAAAGCGCGGGTCGGGGGCCTGAACACACTGGACGCGGGTGTCAGGGTGTGGACGCATCGTCGCGGTCGGGTTTGGGCATGGTTTTTCCGGAAATCTGATAGGCGAAAATCAACACTTGCACCACGGCTTCGTAAAGAACTTCGGGGATTTCATTGTCCAGTTCGACCTGCGCCAGCAGCTCAACCAGATAGGGATCTTCCTGAATGGGAATGTCGTGTTCTCTGGCCACGGAAAGGATCTGTTCGGCCAGTGTGCCGTAACCTTTGGCGGTGACTTTGGGGGCGCCTTCGCCTTCATAGCGCAGGGAAACCGCCAAAGGGCGATGCGTCTCAGAGGGCATAAAATTAACCAGGCCTGGTTAGAACGTTCTGTCTGACGCGGCGGCACCAGACAGGGAAAGGAGAGGGGTCAGGAAGCCAGTTGCAGCTTCTGGGTCAATCCGATGCGTTCGGCCGCCTGAGTGACGACGTCGCCGGCATTGAGCCATTCGACCTGTTTGCCCGCGCCCTGAAGTTGCTTGATCAGCACCAGCAGAGACTGAAGCCCGGCTGTGTCCACGGATTCCACCTCACCCGCATCCAGTTTGAACACATCGGCATCCGAATCAAGGGCCAGTTTGAAACCGCCAAAGTGCGCCTCGATCTGATGAATGGTCAGGTTTTCCGGCAGTGTCAGAGTGGTGTCAGACATGAGGTGGCTCCTTTAATGGGACCGTATCAGAGTACGCGGTTGATCACGGACAGCAGCTTTTCCGGGCTGAAAGGCTTGACGATCCAGCCTGTGGCACCGGCTTCCTTGCCTTTGGTCTTCATATCACCGGACGATTCGGTGGTCAGACACAGAATCGGGGTGAATTTGTAATTGGGTTTGCCGCGCAAGGCCTGGATCAGTTCAATGCCGTTCATATTGGGCATGTTGATGTCGGTGACGACCAGATCAAAACTTTCTTTCTGGGCAATGTCGAGTGCGACCTTGCCATCTTCGGCTTCGGTGACATCGTGTCCGGCAGATTTCAGAGACATGCTGACCATCTGGCGCATGGACTTGGAATCATCAACGGCAAGAATTTTTGACATGGGTTCTCTCTCAATTTAAAACTTTCGTATCATTATACATGAGCCGCCAGCGAAAACACGACCCCTTTTTGGGGTTATTTTTCTGCGGCTTTTCGCTTGGCTTTTACGAAGGCCAAAATCACCAGGCCTGGTTAAAAACACACTTCCGAACCCTGAGAATTTGTTTAGGGTCAGGAAGGCCCGTTTCATTTTTTGACAATAAATGATAATAAGCCCCAGATTCTAACAAGTCAAAAGCGTTATTTATAGCATGCGGGACGTTTTTTATTCGCTATGGCGCTTTTTGTGTGGGAACACGACAATGCAAGATCAAATATGAATGTCGATCAGTGCCACTTTCTGGGCGCCCTGATCGGGAGAGGGCTCCTGATGGGCGATGAACAGTTGGTTCAATGGCAATCCGGCTTCCTGAAACTGGGTTTTCAGTGCCGGCAGTTGCTCGGTCAGGGTCTGCTTTAATGCGTCCTGATCGGCCCAGAGACCGGCGTTGAGTTGTTCGCGGTGGTAGATCAGCCGGGCCTTGAACTGACCGTCCGGCAGGGTCAGAGCGACCATCACTTCCCAGAGTGGATCATGGGCGGCCCCCTGACGGCGAATGTCGATTTCGATCGGATTCAATCGTGAATCTGGGTGCAGGGGCAGTTCGATGTTGATCAAATGCGGATTCTGGGCGGCATTCAACTGTTGCAGGGTCAGGCGGTTCAGGGTTTGGTTGACGGTTTTGCTGAGTTGTTCAATGTCGGCGTTTTTGTCTTTCAGACCCAGCAACAGCTGACCCAGTTGCAGCAGTCGGGCCTTGAAGTCGGCCGTGGGGGGCTGTCGGCTCTGGCTCAGCCGGTTTTCCAGAAACAGGCCGGTGTTTTGCAGCTGGTGTTTGAGTTGTTGCGCCGTCAGGTTGGCATTCGGTCGGAACAGTTGTTCCAGCAATTGCGACAGGGTGGTTTGGATCACGGCTGGCAAGGCGGGGGATTGGGACAGCTGCATCAGTTGCTGCAACCCCTGGTTAACCGGGGTCTGATTCGGCAAAAGTTGCCGGTAAGCGCTCTGGGCGGCAAGCTGTTGGGCATTGTCTTTGGGAATCTGCACTTGCAGGACCACGGTCGGCTGGGTCTGGGCGACTTTGACATTCACGGTGGTGCCAGCCTGCAGTGGCAGGTTGCTCTGGGCGGTCATGGCTTTGCCCGCGAGGGTAAACTGCACTTTCTGACCCTCGACCCGCTCGATCTGCGCCGGGTAGATTTTGCCCACCTGCAGCTTCAGGCCCGCCAGATCCTGCAGGGCTTTGCCTGGCTGAACGGTGAGCTGCGCCGGGCCGGACGAACCCGGCGAACCGGCATTGGGCGGCAAAGAAGTGGGCATTTGAGCCATAGGACCTCGTCAGTGTGACCGCGAAGAATTTCTTGTAAAGACTGGCAGCCTGTCGGACTTAAATGATCGAAGCGAAAAAAGTCTGATTTGAGACAGTTTTTGTTCAATTTTGAGGCGAATAGCTTCGCTATTTAACGAAAAATTGAGCAAAAAATGGTCAGGCTCAGGATTTTTGCAGCCGATTGGCTTAAGTCCGACAGGCTGCTAGACCATATTAAACTGCAAGACAAAAGCAGAGCAACTATAATTATGCCAATTGCGATGGTGCGCCATGAAGGGATGAGGTAATCTGTGACCCAGAGAGAATTTGAGTTTACCGATAAAGATTTTATGCGGGTAAAACAGTTGGTGTATGACTTTGCCGGGATTGACCTGAACGAGTCCAAGCGTAACCTGGTCTATAACCGTCTGGCCAAGCGCATTCGCTTTCTGGAGCAGCAGTCGTTCAAGCAATACCTGGATTTTGTCGAAGCCCAGGGGGAAGTGGAATTTGTTCAGCTGATCAATGCCATTACCACCAATCTGACGTTCTTTTTTCGCGAAAACCATCATTTTGAGTATCTGGCAGAGGAAGTGATTCCCCAGTTGCTGGAAGACAATCAGAGCAGCAAAAAAATTCGCATCTGGTCAGCCGGGTGTTCCACTGGGGAAGAGCCCTATTCTCTGGCGATTGTGCTCAAGGAAGCGGTGCCGTCGGGTTGGGATGCGCGGGTGCTGGCCACGGATCTGGATACCAGCGTGGTGGAAACCGGTCAGCGCGGGGTGTATAAAATGGACCGACTCAAAGGGGTGTCGCAGGAGCGTGTGAAACGCTGGTTTCTAAAGGGGCGTGGCAGCCACGAAGGGATGGTCAAGGTCAAGCCAGAACTGCAGAAAATCATTGATTTCGGTCAGATCAACCTGATGCACGACTGGCCGATTCGGGAACAGATCGACGTGATTTTCTGCCGCAATGTGGTGATTTATTTTGATAAAACCACTCAGGCGCGCCTGTTTGAACGTTACGCCGATCTGTTGCCTCCGCACGGGCATTTGTTTGTCGGCCATTCCGAATCGCTTTACAAGGTCTCGGACCGTTTCAAACTGCTGGGCCAGACCATTTATCGGAAGATCCGTTAGGGATTGCCGCACGATTTAAGGAGCCAAGGTTGTATGTCGAAAATCAAAGTCCTGGTGGTGGATGATTCTGCGCTGGTGCGCCAAATGCTGGGCGAAATGCTCAATGCCGACCCGGCCCTTGAGGTCGTCGGCACCGCATCGGACCCTTATGATGCCAGAGACAAAGTGAAACAGTTGCATCCGGATGTGATGACACTGGATGTGGAAATGCCGCGAATGGATGGGGTGACGTTTCTGAAAAACCTGATGCGTCTGCACCCGATGCCGGTGGTGATGGTCTCGACCTTGACGGAAAAAGGAGCAGACATTACCTTTGAAGCTCTGGAACTGGGCGCGGTGGATTTTGTCAGCAAGCCCAAGATCGATCTGGCCCATACGTTTGAAGATTATGCCGAAGAAATCCGGCGCAAAGTCAAAACCGCCTCGCATGTGACCAAGCTTCAACTGGAACGCCATTACGCCCGCTATGCCGCCAACAAGGCGGAAAAACCAAAGGTGCTGCCGCAGTCGCGACTGCAGGCACCCCAAAAATACGACACGGACGCCATCGTTAAAAAGACACACAACCGACATTTTGCCACCACCGACAAGGTCATTGCGCTGGGCGCTTCCACCGGAGGCACCGAAGCGATCAAGGAATTGTTGATGCGCTTGCCGGCCAATACGCCTGCCATTGTGATCACCCAGCACATTCCGGCGGCGTTCAGCCAGCCGTTTGCCGAGCGAATGGACACCATTTCCGAAATGCGGGTGATGCAGGCCACGGACGGCCAGACCATTCTGCCGGGGCATGTGTACATTGCGCCGGGTGGGCTGCACCTGCTGGTCGAGCGCAGTGGTGCCCGTTATCTGTGTCGATTGAATGACGGCCCGCCGGTCAATCGGCACAAACCCTCGGTGGATGTGATGTTCCGCACGGTTGTGCAGAATGTGGGCAAAAACGCCGTGGGCGTGCTCTTGACCGGCATGGGCGCGGACGGTGCCATGGGGCTGAAAGAGCTCAATGAGATTGGCGTGGCCACCATCGCACAGGACGAAAAAACTTCTGTGGTCTGGGGGATGCCGGGCGAAGCTGTGCACTTGGGTGCAGCGGATTTTGTGCTGCCGCTGGAAAAAATCCCGGAAAAAATTCTCGAGCTGGTCAAAAAAGCCGGATAAGCCTCCGTTACAACAACAGACCGGTGCGGTTATGGCATGATGCCTGCTTTGTACCGGCTAAGTCGAATGCTCTGAATCAAGGATGGTTTTTCCATGTTCAAAATCCTGAAACAATACTGGCTCCCCTGGTTACTGACCCTGGTAGCCGTGGCCCTTACCTTTGTCCAGATCCCCTTTATTGGGTTGATCTCGGTATTGCTGGTGTCTGTGGTGTGGACACTCACCATTGCGCACGAAGCACGCGTGGCCGCGACCATTTCCCGAGGCGGGTCGCCTGAAAAAGCGTCGTCTTCCAAAGCGGTGCCGGCACGGGAAGTGGCATCTCAGGCCAGAGAAGCGGCCAACTTTGACGCCGGCGTGATCGACGATTCCCTGCAAGTGATCATGAACGACATCGACTCGGTGGTGGACGAAGAAGTGGAAGTGGTGCGCGGCGAACTGCTTCAGGTCAAAGACCTGGTGGCCGAGGCCATTGGCACGCTCAACAACAGCTTCAGCGGGCTGCACGAGCAGACCACCAAAGAGTATCAGATGGTGGTGGCGATTCTGGACAACCTGGGCGGCACCGGCGAAGGCATGAGCATTGAAAAGTTTTCGGAAGAAATCAAAGAGGTGCTGGGTTACCTGATCGGCCTGCTCAAAAAATCCAGTGAGCGCAGCAGTGATACAGTGGAAAAAATCGACGACATGGTCGATCAGATCGAATCCATTTTCGTGCTGCTGGAAGATGTGAAGGGCATTGCCGACCAGACCAACCTGTTGGCATTGAACGCCGCGATTGAGGCCGCACGGGCCGGCGAAGCCGGACGCGGGTTTGCGGTGGTGGCCGACGAAGTGCGCAAACTGTCGCTGAATTCCAATCAGCTCAACGCCCAGATTCGCAACAAAGCCGAAAAAGCCAAACAGACGGTGGATCATGTGCGTCGTCTGGTCAGTGACACCGCGGAAAAGGATCTGGAAGAAGCCCACACCTCTCAGGACAAGGTGACGGATCTGACGCAGGATCTGGAAGCCATGAATGCCGGCATCTCCGGCAAGCTGGGCGATGTGTCGGGCGTGATTTCCGAAATCGAAGTCAGTGTCTCCAATGCCATGCGTTCCTTGCAGTTTGAAGACATCGTGCGTCAGCTGGTTGAGCAGATTCTCAACCACCTGGAAAACTTGAGCGGTTTCTCACACCAGATCAGTCAGTTTATTGAAGAAAACAAAAACAATCCGGTGCAGACGGTGGAGGAACACAAAGCCCGTCTGGAAGAGTTCCGTCAGACCATTCACGATGAGCGTCAGGAAATCGAGTCCAAACGGATGCGTCGGGTGTCGTCGCAGTCCATGGACGAAGGCGAGATCGATTTGTTCTGAACAACGTTTTTACCAGGCCTGGTGAAAATCGGGTCGGCCAGACATAAAAAAAGCGCCATTTGGCGCTTTTTTGTTTCGTGCGAAGGACTCTATCAAACCGTTATTTTCGGTTCTGGTACTGCTTGACCCCGTTTTCGATTTCGCGGCGGGCGGCTTCGATGTCGCCCCAGCCTTCCACCTTGACCCATTTTCCGGGTTCAATGTCCTTGTAATGACTGAAAAACAGTTCCACCTGTTCTTTCAGCAATGGAATGTCTTCCACTTTTTGCACATTCTGGTAGATGGGCGTCAGTTTGTCGACCGGCACCGCAATCACTTTGGCGTCTTCGCCGCCGTCGTCGGTCATGTGAAAAATCCCGATCGGACGACAGCGGATGACCGAGCCGATCATCAGCGGGTGCGGGGTGACCACCAGTACGTCCACCGGATCACCGTCGTCGGACAGGGTGTCGTTGATGTAGCCATAGTTGGCCGGATACTGCATGGTCGCACCCTGCAGACGGTCGACCCAGACCAGGTCGGTGTCTTTGTCCACTTCGTATTTGATCGGTGGCGCAAAGGCCGGAATTTCAATGATCACATTGACGTCGTTGGGGACGTCCTTGCCAGCTGGCACAGCGGAATAACCCATCGTTTTCTTCCTTGTTCAGATAAATGTTGGTGACAAACAAAAAACCCGCGCGGTCAGCGCACTGATCCGGCGGGTAAGCAAGCGTACAGAGAACGCGTGGTTATGAGTTGTGGTAAGCCACCACTTTCGCCACTTCGTTTTTGGAGCCAAGTACCACCGGTACCCGGTCGTGAATGTCCTGAGGCTCGACGTCCATAATGTCTTTGCGACCGGTTGACGAGGCGCCGCCAGCTTGTTCCACCAGCATGGACATGGGGTTGCCTTCGTACATCAGACGCAGTTTTCCGGCCTTGGACGGATCGCGGTGGTCAAACGGGTACATGAAGATCCCACCACGCACCAGAATTCGGTGCACTTCGGCGACCATGGAGGCCACCCAACGCATGTTGTAGCGCTTGCCGAGCGGGCCTTCTTCGCCTTTGAGGCAGTCATCGATGTACTGCTTCATTTCCGCTTCCCAGAAACGCTGGTTGGACATGTTGATGGCAAATTCAGATGTGTCTTCCGGAATCCGGACATTGGACTTGGTCAGAACAAATTCGCCGACGGTGGTGTCCAGGGTAAAGAAGTTCACACCTTTGCCCGTGGTGATCACCAGCAGGGTGGACGGGCCATACAACACATAACCGGCGGCTACCTGTTGGCGTCCGTTCTGCATGAAGGTCGTCTGGTCGTCGCCTTTGCGGCCATCGCTGGGGGCTTCCAGAATGGAGAAGATGGTGCCGACCGACAGGTTGACATCAATGTTGGACGAGCCGTCCAGCGGATCAAACGTCACCAGGTATTTGCCGTCGTCGGCCCCGGCGATGGTGTAATCTTCTTCTTCCGAACCCACACCGCGCACGTAAGGGTTGTTGATCAGAATGTCCTTGAGCAGGTCATTGGAAATGACGTCCAGTTTTTTCTGGGTTTCGCCCTGAATGTTCTCATCTTCGGTCGCACCCAGGATGCCGGCGATTTCGCCTTGTTTCAGTTGGTAGGAAATGTCTTTGCAGGCACGAATCACGTGGTCGATTACCAGTTCCAGTTCGGCCGGCACTTTGTCCCGTGCCAATATTTGATCCAATCGGTTCATAGGATATTCTCTCTCTTAGTACGAAAAAATTGCGCTAAGGATAACAGTCACCCCGCAAAAATTCAATTTTTGTTCTTCCGTGCCCCCATGCTGTGTGCATCGCGTCTAAGTGCGGATAGGGGCACTTTGTGCGACAATAACCCGATGGATCGCGACCTGGAGAGTGAGATGAAATACATCGTCCGGTTTTTCCCGGAAATCATGGTGAAAGGCCCCAGCGTAAAAAGGCGCATGGTCAATCAACTGTATCAGAATTTTCTGACCCTGTTTCAACGTCGGCAATGTGCGGTCACCCTGCAGCGGTATCCAGATAAGTTTGAAGTTTTTTGTGAGGCGGAAGTGGTCAATACTGTGGAGCAGGTGCTGGCAAGCACGCCCGGTGTGGATCAGTTTTCTCAGGCCGTACAGTACACCTTGACCGCCGTTGAACCCGGTGAGACCATGGCCGAGATCGCCCAACGCGTGACCCCTCATGTTCTGGACCGGATTGAGGGAAAAAGCTTTGCGGTTCGGGTCAAACGCACCGGAACGCATTCGTTTACCTCAAACCAGATCGAGCGCTTTTTGGGGGCGCATTTGATTGAGCAGGGCGCACCGGCTGGTGTGCGCCTGAAGCACCCGGATGAAACCGTGATTCTGGAAATCCACGACCAGACTTTGAACGTGGTGACGCGGCGGATGCCGGGACTGGGTGGTTTCCCGATCGGTTCCCAGGGCGAAGTGCTCAGTCTGATGTCCGGTGGGTTTGATTCCACTGTGGCCAGTTTCCTGAGTATGAAGCGCGGACTGAAAACCCATTTTGTGTTTTTCAATCTTGGCGGTCCGGCCCATGAAATCGGGGTCAAGCAGGTGGCGCTGTATCTGTGGGAAACCTTTGGCGCGTCGCACCGGGTGGCGTTTGTGTCGGTGCCGTTTGAGGGGGTGGTCGAAGGCCTGTTTCAGTCGGTGCATCCCAGCTATCTGGGCATCATGCTCAAGCGACTGATGTTGCAGGCCGCCCGGAAAGTGGCGGCCGAGCTGGATGTTGAGGTACTGGTCAGCGGCGAAGCCATCGGCCAGGTTTCCAGCCAGACGCTGAAGAATCTGAATGTGCTGGACCAGTCGGTGGATTCTTTGATTCTGCGGCCGCTGGCGATGATGGATAAGGCCGACATCATCAGACTGGCTGACCGCATTGGTACCCGCCATTTTGCCGAATCCATTCCCGAATACTGCGGTGTGATCTCTCAGAACCCGGTGGTCAATGCGTCTCTCAAGCGGGTTGAAAAAGAGGCGAGCGCGTTTGACGATCGTCTGTTGGAAGACGCCGTGGCCAACCGACGTCGGATTTATGTGGATCAGGTGGTGGACGATGTGAACGCGCACACCGCATTGCCGGTGGTGCATGACAAACCCAGGGGCGCATTGGTGGTGGACATCCGCGCGCCTCAGAAAGTGGCGCAAGCGCCGTTGCCTGAGGCCGATGTGGCCTTGCCCTTTTACGAGTTGCAGCATCGGTTTGACACCCTGCCCCCGGCCGACATGTATTTGTTGTATTGCGACAAGGGCGTTATGAGCCAGTTGCACGGTCAGTTGCTTCAGGATGCCGGAAAAGCTTCGGTTAAGGTGTATCGCCCGTCTGCGTGACCAGGTCTTTCGGCGGCTGGAGGTCTTCGATCGGCGGTTGCTGCTGGAATTTCAAAGCCCGTTTTTCCGCTTCCAGCGTTTCCGAGTGCGCCAGAAACAGACGCATTTTCAGAATCTGGGTGACGTAGTTGACGGTTTCATGGCCGATGACGTTGCGGGCAATGGTTTCCACATGATAAAACCACTGGTTGGGTGACAGGCCGATGGACTGGGCCTGTCTCTGCAATTCCAGAACGCGTCTGGGACCGGCGTTGTAGGCGGCCAGGGTAAAATGCATGCGGTCGTCGTCACTGTATTGGCGACTGGAAAAATAACGATCACGCAAAAACGCCAGATAACGTACGCCAGCGTGCACGTTGGTTTCCAGATCATAGACATCCGGCAACTGCACATGGCGGTCGCGGGCGGTGCTGGGCTTGATCTGCATAATGCCCACGGCTCCGGCGTGGCTGCGTTTGCTCTGGTCGAACCGGGATTCCTGATAGGCCAGGGCGGCCAGCAAACGCCAGTCAAACCCGTAAAAATCCCCGTAATATTGAAAATAGGTTTTCAGGCAGTCGACTTTCTGCAACAGGTCGTGGGTCAGTGGTTGGCGCAGCCAGTAAGCGTTTTCAAAGTACTTTTGATACACGCTGTTGCGCAGAAAACGGCCGGGTTTGGCATGGAGCTGGACAAAGCGGTTGAGCGACGCCTTGAGCTTGGGTTTGTTCTTTTGGATCGCCCAGGCAATGTTGGCATTGTGATAGAGCACAAGATCGCGTTGAACGCGCACATCGGGCAATACCTGTTGCCAGATGTTGGCAATGTGGCTGTCGGTGACGGTGTAGTCGTGCAGGCCTTCATTGACCATTTCCAGCAAATCCTCGGCTTCGAGCAGCGGGTTGGCGCGAATGATTTCGATCGGGGCCAGACCCATGCTGCCCAGTGTCTGATTGACCTGCTCCAGGTGAATGATGTAGCTGCTGTTGCCCACCACAATCACCTGTTTGCCGGAAAAGTCGCGCAGGGTGTCGATCGGCAGGGCATCTTTGTGGCTGACCAGCACTTCCTGAATTTCGGTGATGTAAGGGTCGGCAAAATCCACCAGGTTCTGACGCTCCGGGGTGACTGTCAGTCCCGAGGCGGCAATGTCGCCCAGCCCTTTCTGCAGGCTGGGCAGAATCTCGCCGAACGGCAAAGGCACAAAGCTCAGGTGTGTCTGGTAGCGCTGACGCCGTGGCCCGCGGTTCAAAAACGCTTCATAGGCTTTGAGCAGATCGTATTCCAGGCCGCGAAAACCGCGCTCGGTCAGAAAAAAGTTGGTGCGGGTGTGGCTGACCAGAACCCGGATGATCCGGCGTTCGCGCAAATCGGGCAGGTCTCCGTTGAAAGGGCTGAGAATGCGCTCTGATACCGACAGATCGGGTTGTTCGGTCACGGATGCCGATGGCGCTGACCAGCCCAAGGCCGTGAACAGCGTCACCACAAAAAACACCAGGCCTGGTAAAAAAGTCGGTTTCAAGCCATGGTACGGCGTTCCATGACCGAGCGGTTGTGGGGCGAAGCGGCGGAATGGGCGCATTCATGTCTCGTCACAATGTCAGAGTCCTCAATTTTAAGCGGATTGGGCCATGTTTCAAGTCGGATTGCGTGACCGGGTCTGACGTCACGCCTCTGTCACACTCATCTGGCAGAATAATCAGCCACACAGGGCGTGCCAGGGGCATACCGATAAATCGGCTTGATGCGGTGGGGCGAAATCGTGATAATGAATGCATTCAACGACATGTCTCTGCCATCGTCTGCGCTTGGCTGGGAAACGCACACTCAAAGGATTGAACAGCATGAGAAAGGTTAAATACATTATTCTGGGAGCCGGTTCGTCCGGCTTGACGGCCATGGGCCAGATTCGGCGCGAAACCGACGATTTTGTGCTGATCAATGGCGGTTATTTCGGCACCACCTGTGCCAGGGTTGGCTGTATGCCTTCCAAAGCCCTGATTCATTGTGCCGAGCATTTTCATGCCCGCAAACACTTTTATGAGTTTGGTATTCATGGTGCCGATCAGCTCAGTGTGGACGACGAAGCGGTGATGCGCCGGGTGCGCACCTTTCGTGACCGCTTTACCAAAGGCGTGCAGTCGGGTTCCACCGACACCCTGAAGCCCGACCAATTGATCAAAGGGTACGCCCGTTTTACCGGTCCGGATACGGTTGAGGTCGATGGCGAAACCATTCAGGGCGAACGCATTATCATTGCCACCGGCTCCCGCCCAGTGGTGCCCGAATCCTGGCAGGCACTGGGGGACAAGTTGTTGACCAGCGATGACATTTTCGAGTTGGAACGTCTGCCTAAACGGGTCGCGGTGGTCGGTCTGGGCATCATCGGATTGGAATTGGGGCAGGCTTTGTCGCGTCTGGGGGTGGAAGTCTATGGGTTTGAAATGACCAATACCATGGCTGGCCTGTCTTCTCCCACGGCGTCCAAGGAATTGGTCAAGAACATGACCAAGGAATTTCCGGTGTATCTGGGGGAGCCTGCGGAGCTGGAAAGCACCGACAAAGGTGTGAAGGTCACGGTGTCGTCCGGCAGTTTTGAAGTGGACGCGGTGCTGGCATCACTGGGACGTCGGCCGAACATCGATCAGATCGGAATTGAAAACTTGGGTGTGGAACTGGACGAGCGCGGAATGCCGCCGTTTGATCATCAAACCATGCAGGTTTCGGATTTGCCGGTCTTTATCGCCGGAGACGTCAATGCCTATCGTCCGATTCTGCACGAGGCCGGACACGAAGGCAAAATCGCCGTGACCAACGCCCGCGCTTACCCTCAGATTCAGGCCTACCAGCGTCTGACCCCGCTGGGGATTGCCTTTACCGATCCCCAGGTGGGCTTTTTCGGCCAGTCGTATCGCGATCTGGACCTGGCGCAGACCGAGGTGGTGGACTTTTATCTGGAACGCAGCAATGGCCGGGCCATCGTGATGGGCGAAGACAAGGGGGTGATTTCCCTGTATGCCGACAAACAGAGCAAAAAACTGATCGGTGGCGAGCTGGTCATGCCCCATGCCGAACATTTTACCCATTTGCTGACCTGGGCGGTGGCACAGGAAATGACGGTGTTGAATCTGTTGAAGATGCCGTATTATCACCCGGTATTGGAAGAAGCGATTGAATCCGCGATCAGCGAACTGGCCAAAAACCTGTATTCGCCCGAAGAAGTGGCCGCGCTGATTCCGGCCTGAATGGGGAGCCGATTTGGCTGATTAAGGTGTCGATGCGGTTTTGTCGTGGCAGCCTGTCGGACTTAAATGATCGAAGCGAAAAAAGTCTGACTTGAGACAGTTTTTGTTCAATTTTGAGGCGAATAGCCTCACTATTTAACGAAAAATTGGACAAAAAATGGCCAAGCTCAGGATTTTTGCAGCCGATTGGCTTAAGTCCGGCAGGCTGCTGAGCCGACAATTTTGACACCTCTGTTTACATACTGTATTGTATTCCCACTTAATTTGAGGCGGTGTCGTGATTGGACCCAATGACAAAATCATCCAATTGACGACACCGACCCCGCCCTGTCAAGAGCATCGATTCTTGATTTTCCAATTTTCAACCAAGAGCGTTTATTTCGAGTGACTGAAGCGACGACACACCAGCAAGACCCAAATCTGGCGCAGGAAGCGCAAAAATACGACAATCCGATTCCCAGTCGTGATTACATCATTGAACGGTTGGAGGCGGTACAGAAACCTTTGCGTCTCAAACAGATCGCGGCAGAAATCGAGATCGACGAAGCGGACGAGGAACGTATGGAAGCTTTGTCGCGCCGGTTGAAAGCCATGGTGCGGGACGGTCAGCTACTGCGCAACCGGCGCGGTGCCTTTGGCCTGCTCGAAAAAATGGATCTGGTCAAGGGGCGGGTGCTGGGGCATCCCAACGGATTCGGGTTTGTGCATCCGGATGATGGCGGCTCGGATTTGTTTCTGGGTGAGCGTGAGATGCACAAGGTCCTTCACGGCGATCAGGTCATCGCGTCCGTGGTGGGAACCGACCGCAGAGGGCGACGCGAAGGCATGGTGGTTGAGGTGATTGAACACACCAACCAGGTGCTGCTCGGTCGCTTGCATTTTGAAGAGTCTTTGGCCTGGGTTCAGCCCAACAACAATAAAATTGCCCAGGACGTGTTTGTGCCCAACGATGGCTTGATGGGCGCCAAAGAAGGACAGATTGTCAAAGTCGAACTGATTCATCAGCCGACCAAGCGGGCCAGCGCCATTGGCAAAATCGTTGAGGTAGTGGGCGATTACCTGGCACCGGGCATGGAAATCGATGCCGCCATTCATGCGCACAATATTCCCGATGAATGGTCGCAAGAAGTGCTGGACCAGTTGAAGGAAATCCCGGACGAAGTGCAATCGGCGGACTTTGAAGGCCGCAAAGATTTGCGCAACCTGCCGTTGGTGACCATTGATGGGGCCGATTCCAAGGATTTGGACGATGCGGTCTTTGCCAAGCGACGCAAAAACGGTTGGCGACTGGTGGTGGCCATCGCCGACGTTTCGCATTACGTCAAGCCGGGCACGCCTTTGGATCAGGAAGCGTATGAACGCGGCAACTCGGTTTACTTTCCGCAAAAAGTGGTGCCGATGTTGCCGGAAAAACTGTCCAACGGGCTTTGTTCTCTGAACCCGGCCGTGGACCGTTTGTGTATGGTCTGCGACATGGCCATTTCCGATGAAGGCAAGCTGGAACGCACCCAGTTTTATGATGCCGTCATGAACTCCAAAGCCCGTCTGACCTACGATGGGGTCCATCAGATTGTGACCGATCCCCAGTCTGAAGCGCGCAAGACGTTTGCCGAAGTGGTGCCGCAGGTAGAAGATTTGCACAGCTTGTTCGAGATCATGCGCCAGGCGCGTGAAGCCCGTGGCGCGCTGGATTTTGACACCACCGAAACCAAGATGGTGTTTGACGAGCAGCGCAAGATCAAAGAGATTGTGCCGGTGCAGCGCACCGACGCACACAAACTGATCGAAGAGTGCATGCTGATGGCCAACGTGGCCACGGCTCGCTACCTGAAATGGCACAAAATGCCCATCCTGTTCCGGGTGCATGAGCCGCCTTCCGAAGAGCGACTGGACAATCTGCGCACTTTCCTGGCCGATTTCGGGTTGACGCTGGAAGGAGGCAACGAACCGACAGCCGAAGATTATGCCAAAGTGGCCGAAGCCGTTGAAGGCAAGCCGCACGAGCATCTGGTGAGCATGGTCATGCTTCGCAGCATGAATCAGGCGGTTTATCAGCCTGATAACAAAGGCCACTTCGGTCTGAATTACGAGCATTATGCTCACTTTACCTCGCCGATCCGACGTTACCCGGATCTGTTGATTCATCGCGCCATCCGTTTTGTGCAAACCAAACAGCCGGTGTCCGAATTCCGTTACAGCATGGAAGACATGGCTCGCATGGGCGAGCACTGTTCCATGACCGAAAGACGGGCGGACGAAGCCACGCGTGAAGCCGAAACCTTCCTTAAGTGCGAGTTCCTGTCGCACCGACTGGGCGAAGAATACGAAGGCGTGGTCGCCTCGGCCACCAATTTTGGTCTGTTTGTCGAGCTGTTGCCTTTGTATGTCGAGGGGCTGGTTCACATTACCGAACTGGGCGAAGACTATTTCCATTACGATGCCTCGCGTCACTGCCTCAAAGGCGAGCGTACCGGCAAGGTTTACCGCATCGGTGACCGGGTCAAGGTCCAGGTCGCTCAGGTCAATCTGGACGATCGCAAAGTGGACTTGCGTTTCCTGGCATCACTGGAAGACGCTTCCAAAAGTGCCAAGCCGGCGGCTGAAGAAACCGCCAGCGAGCCGGAGCCGTCCGAGTCGGCACCTGCGTCCGAAGACGAGACCGACAACAAACCGGCCAAGCCCCGTAAAAAACGCGGTGGACGCGGACGTCGGGGAGGACGTGGCGGTCGCAAAAAACGTCCGGCACCCAAGGAATGATTGCCTGATCGATTGTTTGTAAGCCCACGATTCCAGGCCTGGTTTTTACCAGGCCTGGTTATTTTTGATCCAACCCTTTGTTTCTGACAAAGGGTTTTGTTTATGAACGGATGACCCTAATGGCTTCCCAGTTGCTTTACGGCCTGCATGCGGTTGAGACGCTGTTGAAACAGTCGCCTCAGTCGATTATTACCCTGTCAGCCCAACCTCGTCCCAATGCCCGCCTCAAAAAGCTGTTGGATCAGGCGCAGGCGTTAGGGGTTCGTTGTGATGCCAATGGCTTCAAGCAGCAGGTGTCGCGTTTGCCTGGCGATGCGGTGCATCAGGGCATTGTGGCCGAAGTGGTCGCGAAAACGCCCACCACGCCTGCACAGTGGATGAAGCAGCTGGCTGAGTGCATCGAACAGGGTCAGGCACCGCTGGTGGTGTTTTTGGATGAGGTTCAGGACCCGCATAATCTGGGGGCCATTTTAAGGACGGCGGATGCCACAGGGGTGATGTCGGTGGTGATTCCCAAGCACCAGTCGGTCGGGTTGAATGCCACCGTTCGAAAGGTAGCCAGTGGTGCTGCCGAAACCGTGGATCTGGTTGTGGTGCCCAACCTGGCGCGTGCGATTGGTGAGGCCCGTAAAATCGGACTGTGGGTGACCGGTCTGGCGGGAGAAACCGAGCAGACCTTGTACGATCAAGACTTGACCGGTCCGACCGGGCTGGTGCTCGGGGCCGAAGGCAAAGGATTGCGACAGGGCGTGCGCCAGCAGTGCGACTTTCTGGTCGCCATTCCGATGGCGGGCCTGGTCGACAGTCTCAATGTTTCGGTTGCTGCGGGCGTGACCCTGTATGAGGCGGTTCGCCAGCGTCGGTCCTGATCCCCCGATCAAGCCAGGTAAATGTCTCCGTTTTCTTCTACTCGAATGGCCACAGGTTTGAGCGATTCGTTCAAGCAGGGGCCGTCCACGCATTCGCCGTTTTCAATTTTGAAAAAGGCGTCGTGCACCGAACACTTCATCGTTTTTTCAAACGGATTGACGTCCACTTTATAGGCTTCGTTCAGGGGCACATCCTGATGCGGGCAGTTGTTTTCATACGCTTTGATCCCATCGCCATCGGCAATCAGAATCACGGAATGGGCCAGTTTGGAGGCCGGAACAATGGTCACCTTGGCCTGGCTGATTGCGTGGCGGTTGGCCAGCGGCTTGGGGGATTCAATCGGGGCCAGCAGGTCGTCCAGACCGGCTTTCTGGCATTTGTGGGCTGCCAGATCCGAAGCCTTTTTGACGGCTTCGGCCAGAGATGCCTGACCGATCATGGCATCGATGAGCCCGGCATTGAACGTGTCGCCTGCCGCGAGCGTGTCCACCATTTGATCAATCGGATTGGCAGGCTGGTGAACGACTTGGGTTTCGCCAGCCGCTTTATACCAGGCCCCTTGGCTGCCCCAGGTGCAAACCAGATGCTGTTGTGTCAGGGAAGGGGCCAGGGCCGTTAACAGGGCGGCCCCGTCTTCGTAGCCTTTTGCCTGCGCATAATGGTGGGAAAAAATGACCAGATTCGCCTGTTCAAACACCGCCTCAATGCCGTCACGCGGTTTTTCCACTTCCAGGGAAATGGGTTGATGCGTCAAAAATGTGCGTGCAATGTTCAGCATCCCCGGCAGATGGGGCATGTTGCGGCCCTCAAAATGCAACCAGTCCCAGTTTTCAATTTCAACTTTGGCAAAAAAATCAAAACTGACTTCGGGCAGGTCTCGGTAATGGGTGATCGTGCGGCTGCCGGTTTCCCGGTTTCGCAGAATGTATGAGGTTGGCGTGGCCCCCTGCAGAAAACGTTGGGTGTGGGTCGCATCGATTCGTCGCGCTTCCAGTCCCTGTTTCAGCTGTCTGGCTTCGTTGTCACCACCGACGGACGTCACCAGGCTGGCTTTATGGCCAAGCTGGTCGAGCACATAAAGACTGTTGGCGACGTTGCCGCCCACTTTGAAGGTCCGTGTGCTTGCACGGATTTCCGCATCTTCCTGTGGGTAGTGCTCAGTGTCCAGAACAATGTCGAGCACACAGTTACCAATGCCGAGTATTTTTGCCATAGGTGGAATCCTCTTGTACGAGACCTTGATATCTGTTTCAAGGTTTGTATGCAAACAGAAAAATTGCGCCTATCTTAGCATAAGCTGGCGTTTGTCAAGGCTAGTGCAGAGGGAGAAAGCCGGGGTGAATAAGTTGAAAAAACACTTGACAGGATATTATGGGCGATTAGATTTTTTTGCTCACTTGTTTTATAGGGAGTCTATTTAAGTAATTGATAATGTTAGTTAAACATGATTTTTGTTTGGTGGCTTGTGCCTTCGATGTCATAAAATAGTCATCCACAGAACCTGTGGATAAGTCTGTGAATGAACCGTTTTAAACGTGGCTAAATCCTTTAATATCGTTGTGCTTTGATACATTGCTTAAATTTTAATCATTCTGAGCAAGAACCCCAATTTTCAAAAATGAAACGACCCGGTTGACGGCGGTATCTCAAAAAAACTTATTGGCAGATTAATTTTTCAAGGGGGATGAGCGACCAGGCTTCGCCAGCCGTTCGCTGGATTTTGGTATCATGGAGGAATGACCTATGGAGACTTCATGTGACTCGTCAAATGCCGAATCATTCCGCAAGCTGTGCTCAGTGCGCTTTGCAGGGGGTGTGCTTTGCCTCGAGTCTGTATGAGTCCGACTTCAGCCAGCTTGATCCGGTGGTCGCCCATTTGCCGTCGTTTATGAAAGGCGACAGTGTTTTTTCACAGGGCGACAACTTCCATCATCTTTATGCGGTCCGTGCGGGCATGGTCAAGGTCTATGCCTTCAATGAACGTTGCCAGGAAATGATTCAGGGCTTTTATCTTCCTGGGGACATTATCGGGTTGGAAGCCATCGCCAGCGGCGAACACGTGTTTAACGCGGTGGCCCTGGACACCACCACCGTCTGTGCTTTGCCCTACGCTCAACTGGGCGATCTGCAGAAAAAGGTGCCGGGCCTGATGGATCAGATGATCCGATTGATGAGCCAGGAAATTCTTTCCGGTCGGGTTCATGCTGGCATGTTGACCCAGAAAACGGCCGAACAACGTGTTGCCCAATTTTTCCTGAGCATGTCGAGTAAGTATCGGGCACGGGGATATGAGCATTTGCAGTTTCGGCTGAACATTTTGCATCGCGATCTGGCCAATTATCTCAACTTAACCCCTGAGACCGTCTCCCGCATTCTGGGCAAATTTCATCGCTATGGCTGGATGAGCTGGAAAAAACGCGAAGTACGCATTCACGAGATGGAGCAGCTTTGTGATTTTGTTGAAGCCGAAACCGCATGAGGCCGGGTCGAATTGATCGCGAAACAAGGCCGGTTTCATGTGATTTCAGTTGTTTTCCGGGACAGCTTTATGGTTGCCTCATTGTCTGCAAGTGAATTAGCTGGGCGAAAACTTTTATTCCCCCGATTTTTACTATAAAATTGTCTTATCTATTTCATCAGAAGCTGGGCAACGTCCTGTCTCGTGACTGATGGCGTGTAAACCCCTAATTTCTTAATCGATCAAGTGAGGACATACAATGACCGTTTCGACACTCAAAAAATTATTCATGGTCGCCTTTATGGGCGCTTTTCTGACAGCTTGCAGCAGCACACCCAAAACGGATGAAGCTTCTGACACCAGTGCAACCGAAACAGGTACGGCGTCTTCGGATTCGGTTCAAGACGAATCGGCTGGGGTGGCTGATCCGACTCCGACCACCCAGGAAACACAAGCCGATGCAGAAGCCGAATTGGAAGGCTTGCGTGTGCACTTTGATTTCGATAAGTCAGAAATCAAAAACGAATACTTTGCTGTGATCAAGCAGCAGGCCGATTTTCTGGCCAATTACAAAGACGCAACCGTGACGGTAAAAGGTTATTGTGATGAGCGTGGTTCACGTGAATACAACCTGGCACTGGGTGAGCGTCGTGCCAATGCGGTCAAGAATGCCTTGATGGCGGAAGGCGTCAGCTCAACCCGCATCAATATCATCAGCTATGGTGAAGAAAACCCAGTTGACCCGCGTTCCACAGAAGACGCCTGGGCCAAAAATCGTCGGGCTGAGTTTGCTTATTAAGCCATTAACGTTTTAAACCGTTTTTGCTTCAAGCCTTTTGCCTGTCCGGGCAAAAGGCTTTTTTGATTGTACCGCCACCAAAATCTCACCAGGATGATTTCATGACCAAACCGATTGAGCACTTTCTGAGCGATTACCAGCCTTTGCCCTTTGCCATCACCACCGTTGATCTGACCTTCGAACTGGACCCGGAGGCCACCATTGTGACCAGTGTGATGCGCTTTGAATCCGCACAGGCGGGGCAGAGCATTTCATTGGATGGTCAAGACCTGACGTTGGTGAGTCTGTCTCTGGATGGGGTGGCGCTGTCAGCGGCCGATTACGCACTGTCTGAGACCGGGTTGAGGTTCACTGCACCCAAACCGGTATTTGAGTTAACGGTGGTCACCGAAATCGCTCCGCAGGCCAATACCGAACTGGAAGGGCTTTATCGCAGTGGCGGCAATTATTGCACCCAGTGTGAAGCAGAGGGCTTTCGCCGTATCACCTATTTCCCGGATCGACCGGACTTGCTGGCGGTATACACCACTCGGATTGTTGCGCCCAAGGAAGGGAACCGTTTTTTGCTGGCCAATGGCGATCTGGTCGAGCAGGGCGAGGTCAATGCAACCCACCATTTTGCCGTTTGGCATGATCCCTTTCCCAAACCCAGTTATCTGTTTGCGCTGGTGGCGGGGTATCTGGAAAGAATTCGCGACACTTTTGTTACCCGAAGCGGACGCACCATTACGTTGGATTTGTTTGTGGAGCCACAAAACAAAGACCAGTGCGATCATGCCATGGCCTCATTGAAAAAAGCCATGGCCTGGGACGAGCGCCGTTTTGGGCTGGAGTATGATCTCGATACTTATATGATCGTGGCGGTGGACGATTTCAATATGGGGGCAATGGAAAACAAGGGGTTGAACATTTTCAATTCCAAGTTTGTGCTGGCCCGCCCCGACACCGCCACCGATACCGATTTTGAAGGCATTGAATCGGTGATTGCGCACGAATACTTTCACAACTGGACCGGCAACCGGGTGACTTGCCGCGACTGGTTTCAGCTGACGCTGAAAGAAGGGCTGACCGTTTTCAGGGATCAGTTGTTTACTGCCGACATGCTCTCTCCGGCGACCAAACGCATTGAAGACGTCAAACGTCTGCGCAGTCACCAGTTTGTCGAAGACGCCGGGCCCATGGCCCACCCGATCCAGCCTCAGTCCTATATCGAAATGAACAACTTTTACACCCTGACCGTGTATGAAAAAGGGGCCGAGGTGGTACGCCTTTACCACACGCTTCTGGGGGAGGAAGGCTTTCAAAAGGGCATGCGCCTGTATTTCGAGCGTTTTGATGGTCAGGCGGTGACGGTACAGGATTTCCGTCAGGCCATGGCGGACGCCAATGATGTGGATCTTTCAGCGATGCATCAGTGGTACGTTCAGGCTGGCACGCCACGTGTACAGGTAGAAACGCGCTATCACCCCGAGACTCAGCAGTTGACCCTGTTTTGGACCCAGTCCAATCCCAAAAGCGATTCGCAACCGCCCTTGCCGATTCCGGTCGGGTTGAAACTCTGGTACCCGGACGGGCAGCCTGCTCCGATGCAACCGCTGGCCGAATGCCGAGAGGCACTGTTGGAAACCGAAAAAGGCCCGGTGTTTTTGCTGGACCGGCATCAGCAGACGCTGGTGTTTGAAGGTCTGACTCAGAAGCCAGTGGTGTCGATGCTGCGCGATTTTTCGGCGCCGGTGATCCTGAGTACCGAGCAATCCGATGAGGCGTTGAGCCGGTTGGCCCGTTTTGACGACGATCCGTTTGTGCGCTGGGAGTCGATTCAGACCCTGGCGCTTAAGACGCTGATGGCAGCGGTAGACGCCGTGCAGGCCGATGACACGCCTGTGATCCTGCAACCGGCTTACGAACAGGGGGTAGCGGAGGTGTTGGCGCAAGTTTCGCTGGACAAGGGGCTCAAGGCGCTGGCTTTGACCTTGCCGGATCTGGATTACGTGTGCGAACAGTATGACCCGGTGCCGGTGGATGCGATCTGGCAAGCTTACCAAAAAGTCGAGCAACGGCTGGCCGAGCGATTTGAATCCGATTGGCGGGCCTTGTTTGACCAGTTGGATGAATCCGTGCCTTATGCCTATGACGCCCAGGCCATTGCCCGGCGCAAACTCAAGCAGGTCTGCCTGCATTATCTGTCGTGTCTGCCTGATGGACCGGATGTGGCCAGTCAACTGTTCGATCAGGCAGGCAATATGACCGACACGCTGGCGGCTTTGCAGGCACTGAACCACTATCCGCAACGCGCTCAGCCCATGCAGGCGTTTTATGAGCGCTGGCGACACGAACCGCTGGTGTTGGATAAATGGTTTGCCTTGCAGGCACGCAGCCGTCATGGCGATGCCATTGACAATGTGCGTGCTTTGCTGGCCCACCCCGACTTTCATTATCAGACGCCCAACCGTGTGCGCAGTGTGCTGGGGGTGTTCGCCCGGCAGAACTTTTTTGGCTTTCATGCCAGCGACGGTCGTGGCTATCGACTGCTTGGGGAACAGATTCAAAAGCTTGACCGTATCAACCCGCAAATAGCGGCCAGACTGACCGCACCACTGACGCAATGGCGGCGTTTGGCTCCGCCGAGAAACACTGCCATGCAGGGCGTTCTGACAGACCTTCTGGCACAGGAAAGGCTTTCCAGTGACGTCTATGAAATTGTCTCCAAATCGCTTGCGCCCGTCTAGGGGAGCCCGGCTTATGCCAGCCTGTTTGAAGGGGTTGGTCATGCTGTGTCTCTGGGCGTTGTCGTGGGGGACGGCTGTGTCAGAAAGTGTCGAGCCCCCTGCGGATGACTTGCAGACCATTGACGCGGAAATAGCACTGCTCAAGGCCCAGCTGGCCTGGGAGGAAAAGTCGGTTGAACGGATGGCGCAGGCTCTGACCACTTTTCGCGATCATGCCAAAGCCACCCAGTTGCCGGTGTCCATGACCCAGCGTTACCGGCAGTTGCGCCATCGGTTGGAACAATTGCGTCAATCGAATGAGCCTGTTTCGTCTCGTTCCGACCAGACTTTTGTCTATGACCCCACCCGGACTTTGCTGCTGTTGCCGATGAGTGGCGATTTTGCCCAGGCCGGGCAGGCGGTCTATGACGGCATTGTAGCAGCGCGGTCAAAGCAGGGCGTGAATGGAGAGCTGGAAGTGGTCGATACCGCTGTGTTCGACCAGCCTGCACAGCTGACCGATTGGGTATCCATGCGCGACCCTACCCTGATCATCGGCCCTTTGCGCGCCTCTCTGGTGGATCAGGCCCTGCAGTGGAACCAGCGCATTCCGATGCTGGTGCTCAACACGCCTTCCACTGATCACCGTTTGCCGTCCTCGCCGCCGGAACATGTCCGAGTGTTGTCTCTGAGCCTAGATAAGCATCGGTCACTGCAGCAATTAACTCTGGAGACCGGTGCGCAACATCCCTTGATTCTGTGGCAGAAAAAACCGGTTAACGCGGCGTTAAAAACGCATTTTGACCAGGCCTGGTTAAAACATCAACTCGAAACCCCGGAAAGGGTCCTTGGTGTCCGATTGACCCAGCAGGTGTTTGAACGCTCAAGCCAACGCAGCCTGGTCAAAGCGCTGAATGTGCGTCTTTCCCAGAGCCGGGCCGGCTGGCTTTCCCGTACCCTTGACCGTTCTCTGGCGTTTGAGCCGCGCTCGCGTGCAGACATCGATACCGTGATCACAGTGAGCGACTCGGACCATGCGATTCAGGTGTCTCCGCTTCTGAATTATTTCGGGCGTCCCGACCTGACCCATTTCTGGTTGCCATCGCCCTTGCCGACCGTGTCAGAATTTCGACAAACCCTTCCCGACTGGCAGGCCACTTCGGCCATTCTTCCGCCTTTCTTTGCCCGTTCTGTGCAGCCAAAGCCGCCTGATGCAGTGGATCAACACGAAGTTGGCACTTTTTATGCTTTGGGTGAAACCGTGGTAACGGTACTTAAGCAGGGCATCCACCACAACCAGGCGTTGATTGCGACGCCATTGGGTGCTTTGAAGCGGGATCTGAATGGCCAGTACGCTTTTGAATCCCAAGCGTACTGGCTGGACAAAGGTGTTTTCGAAGCCTTTCGTCCCTGATTGCCGCCTTAACCCGAATGTCTTATGAATTTGTGTTGAGATTGCGCTGGAACTTGTTTTCACAAGGAAATTTTCGAAGAAGTGTCGTATCAAACGATTACGACCGACTGAGAAAATATTGCTTGTGGAATCAAGGGGCAAGCAAGGTCGGTGCAAATTCATGAGACGTTCGGGTTGAGAACATACTAACGTTGATGAACCCAAGGATAGGCGAGTGGCGCAAGAAGACAACAGCATTGATCCCAATGATCTCGACAGCATTGACGCCCTGCTCGACGAAGCCGAGCTCGATGCGGTAACCGCCGAAGAGAACAGTGGTCCGGATGCATCGGAAGAAGACGCCGAGTCTGCACCACAGGAGTTGGATGATCTGCCGCCTGAGCCCGAACCGGAACCCGAGCCTGAGCCGGAAACCCCGGAAGAGGCACCGGAACCCCCCGCTGAGCCAGAACCAGAACCAGAACCCGCGCCCGAAGAAGAACCGGAAAGTCCGCCGCCCGAGCCGGAAGAGGACGTGATCAATGACATTCCCGATCCCGATGCCTCGGACGATGCCGCCCAACAACTCCTTGATCGCCGGGCGGCCCGACAACAACAGCAGCAACAGCAGACCAATTCAACATTGACGGTGACCCAGATGGAAGAACTCAAAAAACTGATCATAATTTTCGGATCGATCATTCTGGTACTGGTGCTGGTGGGCATTGGCATTGCCACCTGGGGCGCTTTGTCTTCCGGACAGGGATTGAGCGAAGAGGCACAGAGCAAGATCGAAGACATTCACACGGCGGCAGGCGAGACCCTGATTGCCGGCAATACCAATAAAGAAACGATCGAAGGGCTTGAGAAAAAAATCGACGCGGTCAGTTTTCAGATAGAACAATTGACGCGTGACGTCCTTGATGGCCAGCCGATCACAGCGCAAGGCAGCGATACGGACATGGATCTGGGTGCGGAAGCAGACAAAGCGGAATCAGACAAACAAGCTTCTTCTGACAAGGCGGGCGGTCGTTCACAATCCGTGGCTTTCAATCAGGATCAGTTGGATCAATTGACCGATCAGCTGACCCCCAAATTGACCCAGTCGGTGGACCGCATCAACTCTCAGGTTGTGGTCAGTCAGCGTCGGATTGCCGAAGTCAATCGACGGGTCAAATCGTTGCAAAGCGAGTACAAACAATTGATGCAATCGGTGAAAACCATTGAGAAAAACCAGATTCAGGAAAAAATCAAAGCGGTGAAAGCCAAAGAATCGGAACAAGCGGCCGATAAAAAGAGCAAACAGAAGCCAAAAGGGCTGAATGACCCCAATCTGCCGCCGGAAAGCTATGAATATCATGCGCCAACCAGCCCGTATTTTGACGGCATGAACTAAGGCGACAGCCAGGAGAAACGCTGATGAGGCATTCATTTTTGAGCATTGTGACGGGATTGATGGTCGCATTGGGTTTGCAGGGGTGTTCACTGACACCGCCTGAGCCGAATGTGCTGTTACCTGCGGCCGTCATTGTCGGGGCCTATAAATTGCATGAGCACAACCAGAAAACCACCTATTATCGACCGGATTATTATCAGACGAGTCAACTGGGCCAGTCTTCCGACGCAGGTGAGACGTATCGCGTTGAACAGATGCGCTGCCAGAAAACCCCCAGCGCTTGCGACACAACGTCGGCCGGGCAATCCTTTCAGAATTCCGGCAAGCGCCTGAGTTCTGAAAAAGATGTGAACGACATGTTTGAACCGGTGAGTTTTTAAAACAGAGTATTTACAGGAGAGACGTCATGAAACAGCCTATTTTGATCGCAACCACACTGGCGGCCAGTCTGTCGTTGATCGGTTGCAGCCAGCAGCCGGTACAGCCAGCTTCTGCGCAGCCTTCGGATCGTGAAATTCAACAGCAGATCAACGCTGCCGTAGACCAGCGTATGCAGGCCATTGAGGCCGAGCAGACCAAGTCTGACGAGTCGGAACAAAAAATGTATCAGGTGCCAAGAAGCGCGGTGGAGCCGGAGTTGATCAAGGTGAGCGGTGTGGGCTATGGTGCTGAGAGCACCTACGAAGGGTTTACCGATGGTCAGCGCCGTCTGATGGCGATTCGTTCCGCCAAGCTGGATGCCTACCGTTCACTGGCCGAGCAGCTCAATGGGATCAAGATCGATTCCAACACCACCATCGCGACCTTGACCGCCCGCAATGACAATTTTCGCGCCCGAGTCAATTCCATGGTGCGCGGCGCGCGAGTGGTCAGTGTGACCCCGATGGCCGATCAGAACTACGAAACCGTGTTGGAAGTCTACATTGATCGCAGCTTCTTTGAAAAAGCGTTTGTTTACAGCAGCAACGAAGAAAAGCTGAGCATGACCACAGAAGAACTGTGTGACCAGATCAACTGCAATGCATTGAGTCGCAAGCGCTGAAATCGCTCCGAATCAGACGATGAAGCTTGAGGAGAGATCATGAAAAAGAAAACGTTGGTGGTGGCCATCGTGTCGGCGATGTTTGGCTTTCAGAGCATTGCTGAGGCGGCCAGCATCAGTACACGTGTTCGGATTCTCGAAAGCAAGGTTCAAAAGCATGCCCAGTTGTTGGAACGTCAGCAGAAACAAAACCAGCAGTACCAGCAGCAGATGCAGCAGGGCTTGAACGAAATGCGGGCACTGAAAAAAGAAATGCAGGCCAAGCTGGAGGAAGAGCCAGACGCATCGAAACGTCTGCACACCGGTAATGCGCCTTTGCGCTATACCTATCCTTGATTCACAAGCCACCTGCAAACCATTCAAAATAAGTAACCCGCTTTTATGAGCGGATGGAACGCTCCTGAAACAAAAAAAAGCGCTGTGAAAGCACTTTTTCTGTTTCAGACAATCCTGCCGGTATTTCGGGTACGACAATGTCAGCGGGTGCCGGTATTGCCATCATTGTGTGCGTACTCGATTTCCTTGCTCTGGATGAAATAGACCAGTTTGCGCCGGTCTTCTTCCGTCATGTGTATGTATTCCAGAGCAATGGTTTTGCTGCTGGGGTTTTTGCTCTCAGGAATGATTTTGACAATCTTGGCCCGAACCAGAATCGGCGCTTCATCGGCCAGGGGTTGCAAAAGCAGATCCACCATATCGGTTTTCTGCACCTCATCCTGAACCTGGAAGGCCATGCCTCCGGCACTCAGATTGACCATGCGTTGAGGAATGGCCGCCACCAGCTGTTTCTGGTCGATGGTTTGCAGCATGAAATTGATTTTGTTGTTGAGCGCGCTCAATGCCGTCGCCACCAGCGCACTTTTCTGGCCGATTTCACCGATGACATCCTGAATTTGCTGTTCCAGCTCTCCGAAGTCTTCCAGGAAATACCGCTCTATGTAATTGGCATCGGGGTGAGCGGGGATGGGGTTTTGTTCGGCGGATTCGGCCGAAATGATGCGGTAGCTGCAGGGCAGCATGACATCAATTCGATAAAAGGATCGGCTGTTTTGTGAGTTCATGCGAGTCTCTCTGATTTTTCCGATGGGGACATTATGACGGAATTCACAGCAATCACCAAGCCAAATGGCGGGTTGTGATCGGACTTTTGACGGTTTTTTGACCAGGCCTGGTCAAATCAGGCTTTGCCCAGAGAGTGGTTGCCCTGAGAATGGGCAGACTTCTGGCCTTTCGGGTCATAGGTTTGGGACGTGCCGGGTTGACCGACCAGAGCCGAGATCAATCCGCTGTTGAGATTGTTGAGGGCCTGAATCGTCATGCCATTGCTCAGGTTGAGCCGGTAGCATTTCTGTGCCAGTCGGTCGGCTTTGCTCAACTGGTTCTGTAAAGCTGTGGGCAGTTGCTTGAAAACTGGCGACTCGATCAGGGTCTGAAGGCTGCTGTCCTGATCGGGCGTCAGCAGGTTGGTGAGGGTCTGGTGGGCCTGTTCCAGCGCGGTTAAGGTGTCCGCCTTTTTTGCGGACAGTTTTTCCAGCGCTTCCGGGTCATCCGATTTCAGTTGATCGGCTTCCTGTTGCAACAACGCATAAAAGCCCCCAAGTTGCGCGGTCAGAGCAGTCAAAGAGTCGGTCAGAGTCTGCTTGTCCTGGGCGCTGAATTGGTGGGCCTGCTGTTGCATAGTAATTTACCGTTTATAACCGTTAAGAGGTCATCGATTGACAGTCATGGCCTGCTCAGCGTGGGCTGAGCATGTATTCGGTGTCCATCAGTTTGCTGGCAACCTGGTCTGCGTCAACCTGATAGCGGCCTTCCTGGATCGCGGCTTTCAGTTGGGCGATGCGCTCACTGTTGTCGACTTCGGTGGACTGCACTTTGCCTTCCAACTCTTTGACCTGCGTGGACACACCGGTCAGTGTGACTTTATCGGAGGCTGTGGTGGAAGATTCATTTTGTGCACTGTTTGTGCTTTGACGTGCGGCATTCGACTGGTTGTCCAGACGATTGTTGCTTAACACATTCTGGTTGAGACTTTTAATATCCATGACCGACTCCTGAATTTCTCAATATTTTAAGCCTTTGGGGCTAACTCTACAATTCTTATCGGCCGTTCCCGCCAAACTTTAAGTTTTTTCCTCGTTTTTTTGCCGGTTACGGCACCTTGACTGTGTTTGGAGCAATAACTATGCCTTTTATCACAGTATCGGATGACAGGTTGCGCACAGGCACTTGTTGGTGCAAGGTGCCGTCTTTCAAAGCCATGCCGGCAGACTCGACATGGATGTTGCCGATTTCGGTCACGATGTTGACGGGTTGGTCTTCAAATACCAGGTAGGGCGGTTGCAACTGGCGGGCGGTCAAGGTTGAGTCGGGGCCGATGGCGCGTTTGGTGCGCATGCCGATCACGGTCTCGAGATCCACAATGGTATTGCGGCGTACCCGGTTGTAGGGAATGTAGTCGATCTTGACGTCCTCTTTGCCAATGACCGCCTGCTCGAGAATGGAGCGGGTGGTTTTGACCACCGGCAATTTGCCTGTGATTTGAGCGGTGACGTAAAATTGCCACTGAGGCTCTTCGCATCGTACTTCGTAGGTTTTCCGCCCGGATTTTTTTTCCGGTCGGCGGTCGCGGATGGTGATCTCACTCTGACAGCGTTTCAGCTGCAGGCGGCTGGAAACTTCGTTGATTTCGATTTTGGCCTGATGCAAATGCCCGTCCAGCTTGTTTTCGATGTCCTGACGGATGGTTTGGTAGATACGCGAAAAGTCCTGAATCGACTCGTGATTGTCCGAATTGGCAAAGGCCTTGCTTGGGGTGATGGCAATCGACATCCCAAAGCTGATTACGAGGCTGATAACGACTGTCAGCATAAACGGTATGACAGCATTGACGGGGAAAGACCGAGAACCTAGACGCAGCATGCGTGTCCTTTTGTGCAAGCAAATGGAGACAAGCGTTTTTGTCTCGACTCAATTGCGTTATATTATCGAACTATCGGAACGATTCCAACTCCGTCGGCGACGGACCCTGGACTGAAAAAGGTGGCTTCCATGTCAAGTTTTTTGAAAGGCGTTGATCAACGAACCTCACTGGCGGGCATGAACCGCATGGAACTGTTGTTGTTCAAGATTCACGGCAATCAGCTGTTCGGCATCAATGTGTTTAAAGTGAGAGAGGTGATTCGTACGCCTCACATTTCTCCCGTGCCCAAGTCCGATCATCGCGTGGTCGGAGTCGCGGACATCCGGGGCCAGACCATGCCTATGATCGATTTGGCCAAGTCTTTGGATCTGCCCCCGGTGCCGGAAGACAAGCACGCCGACTCCCTGACCATTGTGACCGAGTTTAACTCATCGGTGCAGGGATTTCTGGTCGAAGACGTGGACCGCATTGTGCATTTGCGTTGGGAAGACATTCTGCCGCCGCCGGATTCCCTTCAGAACGTGAACTATCTCACCGGCATTACCCGCGCCCAGGAACAGATTGTGGAAATTGTGGACGTGGAAAAAGTGCTGGCCGAAGTGTCCGGGCATCAGGAGGAAATGTCAGAGGAATTTCTGCATGAAAACCAAACGAAGACCGAAGGACAGAATTTCTTCGTGCTGGCCGCAGACGATTCGGTGGTGGCGCGAAATCAGGTCAAAACCACTCTGGAAAAACTGGGCATCAGCAGCAAAATCGTCACCAATGGCCGTATGGCGCTGGACTTTCTGAAAAAATGGGCCGATGACGCCGACAAAGACATTTCGCCACCGGTATCCGAGCGGGTGCTGATGGTGATTTCCGACATTGAAATGCCGGAAATGGATGGCTATACCCTGACCACCAACATTCGCAAGGACCCCAGGTTGGCCGATCTGTATGTGATTCTGAGTTCCTCGCTCAGTGGCGGTTTCAATGAAACGCTCACCGAAAAAGTGGGGGCCAATAAGTTCATGTCCAAATGGCACCCGGAAGAGTTGGCTCAAACCATCATTGACCGGATCGAAACCGTGAAATCGCAACGCCAGGAAGAGGCGGCTTCCTGATGAGTCTGTGGGCGCGCGTCGGTCAGACGGCTGTTTTGGCCTTGCTTCTGGGGCTTTCGCTGACGGTTCAGGCCAAATGCGTGGTGGTCACAGGCGTGGCGACGCTCGACGACAAGCCCGAAGCGTTTGCCCGCCAGATGGCGATTCGCGATGCCCTTCGACAGGCGACGATGATGTCGAATGTGAAGGTGTCGTCCGATCAGCGTGTTGAGAATTATCAATTGCAGTATGACCGTACCCGCTTCAGTTCGCAGTCCAAAGTGCAGGATTATGTGATTGTGGAAGAAGGGGTGGAACCGCCCAAATTTGACGATCTGTTTGATGAAAACGGCAAAGAAATTCGCGATCCCAAGGAAGTGGAGAAGCTCAAACTGTATCAGGTCAAAATGGAGGTCTGTCTGACCGAAGACCCCCAGGCCTGCAACAAAACCCCCGGCAACCACCTTCAGGCCAAGCTGGCGGTGGCCCCCGTTGTGACCACCGATGAATACGCGGCACGTGATATTCGCCGACTGTTGCCCGGTTACCAGCAGGAAATCATGCGGCGCCTGCGCGAAGCCGGGCATCAGAATCTGTTGCAAATGGATACGGGCTCCGTGATTGACGCGCGCAGTACGGTTCGTCCCAATCTGGACCGGGAACTTCTGGAGCCGATTCGTGAACGCACGGGTGCCCAGTATCTGATGCTGACGGTGGTACGTTCGCTCTCGCGCAGCAATAACGATCCCGATGTCTGGAACGACATCAAACGGTTTTACAATCTGGAAGTCCGCCCCAATGCCCGCTTTATCGAAGTGGAAACGTTTTTGGTGGATCTGGTCGCGCGCAAGCAGGTCTGGCAAAAGCGGCATGGTTTCAACATTGAAGGCGATGTGACTGTCGGCCGCGACAAACCTTTCGGGACCAGTGCATTTTTTAACACCGACACCGGCATGGTGTTTCACCGGCTGCTGCATGAGCAGGTGAGCGACCTGTACCACGAAGTCAAATGCAAACCCTTGACCACACGCATCATCGACATTCGTGATGACGATTATGTGTTGTTGCTGTCGTCAGAGTCCGGTGCCAAGCCAGGGGATCAACTGGCGGTGTACCGTCTTTTCGGTCGCCCCGTCCGTCACCAGGGAATGGCACTGGGCACAGACACCCGGCCTGCCGGATTTCTGGAAATCGAGCGCATTCAGTCACGCTTTGCCATTGCCAAGGTGGTGAGTGAAGACGAGCGCATCGAAATCGGCGATCTGGTCAAAAGCTGGTAGTTCTGACAGAATTTTGACAGCCAGTGCGTGGTGTTTTTGACCAGGCCTGGTGAATATTCATACAAAGGCGGTCATCTCGACCATTCCCCTCTTGTCATCCAGACCATCCCCTTGTCATCCCGACCGGAGCGGAGGGATCTTTTCGACCCTGCTCCGTCTCCAAAGACCCTTCGGCTTCGCTCAGGGTGACAATTTGGTCACGTTGACCACGGTCTGGTCATCCTGACCGTTTTACTAAGCACCCCGCCCATTCCCTTCTTGTCATCCAGACCATTCCCCTCATGTCATCCCGGCCATCCCCCCCTTGTCATCCCGACCGGAGCGGAGGGATCTTTTTCGTCCTGCTCTGCTCCGTCTCCAAAGACCCTTCGGCTTCGCTCAGGGTGACACGGTATTGCCTTCCCAGTAGAGCAGTAAGGGCAAAATTTGCCTGTGTTTTGTGCGGCAATGCATTTTTTGCCGCTTTTTTATTAAAAAGCGCTAAAGAAAAACCCTCTCCTGCCGATAGCGGTCGCTTTTGCAAAGCTTGAGCTTTTTTTTTCCTGTTTTGGCACACTCGTTGCTTATTCATTCTCACAATAATAATAAACCTCACAGAACCCGGTATATGGGCTTTTGAGATCAGAAAAAGAAAGGACCCGATCATGGACTCAATCTTTGGTGTTCACGAAGAAGCGTTAAATGTCCGAACCGCACGGCAGAAGCTGTTGGCCAACAATCTGGCCAACCAGGATACGCCGAACTTCAAGGCGCGTGACATTGACTGGCGCGCGCAAATGAAACAGGCCTCGGATGAACTGAGCATGAAGCCCAGTGGCAAACCCGACATGCAGCGCACCCACAGCGGTCACATTACAGGCTTTGCCGAGATGACGACCGACAGTTTTGTCAAATACCGCCAGCCCACGCAACCGGCGCTGGATGGCAATACGGTGGAAGCGCACATTGAAAAAGCGCAGTTCATGGAAAATTCCATGCAGTACCAAGCCTCACTGGAGTTTATCAACAGCAAGATTAAGGGCATCAAAGGTGCTCTAAGCAGCCAGTAAGGAGATAGACCATGTCCATGTTTCCAACGCTTGATATTTCCGCCACCGGCATGCACGCCCAGACAGTGCGCTTGAACACCGTGGCTTCCAATATGGCCAACGTTGACAGCGTCAGTTCCAATGCCGAAGAAACCTACCGGGGCAAGCAGCCGGTGTTTGAAACCATTTTGAACGACGAAACAGGCGAGCCCAAGGGCGGTGTGCGCGTCAAAGACATTATTGAAAACGAAGCGCCTCTGAAAATGGAATACAACCCCAACCATCCGATGGCCAATGACGAGGGCTACATTTATCGCCCCAATGTCAATGTGGTCGAAGAAATGGCCAATATGATGAGCGCTCAGCGCAGTTATGAAACCAATGTGGAGGTGCTCAACACCTCCAAGCAATTGATTTTAAGAACGATTCAGATGGGCAAAGGACAATAAGGTAGCACACTATGGCAACTCTCCCGATCAGCTCTGACAATACCGATTATATGCAGGCCATGCAGCAGGCGGGCAATACCAACAAGGCCGCACCCAAGGATGAATTGGGCCAGGCGGATTTTCTGCGCTTGCTGACCACGCAGCTGCAAAACCAGGACCCCAACAAACCCATGGATCCGACCAATTTCGTAACCGATCTGACTCAGATGAGTCAGCTTGAGAGCACCAACAAAATGAACAGTTCCATGCAGGCGATGACCGCAGGCTTGCAAAGCATGCAGGTGATGCAGTCGGCCTCGCTGATCGGTAAAAACGTGCAGGTCAATGCCGATCAGATGACGCACACTCAGGGCGAGCCTTCGCAGATCCGTATGGAGCTGGATCAGCCGCTCAAGGACGTCACGGTGGTGATTTCCGATGAGTCCGGGCCGGTGCGTGAGATTTTTATGGACGACCTCAATGCGGGCGAGGCCAACCCGATCTGGGATGGCAATGATGAAGCCGGTAATCCGGTGGCCAGTGGTGAATACAAGCTGACTGTCTACGGCATGGATGACAAAGACGAGTTGCAAAGCATCGACACCGTGGTGCCATCACAGGTTAATTCGATTGCCATTGGCGATGATGGGGCGGTGACCGCGACCCTGGCCACCGGCGAGCGCGTCAAGATGGAAAAAATCAGAGAAATCAGTGCCTGATCACGCTTGTTTCCAGACCAGCACACACAAACCCATTTGGATGGGACTCAACAACAAAACAGATTCATAACACAAGGAGATAAGTCATGGGCTTTCCTTACGACCTGAACGCCGTCAGTGGCATTAATGCCGCTTCCACCAGTCTTGGTGTGATTTCAAACAACCTTGCTAACTCGCAAACCGTTGGCTTCAAGGGGTCGCGTGCCGAGTTTGCCGACATGTTTTATGGCGCGCAAAGCTCGCCAGGCAACGGGGTGCGCGTTTCCGACATCACTCAGAACTTCACCAATGGCACCATCAATGACACCGGTCGCGAGCTGGACATGGCCATCGATGGCGATGGTTTCTTTATTCTGGAAGATAAAACCGGGAAGTACGACAATGTCTATAGCCGAAATGGCTCTTTTAAGTTGGACAAAGAGGGGTTTATTACTGCACAAGAGGGTAACCGCCTTCAAGGTTATTTGTTGAACGAAGAAATGTCTACCGAGGCCAATCCTCAATTTGACACCACTTTGAGTTCCATTAATTTGGATGCTCTCAATAAGACCCCTAAAGCTACAGACGAAATGGGCTTTAATATTAACCTGGATGGTGAGGAAGGCAACAATTTAGACCCTCAGGGAACCAACAGCGGTAACGCTGCAGATGACGATTCAGTCGGGTCGACGGAAAATTTAAACCGTCTATTTAACCCAGAAGATAATGGTGATTTTGCAGGGTTTCCCGACTTTTCAACCAATAAAATTATTCATGATAGCTTGGGTGGCGAACACCGTTTGACAGCCAATTATTTCAAAAGAGACGTGGTGCCTAAAGAAGATGATGCAGGTAATCAAATTTCAACCACAGACGCCGACGGTAATACCGGTGCCGCGGCTGCGGATGCGGTTAAGTATTCTTCTTGGTTAGTGCAATATACCGTTGAAGACTATAACGAAGAGACTGGAGAGTGGCAAACCAGTGGCCATATGGCTGATGAAAACGGTGACTTGGTAGACTACGATGGTGCTGGTGCTTCTGCTGCCGGGCAGGTTTATGAGATGCGCTTTGATACCAATGGTAGTCTGCTTGGTACCTATCAGCCAGATGATGGTGCAGGTAACTATGATGCCAACCAAGTGGGTGGGGGTACTATTACCGGTGCTGCAAACTCAGATGAGACAGGGACAGCTGCCACAGAACTTGATTTTACCAAAACCACCCAAGCACCCAAACTCCATTTTGTGATCGACGATCCCTTGACTGGAGCGACAGACCCTTTGGGGGGAGAAATTGCCGCCACTCCAGGCACTTTTGATATTGATTTGGATTTTCAGGAAATGACGCAGTTTGCGGGCAATTACAACCTGCGCGGTGTCTCACAAAACGGGTATGCCATTGGCGATTTGGTTGGGGTGACCACGGGATTGGATGGGGTGATTGAAGCCCGTTACTCCAATGGCCGTTCGGTGCCGGTGGCACAGTTAGGCCTGGCGGATTTCAATGACAAAAACGCTTTGGAGAAACTGGGTGGACAGACTTATGCCGAGACCTTTGCCTCCGGTGAGGTGGAAATCGGTCGACCTCAGGACAATGGCATGGGCACTGTCAATGCCGGCGCTTTGGAGTACTCCAATGTGGACACCGCCGGGGAACTGGTCAATATGATCCAGACCCAGCGCACCTATCAGGCCAGTGCACAGGTGGTACAGACTTCACAGACTCTGATGCAAACCATCTTGCAGCTCTAAGCCTGATGATCAGATAAGCCATGTCATGCGATTCAATCAAGCCGGTTTGTTTTCAAACCGGCTTTTTTTGTTTGCATCCCCGCTAATAAGGTTATCGGCCAATTTTTTCAGGCTTTAATGTTAATTTTTGCCGTTTTTGGCACGGGAGGTGCTAAGTAACTGTTGAGCGGGGGAAAGAAACAACAAAGTTTTGACACCTGCCCAAAAAGCAATAACCGCTAACACACAAGGGAATCTGACACACGATATCAATACAAAGTGTCATATATGTGACTGGCAAAATTAAATGTTTGTCAGTCTCTTTTTTTCGAATTTGCTGGTGTACTGCATCGTTTTTGGTTAAGCCTTCAGAGAAGACAGTGCACTAAGGAGAGTTGGTATGGATCGGATGTTATACGTGTCGATGAGTGGGGCCAAAGAAGCCATGCTTTCTCAGGCCAATAACTCCAACAACCTGGCCAATGCCAACACGGACGGGTTTAAGAAAGATTTTAACCAGTTCCGTGCGCAGCATATGGATGGACCGGGCTGGCATACCCGTACTTACTCTCTGGATGAGCGTCCGGCCACGGATTTTACGCCCGGGCCGGTCAAAGTCACTGGGCGGGATTTGGATGTGATGACCAAGTCAGACGGGTTTATGGCCATTCAGGCGCCGGACGGCACCGAGGCCCTGACCCGTTCGGCTTCCATGCAGATCACTCCCGCCGGCGATTTGGTGGATGTGAACGGCAACCCGATCCTGAACGAGGGCGGCGCACCGATCAACATTCCACCGCACAAATCATTGAACATTGGTGATGATGGGACCATTTCGTTTATTCCAGCGGATGCGCCCAACAATCTGCCGGTGTTGCTGGATCAGGTGCGTCTGGTGCAGCCCGATACTCAGCAGCTTCAGAAAGGCGAAGACGGTTATGTTCGCTTTATGGGTGAAGACGGGCTGGATCAGGCGCCGGTTCGGATGGTCAGTGGTGCGTTGGAAGGCAGCAATGTCAACACAGTGGAAGCCTTGACCAATATGATCGAACTTTCTCGCAAATATGAGATGCAGGTCAAAATGATGAGCACCGCCAAAACGCACAGTGAACGCTCCGACAGCATTGTGAAGCTGTCCTAATCGCGTATTGAGACCAGGAGACTGACATGAACAGAGCCCTTTACGTTGCCAAGACCGGTTTGGAGGCCCAGGATTTTCGCCTGGCGACCATTTCCAACAACCTGTCGAACGCCAATACCTTTGGTTACAAAGCCGGGCGCGCCGAATTTGATGATTTGATGTATCAGAATGTGCGTCAGCCGGGGGCGTCCGCCACGCAGAATGATGACAATACGCTGCCGTCTGGCTTGCAGCTTGGTACCGGGGTGAAAGCCGTGGGGGTGCAGAAGCTGCACACTCAGGGCAATGCCATGGTCACCGACAATCAGCTGGATGTGATGATCGAAGGGCGTGGTTTTTTTCAGGCATTGGATCAGGACGGCAATATTCGCTACACCCGCGACGGTTCGTTTGAGATGAACCAGAATGGCGATCTGGTCACTTCCTCCGGTTATCTGGTGGAACCCAATATCAATATTCCGCTGAACTCCACCGAAGTCTTTATCGGTTCGGACGGCACAGTGTCCTACAAAGAACCGGGCAATCCCGAACCGGTGGATGCCGGGCAGTTGGAGCTGGCCACTTTTGTCAACCAGTCCGGTCTGGAAGCCATGGGGAAGAACTTTTATGCCGAAACCCTGGCCAGTGGGCCGCCAAATATCAAAGCACCTGAGACCGAAGAGGCGGGCAGTTTGTTACAGGGCGCGCTGGAATCGTCCAACGTCAATACCGTGGATGAATTGATCGGCATGATCGAGGCGCAACGTACTTACGAAATGAATTCCAAAGCCATCAGCGCGGCGGACGGCATGATGCAGTACCTCAATAATAACGTATAAAAAATAAATACTCTCTTGCCACACACAAGGAGAAGACCATGACCAGAAAACAGATGATTCAGAAAATGGCCCTGGTGGCCGCAACCGGCTGGTTGCTGTCGGGGTGTTCCACCACGCCAGAGCGCTTGGAGGAGTTCAGCTACGAACCCAGCTTTCCCGTGAGCGCGCCTCAGAACGACGGCCCGCAGAACGGGTCTCTTTATCAGAGCGCCAACAGCATGTCGCTGTTCAATGATGCACGCGCCCATCGGATTGGCGACATCATCACCATTCAGCTGGCCGAAAGCTTTGATGCGCAGAAAAAAGACCAAGCCAGTTATGACAAGAGCAATCAGCAGGATTTTGGCGTGAACACCCCATTGAACATTTTCGGTCAGGCATTGACCTCGCCGGTCACCGCGCCGTTTGCCGCAGGCAATCCCACAGGCATTGGCATCGGTTATGGTTCCAACGGCAGTTTTGCCGGTTCCTCCGATGTGAAACAGAACTCAGACCTGACCGGTTCCATTGCGGTCACGGTGGTGGAAGTGTCCCCCAATGGCAATCTGGTGGTGCGTGGCGAAAAATGGATCACCGTGCATGACGGTAACGAAGTGATTCGTTTTGCTGGGGTCATCCGCCCCCAGGACATCAGCACGGAAAACACCGTGGCCTCGAACAAAGTGGCCGATGCCCGAGTGATTTATAAAGATGTGGGCATGTCGGGCGACACCAATCGTCCCGGCGCGGTCACCAAAGGGTTGAACAAATACTGGCCATTTTAAAAACGCCAGTCACTCTGAACGAATCATACCGTGTCACCCTGAGCGAAGCCTAAGGGTCTTTTGAGACGGAGCGGGATTGAAAAGATCCCTCCGCTCCGGTCGGGATGACAATGCTGTCACCCTGAGCGAAGCCGAAGGGTCTTTTGAGGCGGAGCAGGATTGAGAAGATCCCTCCGCTCCGGTCGGGATGACAAGGGGTGGTCGGGATGACAGTACTTTGAACAGTTCTAGTGACAATTTGAATTTTTAGGTTTTACCGGCCTGTTTTCACTCTCTCCTTTTTGCAGGTCGGTTTTTTCTTTCATTAGGGTTCAGCGTTTCAGGCTCAGAACCCTATTTTTCACCAGGCCTGGTGATTACCGCTTTTTTTCTGGTCTTTGGGGGCAATTTTTTGCCCCATTTTTTTGTCTGTCATTTCTCCTCAATTTTCTTTCAGCGAACCGACTCGTCCAGTTCTCGAAAACTTTAGCTCTTTTTGTTAAAAAAATGTCGCCTTGGCACAAGCCGTGCTTCAATGAACTCAGAACAATAAAAACATATGTGCGATTTCGTTCGACAAAGGGGAACGTTATGCTTACCAGAAAAAAGATGATATTGCTTGTGCTGACGCTGTGGCTGCCTTTGAGCAGCTACGCCGAGCGCATCAAAGACGTGGCCAGCGTCGCCGGAGTGCGCGACAACCAGCTGGTTGGCTATGGTCTGGTTGTGGGCCTCAATGGCACGGGCGACAAAACCAGCTATACCACCCAGAGTCTGAAAAGCATGCTGAGCAAGTTTGGGATCAATCTGCCGCCAGGCACCAATCCCGAATCCAAAAACATTGCCGCGGTCGCGGTCAATGCCAATTTGCCGGCGTTTGCCAAACCGGGTCAAAAAATTGACGTGACCGTGTCCTCACTGGGCAACGCCAAAAGCCTGCGCGGCGGGACTTTGCTGATGACGCCGTTGAAAGGGCTGGATGGCAAAGCCTATGCGGTGGCCCAGGGCAACATGATTGTCGGGGGGCTGGATGCCTCGGGGGCGGATGGCTCCAAAATCACCATTAACGTGCCCAGCGTCGGGCGCGTGCCGGGTGGGGCGACGGTCGAGCGAGCGGTCAACAGTGGCTTTGACCTGGGCAATACCATTACCTTGAATTTGAATCGCGCCGACTTTACCACCGCCAACAATGTGGTGAAAGCCATCAACGAGACCCTGGGCGAAGACACGGCCTTTGCGCTGGATGGTGAATCGATTGAAGTGCGGGCTCCCAGAGTGCCGGATCAGCGGGTGTCTTTCCTGTCGGTGCTGGAAAACATTGACGTCCAACCCGGACAGGAAGCGGCCAAAGTCATTATCAACGCCCGTACGGGCACGGTGGTGATCGGAGCCAACGTGCAAGTGTCGGCCGCAGCGGTCAGCCACGGCAACCTGATTGTGAAGGTCGATGAAGAGACCGACGTGGATCAGCCCAATGCCTTGGGCGGCGGTCAGACCGCACAGAATCCCGACAGCAATGTGGAAGTGCAAGAGGGCGAAGGGCGCATGTTCAAGTTCCCGCAGGGCGTGACCCTGGACGACATTGTGCAGGCGGTCAATAAAGTGGGGGCCGCACCGGGCGATCTGGTGGCCATTTTGGAAGCCCTGAAACAGTCCGGCGCGCTCAAAGCCGAATTGATGGTCATTTAAATGGAGACAGGCATGAGTGTACTCGAATCCCAGAAAATGGACATGGCGCCCGCTGCGCACAAGCAGATTTATGGCAACAGCGGCGGTTTTCAGGACCTGAGAAACCAGGCGCGAGACGATCAGCAAGCGGCCTTGCGGCCAGTGGCGGAACAGTTTGAATCCATGTTTCTGTCGCAGATTCTCAAACAGTCGCGCGAGGTCAGTTTTGATGACAAATTCATGGATGGGGAAAACGCCGATTTTTACAAAGACTGGTATGACCAGCAGTTGGCGCAGGATCTGGGCTCTAAAGGTTCTCTGGGTCTGGCCGATAAAATAGTCGAGGAGCTTTCTCCCAAGCTGCAAGCGCTTTCACCCGAAGCGCTGGCAGAACACAAGGCCTCTAAACAGGCTTACATTAATGAACAGACGCAATCGACCGTCAACTCGAATACAAAGACGGGTCAGTCACCACAGACAACGCAAGAGCAGCTTGATCAGCGTGCGTTGTTGCCATAAACAATAAAAAACATCAGGGCTACAGACAAAACCACCAGGCCTGGTTAAAAATATGCACTACCGACCAGAAGGAATGCTATTATGGCAGATATGCTTAATATCGGTACCAATGCGCTGAATACCTTTAAGCGTGGGCTTGAGGTGACCGGCCACAATGTTGCCAATATCAATACCGAAGGCTACAGTCGCCAACGTGCTGAAATTTCCAGTCAGTCTTATGGTGGCGATGCGACGATGTTTGGTGGAGCGGGATCGCGCGTCAGCTCCATCGAGCGAATCTATGCCAGTTACATTCAGGACCAGTTGGTAGATGCCCAGAGTCTGAAAAGCCGCTATGAAGAACAATTGAGCTTGTCCAAACAGGTAGAAGGGGTGATTGCCAGCAACGATGGCGGCATTCAGGATTCAATGCAGAATTTGTTCAACGGCTTTCAGGAACTCGCCAATAACCCAACCTCAGATACCCAAAAACAGCACACCCTCAATGAAGCCCAAGGGTTGAGAACAATGGTGCGTAATGCCTCTGAAGTGCTGGAAACCACCGAAAAACAGGTCAATACTCAAATCAAAGATATGACAAAGGAAGTCAATCGTCATCTGGATTCCATTCATAATATCAACAAAGAAGTCACACGTGCGTTTTCTAATGGAGCACAGGCACCGAATGACTTGCTGGATCAACGAGATGAATCCATAAAACAGCTTAGCGAGTACATGGATATCAAAACCTTTCGCCAGGAAAATGGGCGCATTGACATTCATACAGGAAATGGGCGCTTGCCATTGATCAGTGACAATACTTTGACCTACTTGGGAGCTGACAAGACCGAGTTTACCCAGGAAAATCGGACCGAAGTGACTATGCAGATTGGCGGGCGCAAGCTGGAGGTCAGTGATCAGATCCAAGGCGGTCAACTGGGTGGCGTGCTTGATTTCCGTAAAAACATGCTGGACCCTGCCATGAACGATCTGGGTGTGGCGCTTAATGGGTTGACTGCTTCGACCAATTGGCAGCATTTTCAAGGCTATGACGAAGACGGTAACCCGGGGCAGGAATTTTTCAAAGCCTTTGAGACCAACGCTTTTAACAGCCGGGATAATGTCGCTGACGGCTCGGACATTAACGTGCGTTTCAACCCTTCTCAGCCAGCGGGTGGGTATCCTGCGGGGTACAATGGTGAGCCGCCCTATGACACCACGCAACCGACCGACTATGCGTCTAAAGAGGCGCAGTTGCAAAATGCCTATGACGATGTGGGGCAACTGAAGGCGCGAGAGTACGAGATACGGGCGGATGGCACCAATTTTACGTTTCACGATCGCAAAACCGGCGAAACTTTGACGCCGACTCAAGTCGATATCGATGATGATGGCACCAATGATCAAGTGTACAAAGTGGATGGGCTGGAGTTCGATTTAAGGGGGATCACCAACAATGACGGTGATCGTTTTTTGGTGACCCCCCACAAGGATATGGTCTCTCAGTTTGATATGGCGATGACGGATCCCCAGAAAATGGCGACGAGAGGTGAAGCTCCGCTTCCAGATTATGATGATCTCAAAGAAATATTGGGTGTGACCACTGATACGCTAGACAGTGATGCGCCTGAAAATGATTTTGATGGTGAGAGTTTGGAAGATCGTTTTGATGCCTTTTTCGGCACGGGGTCATTTGCGGCGGTGGCTGGTGGAAACAATGAAATCACGCTGGCTGAATATCAAGACCCTGCCACGGGGATTGAGCAAAACGCGATCATGGGGCCAGCCGCCGAAGGCGATAACACCAATATTGCCAATATGGCCAGTTTACAGGATAAGCCTGTGCTTTATAACAATGAAAGCGGTGAGCCATCAGAAACTTTGCTTGGGGGCTATTCAACAATGGCCTCCAGTGCCGGAAGTTATGTCCGTAACACCGATATTCAGCTTACTTCACAAACCAATGTGTACGAGCAGATCAGCCAGAGACGGGAAGAGTATTCGGGGGTGAATCTGGATGAAGAGGCAGCCAATTTAATGCGTTTTCAGCAGGCTTATCAATCTTCGGCACAGATTGTTCAGACGTCGCAGTCGTTGTTTCAATCTTTGCTTGGTGCGGTGCGCATTTAAGCGCTGAGACAGGAGTAAAAATTATGGTTATGCGTGTCTCGACAGAGCAATTCAATACCCAGAGCTTTTCTGCGATTGGCAAAAATCAAAAAGCCATTGTGGACTTGCAGGAGCAGATTACAACCGGTAAACGGGTGAATAAACCGAGTGACGACCCAGTCGCACTGTCGCAAATCCACGGGCTGAATCAATCGATAAAAACGATTGAACAATATGAAAAAAATGGTGATTATGCACGTTCCCAGCTGGAGCGTCAGGAAACGCAGCTAAGTTCCGCGGTTGATCTGACCCAGCGCGCACGTGAACTGGCGATACAGTTCTCCAACGGAACCTATAACGAAGCCGACCGTAAAAATGCGTCGGTCGAAGTGGCGCAGTTAACCGAGCAGCTGGCCAACCTGATGAACACAACCAATGGTGAAGGCGAGTTGATGTTTGCCGGTGGGGTGAAAGCGGACCAGGCGTTCGTAAAGGACCCCGATAACCCGGATTATTATGCCTATATCGGCAGTCATAATGCCGGGGCGGAAGAAAAGCCTTTGGCAAATTTTGGTGGGCGCTTTGTGCAAATTGCTTATGACAGTGACCATAAGCTCAATGCCAATGACCAGGGGGATTACAGTCGCGTGCGTGTGTCGGACAATGGCGCTCAGGTGTTGAAATCTGGTGCTAACGCCTTGCAAGACGTTGAAGACGTCAATGGCAATCCGATTGAGGTCGATGCGAACCTGCTTAACACCATGGTGCAGTTTCAAAAGGATCTGGCTTCAGGGGAAACCAAGCATTTCGGGGCGATTGCGGATGATATGGATGCCGGTCTTGATACGCTGAAATCACAGGTCTCGGACGTTGGGAGCCGTGTCAATCGGATTGATGCCCAGAGAGAGGCCGGGGAGCGTTACTCTGTGAGTCTGCAGGAACGTCGTGGAAAACTTGAAGACAAAGATCTGGTGCAGGGCATTTCGGATTTGACCCAATATCAGACGGCTTTGCAAGTCTCGCAGCAGGTGTTTTCCAAAGTACAGGGCATGACGTTGTTCAATTACATCCAGTAATCTGTGGTTGGCCTGTTGTTTGCTAAGACTCTACATGGTTGGACCAATTCGTGTAAGAGGCAATGTAATGCTGAAATTGTGGGCAATTGGCTTGGCTGGCAGTTTCCTGCTGAGTGGCGTCATGCTGACACAAACTTCTCAGCCGTTGCTGGGCTGGTTGGCTTTGCATTTTTCTGATAAAACGCCATCCCGACCTTTCCCGACACGAGAGGAGGTGGCCAGGCAATTGGCGGCGGCTTCATCACAGCTTCCGTCAAAGGTGCATTCGGCCCCTTCGGCCCTTCAGTCGCAACAAACCGTGATACCGGTAACGTCAAACCATCCGTCGATGCCGGCGGCAAAGCCAAAAAATGCGGTGTATCATCCAGATGATGAGGTGCTCAATGAACAGAATGATCAAGGGGTGATCGAAGCGCACAGGCGTCCGGACCCCCCCCGCTCATCATTTTCAGACAATCGGTCAGACCCCGGGCCGGATCCGGTTCCTTCACCCGTTCTGACGCCTCTGTTGACAGAATACGAGCATGGGCTGGAGTTGTCATTTGTGCCGCCCCAGACCTCTTCAAAAGTAATGAAAAAGGCTTTGGCCCGTTTGTTTCTGTCTCCAACCCGTCCAAAAGAAGAAACGTTGCTGGCGTCCTCGTCAATCAACGTGGCGCAGACGCCTTATTATTATCAGCGCATCCTGGATCATCATGGAGAGCCTGTCCGTTACCCGGCTCAGGCACATGATTACGCCGATTTTTTATTGCAGAACCGACAATATCGGGACGAGCAGACCGGGGTGATCAGCATTGAAATTCCGCTGGAATCCATCCGGTTTTCTGAACGGGCAAGGCAATTTGAACCCACGGTACGACGGTACGCGCAAACCTTTGACGTTGATGTCGCTCTGATTTATGCCGTGATGGAAACTGAGAGCCACTTTAATCCTCTGGCAGTCAGTCAGTCCAATGCCATTGGTCTGATGCAGCTCAAACCAGAAGCGGCAGGGCGAGATGTGTTTGAGTATGTGGACGCCAGGCATGGTCAGCCTACATTGAATGAATTGTTTGATTCCGAAAACAATATTCGTATGGGGACGGCTTATTTATGGATGTTGCGCGAAGTGTATTTACAGCCAGTCAACAACCCGAAAAGCCGGGAAATGCTGGTAATTGCCGCTTACAACGGTGGCATTAAAACTGTTATGGATCTGTTTGGTCCCGACCGTGCCCGGGCGCTGAAACAGATGAACCGGCGTTCTCCCGAACAGATTTACCGCACCTTGCGGTATCAGCATGGTTCCAGTGAAACCCGTCAGTATCTTGACAAGGTGTTAAAAGCCCGCAACCGTTATCAGTCCCTGCTGCACACAGACGGCAAACTGAAAAGTTGATATGGGTCAAAACCCCGAGTATTTTTTTGCCGGAAAACTGGATTGTCTGGTCTGAACTGGGTTTCAACGCTAGAATTATTAGAATAACCACCAAAGGTGTACATGAAAAGGGCGGCTTTCCCCAGCCGCCAAGAAATAAGAGTGATTAATTATATGGCATTGCACGAACATATTCGCACCGCTCAGGCGATTATTAAATCCATGTCTGTACCTGATATGCCGGTTGAGCTTGTGATGCTGAACGAGGAGATTGAAAAAAAATTTTCCAATATTGTCACGGTCGCTCATATTATTGAAAAGAATCCGGAAATGCTGGCTGATTTTATTAACGTTGCCAATAAGGTGGTTGTCTGCAAGGAACCGATCAGGGATGCGCGTACCGCCACTCACTTGATGGGTATGGAGGAGATTCGCAATCTGTATGCCTGTACGGCCATCAAAAAACATTTGGCCGATGATTATTACGAGCGGGAGCTACTGTCTTTTTCCGTCAAAGTCGGGTTGGCAGCAGCCGAACTCAGCTACTGGGTTCAGGACGTCAGCCGGACTGAAGCCTACATGGCAGGGTTGTTTCATCATGTCGGCGTGGTGTATCTGTATCGCCGTGACAAAGAAGGGTACCGAGCCCTTTACGAACCTCAAACCACCCAACCTTTTGATGCTCATGACCGGGAGCTTGAGCTGCTTGGAACTTCTCATACACACATGGGACTGGTTCTGGCCAAAAAATGGCACGTGAATGACAATGTGGCAAAGGCCATTTTGCTGCATCATGATCAGAACTTTGCCTGTGTTGCCAGTCATCATCCCAAGGTTTGTCATTTGGCTGCTTTGATCATGGTAGCCACCTATATTGTGCTGGATACCCAGGACGAAGAGTTTGTGCATTCTCAGCTTAAAGCATACCGAAGTGTGGCTCTTGAGCATTTGGCCCTGCCTGATACGGCTTTGCGAGCGGCAGAGTCGATGGTTCGAAAGTTTGGCTCGACCGGGCTGGTCGTCGCCAGTCACTGAAGTGAATGCCTTTTGAACAGGTTCTTTGAGTGGTAACCAGGCAGGTTTCCCCTTACAATAAAGAACAATTGTGTTTCCTTGTTTTTTGCAGGAAGCGCATGTTTTGTATTGCTTGAGTTCGGTTCTGGCATGGTGCGGTTGTCGTGCGGCTCTTTGTTTGTGTCGGCACGTCTCTAAGGAAAATGACATGTTTGATGATCAGTCCATTATGATTACCGGGGGGACCGGATCTTTCGGCAAAGAGTACACACGCACTTTGTTGGCGCAGTATCGACCTAAAAAAATCGTCATTTTTTCTCGCGATGAACTGAAACAATACGAAATGCAACAGGAGTTCGATCACAAGTGCATGCGTTACTTTATCGGCGATGTTCGTGATGGCGAGCGTCTTAAAATGGCAATGAACGGCATTGACTATGTGATTCATGCGGCCGCACTTAAGCATGTTCCAGTAGCGGAATACAATCCCATGGAATGCATTAAGACCAATATCAATGGGGCCGAAAATGTGATTCAGGCGGCTTTGGAAAACAATGTCAGAAAAGTGATGGCGCTTTCTACGGATAAAGCCGCCAATCCGGTCAACCTGTATGGTGCCACCAAGTTGGCGTCTGACAAGTTGTTTGTGGCTGCCAATAATGTGGCTGGAAACAAGCCCACCCGCTTTTCAGTCGTGCGTTATGGCAATGTGATCGGTTCGCGCGGTTCGGTCGTGCCTTTTTTTAAACGCTTGATTGAGAAGGGGGCCGATCATCTGCCCATCACCCACCCGGACATGACCCGCTTTATGATTACCCTGCCTCAGGGCGTGGCGTTTGTGCTCAAAAACTTTGAGCGTATGCAGGGTGGTGAAATTTTTGTGCCCAAAATTCCTTCCATGAAAATCACGGAACTGGCGTCCGCCATGGCACCCGGTGTGCCCCAAAACGTGGTGGGCATTCGTCCGGGTGAAAAAATGCATGAAATCATGTGCCCGGCGGATGACAGTCATTTGACGCTGGAATTTAATGATCATTATGTGATCACGCCTACCATTCAGTTTTCCAATAAAACCGAGTTTGGTGTTAATGCATTGGGCGAAATTGGCAAGCCGGTCACCACGGGATTTGAATACAACTCGGGCACCAATGAACAGTGGCTGTCGCCCGAAGCGTTCCTGAAGCTGGCGGATCAGTGCATCGGTTAACATTGGGGTATCTATGATTCCATATGGAACTCAGTCCATTGATCAAAATGACATTGATGCCGTGGTGGCGGCTTTGCAATCTGATTTTCTGACTCAGGGTCCTGTTTTGCCCCGTTTTGAATCGGCCCTGGCTGAACGGGTTGAGGCCAGATTTGCAGTGGCGGTCAACAGTGCCACTTCGGCATTACATCTGAGCTGTCTGGCGCTTGGGTTGGGTGAGGGCGACTGGCTCTGGACGTCACCCAATACGTTCGTCGCCTCTGCGAATGTAGGGAAGCTTTGCGGTGCCAAGGTGGATTTTGTTGACATTGACCTTGATACCGGTTTGATGTCTATGGATGCTTTGGAGCAGAAGCTGGTGCAAGCCAATAAAGACAGCCGCATGCCTAAAATTGTGATGCCAGTGCATTTTGCCGGTCAATCCTGTGATATGCAGCGACTGCATCAGTTGGGCCAGCAATACGGTTTTTACATCATCGAAGACGCTTCACATGCGATTGGTGCCAGTTATCTTGGCAGACCAGTGGGTGCCTGTCAGTTTTCGGATGTGACGGTGTTCAGTTTTCATCCGGTCAAGATACTGACCACCGGTGAAGGAGGCGTCGCCACCAGTAATCAACCAGGCCTGGTTGAAACCATGCGGTTGCTGCGCAGTCATGGCGTGACCCGTGATCGTTCACAAATGACGGAACCTGTTGACGAAACCCCTTGGGGATACCAGCAGGTGATGCTGGGACTGAATTATCGCATGACGGAATTGCAGGCGGCGCTGGGTCTGAGTCAGCTCAGCAAGCTCGAAGATTTTGTACAATTCCGCCGTCAGCGCGTTACACACTATCAAAAAAAACTGTCATGTTTGCCAGTGCAGTCCATCGTCGAACATGGGCAAGGGCGCTCAGCCTGGCATTTGTTTACGTTACTGTTCGATGACCCGGGGCTGCGGACGTCGGTATTTTCCCGTCTGAGAGGCAAAGGCGTTGGCGTCAATGTGCATTACATTCCAGTGCATACCCAACCTTTTTACCGTCAGTTCGGATTTGACTGGGGAGATTTCCCTCAGGCAGAGGACTGGTATCGGCGCACTTTGACTTTGCCTTTGCACCCCAAACTGACGTTTTCCCAGCAACAGTGGGTGGTTGATTGTCTGGAGGAGGCATTGGCGTGAAGATTTGTGTGATTCCAGCAAGAGGCGGGAGTAAACGCATTCACCGCAAAAATATCAAATCGTTTGCAGGTCAGCCTGTGCTTGGGTATCCCGTTCAGGCTGCGTTGGCTTCGGGGGTGTTTGATAGGGTGGTGGTGTCAACCGAGGACGATGAAATTGCCAGGGTGGCCGTGGCCATGGGGGCCAGCGTGCCTTTCAAGCGTCCAGCAGAGTTGGCTGATGATCACACCGGTACCCGAGCCGTGCTTTTGCATGTCATCAACCGGTTTGAACAGGAGGGTGTGGCCATTGATCAGCTGTGTTGTTTGTATCCGGTTACGCCTTTTGTTACGGCACCTTTATTGAAAGAGGCTTACCAGGCCTGGTTATTTTCGCAGGCGTCTTATTGCATGAGTGTGGCTGAGTTTCCTTCCTCTCCTTATCGGGCTTTGAAGGCTTTGCCGGATGGGCGTGTCGGTAGTGTCTGGCCGGAATTTCGCGGTTTGCGCACCCAGGATTTACCCAACACTTTTTATGATGCCGGAATGTTTTATTTTTGCGACCCTGTTGCGTTGGCAGAAAAAATCCCGATTCATTCTGATGCTACCTGGCCATTTGTCCTGCCACATCATCTGGCACACGATGTCGACACCCCGGAAGATTGGGCGCTGGCCGAAGCGTTTTACCGCGTTCACGGCGTGGAGCTGAACCAAGGTGGCTAAGTTAATACCTGTATTGGCCTCATTGGATTATTTTCGGCTTTACGCCAGTGATGGGCATTGTGCGTTTACCGATTTGATCCGGTTTGACGGAATCTGGTTTTGCGCTTTTCGCGAAGGGCGGACCCACATGAGCTATGATGGCCGGATTCGAATCATGTCTTCGGTCGATGGCAGTAATTGGTCTGTGCGCTGGACTTTGTCCTGGGTTGGTGGAGATTTGCGTGACCCGCATTTTGTGGTGAATGCACAGGGGCAATTGGTACTCAATGCCGGCATTCGCCTGGCAGTCCGCGTGCAGCCCCGTTGCAGCTTTTTTTCGGCTGGGTGGCGCTTTGACTCCAGTCAGCAGATCTGGCTGGCGCCTGTGGTCGACAGGTCCGCCGCATGTCGCTGGCGCTGGATGCCGCATCGTCATGGCGATTTTGTTTACACGGTGGCTTATACCGGACAGGCGAACCAGGGTGTACTGGCCCGTTCAGCGGATGGTTTGCACTGGCAGGACTGGGTCACGCCTTTTTTTCCTGCGCAACGCCTTTATTTTAATGAAGCCACGCTGGCTTCCCGGCACAATCTGTTGGTCTGTCTGTTGCGTTGTGATCAGAAAGGCGGCTGTTCAGCCATGCTGGGCACAGCAAAGCCACCGTTTGATGATTGGTATTGGCAAACACTACACCAGGCGATTGGTGGACCCAAACTGATTACCTTGAGTGATGGAACTCTGATTGCGGTCTATCGGGTGATCGATTACGAACATGAGTTGGTGCGGCTGGAAGTGGCGGAGGTGGATCCGGATCGTGCTGCGTTGATCCCTTTGGGTAGCCTGCCTGCCGAGGGTGACTGCAGCTACGCCGGTATGGTTGAATACGATCGGGTATTGTGGATCAGTTATTATTCGACGCCTCAAGACGATGCGGGTTTGGCCAACAGTCAGATTTATCTTGCACGAGTGCCACTTGAATATTCTTCCTGACTTCTAATGCTGCATACGTTCTGTCATTCAAGGCCACTGGTAGTGTTTCGTGTGGATGCGTCCATCGAGATCGGGACCGGGCATGTGATGCGTTGTTTGACTCTGGCCGAGGCGCTTGAAGCGACCGGGGCAAGTGTTCATTTTATTTGCCGTGCGCACGTGGGACATCTGATTGATTTGATTCAGGCCAAAGGTTTTGAGGTGACAGAGCTGCCCGCAGACCCCGACTGGATTCCGTTGTCTTCAGAAGCAGGTACAGATACTGACACAGGCCTGTCCATGCTTTATCATGCGTCATGGTTGGAGACGACTCTGTCTCGTGAAGTGACGCAGTGTCGGTCAATCCTGCAAAGGTTGCGCCCGGACTGGCTGGTGGTGGATCATTATGCGTTGGATCTGCGATGGGAAAGAGCATTGCAATCGACCAGCAGGAAGCTGATGGTGATTGACGATCTGGGCGATCGGAAACACCAGTGTGATCTGTTGCTGGATCAGAATTATGGTGCAAGGCCCGCAAAGTATTCACGGTTGGTGCCTGAAACCTGTCGCATGCTTCTTGGCACAGACTATGCACTGTTAAGGCCGGAGTTTGCACAGTGGCGGCCTTTGAGCCTGGCCAGACGACAACAGGTTCGCCAGGTCAGAACGATTCTGGTCACCCTTGGCGGGGTGGATCGAAATAACGTCACCGTTCAGGTTTTGAGGTGTTTGTCCGATGTTCCTTTGACGTTGAAGGTTATCGTAGTAATGGGCAGCAAGGCACCCCATCTTGATGAGGTGCGTACTCTGGCAGAAACCTTGCCACTGTCGGTGCAAGTCAGGACCAATGTGCAGGATATGGCCCGGCTGATGAGTCAGGTGGATATGGCCATTGGCGCAGCGGGGGCAACGTCATGGGAGCGCTGTTGTCTGGGCTTGCCTACAGTTCAGCTGGTGATTGCCGATAACCAGAAAGAGGTTGCAAAACATCTGGCTCAAGCGAAAGCAGCCAAGTCCATTGATTCGCTGTCGCAACTGTCAGGCCTGGTAATCCGGGCGTCCGGTTGGATGCCATCGGTAAGTCAGCATGCTTCAGGCATTTGTGATGGGCGGGGAGTGCAAAGAGTATTACAGGAAATGTGAACCATGAAAACCGTCACGATTGACATGCCAAAGTTTGGGCAGGTTGTGCTGAAAAACTACACACACCTGAGTCATGAGGCGTTGTTGGCGGTTTTGAAAATGCGCAACCACCCTGACGTCAGAAAAAAAATGTTTGATCACGATCCGATCACCGAATCCGAGCATTTTCATTTTATCAACCGTCTGTCAAAGCGGACGGACACCGAGCATTTTCTGGTGTTGTACCAGGATAAGATACTGGGTGCAATCAACGTTACTGATGCCGATGAGCAAGCACAAAGCGCTTATGTGGGGATGTTTTCCAACCTGGAAAGCACGCACCCGATGGCGGCGTTCATACTGGAAAATGCGTTGATTTATTATGGGTTTGACCAACGGCAGTTCACCGCTTTGATTGCTGAAGTGCTGGAAGAGAATAAAAATGTGATTGCATTGCACCAACGTTTTGGTTTCAGACCTGCTCCAACTGATACAAACGGTGTTGTGAGGCTTGTACTAAGCAATGTGATAGAAAAGAACAAAGGAAGTCATGGATGAATAAGGTTTCAGACTTGGTGTTGGAGGTGGTCAGAGAGCTGGGATCCGATCAAGAAAACAAGGCGCTTGTGAATGCCGATTTGGAAACGCCGTTGTTTGGTCGGAATCTGGACAGTATGGGCATTGTGTTTTTGGTAACGGATTTGGAAGCGCGAATCAGTGAGGAGTGGGACCTCGCCATAACGCTGGCAGACGAACGGGCCATGAGCCAAAACACATCGCCATTTCGCAGCGTCAAGACACTGACTCAGTACACACAGACCCTGTTGGATGAGGCCAAAACATCAGCATGAACGCCATAACTCCCAGGATTTATCTGATCACCGGTACTCGCAAAGGATTGGGCAAACACCTTGCCGAGCATTATCTTAGCCAGGGTGAGAGTGTTGTTGTGGGGTGCAGTCGAGGGCATGGCACGATCAGTCACGACCGTTATGAGCATTATGAACTGGATGTCACCGATGAAAAAGCGGTCATTCAGATGGTGCGAAGCGTCAGAAAAAGGCATGGACGGATTGATTATCTGCTCAATAATGCCGGAATAGCTGCCATGAACCATTTTCTGACGACCCCTTACGCTCAGGCACAGTCGGTGATGAATACCAATTTTTTTGGCACCTTTTTACTCAGTCGAGAAGTGGCCAAGCTGATGATGCGTCAACGCTGCGGGTCCATCGTGAATTATACGACGGTCGCAGTGGCGCTCGACCTGGCGGGTGAAGCTGTCTACGCGGCGAGCAAAGCCGCGATTGAAAGTTTGACCCGAGTCTCGGCGAAAGAGCTGGCTCAGTTTGGCGTGCGAGTTAATGCCATCGGTCCTACGCCAATTGAAACCGATCTGATAAAGCATGTTCCTGAACAGAAATTACAGGCGTTATTGGATCGGCAGGCCATTGTGAGGTATGGCAAAGTGGCTGATGTGATCAATGTGGTCGATTTCTTTAACAGCGAGCACAGTGATTTTATTACCGGGCAAACCCTTTATTTAGGCGGAGTGGTTTGATCATGACTGATTGGCTTACGCACTTACAGAGCTTCGCAGACAAACCTGCCATAGTCGATGAACGGGGAACGTTTGACTATCATGAGTTGGTGAACCAGATTCAAAGCTTTCGCCGACATCTGAGCAAAACCATAGACGCAGGTCAGGTGGTGGCCATCCTGTCTGATTACAATTTTTATGCGGTGGCATTGTTTTTTGCTTTGTACGAAAAACAGGCTGTGATAGTGCCTATTGTCTCGACCCGGCAGGCTGAAATAGACAAACGTCTGGCCGTGGTGGACGCCGACTGGGTGCTTGAACTGAATGGAGAAACGCTCAACATGACGCCTTTCGCGTCCGCAGAAAGTCATTCATCTCAACCAATGATTAACGCATTGCGCACCCAAAAAGAACCAGGCCTGGTGCTTTTCAGCAGTGGAAGCACTGGCGAACCCAAAGGTATGGTGCATAATCTGGCCAGGCTGGTTGACAGTGTTCAGGGTAAAAAACCCAAGCAATTAAATATGCTGGTGTTTCTGATGTTTGACCACATCGGGGGACTCAATACTCTGCTCAACAGTTTGGCCATGGGTGCCAGAATCGTACTGGTGCAAGCGCGTGATGCGGAAGCTGTGGCGAAGTTGATTGAAGCACACCGCATTCATGTGCTTCCTGCTTCCCCCACTTTTTTGAATCTGATGTTGATGGCAAAGGTCCATGAGCGCTTTGATATGCGCTCTTTGAAAATGATTACCTACGGCACCGAATCCATGCCAGAGAGTTTGTTGCAAAAACTGAAAAAGGCCTTTCCCAAAACCCGTCTTCTGCAAACATTCGGGACTTCAGAGACCGGCATTGCCCAGACAACCAGTCGTTCATCGGCCAGTCTGGAGATGAAGCTGGATGACCCCCGCGTGCAAACCAGAGTGGTTGATGGTGAATTATGGCTCAAAAGTGACACTCAGATAATGGGGTACTTGAATGCGCCCATGGATGATTTTACAGAGGATGGGTGGTTTCGGACAGGCGATCTGGTTGAGGTGTCGGAGGATGGTTATTTGCGCATCAGAGGGCGCATCAAGGAAATGATCAACGTCGGTGGCGAAAAGGTCTTGCCTGCCGAAGTTGAGTCAGTTTTGTTTGAACTGGATTTGATTGCAGACTGTATGGTCTACGGCGCTGAAAACGCCATTACCGGAGAAATGGTCTGTGCCCAGATTGTGCTGGCACCGCAGGCAGATCCAAAATCGGTCAGACGCCTGCTGCGCCAGCATTGTCGCGCACGTCTTTCGCGGTTTAAGATTCCGGCCAGAATCGAGTTTGTTGACCAGACGCATTTCGGCGACCGCTTTAAAAAGAAAAGGCTCAGCTGACCTATGCAAATAGACCAACGCTCTATTGGACCAGAACACCCGCCCTATGTGATTGCCGAGCTTTCTGCCAACCACAATGGTGACATTGAACGCGCGTATCAGATCATCCTGTCGGCCAAAAAAGCCGGTGCCGATGCAGTCAAACTGCAAAGCTACCGCCCTGATACCATTACCATGGATATGCGTACCCCCGAGTTTATGATTCAAGATGGTCTGTGGGAAGGCAAAAGCCTGTATGAACTGTATGAGTGGGCGCATATGCCGTGGGAATGGCATGCGCCTTTATTTGATTATGCACGCAGACTGGGCTTGACCATCTTCAGTTCGCCTTTTGACCGGACAGCCGTTGACCTGCTGGAAGATTTGAATGCACCAGCCTACAAGATTGCCAGTTTTGAAGCGGTGGATTTGCCCCTGATCGCTTATGTGGCGCGAACGGGCAAGCCCATGATCATTTCGACTGGTATGGCATGCCTCGAAGAAATTGAGGAAGCAGTTGTCGCAGCACGTGATGCCGGTTGCAAAGAACTGGCCTTGTTGCATTGTGTCAGTGGTTATCCGGCGCCGGCAAATGAATATCACTTACGTACCTTGGCGGACATGCAACAGCGTTTTGAGGTGCCGGTCGGTTTGTCAGATCATACCCTGGACAATACCACCGCCATTGCCAGTGTTGCGCTGGGTGCCAGTCTGGTTGAAAAGCATGTTACTCTGGATCGAACCGCAGGGGGACCGGATGACAGTTTTTCTCTTGAACCCGGCGAACTCGGGACATTATGCCATGCCAGCCGTACAGCCTGGGAAGCACTCGGGCATGTGCATTATGGGAATACGGCCAGCGAAGCCGTTTCTGTACAACACCGTCGTTCACTTTATTTTGTGCGGGACCTGCCCAACGGGCATATTGTCACGGAACAGGATATTCAAAGCATTCGGCCGGGCAAAGGACTGGCACCCAAACATCAGCCCGGCCTTGTCGGCAAAAGATTGAACCAAGCGGTTTTACGAGGCCAGGCAACGGCTTGGGAGTATTTCCAATGAAAAACAGGATCGTGATCACCTATGGCACATTTGATATGTTTCATATCGGGCACCTGCGTCTGTTGCAGCGTTTGGCCAGACTGGGAGATCGATTGATTGTGGCGGTTTCCACCGATGAGTTTAATGCGCTCAAAAACAAAAAAACGCTCATCCCTTATGATCAGCGAGCAGAAATCGTTGCCAATATTGCCTGCGTGGATCAGGTGGTGCCAGAGCAAAGTTGGGAGCAAAAACAACATGATATTGAGCGCTATCAGGTGGATGTGTTTGCCATGGGCAATGACTGGCAGGGGGCATTTGATTTTTTAAAGCCTTATTGTGAGGTCGTGTATCTCCCGCGCACGCAGGATGTTTCCACGACCGAGCTGAAACAATCGCTCAATCAGTTTCTGACTGAGCATGGTGTGCAAGGGCTGTTGCCATGAATTTCGCGGGCAAGCGCATACTGATCGCTCCTTTGTCGCCCACCTCAAAAGCCTTGGCGGACGCCTTGCAAGCGCATGAACCGACCCTGAAAATACTGGGGTATTTGGACAATTACAAAACCGGATCGGATGTGTTTTCTTTGGATCAAATCAAAGCGCACGCCTTTGACTGGGTATTGATTCTCTCGCCCAATCATTTTGACAGCCTTTACCGTGACCTGAAACACAAGGTGTCATTGTCTCAGCTGGTGAAAGTGCAGATCGAGGCTTATCAATACCGTTTTTATGATCACAACCAGATACGGCGTCAGCGTCGAGGTGAGATGTATCAGACCTTGAAGTTGACATGCCTGCAATGGCTTAACCGATGGTTTGATTGGTTGGGCAGAGATCGTCAAACAATGGCATTGATTGCCAAAGGGTTTGTTGGCAGCAATCTCAAGGCTTTTTATTTGTATTGTCTGCAACACCGTCGCCCCGTGGTTTTACTGACTGAGAATAAACAAGCTTATCAAACGCTTAAAGCGGCCGACTTGCCTGTGGTTTGGTTGGGTGGCTGGCGTGGTCTCTGGGCAATGGCGAAAGCCTATTGGTTGATACAGGATCAAGCCAACCACACCGAATATTTTCCCTGTTTCGGGCATCAGCAAAAAACGGTGCAAATATGGCACGGCATTCCATTGAAACGATTGAGTGCGCAAAAGAACATTTGCTACGACCTGCTGGTTTCCACAACCGAGTATGTCACCCAAACCAGCCTGGGTGGGTTGTTTGAACACAAAAATGTAATTCACAGCGGCTATCCCAGAAATGACCTGCTCACGCCAGGTTTGATTGAACGGGATGCATTGTTATCAGAACCGGCGCTGATTCAATGGGTGAAAGACAAGTGTGCGCAAGGGCAGACAGTGCTGGTCTATATGCCCACCCATCGTGAGTATGATGTGGGCGTGGATGGATTTGGTTTTCAGGAAATACCATTGGACTGGGTTGCCTTAGATCGTCATTGTGCCCAAGAAGGGTGGGTGATGTTGATCAAACTGCATCCCTTTGTGGAAGCACATTACCAATCTGTTTTGGCGCGCCTTCGGCTCAAGCACATTCGGCTGTACCCTGCACAAGAAGATATTTATTCATTGTTGCCGTACACGGATGCCTTGGTGACGGATTACTCTTCGGTGTATTTTGATTATTTATTGTTGGACAAGCCGATCGTTTTTTATTGCTATGATTTTGAGGCTTACACTGAAAACAAATCGGGGTGGACGTATGATTTTGAAAACTTCACACCGGGGCCCAAAGTTTATGCACCAGAGACCGATCAATTGATTCGCACGCTTGATGAGTCACTTTCATCTGATGCGTGGGCGACAGATAGACAGACCCTGAGAAAACAATTGTTCGGGTCGGCTTCATCCAAAACATCAGCGAGTGAGCGATTGCTTCAGGCAGTGGATGCACACAGTTAAATCGGGCAGGCATTATGGAAATCGTTATCTTTGGCGCGTCTAATAAAGGTTTAATGGCATGGCAACATTTGTCACAACACCATGATGTGGTGGCGTTTGTGGACAATGATGCCAGCAAACAGGGCACCCAGCTGCAACAAAGAAAAATCATCGGGTTTGACCACTATCAACGCCACTACGCCAGAAACACCACTCTAGTGATTGCATCCAATTTTTCACTGCAGATAGTGCAGCAAATTCTGCCCTATATGAGCCAGGTGTTTTATGTTTTTGAGCTGTTTTCATCGGGTTATCAGTTGATACCGGTTGACCCGGCGTGTGACGAAGTGGACACGGACGTCAATTTGGTGGTTGAGAACTATTCTGGTTCAAATACCTTTGCCCTGCATCGAATGGGGTGTATGCAGGATTTCGACTATCAGGTGACAGACGCAAAATCGAATAATTTTTTTAATCACATGCTGCGCAGTCGAGTGACGGTGCATACGCACGCCAGAGATGGCTTGGCGCAACGCAAAACAGTGCAACTGTGGCACGGATTTCCACTGAAAACCCTGGGATTGATGAATGTTTCGATGACATCAGAGGCAAAAAAACGTCATGTGCAGCCATGGAAAGCCTATGATGCAGTGACATCCTACGGCCAGCTGTACAATACCTTTATCAATGCCTGCTATGGACTCGACTCCAGCTATTACACAGTGACAGGCATGCCACGCAATGATTTGTTGTTTGAACCCAATGCAAAAGAAAAACTACAAACCATCACAGGTGTCGACATCCAATCTGCAAAATGCATTGTTTATCTCCCAACATTCAGGCAATCCAAATATGGGTATCACAATGGAGAAGTGCCCAGCCAGCTATTTGGGTTTGCTGCGTTTGATATTGAAGCGTTTATTGCGTTTCTAGAGCAAAATGACTTTTATTTTTTTATGAAGTTTCACCCCTGGGATGTCAATGCGGGGCTTTTGCAGGAGATGATTGGGTGGTCTGATCGACTGGTGATGCTGGATGAAGAAAAACTATCGGAGCATAAAATCGATTTGTACGAGTTGCTGCCTGCGACAGATCTGCTCATTACCGATTATTCCTCGGTTTATTTCGATTATTTATTGCTCGACAAACCGATGATTTTTGTCCGGACTGACCAAAAGCGTTACGAACACAATCGAGGTTTTTTAGTTGAACCCAATGACGATTGGTCACCGGGAGTCAGTGTTTCTTCTCAGGAGCAGTTACAACATACATGCTTGCATTCCTTTGAAAGGCCCGGGTTTCACTCAAAAAGCCGTTCAAAATTGGCGGAAAGCACCCATTTTTATCAAGACAATCAATCGAGTTTAAGAGTCAGGGAACTCATAGAAAGAATGATTTCTTAAGCCGAATATTCCACAAATTTGCACCGAAGAAACCGAAGATAAATATCCAAGTTAAGCTCGAACATATTTACAAGGTGTCGTTTATATGGCTTTAAGTCTGAAAGAGCGTTCGCAGAAGGCCATTCACTTATGGCTCAAAGAAATAACACAGGCTAAAAAATATCAGGTTTTTTATGCTGTTTTTGGTACTACTTCTTATTGTCAAGAAGTAATGGGTCAGCTTCATGCTTTGGGTTTTAAAAATGGTGTTTACGTTGCCTCTAACCCCAGTATAACTTTTATTGGAACTGTTCCAGTCAAGTCCTTGGCTGAGTTAAAAGAATCTAGTGTAAACTTTGTCATTTTAGGCAGCTTGGCCAATGCTCAGTTTCAGGCCGACCTGCTTTTGAAGCATTCAATCGAAGCACCGGTTTTCTCGATTCCAAACTCTGAATGCTTGGCCTTGGAGTATGATGTGACGCCTTCCGAGAAGGTTTCTTTTGATTCTCTCGAAAATAAACATATCAATGAATCCGCTTTTATCGTGGGTAATGGTCCCAGTTTGAATCAAACAGATCCAAGACGCATTAAAAATGCAGTTGTAATGGGGTGCAATGGTATTTGTCAGCTGGAGGGATTTGATCCTGATTATTATTTTATGGTGGATCGAAACGCCCCTTTGTATTGGCAAAGAGAAATTGATCGTCTAAAAGGGATGAAGATCGTGCCTAATCATCTCAAGTCCTGTCAGTTTGATCACTCAAATACGGTTTTTTATCCCAGAAGTTATCGGTTGTGTCAGCACTCTATCGATCCATATCAATATGGGCTACCTAAAGGGTTATCCGTTATCAGCCCCATGGTTTACATGGCAGTCTATATGGGAGTGAAGCGTATTTATTTTATTGGTGTTGATCAGGATTATGGAAAAAAACAATCAGAGATGCACTTTATGAAGGGATACTATCCTGATAAAAAGTCACATTTAACCCAGTCGTTTTTACAGGAACGCATACAAAGGCAAAACCATGGTATTTCATTAGCGCTCGAGGCAGCGAAAGCAGGCGGTGTTGAGTGTTATGATGCAGGCCCTTTGTGGGGGATGGGAATTGATTCTGTGGATTTTGAATCACTTTCTCAATTTTTAAAATGAAATTAAATGGAACTGGCATGAGTTGGCTCGGAAAAAATGTATTGGTCACAGGTGCAGACGGGTTCATCGGCTCGCATTTGGTCGAGACGCTGGTCAGTGCTGGCGCGAATGTGCGCGCTTTGGTTCTGTACAACTCGTTCAATTCCTGGGGCTGGCTGGATGCCAGTCCGGTCGCCGAACAGATTGAAGTGGTCAGCGGCGATGTCCGTGATCCGTTTTTGTGTCAAAGCCTCTGTCAAAACATCGACACCGTTTTTCATCTGGCCGCGTTGATCGCGATTCCTTATTCCTATGTCGCCCCGAACTCGTATGTGGAAACCAATGTCAACGGCACCCTGAACATGGTGCAGGCGGCCAAAGATCAGGGCGTGCGCCGCTTTATGCATACCTCCACTTCTGAAACCTATGGTACGGCGCAACGGGTGCCGATTGACGAAGACCACCCGATGCAGCCGCAGTCGCCTTACAGCGCCAGCAAAATCGGTGCGGATGCGATGGCGATGTCTTACTACCATGCCTTCGGTTTTGCGGTCACCATTGCCCGGCCATTCAATACGTACGGCCCGCGCCAATCCGCGCGTGCGGTGATTCCCACCATCATCAGTCAGATTGCCAGCGGCATGACGCAAATTCAGCTGGGTGACACCTCACCAACCCGCGATTTCAATTATGTGAGCGATACCTGTCAGGGGATGATGGCGCTGATGATCACCGACCAGACCATTGGCGAAACGGTCAACATCAGCAGCAACTTTGAGGTGTCCATTCAGGAAACGCTGGACACGATCAAGCGCCTGATGCACTCGGACGTCGAGTTTGTGCAGGACCCACAGCGACTGCGCCCCAAGGACTCCGAAGTGTTCCGGCTGTGGGGCGACAACCGAAAACTGATTGACTTGACCGGCTTTGAGCCGGGTACGTCTCTGGAACAGGGACTGCAACAGACCATCGACTGGTTTACCCAATCCGACAACCTCGCGCGTTACAAGGCAGGTCAATACAATGTCTGATCCATCGGTCTGGTCCTCCCTGCAGACATTGATTCGAACCCATTACCAGCAGCCGGACGACTGTGTTCTCTTGCCGGTTTCGGTCAAAATGAAATGGATCAGCTGTGAGTGGGTCACGTGTCATGCTTAGACCGCAACTCAAAAATCTTGTTGCCTATATTCAGGAAATGTACCAGTGCGAAGCGTTTCTGCCATTGCACGAGCCACGGTTTAATGAGCGTGAAAAAGAGCTGGTGATGGATTGCATTGATTCCACGTTTGTCTCCAGTGTGGGGCCTTATGTGGACCAGTTTGAGAAGCAAATCGCTGACTATACTGGCGCAAAGTACGCCATCGCGACCGTCAATGGGACGGCGGCACTGCATGTTTCGCTTTTATTAGCGGGGGTTGAACGCGGTAGTGAAGTCATTACTCAGGCATTGAGTTTTATTGCCACCTGTAATGCCATCTCTTATTGCGGTGCCAGCCCGGTGTTTGTGGATGTAGACAAACAAACCCTCGGGCTGTCCGCCGAATCCCTGTCGGATTTTTTGTCGCAATACGCCTTTGTCAAAGATGAACAATGCTTTAACAAACACACCCAAAACCGTATTTCCGCCTGTGTGCCCATGCACACGTTTGGCCACCCTTGTGAAATAGACAGAATTAAAGCGATTTGTGAAAAATGGTGCATTCCCCTGGTAGAAGACGCGGCCGAATCACTGGGCAGTGTTTACCAAAATCAGCACACCGGGACCTTTGGTTTATTGGGCGCGATCAGCTTTAATGGCAACAAAATCATCACGGCGGGCGGTGGCGGGGCCATCATCACTCAAGACGAACAACTGGCCAAAAAAGCAAGGCATTTGACTACCACAGCCAAAGTCCCTCACAAGTGGGCATTCAATCACGACCAGATTGGGTACAACTATCGCATGCCCAATCTCAATGCCGCCTTGCTGTGCGCGCAACTGGAAAAGCTTGAGGTTTACATTCAAAATAAGCGAGAGACGGCTCAAAAGTACCAGGCCTGGTGCCAAAGCAATCAGGTTGCGTTTGTTTCAGAGCCTCCCAATGCGGCTTCAAACTTTTGGCTGAATGCGATATTGTTAAAAGATCAGGCAGAACAACAAAATTTTTTAGAATATGCCAACAACCAAGGTGTGATGACCAGGCCTGCCTGGACATTGCTCAACACCTTGCCCATGTTTAAAGACTGTTTGGCCATGCCTCAAAATAACGCTCAATATTTATCTGAGCATTTGGTCAACCTGCCAAGCAGTGTAAGATAAGCAGCAGATGCAGACGACATGAATGGGTGAAACAAATGTACAAGCAGACAATAGAACTCCCTGACGAAATTGGTGACTATTTACAACAGCATTTAAACGGTCATCCCGAACGCCTGAACGATTATTTAATCGAACTCATTGAAGAGGCACGCCGGAAAGAAAAAGCGGTTCTGGCTTTGAAATCGGTTCTGTCTGATCCAAAGGCCAATACCCCAAGCCAAATGACAGTGGCTCAGATCAAACAAAAAGCAATGAACAGACTGCAAAATTAATGAAGTATGAGCTTTCAGAGTTCGCGGTTTTGGATTTGGAAGATATCTATGTGTACAGTGCTCAACAATTTGGCGTCAATCAAGCTGAAAAATATTTTCAAGACGTGATTGAACAATGTGAGCAGTTGCAGATATACCCAGAGCTGGGACAGGACATTTCTGACATTAAACAGCGTTATCGTCGATTAGTGCATCAGAGTCACGTCATTTATTATCGCTTGGATGCAAAAAAGATATTGATCGCCAGAATTTTACATGGCAGTCAAGACCCTGCAAGGCATTTGAGTTTATGAAACAACTACTGCTTCTTGGCGCGGGTGGCCATTGCCGATCCTGTATCGATGTCCTCGAGCAAACCAATGATTGGCAGATTGCAGGCGTTATTGACCGTATCGATGCAAGCGTGACCGAAGTATCAGGTTATCCGGTGATTGGTTCGGATGAGGATTTGCCTGATTTAAGAAAGACCTATGAAGTTGCTTTGGTGACGGTCGGGCAGACTGCATCAGCTGAGCATAGAGTCAGACTTTTCGATCTGCTTAATCAGTTAGGATTTATACAACCAGGCCTGGTGTCACCACTGGCCTATGTGTCGCCCCATGCCCGGATCGGAGCGGGTTCGGTGGTCATGCATCACGCGCTGGTGAACAGTGGCGCCTCAATCGGACGCAATGCCATCGTCAATTCAAAAGCCCTGGTCGAGCACGACGCCGTGATTGGCGATCACACCCATGTTGCCACTGGTGCCATCGTCAATGGCGATGTCCAGATCGGGCATGGTTGCCTGATTGGCAGCGGAGCCATGATCAAACAAGGCGTTCAAATCGCCAACAATGTGATCATCGGTGCCGGCGCACGCATTATCCGAGACATTGCCAGCCCCGGTTGTTACGTTGATATGGGACGTGAACTGAATCAAGTGGAAGGATTATGAATCAGGACCGAGCCGCCAACCCGTCCACTTTCGTCATTGCCGAAGCGGGGGTGAACCACAATGGTTCCCTCGACCTGGCGAAACGGTTGATTGATGTGGCGGTCGAAGCCGGTGCCGATGCGGTCAAATTCCAGACCTTCAAAACCGAAGAACTGGTCACCGAAGCGGCCGATCAAGCCGACTACCAGACCCGGAACACCGGGGTCAGAGAAAGCCAGTATGCCATGCTCAAACGACTGGAACTGTCCGAGTCCGACCATGACCAGCTGTGGGCACATTGCCAGCAACAAAACATCGAATTCATGTCCACCGCGTTTGATTCGTCCAGCATCGAATTCCTGCATCAACTGGGGATGAAACGCTGGAAAATCCCTTCCGGTGAACTGCTGTCAGTGCCGTATCTGCGGCAAATCGCCCGTTTGAATCAACCGACGATTCTGTCGACTGGCATGAGTCGTCTGGCGGAAGTCGAATACGCGGTACAGACGCTTTTGCAGGCAGGCCTGGTCAAAAACCACCTGACCATTCTGCATGCGACCTCGGCGTATCCGACCCCGTTTTCAGAGGTGAACCTGCGGGCCATGCCCACTTTGGCCAAGCGGTTTGAGGTGGCCGTCGGCCTGTCCGACCACTCGCAAGGGATCGAGGTGCCGATTGCGGCGGTGGCAATGGGGGCTCAAGTCATTGAAAAGCATTTTACCCTGGACAAAAACCTGCCCGGCCCCGACCATAAGGCCAGCTTGGAACCGGCTGCGCTCAAAGACATGGTTCAAAGCATTCGCCATATTGAACAGGCGCTGGGCGATGGGATAAAAGAGCCCTCATTTTCCGAATCGGGCAATCGTGCGGTAGTGCGAAAACGCATTGTTGCTGCCTGTGGCATCCAAGCCGGTGAAAGTTTGACAGAAACAAACATCACCTTAAAGCGCTCTGACCATGGGCTGGAAGCCACATACTGGGATGAATTGATCGGGCGGTCAGCCAGTCGAAATTTGGCCACCAATGATCCGATACAGAGAGATGATTATGCCTGAACCTTATCGTATTGCAGTGGTCACAGGTGGTCGAGCGGATTACGGTCTGTTAAGACCCTTGTGGTTAAAACTCAAAGCCGATGTGGCATTTGAACCAACCATGATTGCGACCGGCGCGCATTTGATGAAAGAACAGGGTCATACGTTGGAAGTTTTGAAAAACGAAGGCACTGACCCATTGTTGACAGTAGACATGCGGATTGAAGGCGACCGACCAGCGCAACTGGGTTCGGCCTGCGGGCGTGCTTTGGATGGGTTTTCTTCGTTGTTTGAGGCACACTATTTTGATTTGTTAGTGATTTTAGGTGACCGTTTTGAAATGCTGTCGGTGGCCATGGCGGCGATGTTGAATCGTTTGCCGATTGCGCATATTCATGGCGGCGAAGCCACATTCGGCCTGATTGACGATGCGGTACGTCACAGTTTGACCAAAATGGCTGCGTTGCATTTCGTTTCCCATGCGGATTATGCCAATCGCGTCATTCAGATGGGTGAGCAGCCGGACCGGGTTTTCAATGTCGGTGCCATCGGTCTCGATAATATTGCCGATATGGCGTTGCTTTCCAGGCAAACCCTGTCTGAGCAAACCGACCTTGACTGGTCAAAACCAACGATTCTGCTGACTTACCATCCAGTGACTTTAAATGATCAGGCCTCGGCCTATGGTGAAATGAAAACTATCTTGCAAGCGGTGCAACACAGCGGGATGCAAACGTTGATCACAATGCCTAATATGGATGCGGGTGGTGGAAAAGTCTATCAAGCTATTTTGGACATGCAACAAGAAACCCCCGAGCAGTTCCGTTTGATTAAATCGCTGGGACAGCAACGTTATTTAAGCGCCATGTACCATTGCGCCGTGGTGCTGGGAAATTCCTCAAGCGGTATCATTGAATCTGCTTCATTTAAAAAACCGGTGGTTGATATAGGAACGCGTCAACAAGGACGAGTCACGGGCAAGAACGTATTGCGCGTCGCATGTGATTGTCTGGCGATTGAACAAGCCATAGAAACGGCCCGATCTGATGCATTTAATCGAACTCTGTCGGGTTTACGCAATCCATACGGTGAGGGAAAAACAGCAGAAAAAATGATTCAACAACTGAAAAGTCTGCCCTTGAATGACCAGGCCTGGTTATTGAAGAAAGGATTTTATGACTGGCCGAAAGAGCGGGGGGAGAGATGAAAGTTCTGGTCATTGGTGCAGTGGACTTCAGTTTGCATTGTCTGGAAACCTTGGGTAAAGCGGGCGCTGACATTGTTGGCGTGGTGACCACGTCTGACCCGAGCCGTTATTCCGACTATGCTGATCTTGAGTCGCTGTCCGATTATCATGGCTGGTGCTTCAAGCGAGTTACAGATATTAACTCGAAAGAAACGTTGCACTGGATTCAACAACGTCGACCGGACGTGGTTTTTTGTGTGGGCTGGTCTCAACTGATCAAACGTCCTTTATTGGATCTCGCGCCCAAAGGGGTGATTGGTGCGCACCCGTCATTATTGCCATACAACCGGGGACGTCACCCTTTGATTTGGGCCTTGGCACTTGGGTTGAAAAAAACTGGGCTCACTTTTTTTCAAATGGATGAAGGCGCTGACAGCGGTGACATTCTGGCCCAGGTTGAAATCCTCATTGATGCAAAGGATGATGCACAAAGTTTGTATGATAAAGTAACGTCTTTTGCGAGTCCGCTGTTGACTGACCTGTATCATCAACTTGAATCTGATCAGGTTCAAGCAAAGCCACAAGCGGTTCAAGAGGGCAATCACTGGCGTAAACGTTCAAAAAAAGATGGGCAGATCGATTGGCGTATGTCGACGCAAGCCATTGATCATTTGGTACGCGCCTTGCACCATCCATATCCTGGTGCAACAACAAGCTATGGTGGCACCGAGTTGATCGTTTGGCAGGTGGAAAGTGTTGATTGGCCTTATATAGAAAGCGAAGTTGCGTATCATGAACCCGGCAAAATTGTCGCTTTGCAGAATGGACAACCGATTGTCAAGGCCTATGATGGCATGCTGAAGTTGAAACAGGCAGAACCGGCGTTGGACTTTACGCCCGAGACATATATGGATTGATCATGGCAAATGTTGTTGTTTTTGCACCTCACCCGGATGACGAAACCCTGGGATGCGGCGCGACTTTATTAAAGCACCTAACAGAGGGTGATCAGGTAAGCTGGGTGATTGTGACCCGCATGACGGAGCAAATGGGCTTTGATGCCGATCGTCAGGCCAAACGGCAAGACGAAATCAAACAGGTGGCTGCAGCCTACGGATTCCATCAGGTATTTGAATTGGGGTTTCCGGTCGCGGAATTGGATCAGGTCGGAATGAAGAATTTGGTAGGTGCTTGCTCTGAAGTGGTTCAGCAAACCCAAGCGAATGTATTGTATTTGCCTTATCGAGGAGATGCGCATTCGGATCATGCGTATGTATATGATGCGGTGGCGGCTTGTACCAAAAACTTTCGGTATCCGGCGGTTCAGTCGGTTCGGGTCTATGAAACCTTGTCGGAAACCGGTTTTGGCTTGAGTACGCAAGACACGGGATTTAAACCCAACCTTTGGGTGGATGTCAGTGACCACATGGAACAAAAAGTCGAGATCATGCGATGTTATGCATCCGAACTGGCTGAACACCCTTTTCCCCGCTCGGAGAAGTCGATTCGTGCACTGGCAACACTTCGAGGTGCTGATATAAACCAAATCGCCGCCGAAGCTTTTATGAGTGTGAAAGAGGTGGTGGTTTGATGCCTTCTGTTATTGCATTGATCCCTGCCAGAGCCAACTCTAAGCGCTTTCCACGTAAAAACTTAGCGATGTTGGGCGATAAGCCATTACTCGCTTGGACGATTGAAGCCGCATTGGAAAGTGGTGTTTTTGATGAAGTGGTTCTGTCTTCGGACAGTGATGAAATTCTGCAAACCGTCTCTGGTTATCAGGATGCAGGGTTGACATATGAGTTACGTTCGCTACATTTAGCCACGGACGATGCCACGGCGGTTCAAGTGCTTTCGGATGTGATTGCCCGGCGCGCCGCTGAAGGCAAAAACTACCAAGCCTGCAGTTTGCTGTTGCCGACCTGTCCTTTCCGAGACGCTCAAGATATTCAACGTGCCTTTGCGTTATTGACGGACGAAGTCAAATCGGTGGTATCGATGAAGCAATCCGCTCAATTGCCGCAATTCATGTTCCGTCAGTCGGAGGACGGCCTGGCTTTAGTATCAGAGCAGTTTTGCTCAGCCGACTTTGTTGCGACACGCTTGCAAGCCAACCCTAAATATTTTTACCCGAACGGTGCCATTTATTTTGCGCACACAGATGTGTTTCTTTCCGAACAACGTTTCTACACAGATAACATGAAAATTTACAGAATGCCGGAAGCCAGTTCGATCGATATCGATAATCGGGTGGATTTGGTTTTTGCCCAAGCTGTATTAGCAAATAACATACATCAAGAGGGTTTTGTATGAACCAGTTTCAATCTCGTGAAGTTTTAAAACACGCTTTGAATTTGTGGTGGCTGCGGCCGGAAAATGCCCTCGCGCTGGCTTCCTATGTGATCAATGGCGTTGATTTAACCCCGAAAAATGGTGAAATAACTGCCGATTATGCCTGTGGGGATGGTGTGAATACCTTCTTTAAATGTGGTGGGCGCTTCACCGAAGACTTTGATTTGTTTATTGCCGGAGCTGGTCAGCAAAAGACCTCAGATGTCGCTGCGAAAGATATTGATGTTTTCGATTATTACGATCAGGCCTATCGCCCGGTCATTGAACAGAGACCAGCAAAAGGGGTTACTTATGGTACCGATCATAAAGAAAATCTGTTGAAAAAGGCTGAGACATTGGGTTTTTATCAAAGTTTGCACTTGGCTGATTTGCGTGATGAAGTAAAAGGAATTGAGGATGGTAGTATAGATAAGGTGTATTGTAATAGCCTTTATTGGGTGGCGGAAACCGATGTGGCGCTGCAAGCCATGAAGCGTAAATTAAAGCCTTCCGGCGTGATGGTCGTTGATGTTTTTACCACGGAAAAAAAAGAATTGGACTGGGGAAAGTTGATGCCGGATACGCCTGATTTGTGGCAGCAATTGTTGAACCGTGGGCGTCAGGCGACGAACCCGGGATTGCGTGATGAAATCAGCTGGGAAGCGTTATTTTCGGGTTGTGGATTGGAAATTGTGGAATCTCGCGATATTTTGCCCGCCAGCTTAGCGCATATCTGGAATTTGGGGATGCGTCCGATTTTTCCAGTGTTGAATAAGCTGGCCGCCAATTTGTCGGGCGATAACCGTATGGAGATCAAACAGGAGTGGGTGGAAGTCTTTACCGAGCTGCTGTTGCCGGTGCTGGATTATCCTGAGTTGTTCGGTAAAGATCAGCGGCATTATCGTATGCAGTATGTCCTTCAACAAATGGCTTGAAATGCACGTCATCAAATGTTTAAGGGTCACAAAATGGAGCCACTAAAATGATAAGAAATGGGTGGTGAGACGATGGCCGAACATTTTGCATTGGAGTTTGATATTGGTGGGCATCCCGTTGGACTGGGCGAAGAGTCGCTTTTTTTGCCGGATATCGGTACTTTTTTCAATCAAGATATTGAGCAAGCCGAGCAGATGATTCGCCAGTTGGCGGAAGCTGGCGTCAAGGTGGTGAAAGGGGAAATCCTGCATCGACCGGATATTGCGCTGGATATAGATTACGACGACGAGTATTTAGTCGATGGTAACCGGGTTCAAAAAGAAAATTATCGTCGATTGATTGAACGCAAAGTAGTCAGTCTCGTGGATTATCAACGGTTATTCGCCCTGTGTCACCAGCTGGGTATGCAGGTTGTGGTTTCGGTTTATGATTTTGACGGAGCCCAATTTGCTGTGGAAGAGGGTTGTGTGGCGTTAAAAGTCGCTTCGTCCAATATTACCCATCAACCGTTGATAGAGCATATCTCTCGTCTTGGTTTACCGATGATAATGGATACAGGTCGAGCAAATTTAAGCGAAATTTCGCGGGCTGTCGGTTGGGCCAAAAAAGCCGGTGCTCGGAATTTGATTGTGCAACAAAGCCCGAAAGCGCCTCCGGCACTGGTGGGCGAACATAATTTGCGGTTTATGCAGACCTTGCAACAGACCTTCGGTTGTCTGACCGGGTTGTCTGACCATCATGCCGGTACGGAAATGCTATTGGCGGCAACGATGATGGATGTGGCGGTGTTGGAAAAAGGCGTTTATATGGACGGCGTGGAGATGGACCAAGGTGTGTATCATTCTATGCCAGTGTCACAAGTAGCGGATACGTTGAGCCAGATCCGACAAATTCATGCAGCCTTGGGTGATGGGCGAGCACCGTTGGAAACCAAACCGCATCGTGCCCGAATGGGGTTGATTGCCAAACAAGATTTGCCTGTAGGGTCTGTGTTAAATTTGGATGTTGTTGATTTTGCCTTCCCGGCTTTGGGAATCGGTACCCAGGATTGGTCGGAAGTTGATCAGGCTGTGTTGGCGAAACCGCTCACTCGCGGGCAGGTGATTCATTGGAGCCACCTTGAAAGGAATGAATAAACCACCGGCGTTTCCATACCATGCACCGAGACGAGTGAGCTATGCGCCCCTGTCGTCTTCCAAAGAAAGGGCTTTACGCCGCTTTTTGGGCTTGAAAGACGGTTGTCTATCTCGCATGGAAGGAACGGCCTATGACTATCCGTTTGGCTTTTACCGTTTTGATGCTGGTGAGCCGGCGGTGACTAACCAGTTTTTTAAGTTGCTCCCCAAAGTTTTTTATGATTTAGAAGCTTTTTCGGTTCGGTTGGAAGCCGATTTAAACCGTTCGGGCGTGCTGGCACGGTCTCTGGAGATTGAGGTTGCCAAATTTCGGGATGACACGCTCTGCCTGATTCGTGGCGACTTTCTGAATTTTTCTCCCTTGCTCCAGTGTGAGTCCGAAATGATTGCATTGGGCCACTATCTTGGTCAATTACACCGGGTTTTGAGGGAGCATCCGTTGAATGCCCAGTGCCGTGATAACTGGATCGAACGCAAAATGAATTTTGACCGGGTTTTGCAGCAAGTCACAGAGCGACTTAAAGAGTTTCCCGATTCGTATTGGATGCTTGATGACTTTACGATTTCGCCAAGTGAATTGCGTTTATTCGTCGAGCATTATCCGTTATTGGATTTTGATTTGGATACGGCTCAAATGGTACATGGGGATTTGAATGCTGGAAATGTACTTTCGTTGGAAGGCCATCCTTGCGTAATCGATTATGAAAATGCTCGTTACAGCTTTTTTCCTGTAAAGTTTGATTTGGCTATGGCTTCACAGCGATTATTATGTGAGCTTGATCAGCTAGAAGCCAATGTTTTAGAAAAATTTTTGTGCAAAGCTTACGGCTTTGAAGGTGATTTGACACAAAGCAAGATAGCTTTATCAATCAGATCCATGGCCATTTTGCTTGAAAATGCGCTTTTTATGAAGGGGCGCGTGTCTCAAGTTGAGTGGGATAAGTTTGTTGCCTTGATTTACCAAGCCAAAAACCGTGGATAAAAACTGTGACCTGTCAAGATGTTTCCTATGGGTTAGAATGAAGTTCTCTCAATTACTAATGAAGCCTTTATGACAGTGTGTCAAACATTTATGGAATATCTCATAAAGGCACATTTGGGGGAGTAATGGATTTATTTGATTGGAAGACTACTTCCATAAATGAAAGTGCTACGATACATGAAGCCCTGACTGTGCTAGATCAACAAGCCATGCAAATCGTTTTGATGGTGTCTGAAGACAACCGGCTTTTGGGGACGGTGACGGACGGGGACATTCGTCGCGGTCTGCTGCGCGGTGAAACTCTGGACAGCCCGGTTGACACCGTGGCCAACCAGACTCCGACGGTCGGTTACGATGACGAAACCGAGATCGTATGGCAACAGCACATCAAACGTAAATCCCTGCGCCATCTGCCGATTCTGAACCGACGCAAACAACTCGTTGGCTTGTATTATCACAAGACGCAGCAAACACCAAGACGAAAAAACCCGGTGGTCTTGATGCTGGGCGGGCTGGGCATGCGTCTTCGACCTTTAACAGAAACCGTTCCAAAGCCAATGCTGCCCCTAGGTAATCAACCAATTCTTGAAACCATTGTGAAGCACATTGCCGAACAGGGGTTTACCGAGTTTTATTTTTGCATCAACTACCTGGGCGACAAAATCCGTTCCTACTTTGGTGATGGTTCGGATTGGGGGGTTCGTATCAACTATGTTGAAGAACCAAAGCCGCTTGGCACCGCTGGGGCATTAAGTCTGTTGCCGGCGTCCGTCAGGGACGCGGACAAGCCTATGGTTGTGATGAATGGGGATTTGTTAACCAAAATCGATTTTCGGTCATTGCTGGACTTTCACCAGAGTCATGGCAATTGCATTACCACTTGTGTGCGTGAATACTCACACCAGGTGCCTTATGGCGTGGTGGAATTGCAGGAATCCACCATTTCGCAATTGGTCGAGAAACCGACCTATCGTTACTTTGTGAATGCCGGCATTTATTGTTTGTCGCCTCAGGCGGTTGATTCGGTGCCTGCCGGTCAATTTTATGACATGCCGGAATTGATTAAAGCGCAAATGGCCAAGGGAACCAAAATGGGTGGATTTCCGTTAGCGGAATACTGGATGGACATCGGCCACATTCCCGATTATGAGCAGGCGCAGGCCGATTACGAAATCTTTTTTAAATAATCAAACAATGGCAGCATCCTTTGCACAAGATATGACACAGGTGAAAATGATCAGATTCTTCTCATGCTTGTCCCGTTTCTGATTTGTGGAAAGGGCCCAGTGCTCAATGAATAGACTGTTTTGAATCAAAAACGAATCAACTGAATTGACTAATAAAGGTATACCTATGAGTTTTGAGCCAGGAAAGTTACAACAAAATCCTTTTGGAGACTGGTATTTTCCAAAAATCAATCACCAATCTTTTTTAAAAAGTCCTGCTTCCACTGTTTTGGCCGATTTTTACAAAGACATCCTTTCTCAAGAAGAAGGGCTCTTTATTATCATCGGTTCTGATTCCGGTTTGCTATATCAATATCTGAAGTCTAGAGAAAATCATCCTAAGCGACAGTTTATCCTGATTGACTTTAGGACGGTACTTGAAAAAGCAGGCCTGGTAGAAGCAGACCAGGAAATCTGGGAAGGCAATGTCAGGTTGGTGGACGAGGATTTTGATTTTTCCAGACTGGAACAAGAATTTGATGATTTTATCCTGAAAGATCAAGTAAAGCTTTTTTCTTCTCTTACCGTGGTTGACAGCGATCTTGATTCGCCTTACTGGCAATTACGCAGAGAAATGTCTTCTCAGTTTAACGCTTTTTATAAGTTTCAACTTGTCAGTCAGCAGGCGCTTCAGTTTGAACAACCCAGGATTTTGAATGCGGCTGACAATGTATTGCCTCTTAATCTGCATTTAAATCGGTTTAAAAAGTCCAGTGCGATTATTTTAGCTGGGGGGCCTTCATTGGATGACACAATCGATTGGGTTAGAGAAAATGAAAAGCATTTGATTATTTTTGCTGTCGGTCGAATTGCCAAAAGATTGAAACTGGAGGGAGTTACCCCGGATTTCTTTGTGTCAGTTGATCCCCAGGACATCAGTTTTGATAACGCGAAAAGCATGTTTGAATTTACAAACCGCTCAGCTTTGATTCATTCTTATCATGTAAACCCCAAGCTGTTGAGCCAATGGAGAGGCAACAGTCTTTACATGGGATTAAAATATGGGTGGTACAACGAACAATACATGCAAAATGTTCCCACCATGGGGCCCACTGTTACCAACTCGGCTTTAACGGCGGCCTTTAGCTTGGGGTGTGAACAGATTATTTTGAGCGGGGTTGATTTGTGTTTTTACGATGGTAAAACGCATGAGTCCAGCAGTGATGAAGTTAAAACGAATAAGTATTTACGTTATCAAAATGCGGTGCGTGAGGTGCTAACCAATGCTGGGGAAAAAGCGAAAACAGATTTAAATTTATCAACCTCTCTAGAGACCCTGCAAGAACAAGTGACTTTTTATAAATCGACCAATCCCCAATTGACTATGTACTCTTTGGGTGAAAATTCAGCAAGGATTGAGGGAGTGGACTATCGGCCAGCCGAAGAATTGGCACTTTTTGATGAGAAAGTGCAACAAATGGAGGCGTTTCGTGCAGAAATTGAGCTGACGCAGTCGGATAGGCACGACTATGCTGTGAAGACAAAATCTGAACTGGAAAATCAGATAGAGCGCCTTGAAGGTATAAAAACGTTGGCAGATCAGGCCCTTGAAGTGGTGCCGAAAATGTATTCCAAAGAGACTGGCGAGCTTAAGTCAAAAGCACTTAGCCGCGTCGAAAGGTTTCGCAAAAAGGTGAATCGAAAAATTGACCCGGATGGGGATTATTTCTTTTCCTACAATACGCAGAATTTTTCAGAAACGTTTGTGCATGTCGACAACGAAGCTGAAATGGAGCCGTCCGCGGTTCAGACTCAAATGTCAGGCTTTTTCAGAGGTGTCCAAAATACAGCCAAACAAATGACAAAACTTTTGGAGCTTGGGATTGAACGAGCGCAAATGAGAGTTGATGAAACCTCACCCGACTCAAAAGTGTCTGATTTGTACCCCTTGTGGAAGGCCTGGGACGAATATGGGCGTGCACTTCAATGGCGCGAGTGGCATCAATATCGTGCCCTTTCATCTGATGAAAGCCGCTTGTTGGAGAAAAGTGAAACGCAGTTTGCAAAAATTTTGCGTGCATCCAAAACAGGCATGACCAAAAAGCTGACAAAAACCATGGATGACCCGGAAAGGTTGAATATTCAGCTGAAAAGGCTCTTTCAGGAAAGCAAGCCCAACGAAATCAAGAACATTCAGGATTATGCCAAAGACAAAACGAACCTTGACGGTGTGTTTGCGTTAACGTCTGGTTTGCTGGAGGAATTGAATGGCAATGCTGATGCAGCTGAAAAATGGTATCAGACCATTGAATCAGGTCACTTTCACCATTTGGCATTGAAGCGCCGTCTTGCCTTGGCCATGGATCGGATGGATCAGGAAGCGGCTTTACCTTTGCTTGAGCAGCTCTGCCAGTATTCTTTGGATTATATGATCTCTTATGCGGATCTTTTGGATGTTATGGGGCAGAAAGAAAATTCTGTGCGTGTTCTCGTCATGTATGCTCAGCAACATCCGGATCATATCGGTGTGCTTTTAAAGATTGCTCAGCGTCAAGCGGAGCTAGGGCTCCAGGACCTGGCTAAAGAAACGTTGCAGTTGGTTCAGGAAAAGGAGCCGGACAATGAGGGGGCGCAGGTGCTGTTGGCACAGATGACGTAGCCATCTCAGCGCAAAAAGTGTCCGATTTTGTTTGACCGGAACAAGTTCATCAGTAAGCGTTATCGAAAATTACTGTCGCACTGGGGACTCAAACAAAGCATGAGCCGTCGTGGGAATTGCTGGGATAATGCCGTGGTTGAGAGCTTTTTCAAAACGCTGAAGACTGAGACGGTTTACCAGTTAGAAAAGCAAATCCAGGCGCACCAAATGCGGTGGTTGATCAGTGATTACATGGGTTATTTACAGTCAGGCCGCATAGTCACAATGGTTATCTGGCCCCGTACCGCTTCGAAGCATTGCGCCGGGTGCATTTGGAAAAACTGGAAAGGAATCTAGGCACGAAATACCGTTGACACTCCATCCCGCTCTCTGAAAGTTCCTGATAGACTTGTCTCATCTTATTCCTGATTTACCTGATACCCCACCCCATCTCCACTCGAACGTTCATTGAACCAGTTGTCTGAAAAAAATATAAAAAAAGTCTCAAGAGATTGGTTCGGTTGTCGTTAACGCTATTGAAAGGGAAATAAAGCAGGCATCAAACGATCTGCTTCAATCATAAAAGTAGATAAACAATAGAAATTTAACACACACAAGGAGGCCAATCATGGCAATGGGAATCAACACAAACATGGGCGCGATCAATGCAAACCGCATTCTGGATCAAACATCACGTGCTCAAGAAACTACGATGGAACGCTTGACTTCCGGTTTGCGTATTAATCGCTCAGCAGATGATGCAGCCGGTTTGGCCGTTACGACCGGGATGAAAACTCAAACCATCGGTACTGAGATGGCGATCCGAAATGCAAACGATGGGATTGGTTTGGTGCAAACCGTTGATGGGGCCTCGGAAGAAGTGACCAACATGATGCAGCGCATGCGTGAGTTGGGTATCCAGTCCATGAACGGTACATATAATAATGACAACCGTCAGCAGATGCAGGTAGAGTTTCGCCAGTTGCAACTGGAGATTGATCGTGTTGCCGATACCACCAAATTTAATGGTATGTCGGTTATGACCACAGTGTCAGCAAATGGCTTTGCCATGCTGAGTGCCGGTGCTGTTAATCAGGCTGCAGCAAGTGGCTTTGTGGTACAGCAGGGTCTGGCCAGTGGGTTACAGTTGCAGGTTGGTTGGGAAACCGATACGGACTGGGGCAAGGCCAGTGTGAATACCATTGGCGTGGCTTTGATGGACTTCAAGACTTTGTCAGCCCGTTCAGAAACCGTGAAGTTACTAGCAGGGGTTTCAGCCAGTTTTGCTGCCAACGTCAGTGTGGCACGAGGTGCAGTTGCCATCATTGATGCTGGCTTGTCGGCCATGAAAACCATGCGTTCCCACTGGGGGGCGGTACAGAATCGTTTGGATTACACCGTTTCCAACCTGCAAAATGTGAACGAGAACATTGAAGGAGCAAGAGCGCGTATCGAAGATGCGGACTTTGCCAAAGAAAGTGCCGAACTTGCCCGTACTCAGGTGTTGCAGCAAGCCGGTCAAACCATGTTGAGTCAGGCCAACCAGCAATCACAGCAGGTGTTGTCCTTACTCCAATAACCAGGTCATAACCAGGCCTGGTAGATAATTAAGGCATTGGGTCAAATTTATCAGGCTAAAAATGGCGTTAAAGCAAAAAGGAGAGCAATTATGGCAATGGGAATCAATACCAATATGGGGGCAATCAATGCTAACCGTATTCTGGATCAAACCAGCCGTGCACAAGAAAATACCATGGAGCGTTTGACTTCGGGTTTACGCATCAACCGCTCTGCAGATGATGCAGCTGGTCTAGCTGCGGTTACAGGGATGAAAACACAAACCATTGGTACGGACATGGCTGTTCGAAACGCCAATGACGGGATTGGTTTTATTCAAACCGTTGACGGTGCCACGGATGAAGTCACTAACATGATGCAGAGAATGCGAGAGTTAGGGGTGCAGTCCATGAACGGTACCTACAACAATGACAACCGTCAGCAGATGCAGGTGGAGTTCCGTCAGTTGCAGCTGGAAATTGACCGGGTCGCTGATACCACTAAGTTTAACGGCATGAATGTCATGACATCGGCAACCCAGGCAGGTCAAAGCTTTGCTATGCTGAGCGCTGGCAAGGTCGGTGCTGCAGCAAACAGTGGTTTCGTTGCCCAGCAAGGCAAGGCCAGTTCAATGCAGATGCAAGTGGGTTGGGAAACCGACACAGACTGGGGTAAAGCCAGTGTCAACACAGTGGGTGTTGCATTGATGGACTTCAAGACTTTGTCTGCCCGTTCAGATGCAGTGAAGTTGCTTGATGGTGTCAGTGCGACTTTCGCTGCGAACGTGAGTACGGCTCGTGCCGCAGTAGCTGCGATTGATAATGGTTTGTCAGCCATCAAAACCATGCGTTCTCACTGGGGTGCGGTGCAAAACCGTCTTGAAAGCACCGTAGCGAACCTGCAAAACGTGAACGAAAACATTGAAGGTGCCAGATCACGGATTGAGGATGCCGACTTTGCAAAAGAAAGTGCTGAACTTGCACGGACTCAGGTTCTGCAGCAAGCTGGCCAGTCAATGCTGAGTCAGGCCAATCAGCAATCTCAACAAGTTCTGTCCTTGCTGAGGTAAAAGGTTGAATCATTTGGAGTCGGGCGTGAGCCTGGCTCTATTTTTTATCAAAAGCATTAAAATGTTTTGGGATAAGTTTTGAAATATTTTAATTGTTTTGATAATGGTCGCATTTGAAATAAGCGATTGCTCCAAAAGATATTTGTCATGCAGTCGTGATGGCAGTTGTTGCTTTATCAGTTGCTTATCGCCTTGAGATGTGTTTTGTGATAGGCTTTGAATTTTTAGAGTTAGCATGGCCAAAGGCCGAACGCTCTCTTGGAGGTGATACATGGATGCGATTAATCAGGCGGAGTGGGTTGCTCAGGAACAGCGAACGCTTACCCCTGAAAGCCGGTTCAACGTGCAAGAAGTTTCCGCCAGAGAGGCAGCGGCGGCTGCACCATCATCTCAGGAAAAGCCGGTCATGGAACAGGCTCGGCCTGAGTCAAATCATATCGCTTCTGAGGGTATGGCTTCGGAAGACGAAGCCAGTAAAGCGAGTCATCAGCTTGAGGCCATGGGCATCGGGCTTCGGTTTGAAGTGGACCCTGACAGCGGTCAGACAAAAGTCCTGGTTAAAAATATTGAAACAGACGAAGTGATTCGACAGATTCCGTCCGAAACATTTTTAAAAATTGCGAAAAATATTGATGAATATTTAACCAACGAATCTTCCACTGAATACGATAAAAATGCAAAACCTAGCACTCTTTTAAGTTTTTTTGCCAATGAAACAGTTTGACCTGTAACAGGGTACATGGTTCCCTTGTGTGTTTGCGGCCTTCTTAGGTCGCTTTTTTTTATCCATCTTTTCTAATCTCGTTCTTATTACTGCCAACCTTCAAGTTCTGTTGGTATTTCCACCATTTCTAAAGTTCTCTGCTTCGCGGTCGATAAACTTCACATAAGAGAATAATTCGATTAGCATGATAGGTAGTATCGGTCATGCGGACCAGAAGAGGACACATCATGGCAAATGACATCGGTTCAACGTTAATCAATTCCTTGACCAAAAGCACCTTTAATGGTGGTGAGATGGCCAAAGTCATTGCGGAAGCGGAGGTTGCCGGACCCAAGCAGATTGTCGAGCGTCAGCAGACCGAATTGGGTCAGGAGTCAACGACTTTAAATTACCTTAAATCCAATTTGAGTGCTTTTAACGGTTATGCTGCGGATTTGGCTACGCCGAGTACATTTAATCAGTTTTCAGCAGAGTCTTCTGACGAATCTGTGTTCGAGGCGACCGTCACTGGGCAGCCGGTGAGTTCGTCTTACAGCATCGAGTCGGTTCAGATGGCTAAAACCCAGACCATTGTGACTGACACAGGTTATGGTTCGCGTAGCAGTATCATCGATCAGGGGACGCTGAATATCGCTGCGGGTGGTGAGCTTAAAAGCTTAACCGTTGATGGCTCCAATAATACTTTGGAGGGTTTGCAGCGTTCCATTAACAGCGGCGATTTCGGTGTAAGTGCGTCAATTATTCAGGATGGCGGTCAGTATAAGCTGATGCTTAGCGGTGACCGTACTGGTGCTGACAATGCGTTTTCGATGTCTGGTTTAAACGGATTTGAGTTTGATCCGGATAACCCGACTGGCGGGGATTTTATCCAGACATCTACGGCCCAGGATGCACAGGCCAAGGTCAATGGGTTAACGGTATCGAGTGATACCAATACGTTTGATCAAGTGCTGGACGGTTTGTCTTTCCGGTTGAAATCTGAAGCGCCAGGTGTGAATGAATCTCTGACCGTCGGTCGTGATAGCGAGGGCGTGGTGGAAAAGGTCAGGGAGTTTGTCGAGGTTTTTAATCAGCTTGACAGGATTCTTGATGATGTTGGTTCCTACGACGAGCCGACTGAAGAGGAACGTGAAGAAGATCCTGAAAAAGAGTTTACCGGTTTTTTGGCCGGCAGTGGGGTTTTGCGGGATTTGCGTTCACAGATTCGAGAATCGTTAAGCGGCGCACTGGATCAGTTGGAAGAGCCATACAACTCGCTTGGAACAGTAGGGCTGAGCATTGATCGTGAAGGTCAAATGCAGTTGGATGAAGAAAAATTGACTCAGGTCGCTCAGAATGATATGCAGAGTTTGTCGCAGTTGTTTTCCAAGGGGGGAAGTGCGACAGACCCCGAAAACCTGGTGAAAGTCATTTCTGGCGGAGATCAGACTAAAACAGGCAGTTATGATCTGCAAATTGATGATGTGGCCACACGAGCGCAATTTACAGGGGACAGCCCGGCGGCGGCAAACATTACTTTAACGGGAGCCAGCTTTGATATCACTCTTGATCAAGGTGACCCTGTCACGATCAATCTGGCCGATGGCACTTATACCCGAGAAGAGTTTGCGTCCACACTTCAATCGGCGGTTAATAACAATACCGATATCAGTGCGACCGGCGCGAGGATGTCTGTGGACGTTTTGGCGGATGGCAGTTTTCAGCTTGCTTCTGAACGATACGGTGCCAACTCCAAAGTGGGGCTGTCCGGGTTGGCTGGAACGGGATGGGGTGATGCCGGCCTCGTTGCTAATGAAGATTTGGGGTCTAACGTGCAGGGCAAGCTGACCATGAGCAATGGTGATCAGCTTGATATCGGTGCTTATGGTGACCCTGAAGACGGTCGACGTGTGAAAATTTCAGATTTTGCGTTCACCGGTACGGGGGATGATGTGACACCAGCAGATGTTCGAGGTCTTGAATTTGAGGTGCTTGGGGGATCAACTGGTGCACGTGGCAGCATTGACTTTACCCAGGGATTTGCCAGCCGTGTTTCGGAGACGGTTGATCGGGCCATTGACAGCGAAACTGGTGTGGTAGGTCAACGTATTGAAAGCATTGACGATCGTTTGGAGCGCCTGGATGAAAGGGAAAAAGAACTGGATGATCGTTACATTTTACTGGAAGAGCGTTATAACCGACAGTTTTCAATGTTGCAGTCTATCCTGTCGCAGGCCGAAAGTACCCGAAGCATGCTCACCCAGACCTTCAGCAGTGACAACTAATGGGTTTTGATCAGTATGAATAATCATCAAGTCAAATCGGTTGAGTTGTTAACCTTGTCGGTTCAGTTGAAAAATGCAGCAGAAAATCGACAGTGGCAGACTCTGGAAGAGTTAGGGCCGATGTTTGAACGTAAAGTGGCAGATTTTTTGAAGGGCGTTACGTTCAGAGACAAGCCTCTAATTGATCAATTGACTGATGCTCAGAATCAATTGATACAAATCATTTCTGAGCAACAGGCAGCGTTGAAAGTTGAACGTAATCAAGAACAAAAGAATTTTCGGTCAGTTCACAAATATTTGGAATCCCGTTGATCCCGAACGTTACCGGAACGTGGCTGTTTCATTCATATTTTGGAGTCGAGTGCATTTTTTACAAAGGGTTTGGGAAGCTGAATGAATTCGGTTAAAGTTTTTGGTTTTTTGGTCGCTAATTTCTATGAAAGAGACGTTTAAAACGCCAGGAAGTATTCAAGCCATTTAGCAGGAGTTACCGGTTGTAAGAGAGGCACGTAGTTCCGTTTGCAATTTCAAAACCTGCCACAATCGTGGCTTAGTCAATTTGGTGTTTGCAGAGGTTTAAAGTGTGTCGTCAGGGTGTGCTGAATGTTTTGTGAACCGGTCTGAAATAAGCTAACACACAAAAAAAGGGTAAAAAAACATGATGATGCAGAATATGGCGCAGCAATATGCCCAGAATTATGTGGAAACGTCCGTATCTGAAGCGACCCCCCATAAATTAGTGGACATGCTTTATGAGGGATTATTGAAAAACCTGACATTGTCAAAAGTTTTTATCGAACAAAAAAATTACACGAAAAAAGCCGAGCACATCAGCAAGGCATTGGCTATTTTGAACTCGTTGAGGGTCGGTATCGATTTTGATAGAGGGGGAGAAATCGCCCAGAATCTTTATGGTTTGTACGACTTTGCCTACCGTCAGTTGTTTCGTGCATCTGCTTCAAATGACCATGCGTTGATTGATGAGGTTAGCGAGTTGATCAAGCCGTTGAGAGAAGCCTGGAATGAACTGCCGGATACGTACAAGCGGGCTTCAAATGATCAAATTCAGCGAATGGGATAAAAAGGAATCACAAAAGCTGCTTAACAACGATGACTTTGAAACAGTCAGTCTTTTTTGTACAACTGTGGCTACAGTAACAAGATGATAACGCGTTTCCAGTTGGCGACACTTTTATTTTGCAGTGTGCTTTGAGCTCATGCTTAGTATGATGGTCATTCGTTTTTCTCTGGGGCGTGGCTCTTGCCGCAAGTCTTCACGCAGTGAAGTTTACGGTATTTGACGAAAATGCATCAGAATGCCCGCCAAATTTTTGACATCCAGTAAAAAAACGAATATAACGTCTGCAGTTACGGTCAATTATGGCGGCACCATGGAAGATTCCCCTCTCGCATCGTTGGTCGGCGATGGCCCGGCCATGCAGCAGGTCAAAACTCTGATCAAACAAGTAGCCCATACCGATGCCACCGTCTTGATTCTGGGCGAGTCCGGCACCGGCAAAGAAGTGGTGGCGCAGGCCCTGCATGCGGTTTCCAACCGCCAGGAACGCCCGTTTGTGCCGATCAATTGTGGCGCCATTCCGGGGGAACTGCTGGAGTCCGAATTGTTCGGCCATGAAAAGGGGGCCTTTACCGGAGCGATCACGGCCAGAAAAGGCCGTTTTGAACTGGCGGAAAAAGGGTCCATTTTTCTGGACGAAATCGGTGACATGCCGTTGCCGATGCAGGTCAAGCTGTTGCGCGTGTTGCAGGAACGCATGTACGAACGTGTCGGCGGCAACAAGAGCTTTGAATGCGATGTGCGCGTGATTGCCGCCACACACCGTCAGCTGGAGGACAACATCGCCGAAGGCAGCTTCCGCGAAGATTTGTTTTACCGCCTGAATGTGTTCCCCATTGAAATGCCGGCCTTGCGTGAGCGTCCGGAAGACATTCCCGATCTGTTGAATTTTATGTTTGCCAAAATGCGCGACCAGCAGCGTCCGGTGCCCAATATGACCGAAGAGGCCTTGATGGCACTGCAGCATTATCACTGGCCGGGCAATGTGCGAGAGCTGGGGAATCTGGCCGAGCGCTTGTCGATTCTGTTCCCGGATGCGCCTGTGACCTACGAAGATTTGCCGGGCAAATACCAGGTGGCACTCCCCGAGTCCGCGGAACTGATCACAACACCGTCAGAACCGCCTGCACAAGCCAACCCCAGCCAAGCCGCACCAATGGACACCGAATCGGTGACGTCTTCTGAACAATCGCCTGACGCAGCCACTGTGGACGAATCCGGCGTGACCGAATCCGAGATTGATTTGACCGCAACGACCAGAGAACCCGACTTGTCGACCGGGTTGAATCTCAAATCCTATCTGGTTGAAATGGAAGTGCAGTTGATCCAAAAAGCGCTGACGGAAACGGAAGGCAATGTCAGTCAGGCCGCCAAGTTGCTGCAGACCAATCGCACCACGCTGGTGGAAAAAATCCGCAAGTTCAATCTGAACTGAACCACGCGCATCAAACAAAGGGGACCCAATGATCAATGAGGTCGAGCAAAAACGTCTGGAAGAGCTGGAAGAAGCGTTTGAGTTGTTTAATCAAACCTCTACCCAGCTCACGCAGGCCTATGAGTCCCTGCAGCACGAAGTGATTGAGCTCAAGCAAAAGCTGGCCCAAAGCAACAAAGAAAAGCACCGGGTGGGCGAGCGACTGGACCAGTTGCTGGCGTTGCTGCCCGCGGGCGTGCTGGTGCTGGACGAAGAAGAACACATTACGGATATGAACCCGGCAGCGGCCCGAATTCTGGGCAAAGACGCGCTGGGTCGCCAGTGGCCGGTGGTGGTTCGCAATGCGTTCTTGACCCACAATGCGGCCAGCGAACTGATTACCCATGACCAGACCATTTACCAGCTTTCCGAGACGCCGTTGAACCTGTCCCAGACCGATGCGAGCTTGAAAGGCAAAATTCTGTTGATTCAGGATGTGACCGATGCGCGCACTCTGCGTGACCACATCAGTCGCCATCAGCGTTTGAGTTCCATGGGGGAAATGGCCGCGTCTCTGGCGCATCAGGTCCGCACGCCCCTGGCTTCGGCCCTGTTGTACGTGTCGCAGCTTTCGTCCAAAGCGTTGGACGAAAGCAAACGCGAAAAATTCGCCAGCAAAACCCTCAGTAGCCTGCGCCATCTGGAAGCCCTGGTGGAAGACATGTTGCAATACGCGCGGGGCGGCAAAGCCAAGGATCAGGCTGTGGACGTGGCGGATCTGATGACGCAATTGCAGGCGTCAGTGGAGCCAAAAGTGTTTCAAAGTCGCAGTGTGATCGCTTATGATGACATTTCACCAGGCCTGGTCGTGATGGGAGATCAGGACGCTTTGTTGACCGCTTTGCAGAATCTGGTGAGCAATGCGATCGATGTGGTGGGCGAGCATGCGGACATCCGGATCCGGGTCAGCCCCGTGACCCGTGAGGGCAAGGACCCTCGGGTGAACATCAGCGTGAAAGATCAGGGACCGGGTTTGTCAGAAAGTTTGCACGAGAAAATTTTTGAACCGTTTTTTACCAGCCGGGCCAAAGGTACCGGGCTGGGGCTGGCAGTGGTTCGGGCGGTGGCGCAGGCGCACGACGGCGATGTCTGGGTGCATTCCATTCCTGGACAGGGCGCAGAATTCGGATTGTGTTTGCCGCTGGCGGCGCAAAAGGAGCAGGCATGAGCATCGCTAAAATATTGGTGGTCGAAGACGACACAGAGCTGCAGGAAGCCTTGGTGGACACGCTTGAACTCAACGAATTTGAGGTCGAAGCCGTTAGCTCCGCCGAAGACGCGTTGGTGGCCCTCGATGATGAGATTGCCATGGTCTTTACCGACATCCGCATGGACGGCATGGACGGCTATGATCTGATGAAACGCATTCGTGCGATCAAGCCCTATTTGCCACTGGTGCTGATGACCGCCTACGGCACAGTGGAGCAGGCTGTTGATGCGATGAAAGCGGGTGCGGTGGACTACATTCTCAAGCCCTTCGAAGCCGATGAACTGGTGGAAAAGGCCAAAGCCTATTTTTACCGTGATGCCTCCAGTGACGAGGATTTTGTGGTCGCAGACCCGACCACAGTCAAGCTCAAGGCCATGGCCAAAAAAGTGGCCGAAAGCGAAGCCACGGTGATGATCACCGGCGAAAGTGGCACCGGCAAAGAAGTGCTGGCGCGTTACATTCACAATCAGTCGCCGCGACGGCAAAAACCGTTTGTGGCCATTAACTGTGCCGCGATTCCCGAAAACATGCTTGAGGCGACTTTGTTTGGCTATGAAAAAGGCGCCTTTACCGGTGCGATGAAAGCCATGCCCGGCAAGTTTGAACAGGCACAGGGCGGTACTTTGTTTCTGGATGAGATCGGTGAAATGCGGGCCGATCTGCAAGCCAAGCTGCTGCGGGTGCTCCAGGAAAAAGAAGTCGAAAGAATTGGCAGTACCAAAACCCAAAAACTGGACGTGCGGGTATTGAGCGCCTCCAACATCGACATGCAAAAAGCCATCACAAGTGGCGACTTTCGCGAGGATCTGTTTTATCGCTTGAATGTGTTTCCGATGCGCTTGCCGCCGTTGCGCGAGCGCCCTCGTGATATTGCCGCGATCACTGACCGCTTGTTGCAGCGCCATTGCGGCCGCCAACGCGTCGAGCCCATGATTGCCGCACCGGCGATGAAAGCGTTGATAGAATGCCGCTGGCCGGGCAATATCCGGGAACTGGACAATGTGATTCAGCGTGCACTGGTGATGATGTCGGGAGACACCATTCATCCGGAAGACCTGATGTTTGACGGCCCCATGACCCAGCCCGGTTCGCCTGCGCCTGCCGAGCAGCCCAATTCAGAGCCTGTGAAGGCGGAATCGGTGGACCGGGTTGATACCGATGCGCCGGATCTGGAAATTACCGACTTGAAAGAGCGTGAGGCCCACATCATTCTCAAAACGCTCAAAGCGCACGACGGTCACCGTCAAAAAACCGCCGAGGCTTTAAATATCAGTCCGCGTACGTTACGCTATAAACTGGCGAAATTCAAAGAGCAGGGTCTGGATGTGGTTTGAACCGGCCTTGTTGTGCGCAAAAAGGGCGTTTTGACCAGGCCTGGTGAAAAGCATGATGACAAACGGTCAATGGCACTGAAATTGCTACACAAATCGTTATCGCAGGCACCCCAAAGACGAATGACATCGGCTTTGTGCCATAAAATTGATCTTGCAGGGAATTTTAACCCCTGCATGGAAACCTCAACCCGGTGAAAGAAGGTGACGGATTGATGACAAACTCCGTGGACACACAAAGCTTGATGTTGCAAATGCGCTCCCTGGCCGCAGAAGCCTCAACGCAAAACAAATCGGTTCAGGCTCCGACGGAGCCGGCCAAAGGCATGGAAGCGGCGGAAAGCTTTTCCGATCTGATGAATCAGTCGATCAATGCCGTCGCCCGTGAGCAGAACAAGTCCGGCGACATGAAAGAAGCGTTTGAGCGCGGCGAAGACATCGAACTCACCGAGGTGATGTTGCAGGCCCAGAAGGCCAGTTTGTCATTTGAAGCGATGAAAGAAGTGCGCAACAAACTGGTTGAGGCGTACAAAGACATTAAAAACATGCCAATCTGATTCATTGGCCTTGTATAATTTGCCCTTTAATCACGGTCGTTTCGGGGGCATCACACCACCCCGGAACGGAACGATAAGTCACTGAAATTGCACGTGGCTTAAATGAGAGACTGACAGGTACATGGCAGAACAACCCACACTGGATCAAAGCATTTCACCGGAAAAAAACACCAGTGCGTCCGTGTTGTTGAAAAACCTGACGTCTCTGCCTGTGGCCAAGCAGGTGAGCCTGATCATCGCTTTGGCGGCGACGGTGGCTTTGGCGATTGGCATTCTTCTCTGGTCTCAGACCACCAATTACTCCCTTCTTTTTGCCAATATGGAATCGCAGGATCTGTCTGAGGTGATGCAGACGCTGGACGCCCAGCAGGTGCCTTACGAGATCAATGAGGCCACCGGGGCCTTGATGGTGCCTCAGGAACGGGTACACAAACTGCGCTTGTCTCTGGCCGCCGAAGGCTATCCCAAGCAGGCCCCGAGCGGGTACCAGATTCTGGACGTCGATCAGGGGTTTGGGATTTCCCAGTTTCGTGAAACCAAGCGCTATCAGCGCGCCATAGAAGGCGAACTGGCCAAGTCGGTGTCCAGCATCAATTCAGTGGATTCCGCTCGGGTCTTGCTGGGGATGCCGGAAAAAACCGTTTTCGTGCGTAAGCAAAAGGAACCCACCGCGTCAGTCACCGTCAAACTGCATTCTGGACGCTCATTAAGTGATGAGCAGGTCAGTGCCATTGTCTATCTGGTGTCTTCCAGTGTGCCCAATATGAAGCCCAAAGGGGTCACAGTGGTTGACCAGAATGGCAACCTGCTGACCCAGGACGACAATTCGGGCATGATGAATGTCAGCCTCAAACAGCTTGAATACACCCGTCAGGTGGAGAACACCCTGTCGGATCGGATTGTGCGCCTGCTTGCTCCGGTTGCCGGCGGTTTGCACAAGGTTCGGGCACAGGTAACCGCCGAATTGGACTTTACCCAGCAGGAACAGACCCGTGAAAACTACGAGCCTGATCCGGATGCGGTGCGTTCCGAACAGGCCATTCGCGAAATCAATCGTGAAAACGGTCCGGCTGGCGTGCCCGGTGCGCTGACCAATCAGCCGCCCAGAGCCGGGATTGCGCCGGAAGAAGGGTACGACCCCGGCCAGGACCCGAACCTGAAGAATTCCAAGGAAAAAACCACCAAAAATTATGAGATTGACCGTACGGTCAGCCACATCAAAAATTCGGTGGGCAATATCCGTCGTCTGTCTGTGGCGGTGGTGATTGATGACAAGGTTTCGGTGGGGGACAATGGCGACATTACCCGCACCCCCTACACCCAGGAAGAAATCGAGCGTTACCGTTCTCTGGTCAGTGATGCGACCGGTCTGGACACGGCTCGGGGCGACACACTGAGCATCGTCAATGCGTCCTTTGTGGAAGAGCAGACCGACGATTACGAACCGCCGCCAATCTGGGAAGAGTCCTGGTTCTGGACACTGGTCAAGCAGGTTCTGGCCGGATTGGCCGTGCTGATCATCATTTTCGGGGTGATTCGTCCGATGATCCGCGACTTGAGCAAGCACGAAGAAATCAAGCTGGAATACCCGGAAGACGTGGACGAAGAAGAAGACGAGCTGGAAAATGCCGAAGAAATCTCCAAAGCGCTTGAGCAGATGAACGAAGACGTTGGTCAGCAGGCAGAAGAAGAAGACCTGACGTCCGAGCAGGATAAGGAAACACTGGAAAAAGTGAAAGCACTGGTCTCGGCCGATCCGAAACTGGCGTCACATATCATCAAACAATGGATGGCAAAAGACAAGAAGTAGCGTATGGCCAAGGCAGAAATCGAAGAAATTCAGGACGAAATGACCGGATTGGACAAGACCTCCATCCTGTTGCTGGCATTGGGCAAAGAGACCGCTTCCAAGGTATTGTCGCACCTGAATCCGCGTGAAGTGCAGCAGATCGGGACCGCCATGACCGGTGTCTCAGAAGTCACGCGCGATCAGATGCATGCTGTGCTGGACGGATTTTTGAGCGAGCTGGGCGATGATGCGCTGGGCATCAACCCGACGGAATACGCACAGTCTCTGATGGTGGATGCGCTGGGCGAAGGCGGTGGCGGCCTGATGGACGCGGCCATGCTGGGCGACCAGGTCAAAGGGCTGGAGGCACTCAAGTGGATGCATCCGGCGACCATCTCCAACATGCTGCGCAACGAGCACCCGCAGGTGGTGGCGATTGTGCTGTCGTATTTTGAACCCGATCTGGCGGCGGAAATTCTTGCCGGCATTCCGGAGCGTTTCCAGTCCGAAGTCATTTACCGGATCGCCACTCTGACCACCATTCAGCCGCGCGCCCTGTTTGATTTGAACGACGTGCTGGAGCATGCCTCCAGCGATGGCGAGGGCGGTAAGCTGGCCACCATCGGTGGGGAAAAACGCGCCGCCGAAATCCTCAATATGGTCGGTGGCGGCGTGGATGCCCGTGTGCTGGACGACATCTCTGTCGAACACGATGACATTGCCAAAGCGATTCAGGACAAGATGTTTGTGTTCGAAGACATCAGCGGCATCGAACCGCGCGGCATTCAGACCATCCTGGGCGAGGTGCCCAACGATGTGCTGAAGGTGGCTCTGAAAGGGGCGGACGACGATATGAAAGAACTGTTTTTGTCCAATATGTCCAAGCGTCAGGCCGAAATGCTCAAGGAAGAATTGGAAATGGCCGGTCCGGTCAAACTCAGCGACGTCGAGGATGCACAGCGCACCATTGTGCAGACCGTGCGTCGTCTGGCCGACGAAGAGAAGGTGATGATGCCTGGCGGTGCCGAAGAATTTGTTTAACCCGGAAAATTCATAAATTATGCACCATCTCGCTTGCCCCTTGTTTCCACAATGCATATTTCCTCAGTCAGCCGTAATCGTTGATACGGCATTTCTTCGGAAATTCCCTTGTGAAAACAAAATTCTGCGCGATATTGGCGCAAATTTATGAATTTTCCGGGCTAAAGGAGGTCGGCATTGGTCATGAACAAGCAAGGGGTGGACGTCACCCCGGAAAGTCCCAGAGACGAGAACTTGCCTGTTGCCACAGTCTTGCCGGCGGAAGAAGTGTCCGAGCCGGATGTCAAAGCCTGGCACTTTACCGACTTTGAGAAGGAAGAGGTCGAGCAGGCCAGAACGCACAAGGTCGAAGTGACCCAACAGTTGCGCCGTGAAATCGAACCCAAAATCAAGAAAGAAACCCAACTTCTCAAAAAAGAAGCCTATGAGTCGGCAAAAAAAGAAGGTTATGAGGCCGGGTTGGAACAAGGCAGGCAGGAAGGACGTCAGCAGGCCTTTGACCAGGCCAAGCAGGAAGCCGATGCGGCCCTGACCCCCAAAGTCGAGTCGCTAGGCGCATTGCTTGATACCATGGCTTCGCCTTATCAAGCCATCTCGGAGCAGGTGTTTGAAAGCCTGTCCGAACTGGCGATTGCGCTGGCGTCGCGTTTGGTGGAACTGGAAGTGGACCAGCACCAGGCCTGGTTAAAAGAGGCCATCGAAGAAGCCGTGGCTCAATTGCCGGATGAAGATGCGGCCATTGAGGTGCATCTGAATCCCGAAGATTACAACGCTTTGACCGATTATTTGAACGCCAGTGCCCGAAATTGGACGCTCAAATCGGCCGCTCGGATCAAACCGGGGACTTGCGAAGTCAAACAGCACAATTCCATTGTGGTCAATGACTGGCAAACCCGTCTGGAAACCCTTTTGGGTGACACGCGAACCCTGGCGGCGCAACTGGCCGGTCACGACAAGGCTGCTGACGCGACCTCTCAGGTAGAGCCAGAGCCTACACCCCAATCACCTTCTCAGTCAGAATCGCCGCAGGGCAAGGACACGCCGTCTTCATGAGTCTGAATGACTTGAACCACACACTTCTGGCCAAAACCGCGCAATTGCGAGAGCGATTGCCGCCCAGAAAACCCCTGTCGATTCAGGGCAAGCTGGTGCGCATGGTGGGCATGACGCTGGAAGTGGTCGGTACCTACGCGCCGGTCGGGGCCCGCTGTCGCATTTTCCCCAAAAATCAGGACCCAGTCGAAGCCGAAGTGATCGGCTTTTACAACGACAAACTTTATTTGATGCCGATCGGCAAGGTGCACGGGATTGAACCCAATGCCACCGTGATGCCCATGTCGGGCGGGGTCAAGGTCGGCGTGTCTCAATCCCTGCTGGGCCGGGTCATTGATGGCGCGGGCAACGCGCTGGATGACAAAGGGCCGCTGCATTACGATGCGTTTGTGTCTCTTAATGGTGAAAAAATCAACCCTTTGCATCGGGCGCCGATCGACACTCCGCTGGATGTGGGAATCAAAGCCATCAATGGTCTGTTGACGCTGGGACGTGGCCAGCGGGTCGGTCTGCTGGCCGGTACCGGGGTCGGCAAAAGTGTGCTGCTGGGCATGATGACGCGCTTTACTGAGGCTGAAATTGTGGTGGTGGGCCTGGTGGGTGAGCGTGGGCGGGAAGTCAATGACTTTGTGCGCAACAACCTGGGCGAAGAAGGCCTGGCCCGTTCGGTGGTGGTGGCGACACCGGCAGATGATCCGCCGTTGATGCGCTTGCATGGTGCCATGCTTGCCACGGCCATTGCCGAGTATTTTCGTGATCAGGGCAAAAATGTGTTGCTGTTGATGGATTCGCTGACCCGATTTGCCCAGGCACAGCGTGAAATCGCACTTTCTGTGGGCGAACCGCCTGCCAGCAAAGGCTATCCGCCTTCGGTATTTGCCAAGTTGCCACAGTTGGTGGAACGCGCCGGCAATGGCACCACCGATTCGGGTTCGATTACGGCGATCTACACAGTGCTGGCCGAAGGCGATGACCAGACCGATCCGGTGGTGGATTCGGCCCGAGGGGTTCTGGACGGCCATATTCTGCTCTCCCGCCAGATTGCCGATTCCGGGCGTTATCCGGCGATTGACATCGAATCTTCGATCAGTCGGGTGATGATCGATGTGGTGTCGGACAAACAAACGCGTCTGGCACGCCGGTTTAAACAGATTTACGCCACCTATCAGCAAAATCAGGATCTGATCAATGTGGGGGCCTACCGCAAAGGGTCGGATGCGAGCATTGATGAGGCGATCAACCGTTACCCCCGATTGACCGAATTCCTGTCCCAGCCCATGAACCAGCCTTTTGATTTGGCGGCCAGCCAGAAAGCCCTGGAAAAAGCCCTCAAATAATGACTGATACAGACGGTCGGCCATTATGAAACACAATCGCATTCAACGCATTCGCATGTTGGTGGATCTGGCAGACAGAGAGCTGGAAACGGCACAAAACTATCTGGCGGCTCAGGAGCAGACCTGGCAGCAACACCAGACCCAGTTGGAATCTCTGACCGAATACCAGATCGGTTACCTTCACTCCTTGCGCCAGGCCGCGGACACAACCACCACTCAGATTCACACCAATCAGGCCTTTCTCAATAAAGTGAATGAGGCCATCGTTGCGCAGAAGCGCCAGGTGGCGGCACTGGAAGATTCTCTGGAAGAAGCCCGCCAGCACTGGATCGAAAAGCGGGCCCATCATCAGGCATTGAGCCGTTTGCTGGAAAAGCTGGAAAAGCACGAAACCCAGCGTCTGGACAAGCAGGAACAGAAAATGCTGGATGAATTGGCTTCTCAAGCCGGCAGCCGGCGTCCGCTGTAAGCCACTCCTGCTGAGTCACAGTATGAATTCGCGTTTGTTTGGGCAAGTTGGCTTGCATGTTGCTAAAACATTCCTGCACAAGGGTTCTGTCAGGTGAGTGTTACATGGCTCACATGGCAGAAAAGCTGGAAAATCGCGTATGGAACCAACACGATGATGGAAAAAACAACGATCAACAGTTTGCTTTCCGGCCCATCCGGCGCCGACAAGACCGATGCGCGGCAATCTTTGCCGAAAGGGGCATCCGGGTTCACGGCGTTGCTGAATCGCCTGGCCGAGGAATCGGACATGAAAATGTCTGAGGTCAAAAAAGGACAGTGGCTTCAAGCCTTTAAGGGCGAAGCTTCCCTGTCTGACATCGGCCTGGACCAGGCAGCACTGGATCAGCTGAACTTGACCATGAATGGTGAGTTGAGCGAAGACATGGCGCAAAACCTGCAAGCGGTTTTACAGCAAATCGAACACAAAATGCCGGGTGTGTCATTTGACGAAGCGCTTTCCCAGCTGGATCTGGATGCGGAAACGCAGGACTGGTTGACATCGCTGGAAGAAACGCTGTCGCAACTGAATTTACCAGGCCTGGTTAAAAACACAGCGTCTGAAAGCGGGGCGGCGGGCAAACCGGATGCGAAATCGATCGAAGACGTGCTCAAGCAGTTGCAGGCCTTGCTGGCGTCGGACGATGCCACAGCGGCAAAGCCTGCCAATCCAGACGACGAAAGCAGTAAGAAAGCGGGTTCTTTGGTTCAGGGGCTGGAGAAGGCCTTGGCAAAAATTGAGCAATTGGCTGAAAAAATTCAAGCCAAAGCTTCTGACACAGCAGACACTGACAAAGATAAGACCGCGCCGGGATTGGCCGCTTTGCACAAACTGGCCGACAAGCTGGAAAGTCTGACGCAATTGGCGGAATCGACGTCCGGCACAGGTTCAACGGACAGGACAGATTCGAAGGCAATCGAAGACGTGACAGAGTCCTCTGAGCCGCATCCGCTGAGTGGCACGCCCTTGCAGGCGCTGGCGGAAAAGTTGGCCAGCCTGGCGGCACCGACGGAGCGTTCTGCGGCAGAAGCCAGCCGAGGCTCCGAAGGCAAGGCGGATGTGCGCCCGGCCAGCACGGATCGAGCACTGGCAGCAAACGCAGATTCTCTGAATCAGGACGCCAAATTGAATGAAGAGGCGGCCAAACGCCGTCAGGAAGCCGAAGCCAAACCCACGTTCAAAGTCGATGGGCGCGATATGAAGGTTGAGACCACGCGCTGGGCCGAGGCCAAAAACGAATTAAAACAGGAATTGCGCGCGGAAATGCAGCAAGCGGGTGCGTCCTCCTCCGGCGGACAATCGGGCCAGTCCGGGCAGAACCAGCAATCACTGGCCCAGCAGTTAGCTCAGCAGCAATGGCAGCAGAGCCAGCAGCAACGTCAATTGGCACAATCTCAGCAGCAGGCGACCAAGATGGCCGCCGATGGCAGCGTGACCGAGGAGCAGAAAGCGGAGCGGGTGGAAAAGTTGCTGGGCAGTTTGGGCATGGACACCAAAAACGGTTTGCCGGGTCAGCTGCAGACCTTGTCGCAGCCCAGTCGCAGCCCTAACTGGAGTCAGGCCCTGGGGCACCGGGTGCTCTACATGGCCAATCACAAATTGCAGGAAGCCAAAATCACTCTGAATCCGGAAAAACTCGGCTCGATCCAGGTCAAGCTGAATGTGGACAAGGATCAGGCGGTGCACGTGTCCATGCTGACGCAGCAGGGCACCACCCGTGAAGCGATTGAGCAGGCGATGCCCAAACTCAAGGAAATGCTTGAGAATGCGGGCATGAAATTCGGGTCCATGGATGTGTCGGAGGAACGTCAGTCGTTCGCCGGTGACCAGGCTCAAGAGAAAGGCGAGGGGCAACGGGCGCAGGGCCAGACAGGCCAGTCCGGAGAGGATCACGGTGAGGAAGCGACAGCTTCTTCGCGCGAATCGGTTTTGGCCACCTCGAATAATTTAGTAGACTATTACGCTTAACTTAGTAAAGGATTCCGCATGAGAGTCGTAACCCAACTTTTGCCTTTGTTCGGACTGCTTGGTCTGGCGACGCCCAGCCACGCCTCTGCGATTGCCGGTTTGCCAACCACTGGCGTGGTCTTGATTGCGCTGGGCGTCGGCGGGGTCGTGGCGGGCGCTTTGGTCTATCTGCTTTGGTGCAACAAATCCGGGGCCTGTGAACAAAGTCAGCTCAACGAGGCCCTGAAAGAAAAACTGGATGCCAATGACTATTCGCCCACTTTCCGGGCGGAAGGCACCGATCCCAAAGTGGTGAAAACCCTGAATCAGTTGTTTGAGCAGATGGAGTCGGCGCTGGCGGTCAAATCCTCCGAAATCGACTCGGCCAACCAGCAGGCGATGTCATTGCAAGAAGAGGTGGCGCAGTTGAATGAGCGGTTGAGCAGTCAGGACGCATTTGGCGCAGAGGATGCGGCTTTGCCGGATCCGGCGGCCAGTCGTTTTGACAACAGCGAACTGGTGTCTCTGTCGGACCAGCTTGAAGGGGTGGTCGAGCGCATGAGCCGTGGCACGGACGAAGGCATGTCCTCGGTGGAAAGCGTGATTTCCGAAGTCTCTGGCTTGACCGATGAGGTCACCCATGCTTCCAGTGTGATCAAAAAGCTGGAAGAAGACAGCAGCAACATCGGCACGGTGCTGGTACTGATCCGTGACATCGCCGAACAAACCAACCTTCTGGCCCTGAACGCAGCGATCGAAGCGGCCCGTGCCGGTGAACACGGCCGCGGTTTTGCGGTAGTCGCCGATGAGGTGCGGGTGCTGGCCGGCAAGACCCAGCAGGCCACCACCGAAATTCAATCCATCATCGAAGAATTGCAGGGCCGTGCGCAAAGCGCAGTGGGTGTGATGCAAAACGGTCAAGAACGTGTGGAGACAACGCAGGGCCAGGCCAGCAAAGTCAGTGATTTTTTGCATGAGATCGAGGCGAATCTGGCGGAATTGAAGTCGTCTCAGAAGGCCTTGTCTCAAGCGGTCGAAAGTTCTTGAAGCGTGCTCTCTGGCGCTGAATCAACCCGAGTGAAAAGTGTGGTAAAAAATAACAATAAGGTTCGACTATGAAAGCAATCATCGGCACAGTGGTGGTGTTCGGTTCGCTGCTCGGGGGGTATCTGCCGCACGGCAGCATCGGCATCCTGATTCAGCCGCTGGAAGTTTTGATCATCTGTGGCGGGGCGCTTGGCGCGTTTATTATCGCGAATCCGGGCTGGGTGGTTAAAAAGAGTTTTTCCAGCGCGCTGGGACTGGTCAAATCGCCCGGCTACGACAAAGAAATGTATATGGAACTGATCGGGCTGATGTTTCGCCTGTTCAACAAGGCCCGCCGAGAGGGCTTGATGGCGATCGAACAGGACGTGGAAGAGCCTGAAAACAGTGAGTTGTTTAGCCAGTTCCCCAAGATTGCCGAGGATCATCATGTGGTCGATTTCATCTGTGATTATCTGCGACTGATGATCAGCGGGGCCAGTAACCCCTATCAGCTGGAAGATCTGATGATTGCCGAACTGGATGTGCATCATCATGAAGCCATGGCACCGAGTGAAGCCGTCGGCAAGGTCGGGGAGGCGTTGCCTGGGTTTGGTATCGTGGCCGCGGTGCTGGGGATCATTGTGACCATGGGTTATCTGGACGCAGGGCCATTGGAAATTGCCCACCATATGTCGGTGGCATTGGTCGGGACTTTTCTGGGGATTCTGGTCGCCTATGGTGTTGTCAATCCGATCTCATCCGACCTGGGAAACCGTGCCCATGCGGAAAGCGCGTTTTACGGCGCGATCAAGGCCTGTCTGATGGCGAACCTGAATGGGTATCCGCCCCAGGTGGCCATGGAGTTCGGCCGGAAAGCCATCCCCGGCAAAGAACGTCCCAGCTTTCTGGAAGTGGACGAATATCTGCAAACCCAGAAATAACCGACGTCGACAAACAAGGACACGTCAATGAGTGATGAACAATCCATCATCATCAAACGGGTAAAAAAATGCCCGCATGTGGCCCATGGTGGGGCCTGGAAAGTCGCGTTTGCCGATTTTATGACCGCCGCGATGGCGTTCTTTCTTATGTTGTGGATCTTGGGCGGGGCAGATGATGAGCAACTAAAGCGTATGGCTGAATATTTTCAGGATCCCACTGTTATTGAAGGTGCGCCAGAGATATTGGTTAAATCAGATGAAGCTGGACAATCATCAGATTCACTGATCGACATGGGCGGCTTCAAGGATTCACCCAAAGGGGACGGCGATAAGATTGACCAGGAAGAGCGCAAAGAAATGGAGCAGCTCAAAAAGCAGATCGAACAGAAAATCGAGAATACGCCGTCTTTACAAGAATTGAAAGAACAGTTGAAAATCGAAATCACACCGAATGGCTTGCGGGTGCAGGTATTGGACGATCGAAAACGTCCGATGTTCGGCACCGGGGTCGATTTGCCGAAAGCCTACGCGCAAAGGTTGTTGCAAGAAGTCGGAAACATTCTGTCACAAACCGATAATCGCATTAGTATTGCCGGGCACACGGATTCGTCCGGCTATCAAGCCGATGCCGACTACACCAACTGGGAGCTGTCGGCCGATCGGGCCAATGCCGCCCGTCGCCTGCTCTTGCGTGGCGGAGTGGAATCTGACAGTATTGCACAGGTCGTGGGGCTGGCGGATACCGTCCCGTTTGATAAGGAAAACCCTTATAATCCCCGTAATCGGCGCATCAGTATCATTGTGCTTAATCAGGAAGCGGAAGAGCGCCTGAAAAGCTTGAGTGAAGCGCCGGGGATGGAGGATTTGTCACAACAGATGACAGACCCCGCGAGCAGATAACACCAGACAAAATTCAAAATAAAAGGGGCTTTGCATGGCTGAAGAAGAAAAGCAGGAAGAAACAAAATCCGGCGGCAAGGGGCTGATGATCGCTCTGATTGTGGTGATTTTATTATTGGTCATCGGCATTGGCGTGATGACGTTCATGTTACTCAGCGGAGGCGACAAAAGTGATGGTTCTACCCAGGGTGGAGAACAGGCCAATACCGAAGCTCAAGTGGAAGATGGTGTGCCCCGGGAGTTTTCTCCCAAATACAAACAGTATGAGCCACCGGAACCGGGAGCAGCACCGCAGTATTTTGCGATGGAACCGTTTGTGGTCAATTTCAAAGGCGAAGGCGAAGCCAAATATCTGGCGGTGACGCTGAAATTCATGTCACGTTATCCGCAGTTGATTCAGGATATGGAGAACTATCGTCCGATTCTGCGTAACGACATTACCGCGTTGCTGCGCATCCAGACCTATTCTGAAATGAACCTGGACAACGGACCGGATTTGTTGCGCGAACGCATTCTGGAAAAAGCCCGGGCCGTGTTGGAGAAAAACGGGATCTACCCCGACATTCTCGAAGACGTGTACTTTGAACGTTTTGTCATGCAATAGGAACTGGAAGACGCATGGATGATATTCTCAGCCAGGACGAAGTCGATGCCCTGCTAAAAGGCATGGGTGGTGGCGACGTTGAGACCGAAGACGACGATTCCGCAGAATCCACGGCGGCCAAAGTCTATGACTTTACCAACCAGGAGCGGATCGTACGTGGGCGTCTGCCGGCGTTGGATATCATCAACGAACGTTTTGCCCGGGGCTTTCAGCGCCACTTTAATGAAATGATCATGTCCAGTGTCGAAGTGACCGCTGGTGAGGTCAAAATCATCAAAATGATCGATTACCTGCGCAACCTGTTTGTGCCGACCAGTCTGAATATTTATCGGATCAATCCGTTGAATGGGGTCTCACTGTTCACATTGGATTCCAAGCTGATTTTTACTGCGGTGGACATGTATTTCGGCGGGACCGGTTTGCTGCCGTTCAAAATCGAAGGGCGTGAATACACGCCAGTGGAAATGTCGATGGTGCGCAGCATTCTGGATATGTCCTCTGAGAATCTGCGCAAAGCCTGGGCGCCGGTCATGGACATTGAAATCGACTACATGCATTCGGAGATGAATCCGAAATTTGCCAGCATAGTCGACGCCACCGACATGATTGTGGTCAGCCCCATCAATGTGCGCTTTGAAGGCGTGGAAGGGCGTGTCGACATAGTGATGCCGTATTCCATGCTGGAGCCGGTACGCGACAAGCTCGAAGAAGGCATGTCCAATCTGCAGGGCGAGTCGGACAACCGTTGGTCGCGCACCTTGCGCGAAGAAACCAAGAACATTGAGATCGAGCTGACGGTCAACCTGGCCGAATTGCAGATGCAGGTGGAAGACCTGATGCAAATGGAAAAAGGCGACATTATTCCGTTTGAAATGCCGGAACAGGTCACCGTCAAAGCGGAAGGCATAGGTATTGCCAAAGGCAAACTCGGCGAAAGTCAGGACAAGAAGGCGGTCAAGCTCAAGGAAATTCTGAGACATCCGGCTTATCAGGAGAGAATGATCGATAACACAAAGGATTGGTACGATGAGTGAAGAAGATGATATGAGCGCCTGGGGCGACGCACTGAATGAACAGGCAGAGGCCGAAGCCCCCGAAAACGAAGATCAGGGCGGCGGAGAAGACGATCCCTGGGCATCGGCATTGTCAGAGCAGGCCGAAGCCACAGAGGACGAAGTCAGCCAGGCATCGCTGGACGAACTGCAGGAAGGTCGCGGTGGCGGTGCAGACAAGGTAGATCTGGATGTGTTGATGGACATTCCGGTCACTTTGCAACTGGAAATCGGCCGCGCCACTGTCTCGATCCGTAACCTTCTGTCCTACACCCAGGGCAGTGTGATCGAAATGGATCGTCTGGCGGGTGAGCCTTTGGATTTGCTGGTCAATGGCACCCTGATTGCGCATGGCGAAGTGGTGGTCATCAATGACAAGTTCGGGGTGCGTCTGACCGATGTGGTCAGTCCGCAAGAACGAATCAAAAAGCTCAAATAAATGAGCCGATAGGGAAATATGGTGGAGCTGGGGGGAGTCGAACCCCCGTCCGGGAAGCCGCCACTCGAGAATCTACATGCTTATCCGACCAATTGCTTTAACGGCACGCTACCCGATCGGCAGGGATCACGAACCGCGAGTTTGTGAAGTTTAACTGACTGCATCCAAACCCATACAGCCAGCGATTCCGTGTAAGTCGACACAGAAACCAGGCGCCACGAACAACGGAACTGGTCTGTGCTAGCGGGGTTAAGCCGCTAGAGCGTAGTTATCGTCGTTTGCAACTATAACAAATTGAAATGAAGATTTACGTGCGTCATCTCAGGCACGGCATGCATCCCAAACTTTGTACTCCCCGTCGAAGCCGGAACAGCCCCATAAATGGGAAATCCTGCAAACGGTGGAACACCTGTTTTCGGGAAAATGACCAGGCCTGGTAAAAAAGGTTTCTACCGGTTCCTGAGCAAGTCTTTATTCTAACGTAATAATGGGGAGCTTGTCAGTCTTTTCAAGGCCGACAGTTTTTAGGCGTGGTATTTGAGTATGCGCTGCTTGTCACGGTTCCAGTCACGCTCTTTCTCGACGGCCCGTTTGTCGTGCTGCTTCTTGCCTTTGGCCAGGCCGAGATTGGCCTTGACCATGCCGTGCGACCAATGCAGATCCAATGGCACCAAAGTGTACCCTTTCTGGTCTTTCAGTCCGAGCAGACGGTCGATCTGACGTCGGTGCAGCAACAGTTTGCGCAAACGCAGCGGGTCGTGGTGACTGTGGGAAGAGGCGCTGATCAAAGGGGTGATGGTCGCACCGAACAGCCAGGCTTCATTGTCCTTCAGAAGCACATAACTTTCCTTGATGTTGACTTTGCCCTGGCGCAGGCTCTTGACTTCCCAGCCTTCCAGAGCTAGGCCGGCTTCAAACGTTTCTTCAATAAAGTAGTCGAAACGGGCTTTTTTGTTCAGCGCGATGGTGTTTGGATTGTGTTGCTTTTTTTTCTTTGCCATAATGGCGTGATTATAGCGGATACCAACTTTTATATGAAAAAAATCACACGTTCGGCGCTTTTGCCTTACCCAACGGAGCTGGTGTTTGCTTTGGTGAACGATGTCGAGGCGTACCCCGAATTTCTGCCTTGGTGCCGAAGCAGTGACGTGCTGGAACAATCGGATGACACCATGGTCGCGCGGATCGATATCCAGAAAGCCGGTATTCAACAAAGCTTTACCACCCGCAATCGCCTGACGCAGCCGGAGAGGATTCACCTGTCTTTGGTGGATGGGCCGTTTGATGAGCTGGAAGGCGACTGGCGTTTTGAGGCCATCGGCGAAGAGGCCTGTCGGATTTCTCTGGATTTGCGTTTTTCCATCCGTAACAGACTGTTGAATATGGCTGTCGGGCCGGTGTTTGAGCAGATTGCCGCGACGCTGGTACAGTCGTTTTGTGACAGAGCAAAGGCCTTGTATGGTTAAATCATCCGAAACACTGATTCCGATTGAAGTGGCTTATGCCTTGCCTGACGAGCAGTATCTGCTCTCCGAAGAAGTGGCGGAGGGAACGACGGTGGAGGAGGCGCTCAAGCAGTCTCAGCTGTTGAGAACCTTTCCCGATCTGGACATTTCTCATGTCGGGATTTTCTCCCAACCTGTGAAGCCGGATCAGGTGTTGGCGCCCAAAGACCGGATTGAGGTGTATCGCCCTCTGAAAGCCGATCCGCGCGAGCGTCGCCGCAAACGGGTCGCCGAGGAAAGGCAGCAGGCGAAAGCCTGAATGCCTGAACGGTCATGCCTCAGTCAAATAAGCCCAAGCCGTCGTCAAAGCCGCGGTCGACCTCGACGGCCTTTTCTTTGACCTTCCAGTCGAGCAGATAGCCTTGCTGGTCAAATGCGACCCACAGATGTTTGACCGCGTCTGGCTGAAAGTCCGGTTCGGTGGTGTAGAACACATAAGACCAGCGATTGGCATTGAACGGATCCTGACCAAAAGGCGGTCCGAGCAGTTCGACCACCTGCTGCGCGGTCAGCCCTTCCTGCAGAGAGTTCAGTGATTCGGTGTCAATCACCGTCCCCTGCGTGATCGGGGCCTTGTAGGGCGTGAAAAAAGAGCAGGCGGTTAGGGTGGAGAATAGGGCAAAAAGCGTTATAATAGCGCTAAATCTTCGAATCAGTTTCATAAAACGTTGGGTGTCTCGGACTAAGCTGTTGAAAAAAGGCTTGTTGTTTTGAGGTCCAATTATACACGTAATCATTTCTAAAAAGGGATCATTCAGGTTCATGGGCAGCGCGAATTTAAAAAAAGTGGGTCTCAAAGTCACTTTGCCTCGATTGAAGGTTTTGGAAATTCTGGAACAGGAAGGTGAAGAGCATCATCTGACTGCCGAAGATGTCTACAAGATCCTGATCGAGCAGGGGGAAGAAGTCGGACTGGCCACCGTCTACCGTGTTTTGACACAGTTTGAGCAGGCCGGGATTGTTCGACGTCTGAACTTCGAAAACAACATTTCCGTATTCGAACTGGACACCGGCGACAACCATGATCATCTGGTCTGTGTGAAAACCGGCAAGGTGCGCGAGTTTGTGGACCCGGTGATTGAAGAACGGATCAAGGAAATTTCCAAAGAGAAAGGGTATGATCTGGCCAGTCACAGCTTGGTGATTTACGGCACCTTCAAAGGCGATGATTGATCTGTCGGCCGACGTTGCATGCGATTGAAATGAAAAAAGCGGGGTTGTCCCCGCTTTTTTGGTTCTGGCTTTCGCGCTGGTACAGGGCGCGACACAAAGTGGTTTTTTACCAGGCCTGGTGGGTGTTGTTTTTTTACAGGATTTTGGTGACTTCGCGGGTGCCGTCAAGGGACTTGATGGCCTTGTTGACGCGTCTGAACAGGGTCTGACTGTCGTCACTTTCGTCGCGCAGTTCGGTCACGCCTGCATGGCTGGTCAGACAGGTGGTGTCGCTGTCAGTCAGGGCGATGGTTTGCGACGAGATGGTTTCCTGGGCCAGTTTGGCGATGCGGAAGGCATCGACGGCTTTGATTTCCGGCAGGACCACCATGAACTGATCGCAGCTTAAGCGGCCAATGTACCCCAGATCGCCAATCACATGCGAAATGGCGTGTGCCGCTGTCAGAATGGCCTTGTCGCCAATTTCGTGACCATAGGCATCGGTGATGCGTTTGAAACAGTCCAGATTGATTTTGGCCAGTGACAGAGCGCGTTGATTCAGACGGGCTTTGCCCAGTTCTTCGTCTACGATTTCTAGAAAGAAATCCCGGTTGTAAAGGTCGGTCAACGGATCACGTGAGGAGAGTTGTTCGATCTGTTCTTCCATGTGTTTGCGCTGGGTGATGTTGATCGCTAGCCAGATGACCGCCGCTTGCTGGTAGGCATCGCTGTCGAGCGGGTAAACCCGTGCTTCGTACCACTGGCCTTCGGTGGTGCTGACCGGCTCAATGCCTGCCACTTCGGTGTCGGCCAACTGGTATTCGATTTCCTGAAGCTGGCCGCTGGCAATGGCTTTTTTTACGACTTTGGTGAAGCGTTCGGCCATTTTTTCCGGCAGCACGTCAAAGTAGTTTTTGCCGATCAGCGGGTGGCCATCGGCGTAAAGGCTGCGTTCCTGGCCACCTATGACATCCAGATAGGTTCCGTTTTCGCCCATGACAAAGATCGGGTCGGGCATGGCGTTGGCAATCGCCTCGATGTGTGATTGCATGCGGGATTCCATAGCGGCCATGATCGTGACTCCTTATTGGTTTTTCATCACTGGTTTGTACTTGATGCGATGCGGTTGCGCGGCATCAGGCCCTTTGCGGCGTTTGAGGTCTTCTTCGTAATCGGTAAAATTGCCTTCAAACCATTCGACGTGCGAATCGCCTTCAAAGGCCAGCATGTGGGTGGCAATCCGGTCGAGGAACCAGCGATCGTGCGAGATCACCACCGCGCAACCGGCAAAGTCCAGCAAAGCCTCTTCCAGCGCCCGCAAAGTCTCGATGTCCAGATCGTTGGTGGGCTCATCCAGCAGCAACAGGTTGCCGCCGCTGCGCAGGGTTTTGGCCAGATGCACACGGTTGCGTTCGCCGCCGGACAGTTCGCCGATGCGTTTCTGTTGGTCCGTGCCTTTGAAGTTGAAGCGACCGACGTAAGCGCGGGCGTTGACTTCGATGTTGCCGACCATGAAGATGTCGTCGCCTTCGGAAATTTCTTCGTACACGGTTTTGTCGTCATCCAGCGCGTCACGCGACTGATCCACATAAGACAGTTGCACGGTTTCGCCGAATTCGATGGTGCCGGAATCGGGTTCTTCCTGTCCGGTCAACATCTTGAACAGGGTGGATTTCCCGGCGCCGTTGGGGCCGATGATGCCGACAATGCCGCCTGGTGGCAGGCGGAAGGACAGATCTTCGATCAGCAGGTTGTTGTCAAAACTTTTGTTCAGATGATCGACTTCGATGACCTTGTCGCCCAATCGCTCGGCCACAGGGATAAAGATTTCCTTGGTTTCGTTGCGCTTTTGGGTTTCCTGACTGCTGAGTTCTTCAAAGCGTGACAGACGGGCTTTGGATTTGGCATGACGGCCTTTGGCGTTGGAGCGCACCCATTCCAGCTCGTGCTGGATGGTTTTCATGCGTGCGGCTTCCTGTTTGGATTCCATTTCCAAGCGTTTTTCTTTCTGTTCCAGCCAGGAAGAATAGTTGCCTTCAAATGGAATGCCTTCGCCACGGTCCAGTTCCAAAATCCATTCGGCGGCGTTGTCCAGGAAGTAACGGTCGTGGGTGATGGCGACGACGGTGCCGCTGAATTCGAGCAGGAATCGCTCCAGCCAGGCAATGGATTCGGCATCCAGGTGGTTGGTCGGCTCGTCCAGCAGCAGCATGTCGGGCTTTTCCAGCAACAGCTTGCACAACGCGACACGGCGTTTTTCCCCGCCGGAAAGTTTGGTGACATCGGCGTCCCAGGGCGGCAGACGCAAAGCGTCGGCGGCAATGTTCAGGGTGCGTTCCAGATTGTGGCCGTCCTTGGCCTGAATCAGGTCTTCGACCGCTTCCTGTTTTTTGGCCAGCGCGTCAAAGTCGGCATCGGGTTCGGCGTAGGCCGCGTAAATCCCGTCCAGCTCGGTCAGCGCATCCTTGACGTCCTGCACCGCTTCTTCCACATTGCCCAGCACGTCTTTGTCCGGGGTCAGTTGCGGCTCCTGTGGCAAATAACCAATTTTAATGCCGGGTTGCGGACGGGCTTCGCCCACAATGTCGGTGTCGATGCCGGCCATAATGCGCAGCAGAGTGGATTTGCCCGAACCGTTCAGGCCCAGTACCCCGATTTTTGCCCCGGGGAAAAAGGACAGGGAAATGTCTTTCAGAATGTGTTTGTTGGGCGGAACGACCTTGCCCACTTTGTTCATGGTGTAAACAAACTGTGCCATCAAAACCTCTTTTGTTGATTGTGTTGCGGCGGGCGTTTTTGTTCCCAGCGCTTTGAATAAGCGTAACTGTACCGAAAAAAACGGGCTTTATAAAGTTTTTGTGTCGATGCATTTAAAGTGCAAAACGCGGCGAGAGTTGATAAAATTTATCGTTTAACCCATTCCATATGACCAGGCCTGGTAAAAAACGGGTCGGGTGTGCAGCAAAACAGCTTTTTTAGGAGAGAACGTGCATGTTTGAACCAACCATGACCATTGCCGGCTATGACGACGAATTGGCTACGGCCATGCAAGCCGAAGCGACTCGGCAGGAAGATCACATTGAACTGATCGCCTCGGAGAACTACACCAGTCCCCGGGTCATGGAAGCGCAGGGTTCCGTGCTGACCAACAAATACGCCGAAGGCTACCCTTTCAAGCGTTATTACGGCGGCTGTGAACATGTGGATGTGGTGGAGCAGCTGGCGATTGATCGGGCCAAGGAACTGTTCGGCGCCGATTACGCCAACGTGCAGCCGCATTCGGGCTCCCAGGCGAATGCCCCGGTCTACATGGCGTTGATGAAACCAGGCGAAACCGTGCTGGGCATGAGCCTGGCGCATGGCGGGCATTTGACCCACGGCGCCCACGTCAACTTTTCCGGCAAAATCTACAAGGCCGTACAGTATGGCTTGAACCCGGAAACCGGCGAAATCGATTACGACGAAGTGGCCAGACTGGCGCGTGAACACCAGCCCAAAATGATTGTGGCCGGTTTTTCGGCCTATTCCCAGGTGGTGGATTGGGGCAGGTTCCGTGAAATCGCCGACGAAGTCGGGGCTTATCTGCTGGTGGACATGGCGCATGTGGCCGGTCTGGTGGCAGCAGGCATCTACCCCAATCCGGTGCCTTATGCCGACGTGGTGACCACCACCACTCACAAAACCTTGCGCGGTCCGCGCAGTGGTTTGATTCTGGCCAAGTCCAACCCGGAGCTGGAAAAGAAACTCAATTCAGCGATTTTTCCCGGCCAGCAGGGCGGACCGCTGATGCATGTGATTGCGGCCAAGGCGGTGGCCTTCAAAGAGGCGATGGAACCGGAATTCAAAACCTACGCCGAGAACGTGGTCAAAAACGCCAAAGCCATGGCCAAAGTGTTTATGGAGCGCGGTTACGATGTGGTCTCCAAAGGCACGGAAAACCATTTGTTTCTGGTCAGCCTGATCGAACAGGGGCTGACTGGCAAACTGGTCGACGCGGCGCTGGGTGCGGCCCACATTACCATTAATAAAAATTCCGTGCCCAATGACCCCAAGTCGCCATTTGTGACCAGCGGCATCCGGGTGGGCACCGCTGCCTCTACCACGCGTGGCTTCACCGAGGCCGATTCCACCGATCTGGCGCACTGGATGTGCGACGTGATTGCGGCCTGCGATCAGGAAAATGAAACCTGGGATGAGGCCGTGGTGGCGCAAGTGCGAGAAAAAGTGACCGCTTTGTGTGCCCAGCGCCCGGTATACCGCCAGGCTTAATTCCGAACTTTACGAAGGCTTTTCATGCATTGTCCGTTTTGCAACGCGCCAGAGACCAAAGTGATTGACTCGCGCCTGGCCACAGAGGGCGCACAGGTACGTCGTCGGCGTGCCTGTCTGACCTGCGAGGAACGCTTTACCACCTATGAAACGGCGGAAATGAGTTTGCCGCGTGTGGTCAAGTCGGACGGCAATCGCGAACGCTTTGATGAAGCCAAGATTCGCCGCGGTTTGATCAAGGCGCTGGAAAAACGGCCCGTGGCCAGCGATGCCATCGATCAGGTGGTCAATCGCATTGAAAAAGCCCTGACGGCGGAAGGGGTGCGCGAAGTCCCGTCCTCCCAAGTCGGAGAAATGCTGATGGACGCTTTGCGTGAGCTGGATCAGGTCGCGTATGTCCGTTTTGCCTCGGTTTACCGCTCTTTTCAGGATGTGAACGCGTTTCGGGAAGAAGTGGAAAAACTCGTCAGCGCCACGCAATCGCAATAATGATCATGCCGTTTGACGCCGACCCGACCTTTTCCGATCTGGATTATCAGATGATGCATCAGGCCCTGGGTCTGGCGGAAAAGGGGCGTTACACGGCCTTGCCCAATCCGGCCGTCGGCTGCGTATTGGCGCGCGAAGACCGGGTCATCGCTCAGGGCTGGCATGCCAAAGCCGGTGACCCGCATGCGGAAGCCATGGCGCTGGCGGAAGCCACCGAATCGGTGAAAGGGGCCACGGCGTATGTCACCCTGGAACCCTGCTCGCATTATGGTCGTACGCCGCCTTGCGCCAATGCGTTGGTGGAAGCCGGGGTCGGGCGCGTGGTGGTGGCCATGCAGGACCCCAATCCTCAGGTCTCGGGCCAGGGCATTGCGCTCCTCCGAAAGGCGGGGATTGAGGTGTCGGTCGGGCTGTTGCAGGATCGGGCTGAAGCTCTGAATCAGACGTTTTTCTTTGCGATGCGTCGTCAGCGCCCGTTTGTGCGATCCAAGATTGCCATGAGTCTGGACGGCAAAACCGCCATGGCCTCCGGTGAAAGTCGCTGGATCACCGGTGACGCTTCCCGTCATCAGGTGCATCGTCTGCGCGCACAACATCAGGCGTTGCTCACAGGGATCGAAACGGTGCTGGCAGACGACCCTTCCATGAATGTGCGCCTGCCCGCTGCGGATTTGGCCGAATTGGGATGGCAGGCGCCCGGTTTTGCACCGGAAGACGCCAATCCAATGCGGGTGGTAGTGGATTCCAGCTTGCGGATGCCGCTTCAGGCTCGCATGTTGTCGCTGCCGGGGCGCACATTGGTGGCGACCACACAATCGACCTATGACGCCCAGTCTGATAAAGTGGCCTTGCTGGAAAAAGCCGGGGCACAGGTGGTGGCGCTGCCAACCTGCCAGTCTGACACAGCAGAACGCGTGGATCTGGAGGCGCTGTTGGCCTGTCTGCACGAAACCTGGGCCATCCGTTCCCTGATGGTGGAAGCCGGGGCCAGACTCAATGGCGCTCTGGTTCAACTGGGGCGAATGGACGAATGCCACCTGTTTATTGCGCCCCGAATGTTGGGCTCGGAGGCCCGGGGCATGGTGTTTTTACCAGGCCTGGTAAATATGTCAGATCGGTACGAATTTGAATGGCAGTCGATGCAACCCTGCGGGGCCGATATGTATGGGGTCGTAGTCCCGGATTTAGAGCAGGAGTAGGTTATGTTTACGGGCATTATTGCCGCCAGGGGACGAATCGAACGAATTGAACCGCGCCAGGGCGATGCGCGCCTGAGCATTCACACCGGTCAATTGCCGATGGCGGATGTGAGCCTGGGCGACAGCATTGCCTGCAATGGTGTCTGCCTGACCGCGGTTGAGCTGGGGCCGGATTTTTATGTGGCCGATGTGTCGGCCGAAAGTCTGACGGTCACGACCCTGGGCCAATTAAAGGTGGGGGCATCGGTCAATCTGGAAAAAGCTTTGCGAGTGGATGACCGGCTGGGCGGGCATCTGGTCAGCGGACATGTGGATGGCGTGGGCGAAGTCGTTGCCATCCGGCAGGAGGCCCGTTCCTGGCGTTATCAGATCAAAGCGCCACAGGCTTTGGCCAAATACATTGCTGCCAAAGGGTCCATCTGCATGGACGGCATCAGCCTGACGGTCAATCATGTGAATGGTGCGGTGTTTGATGTGAACATTGTGCCCCACACACGCAGCGAAACCACCATTGAAACCTTTTCCGTGGGCACGCAGGTCAATCTTGAGGTTGATCTGCTGGCACGTTATATTGAACGCTTATTGACGGTCGGGCAAGCGGACAGCGACTCGTCTAAGGCGTCCCCCATTACCACCGAACTGCTGGCCAAATCCGGCTTTATCTAAACAGGACAGGCATGGAACTTAATAGTGTAAAAGAGCTGATTGACGATTATCAGCAAGGCAAAATGGTCATTCTGATGGATGACGAAGACCGTGAAAACGAAGGCGATCTGATGATGCCTGCCAGCGCGGTCACGCCCGAGGCGATCAATTTCATGGCCCGATATGGGCGCGGTCTGATCTGTCTGACTCTGACGCGAGAGCGCTGTCAGCAGTTGCATTTGCCGTTGATGACCCGTCAGAACCAGGATTCGCTCGGTACCAATTTCACTGTTTCGATCGAGGCGGCGACGGGCGTGACCACTGGCATTTCTGCGGCCGACCGGGCCAAAACCATTCAGGCTGCGATTCAGCCAAACGCCGTGCCCACCGACATTGTGACCCCGGGTCATGTGTTTCCGTTGATGGCCCGGTCCGGTGGCGTGCTGGAACGTGCCGGTCACACCGAAGCTGGTTGCGATCTGGCAAAGCTGGCTGGCATGGAGCCGTCCTCGGTGATTGTCGAGATCATGAACGAAGACGGGACCATGGCGCGTCGCGACGATCTGGAAGCCTTTGCGCGGGAACACGGCATCAAGCTTGGGACGGTGGCGGAACTGATTGAATATCGCCTCAAAAACGAACAGACGGTGGAGCGGGTATCGGAGTGTGCCTTTCCGACCCGTTATGGCGATTTTCGTTTGGTCGGCTATGAAGACATTGTGGATCACCGCGCGCACCTGGCACTGGTGCATGGAACGCCCAAAGCCGAGGTGCCGACGCTGATACGGGTGCACATGATGGACACGCTTTGTGATCTGTTTGATGCCCAGCGTGATGAATGCGGTTGGTCTTTGGGTCAGGCTATGCAGCAGGTAGTCAAGGCCGGATGCGGGGTGATCGTGGTGCTGCGCAAACACGAAGAGGGCAGTGAGTTGCTGGATAAAATCCAGCAGTATCAGATGCTGGATCGCGGTATTCAGCCGCCGGAATCCGGCGGTGAGGACGATGCCAAAACCTATGGCCTGGGGGCGCAGATTCTGTGCGACCTGGGGCTGCAAAAACTGAATGTGATCGGGTCGCCCTGGCGTATGAATGCCTTGAGCGGTTTTGGTCTGGAAATTGTGGAATATGTCGAAAAACAAGGGTAGGCAGACAGATGAAAACCATTGAAGGAAATTTGACCGCTCAAGGTCTGAAGATCGGATTGGTCGTTGGCCGTTTTAACAGTTTTGTGGTCGAAAGCCTGGTGAAAGGCGCAGTCGACACCATTGTGCGTCATGGCGGCAGTGAAGAAAACATTGAACAGGTCTGGGTGCCCGGCGCATTTGAAATCCCGGTAATCGCCCAGAAAATGGCCCAGTCCGGGCGTTTCGATGCTGTGGTGGCGCTGGGTGCGGTGATTCGTGGTGGCACCCCGCATTTTGATTATGTTGCCGGCGAGTGCGTCAAAGGCATCGGCCAGGTCGCATTGCAGACGGGTGTTCCTGTGTCGTTCGGAGTGCTGACAGTCGATACCATTGAACAGGCCATCGAGCGGGCTGGCACCAAGGCGGGCAATAAGGGCGAAGAGTGTACCCTCGCGGCCATTGAAACCGTCAATGTGCTCAAGCAGTTGGAAGGCGCATGAACGCGAATCAGTTCAAGCCCGGCCAGGGCGAAGAGATTGTGACCGAAGAAGTGCCGGCAAGTCAGCGTACTCAGACACGCCGCGCTCTGATTCAGGCTCTGTATCAGTGGTTGGTCAATGAGACCGACACTCAGGCCCTGATCAACCAGTTTGTGGTGGACGGTCGACTGGAAGGCTGCGACACCAAGATGTTTCGCGAAATGCTCAACGGTGTCGCTGGTGAGGCACAAGAGCTTGATCAGGCCTATGAGGTTTATCTGGATCGGGCGGCCAGCCGGATTGATCCGGTTGAACGAACCATTCTTCGTTTGGGGGCCTACGAAATGCAGACTCAGGCGCAGACGCCTTATCAGGTGGTGATCAACGAAGCCGTGGAACTGGCCAAGCGTTTTGGTGCAGAAGACAGCCACAAATACATCAATGGCGTTCTGGACAAAGTGGCGCAAGACCTGCGTCAGCTCGAAAAAAACCTCCACGCACAAAAAAACCACGACTGAGTCCATCTCATGCCGGCCGAATTCGATCTGATCGAGCGTTATTTTCAGCCGCTCAGCCATATCGGCACCACACCTCTGGTTGGCATTGGTGACGATGGTGCGGTTCTCGCATCCGAACCCGGTCAGGATTGGGTGGTGGTGACCGATACCCTGATCGAAGGCGTGCATTTCCCGGTTGACACCCGTCCTGAGGCCATTGCCTGGAAAGCGCTGGCGGTCAATTTGAGCGATCTGGCCGCTATGGGAGCCACTCCCGTGGCCTTTTCTCTGGCTTTGACCCTGCCGGATAACAAAAATCACCAGGCCTGGTTGGCGCGTTTTGCCCTTGGGCTGACGCGTCTGGCCAGGCGTTTTCAAATTCCCTTGATCGGCGGCGATACCACGCGCCATCACACGCTGGTGTTGACGGTGACGGCGCATGGACAGGTGCCTGCCGGGCAGGCACTGCGTCGTAGCGGGGCCGCTATTGACGATCTATTGGCGGTCACGGGTGTCATCGGTGATGGCGGGTTGGGGTTGGCCTCCAAATCCGGTCAGTTGCCGGGGCGGCGGGCGATGTCCGCTGAACTGAAGTTAAATCGGCCCATGCCCAGGGTATCGTTCGGCAGTCGTATTCTGGGGCTGGCTTCGGCAGCCATCGATGTGTCGGATGGGTTTTTGGCCGACCTGATGCATTTGACTCAGGCATCCCGTCTCGGAGCCGAGATCCAATGTGAAAGCTTGCCATTTTCAAAGGCCGTGAAAGCGAGGTTTGATGGCACGGATATAGACTGGCTGACACCGTTAACGGCCGGCGATGACTATGAGTTGATTGTGGCCTTTCCAGCGCAAAAGCTGGCGGCAATGCAGCAGGCGAGTGTGGCAACGCAAACGCCTTTTCAGGTCATCGGCAAACTGGTCGCCGGTGAGCAGGTCGTGCTGAACAAAGATGAGAAAGAATGGAAACGTTTTGGGCCGACGGATGTGTCGGCCGGATATCAACATTTCCACTGATGGAAGAAACGTTTTGAGGGCTTGTCTGTTTTACAGACTGTGTTCGTTCATGATCCTGTGAAGCGCGCGTTCAAGCATTCTTTTCACGTCGGGCGCGAACGCCGCTGGCCAAGGTTTCCAGCGCTTTCAGCGAATCGTCCCAGCCAATGCAGGCATCGGTAATACTCTGACCATACGTCATTGATTGTTCCGGGTGCCAGTCCTGACGTCCTTCGACCAAATGACTTTCCACCATCGCGCCCATAATGTAAGGGCTGCCCCCTGACAGTTGCCGACCAATGTCTTCGGCAACGATCAACTGGCGTTTATGCTGTTTGCTGCTGTTGGCATGACTGCAATCGACCATCAGGCGGTTTTGCACGCCAGCCGACTTCAATTGATCCGCCGCGTCCTTGACGTGCGCCGCTTCATAGTTCGGGCCGTCATTGCCGCCGCGCAGAATCACATGGCAATCCGGGTTGCCGGCGGTGGAGAAAATCGCAGAATGGCCCATTTTGGTCAGCGACAAAAAAATGTGCGGGTTGTTGGCCGCGCGTATGGCGTCCACAGCAATCTTGAAGCCACCATCGGTGCCATTTTTAAAGCCGATCGGACAGGAAAGGCCCGAAGCCAGTTCGCGGTGCCCCTGACTTTCGGTGGTGCGCGCGCCAATGGCCCCCCAGGCGATCAGGTCGGCAATGTATTGCGGTGAAATCAAATCCAGAAATTCGGTGGCACAGGGCATGCCCATGTCATTCAGGTCCACCAGCAGCGACCGGGCCGCTTCCAGTCCCTGGTTGATTTCAAATGAACTGTCAAGCTGGGGGTCATTGATCAACCCTTTCCAGCCCACGGTGGTTCGCGGCTTTTCAAAATACACCCGCATTACCACCAGCAGATCGTCTTTCAATGCGTCGGCCTGGGCTTTGAGTTTGCGAGCATAGTCGCGCGCCGCCTGAGTGTCATGAATCGAGCAAGGCCCAATCACCACCAGCAGACGATCATCTCTGCCATTTAAAATGGCCTGAATGGCCTGACGGGTTTCAAATACAGTTTCAGCGGCCTTTTCCGTGATCGGGAACTGTTCATGCAGTTCCTGCGGTGGGCGCACTTCGGTGATGGCTTTGATTCTGAGATCGTCGGTTGGATGTTGGCTCATGAGACTTTAATAAACGCTTAAAATGATAAAAGGCGTATTATGCCATGTTTGTGGATTTTTGTCTTGAAGGGCAGGGAAAACAGCTCCGATCTCAAGCCGTTTTTCAAAACAACGCCCACTAACTGCAATTACGTCTGGAGAAGCGATTTCGCCCTATGCTATAATTCTTCGCATGAATTTAGCAGCTGTGAAGGATGAAAAGCGAATCGAAGTGCAACATTGCAAATACATTATCGAAGGGTTTACCGAAGAAGGAAAAAAATTCCGTCCCAGTGACTGGATTGACCGGATTGCCTCCATGTATGCTTCATACGGTGCTTCACATCGATTGGTGTTTTCAGATTTGCTGCACCCCGAACTTTACCAGGGAAAAAAGTGCCTGATCATCGACACAGAACTGGAAGTGAAAAATCCAGCCATGTTTGAATATGTGATGAACTTTGCCAAATCCAATAATTTGAAGATGCAGCGGGTCTGCGAAGGCAACGAGCAGAAAATCGGTCGTTAAGTCTTTTTAAGCAGGAAAGCTTAAAATCGGAAAGCGTCAGGCGCATTTGCTCTTGAGGTTCCCTTAAAGACCTCGCGTAGTGCTCAGTGTTCCATCAAATCAACCAGGCCTGGTTGATATTGCGTCACTTCTTCTAAGTTTTTTATGAAACCCCAAAAAATTATCAAAAACCCCTTGCGTTCCAAGTCAGAACGGCTAGAATACGCCACCTGCTCAGCGAGTGAGCCAGGCAGGCCGGACAAGGCGCAGAGAACCAAGTTGAATAAACGGTTTTAACGCGCACGTTCTGGTCTGAGAAGAGATGAGAGATGCCAGGGACGAAAGACACAGACCTGAAGCAAAAACATCAAAAAAACTTCAAAAAGTCGCTTGACTGCAACGGCCACTCGCACTAGAATACGCAGCTCTTGAGGGACACGCCAAAGGGCGGGTTGCTTGAGAAGAGAAAGACCCAAGATCTTTAAAAAACAGGTAATTCAGAGACAATTTATGTGGAAACTCCCTAAGGTGAGTGACCCGCATAAATTGCTCGAGACGAAGTATATGTTAATGCATTTACTCGTCAATTCCGAGCGTTTTACAGAGCACGGCGAGCTCACTAAAAAACGTCGAATCATGATTAAACTGAAGAGTTTGATCCTGGCTCAGAATGAACGCTGGCGGCAGGCCTAACACATGCAAGTCGGACGGAAACGACAAGAACAAACCCTTCGGGGGGCGATCTTGGGCGTCGAGTGGCGGACGGGTGAGTAACGCGTGGGAATCTGCCCTTTAGTCGGGGACAACCTGTGGAAACGCAGGCTAATACCGGATGTGCTCTACGGAGTAAAGGTGCCCTCTACTTGTAAGGTATCGCTAAAGGATGAGCCCACGTTAGATTAGCTGGTTGGTAGGGTAAAGGCCTACCAAGGCGACGATCTATAGCTGGTTTGAGAGGATGATCAGCCACACTGGGACTGAGACACGGCCCAGACTCCTACGGGAGGCAGCAGTGGGGAATATTGCACAATGAGGGAAACCTTGATGCAGCCATGCCGCGTGTGTGAAGAAGGCCCGAGGGTTGTAAAGCACTTTCAGTGGTGAAGAAAGGTATTTGATTAATAATCAAGTACTGTGACATTAGCCACAGAAGAAGCACCGGCTAACTCTGTGCCAGCAGCCGCGGTAATACAGAGGGTGCAAGCGTTATTCGGAATTACTGGGCGTAAAGCGCGCGTAGGCGGACTGTTAAGTCGGTTGTGAAAGCCCTGGGCTCAACCTAGGAATTGCATCCGATACTGGCAGTCTAGAGTTTAAGAGAGGCAAGGGGAATTCCAGGTGTAGCAGTGAAATGCGTAGATATCTGGAGGAACATCAGTGGCGAAGGCGCCTTGCTGGCTTAAAACTGACGCTGAGGTGCGAAAGCGTGGGTAGCGAACGGGATTAGATACCCCGGTAGTCCATGCCGTAAACGATGTCAACTAGCTGTTGGTCTTATTAAAAAGATTAGTAGCGCAGCTAACGCGATAAGTTGACCGCCTGGGGAGTACGGTCGCAAGATTAAAACTCAAAGGAATTGACGGGGGCCCGCACAAGCGGTGGAGCATGTGGTTTAATTCGATGCAACGCGAAGAACCTTACCATCCCTTGACATCCTGCGAACTTTCTAGAGATAGATTGGTGCCTTCGGGAACGCAGTGACAGGTGCTGCATGGCTGTCGTCAGCTCGTGTCGTGAGATGTTGGGTTAAGTCCCGCAACGAGCGCAACCCTTATCATTAGTTGCTACCATTTAGTTGAGAACTCTAGTGAGACTGCCGGTGATAAACCGGAGGAAGGCGGGGACGACGTCAAGTCATCATGGCCCTTATGGGATGGGCTACACACGTGCTACAATGGGAGGAGACAAAGAGCAGCCAACTGGCAACAGTGCGCAAATCTCACAAAACCTCTCGTAGTCCGGATTGGAGTCTGCAACTCGACTCCATGAAGTCGGAATCGCTAGTAATCGCGAATCAGAATGTCGCGGTGAATACGTTCCCGGGCCTTGTACACACCGCCCGTCACACCATGGGAGTGGGTTGCTCCAGAAGTGGTTAGTCTAACCTTCGGGAGGACGATCACCACGGAGTGATTCATGACTGGGGTGAAGTCGTAACAAGGTAGCCCTAGCGGAAGCTGGGGCTGGATCACCTCCTTTAAGAGAAAGGGGAACGAGCCTTAGGGTAGTTTTCACATCAATTGTCTCTGGATTACAAAAGCCTCTGACCAAGCGTCAGGGCGCGAAGACCTCGGGTCTGTAGCTCAGTTGGTTAGAGCGCACCCCTGATAAGGGTGAGGTCGGTGGTTCAAATCCACCCAGACCCACCAAATTTTCCGCCATTTGGCTTTTTGAGAACGCTCGTGTGCTTCTAGCACACTTCACAACCTCAAAAAACCAACTGACGAAAAATGCGTTTTTAGCGATCTTGAGTAGAGCATTACTCAAGAGCGAAATAAAGACAGGGGGCTATAGCTCAGCTGGGAGAGCGCCTGCCTTGCACGCAGGAGGTCTGCGGTTCGATCCCGCATAGCTCCACCATTTTACCTGTTAATGTTTTTTTGACTGTTTGATCACGGATCAGGCATTTCAAGAAATGATTAACAGCTAAATTGGTAACAATTTAACTGATGAAACAAGCAAGATCTTTAACAATCTGGAAAAATCTCTTGACCCTATTACCCAATAGGGATCAAGACTAGGTAACAGTATCTTAAAATGTGAAAGCTGTTAGCGGATTTGTTCGAGCTTCGGCCTGAATGGAGACGTTAACAGTCGAGACTCTCAAGATGTCAGCGAAAACCTTAGTCATGTATGGCTCAAAGATGATAACTCGATACAAAAGGCCGAGTTTGATTTGAGTTGTATAGTTAAGTGACTAAGCGTACACGGTGGATGCCTAGGCGGTAGAAGGCGATGAAGGACGTGATAGCCTGCGATAAGCTTCGGCGAGGTGGCAAATAACCTTTGACCCGGAGATTTCCGAATGGGAAAACCCACTCAGTTTACTGAGTATCCTGCTTGCAGGAGGCAAACCCGGAGAACTGAAACATCTAAGTACCCGGAGGAAAAGAAATCAACCGAGATTCCCCAAGTAGCGGCGAGCGAACGGGGATTAGCCCTTAAGCATAGATAAGGTTAGCAAAACCCTCTGGAAAGTGGGACGGTACAGGGTGATAGTCCCGTATGCGAAAACCTTTTTTATGTGAAAACGAGTAGGACGGAACACGTGAAACTCTGTCTGAACATGGGGGGACCACCCTCCAAGGCTAAATACTCTCTACCGACCGATAGTGAACCAGTACCGTGAGGGAAAGGCGAAAAGAACCCCTGAAGGGGAGTGAAATAGAACCTGAAACCGTGTACGTACAAGCAGTAGGAGCCCACTTGTTGGGTGACTGCGTACCTTTTGTATAATGGGTCAGCGACTTACGTTATGTTGCGAGGTTAACCGAATAGGGGAGCCGAAGGGAAACCGAGTCTTAAATGGGCGACTAGTAGCGTGGCGTAGACCCGAAACCGGGCGATCTATCCATGGCCAGGTTGAAGGTGCCGTAACAGGTACTGGAGGACCGAACCCACGTATGTTGAAAAATGCGGGGATGAGTTGTGGATCGGAGTGAAAGGCTAATCAAGCCCGGAGATAGCTGGTTCTCCTCGAAATCTATTTAGGTAGAGCCTCATGTCTCACTGCCGGGGGTAGAGCACTGTTATGGTCTAGCGGGCCGTCAAGGCTTAGCAGCCCATTGCAAACTCCGAATACCGGCAAGTGCAATCATGGGAGACAGACATCGGGTGCTAACGTCCGGTGTCAAGAGGGAAACAACCCAGACCACCAGCTAAGGTCCCTAAACACTGCTCAGTGGGAAAGGATGTGGGAAGGCTCAGACAGTCAGGAGGTTGGCTTAGAAGCAGCCATCCTTTAAAGAAAGCGTAATAGCTCACTGATCGAGTCGGCCTGCGCCGAAGATTTAACGGGGCTAAGCAGTGTACCGAAGCTGTGGACTCTTTTAAGAGTGGTAGAGGAGCGTCGTGTAAGCCTGCGAAGGGGAATTGAGAAGTTTCCTGGAGGTATCACGAGTGCGAATGCTGACATGAGTAGCGATAAAGGGAGTGAAAAGCTCCCTCGCCGAAAGACCAAGGTTTCCTACGCAACGTTAATCGACGTAGGGTTAGTCGACCCCTAAGACGAGGCCGCAAGGCGTAGTCGATGGGAAACAGGTTAATATTCCTGTACTTTTTATTACTGCGATGGAGAGACGGAGAAGGCTAGGCCAGCTTACAGATGGTGTAAGTTTAAGGTGGTAGGCAGAACGCTTAGGCAAATCCGGGCGTTCAATGTCGAGAACCGATGACGAGCTCATTGCGAGTGAAGTGGTTGATGCCATGCTTCCAAGAAAATCTTCTAAGCTTCAGGTAATAGGAAATCGTACCCCAAACCGACACAGGTGGTCAGGATGAGAATTCCAAGGCGCTTGAGAGAACTCGGGTGAAGGAACTAGGCAAAATGACACCGTAACTTCGGGAGAAGGTGTGCCCCTGATGGTGAAGCACTTGCTGCGTAAGCTATTAGGGGTTGCAGAGACCAGGTGGCTGCAACTGTTTACTAAAAACACAGCACTCTGCTAAATCGTAAGATGACGTATAGGGTGTGACGCCTGCCCGGTGCCGGAAGGTTAATTGATGGGGTTAGGACTTGTCCGAAGCTCTTGATCGAAGCCCCGGTAAACGGCGGCCGTAACTATAACGGTCCTAAGGTAGCGAAATTCCTTGTCGGGTAAGTTCCGACCTGCACGAATGGCGTAATGATGGCCACACTGTCTCCACCCGAGACTCAGCGAAATTGAAATCGCAGTTAAGATGCTGCGTACCCGCGGCTAGACGGAAAGACCCCGTGAACCTTTACTACAGCTTTACACTGGACTTTGACCCTACTTGTGCAGGATAGGTGGGAGGCTATGAAACTGCGACGCCAGTCGTAGTGGAGCCACCCTTGAAATACCACCCTGGTAGTGTTGAGGTTCTAACCTCGGTCAGTGAATCCTGATCAGGGACAGTGTATGGTGGGTAGTTTGACTGGGGCGGTCTCCTCCCAAAGCGTAACGGAGGAGCGCGAAGGTACCCTCAGCACGGTCGGACATCGTGCATTGAGCGCAAGAGTAAAAGGGTGCTTGACTGCGAGACAGACACGTCGAGCAGGTGCGAAAGCAGGTTCTAGTGATCCGGTGGTTCTGAGTGGAAGGGCCATCGCTCAACGGATAAAAGGTACTCCGGGGATAACAGGCTGATACCGCCCAAGAGTTCATATCGACGGCGGTGTTTGGCACCTCGATGTCGGCTCATCACATCCTGGGGCTGAAGTCGGTCCCAAGGGTATGGCTGTTCGCCATTTAAAGTGGTACGCGAGCTGGGTTTAGAACGTCGTGAGACAGTTCGGTCCCTATCTGCCGTGGGCGTTGGAGAATTGAGAGGGGCTGCTCCTAGTACGAGAGGACCGGAGTGGACGAACCTCTGGTGTTCGGGTTGTCACGCCAGTGGCATTGCCCGGTAGCTATGTTCGGGAAGGATAACCGCTGAAAGCATCTAAGCGGGAAACCTGCCTCGAGATAAGTTCTCCCTGGGCTTTAAGCCCTCTGAAGGGCCGTTGAAGACGACAACGTTGATAGGCTGGGTGTGGAAGTTCAGTAATGGATGAAGCTAACCAGTACTAATTACCCGTGCGGCTTAACTATACAACTCAAAGAAAACTTGGTCTTTTTAAAGAGACGGTTTTGAGTTGACTGAGGTTAGGCTGACAGCTTGAGAGTCAAAAACAACAGAAAGACTGTTACCGAGTTGAGATTGAAACCAAGAGATTTTTCCAAATTCCGACAACGAGTTGAAAGACTGGTTGTCAGTACCCAATTGCTTGGGGACCATAGCGAGATGGAACCACCTGATCCCATGCCGAACTCAGAAGTGAAACGTCTCAGCGCCGATGGTAGTGTGGGAGGTCCCATGTGAGAGTAGGTCATCCCCAAGCTTATATCATGAACCCGTGAGTGCGAAAGCCTCATGGGTTTTTTTATGTCTGGGAACCGGCCCGTTTCCTTTTTACCAGGCCTGGTGAAAATCACAGCTGACATTTTGGCTTTTCAACAACTTATGCTATTATTTTCCTATAAAGGAAGTGATTTTTATGAGTATCAGTGTCAGCAGTGTCATGTCATCACTGATGCCTTATCCGGGGGCAGGACTGCATTCGTCCCCATTATCTTCCTCTCCTTCCCAATCCATTCCGGTTACAAATGCCGCCCGTTCCGACCAGAGCCCGTCTGAATCATCGGGCAATGCGCCGCGTAATTTACCCAGTCAAGGTTCAGCACAGGTGTCTCGAGGAGCTGAGGCAAATCGTTCGGATTCGGTGGCTCAAAAACCGGATGCCGATGATCGGTCGCAGCAGCAAGTCGAGCAAGTGGTAGCTCAGCTCAAGGCGAGAGACCGGGAAGTCCGCACCCACGAAATGGCGCACGTTGCGGCGGGGGGGCAATATGTGACATCGGGGCCTTCTTACAGCTATCAAACCGGTCCGGACGGACAGCGTTATGCGGTTGGTGGCAGTGTCGGGATTGATACCAGTCCGGTTCGTGATGATCCGGAAGCCACCATTCAAAAGGCGCGACAGGTGATTGCAGCGGCCATGGCGCCGTCTGAACCATCCAGTACCGATCGGCAGGTGGCCAGCCAGGCTTCACAAATGGCGATGCAGGCCAGTGCCGAGTTAGCCTCTGAACGGTCGGAGAGCCGTTCGGAAGACACATCGGACAGCGATGATGCTGATAACCAGGTCAGTGACCGTTCAGTTGAGACCTCGCAAATGAATGTGATTGATGAGCGTGAACAGCCGGATCGCCTGAGCCAGAAAGTGGAACAGGGTACGGAGCGAATGGAAGGCACAATGGCTTCTGAAGCGCGCAATGCGTTTGAGTTGAGAATGATGGATCAGCGTCTGGCTTTGATAGGCTGATCCTGACAGGCGTGATGTGATCTTCAGTTGACCGGGCAGAAGGTCTGCTGCATGGCTTCCAACAGGCTCAGAATCTGAGTATCTCTGACCTTACACAGAATTCGGCTCCCATCCCGGCGGGAAGTGATGATTTCTTTTTCCCTCAGAATATCAATGTGTTGTGAGATGTTGCTTTGAGTGGTTCCCACTTTTGAGACGATGTCCATGACCGGCAATTCACGATCCCCCAATACACACAGGATTTTCAGTCGTAACGGATGGCCCATGGCTTTGAGTGCTTTGGAGGCTTTTTCAATGTTTTCTTCCTTGATCGTGGTGGCATTAATGTCTTCCATGAATGGGGTCTTCCGTATTTTTAAGTGGGGTTGTTTACTTGTCTTGGCGTTTCGGCGTTCAAAATATAAGCGTATTCTAAATAATGGTTTTGATCTTGTCACGCAAACGAATTTTATAACTTGCACAAGGCGTTTTATGTGTCAGACGGCGCTTGGGAATCCCCGTCATTTAGGGCGGGGAGGATGTCAAGTATGGGGCCGTTTCAGTTTCGCATTAAAAAATATAAAGGTTCGTGCTACAATTTAGAAACGTTTCGTTGGGCGTCGGGTAGCAGGCGAACTGACAATGGATTTTAGTGTGGAGACAGGTGTGAAAGAAAGCGGGAAGATCAAATCGACCTGGATGGGGTTAGGCGCATTGTTTGGTCTGATTCTGGCCGTGGGAACAACCGTGATTGCCAAAGAGTCAGAGCCTGTTTCACAGGCAACTCAGACGGTTACTTTGCCTCTTGAAGAGTTGCGGGCTTTTGTGGAAGTGTTTGATCGGGTTTCCAATGCGTATGTGGATCCGGTTGAAAATGAGGAATTGCTGGAAGGGGCCATCAGCGGCATGCTGTCGAACCTTGACCCGCACTCCTCCTATCTGCCTGCCAAAGAATACAAAAAAATGCAGGAGCACACCAAAGGCGAATTCGGTGGCTTGGGCATGGAAGTGGGCATGGAAGATGGGTTTGTCAGAGTCATTGCCCCGATTGATGATACGCCTGCACAGAAAGCTGGCGTCAAAGCCGGTGACTTGATTGTTTCGTTGGATGGTGAGCCGGTCAAGGGCAAAACCCTGACTGAGGCGGTCAAGGTCATGCGTGGCAAGCCGGGCACGACCATTACCATGTCGATTCTCCGTGATGGTGAAGACAAACCGATTGAATTGGAGTTGACCCGCGCGGTAATCCAAGTCAAAAGCGTAAAAGAAAAACTGCTGGAAGACGGCATGGGCTATGTGCGGATCAGTCAATTTCAGTTGCGAACTGGCGAGGACCTGGGAGAATCCATTCGAACCCTGAAAAAGGCCAATGGTGGCGAACTCAATGGCCTGGTGCTGGATTTGCGCAATAACCCCGGCGGTGTTTTGCGGGCCGCAGTGGATGTTTCCGATGCCTTTCTCAAGGGAGAAAAGCGCATTGTCTACACCAAAGGTCGCGTAGAAAACGCGCAAATGTCGTTTGACTCCGCCAATGGCGACATTCTGAATGGAAAGCCAATGGTCGTTCTGATCAATGAAGGATCTGCGTCTGCATCAGAAATTGTCTCGGGTGCGCTTCAGGATCACAAACGGGCCATGATTGTAGGACGCGAGACGTTTGGTAAAGGTTCGGTGCAAACACTGATTCCGTTGAATAACGGTGGTGCAATCAAAGTGACCACGGCGCGTTATTACACGCCATCCGGACGTTCCATCCAGTCCGAAGGCATTGAGCCGGACATCAAAATTGATCAAGTAAAAGTGGAAAAACTCAAAGATACCGGTTTTGGGCGGATCAAAGAGAAGGATTTGTCCGGCCATCTGCTGGGTGAGAATGAAAAAGCGCAATCGGATGAAGCCAGCGATGAAACGTCAGAAGAGAAAGATGAAGAGTCCGATATCATTTCTACGGATTACGAGCTGTATGAAGCGCTGAATCTGCTTAAAGGCATGGTGCTGGCCCGGCAGATGCAATCCGAGTAAAGACCTGGGAGGTTGTATGACCCCTAAAACGGTATTGGTTCCTCTGGCTCAGGGCTGTGAGGAATTGGAAGCGGTGACCATCATCGATCTGCTGACTCGGGCAGGCATGGATGTTGTGTCCGCCAGTTTGGATGCAGAAACCACCATTTATGCCAGCCGGGGTGTGACCTTAGTCGCCCAGACTTCTTTGCAGGAAGTGATGGATCGTCGCTTTGACCTGATTGTGTTGCCTGGCGGCATGCCTGGTGCGGACCGTCTTCGTGATGATGAAACGCTTCGGGCCATGTTGCAACGACAGGTGGAAAAAGACCGCTGGTTGGGTGCGATCTGTGCGGGTCCCAAAGCATTGGTGGCGGCCGGGTTGCTGGATCGCCGTCGTGCCACCAGCTTTCCGGGTGTGATCGACGAGCAACCGGGCAAAGACATGATTTATGAAAATAGTCCGGTCGTTTGCGATGGGAAAATTGTCACTTCCCAAGGACCGGGTACGGCCATGTTGTTCGCCTTGACCCTGATCGAACTGGTTTCAGGGCTTCATGATCGTGAGTTGGTTGAGGCCAAGTTGCAAATTCCCGATGCCTGGCCCACACAATAGACGTTTCGGATGTTGAGTGTTCAGGGGCTCTGCCTTTCTCGCAACGGGCATGACCTGATTTCTTCGCTTTCTTTCTCTCTGCCAGAAGGGCAGATGCTCTGGCTTCAAGGGCCGAATGGCATTGGTAAAAGTTCGGTTCTGGCGTCTTTGAGCGGTGGGTTGCCGGCTGAAAAAGGGCAGGTTGGTTATCCAGGCGTCGAGATTTTGCCGATTGCCATGTTTGCTTCCCATACGGCCTGGCTGGGAGATCAGAACCCGATCAAGCCCGGTTGGACCGTCTGGCAGAATCTGACTTACCTTTCCCGGTTTTATTGTTCACAAACGGTTGATCCGTCAGCCCTGAAAGGGCAGTTGCAGGCACAGAATTTGTGGGCTGAGCGTCATCAATCCGCTGTCTGCCTGTCTTTCGGACAGAAGAAGCGGCTGATGCTCGCGGCTTTTTTATTGAGTCGCCAGCCGGTCTGGTTGCTGGACGAGCCGGCCGTAGGGCTGGACCAAACGGCCCGCCATGCTCTGGCCGGCCACATGCTTGAAGCACTCGATGCTGGCAAGCAGATCATTGTGACGTCGCACGAACCCTTCTGGCAGACTCTGCCCCTTCTGAATCCGCGCTGCATCAAGTTGGATCTTTGTGCCTTTTCCTCGCCTGAAACGGGCATAAGAGAGGCTTTCTGATGCCGTATCTGTATGAGCTTTTCTGGGAAGTCCGCTGGCAGTGGCGATTGCTTATGGCCCAGCCGAAAGCTCTGCTCAATCCCCTGTTGTTTTTCTGTTTGATCACCCTGTTGTTTCCGCTGGCATTGGGGCACGCACCCGATTTGCTCCGTCAGGCTGCGCCCGGCCTGATCTGGGTGGGACTGACCTTGTCGGTGTTTTTGATTCTGCCCAATCTGTTTATGCCGGATTTGCAGGACGGCACCCTACGCTTGTGGGTGGCCTGTCGGCGTCCTTTGTCGGTGTATGTGCTGGCCAAGTGGGTGACCCACTGGGCTTTTTTTGTTCTGCCATTGATCCTGATTGCGCCTTTGCTGGGCGTGTCCCTTTATCTTGACCTTTCTCAAAGTTGGCTTATGATGACACTGCTTGGTTTTGGGAGTTTTGCCATGGTGGGAATTGGAACAATCGGGGTGGCCGTGATGCAGAAAGGGCACTATAACCCTTTTTTGCTGGCGGTTTTGATCCTGCCTTTTTATGTGCCGATTCTGATTTTCGGGGCCGGAAGTTTGCAGCCGTCTTCCGAATCGATGGCGTTTGCCAACGGCCTTTTGTTTTTGGCAGGCCTGGTGATTTTCACCCTTTTTCTGGCGCCCTGGGCGGCCACGCAGATGTTGAAACTGACGGTGGCGCAGTCATGAGTCGGTTCTGGCGGTGGGTGTTGCAATGGGGTCAGCCGGGCGAACTGTATCAGCGCCTGGTGCTACTGCAACCGTGGGTGGCGGTGGCATCGATCACCATGTTGGTTGCAGGCGCTTATGCCGCCTTCTGGCTGGCTCCGGCAGACTATCAGCAGGGCGAGGTGTTTCGGATTCTTTATGTCCATGTCCCTGCGGCCTGGCTGTCTTTGATGATATACGGTTTCATGGTTGCGCTGGCGTTGCTGGTGTTTGTCTGGCAGGTTACGGTTGCGGGTTGGGCATTGAATGCGTTTGCGTGGCTGGGTGCGGGCTATACCCTGATGGCTCTGGTCACCGGGGCCATCTGGGGGCAGCCGACCTGGGGCACATGGTGGGTATGGGACGCACGGCTGACATCGGAACTGGTTTTGCTTTTTATCTATTTGGGCATTGTGCTCGTGTTTGATGCGCTGTCTGATTCAAAAGCGGCGGCCCGTATGGCAGCGATTCTCACTCTGGTCGGCAGTGTGAATTTGCCGATCATTCATTATTCGGTTATTTGGTGGCACACATTGCATCAGCCACCGAGTATTCGTGGGTTTGATTCGTCTTTGCATGCGAGCATGCTGTACCCGTTGCTGCTGATGGCTCTGGCTTTTTTGCTGGTATTTGTCTGGCAGGCCATATGGATGCTTCGCTGCCGGGTATTACAGGAAGCCAGCCAGACTCCCTGGCTGGCCAGACGTTTGAGAGGTATGGTTGAAAACGGGAAGGATCAGTGATGTGGCAAGGTGAGAACGGTTTTGTGCTGGCGGCGACCGGCATTGCGGTTTTGGTGATGCTGGTTCAGCTTTGGTGGCCCTGGCGCTGTGCCAGCCGTTTGCGTCAACGTCTTGAGGCGGCATCATGCGATTGAGCCGGGTCCGACAAAAGCGCGTGCTCTGGGCGCTGGTGATTGTGTTGGGGGCGGGTCTTGGTGCCTTTATGATGTTGCAGGCCTTGCAGAAAAACGTCATGTACTTTTATTCGGTCAGTGAACTGCACGAGGCCCCGACCCCGCCCCAGAAAACCGTTCGACTGGGCGGCGTGGTAGCGTCGGGGTCGCTTGAGCAGGGAGAAGATTTGGCTGTGACGTTTGCCATGACCGACTATGCGCATTCCATCCGTGTGGTCTATCAAGGTCTGTTACCCAATCTTTTCCGTGAAGGGCAGGGGGTCATTGCCACCGGTTTTCTGGATAAAAACGGGCGGTTTGTGGCCTCCGAGTTGCTGGCCAAACACGATGAAGAATACATGCCACCGGAGGTCGCCGAAAGCCTTCAGGGCAAGGTGACGCCGCCATGACGGTCTGGCTGGGTCAGTCAATGCTTTGGTTGTTGGTCGCGTTGGGGGCGATGACCGCACTTTGGGCCACATTTCGACTGGTTCATTCCCAACATCGGTCTTCCCATTATGAGCGTGTCGAGCGTGATGCGCGTTATTTGAGCGGCCTGCTGCGCCTGATGTTTGTCGGGTTGAGCCTGCTGATGGCGTTGTTGATCTGGGCGTTTTTGAGCGACGATTTTCGCCTGGCTTATGTCGCGCGCCATTCGGCCTTAACCCTGCCGTTTTATTACAAGATTGCGGCGGTCTGGGGCGGTCACGAAGGGTCTTTGTTATTGTGGGTCTGGTTGCTTTCTGCCTGGATCGGGGTCACCACCTTTCATGCGTCCTTGCCCGGAATGCTGCATTTTCGACTTCTGACCATCCAGGCCTGGTTATTGTTTGCATTCGTGTTGTTTCTGGCCGCCACGTCGACCCCTTTTACAGCGGCCGAAACGGTATTGCCGGACGGCCTCGGGTTGAACCCCTTGCTCCAGGACTGGGCACTGGCTTTGCACCCACCCATGCTCTATATGGGTTACGTCGGTGTGGTGCCGGCGTTTGCCCTGGTGATGGCCATGTTGTGGCATCGGGATGAAACCGGGACCAATCTTCGCTGGAGTCAGCCCTATCTGCAGGTTGCCTGGGTTTTTCTGACGCTGGGGATTGCGCTCGGCAGCTTCTGGGCCTATTACGAACTGGGCTGGGGCGGCTGGTGGTTCTGGGACCCTGTAGAAAATGCTTCTCTTCTGCCCTGGCTGGTTCTGACTGCGGCACTGCACACAACGCCCATTGCCAGTCGTCAACCGCGGATGCTGGGCTTTGCGATGTTTCTGGTGATTGTTGTGTTTGTCTTGACTCTGTTGGGCGCCTTTCTGGTGCGTTCGGGGATTCTGTCTTCGGTGCATGCGTTTGCGGTGGACCCAACGCGCGGGCGGATGCTTTTGTTGTTTACCCTTTGGGTGGCGGCACTGGCTTTTCTGATGCTGGGGTTACGGCGGTCACGTGCGCAATCGGGCATCGGGATTGCGTTCCTGAGCCGGGAAACCCTGGTGTTTTTTGCTTCATTGCTGTTTCTGGTGATGATGTTGACGGTCTTGCTGGGCACGCTTTACCCCATTGTGATCCGTTCAATGGGCATTTCCGATCTTTCGGTGGGCGCCCCTTATTTCAATCAGGTGATGGCGCCATTAACCTGGGGGTTGGTGGCGTTGATGGGCTTGACCTCGGTGTTATCTTGGCAAAACACTCAGCCTCGGCGCTTGTTGCGACGTTTGACCTGGCAAGTCAGCGGCGCGCTCATCGGGGGAATTTTGTTCTGGTGGGCGCTTCCGGTGCATAGTCCGGACACCCTGGCCGTGTCGTTGATGGCCAGCTGGCTGGTGGCGTCTGTTGTCGTATGGGGGCTGCGTTACCGGGCGGCGACCGCTTCCCGCTCTTTGTCGGATCGACCCAAAACCTTGTCGGGATACCCGATCGGTGCCTGGGTCGCGCACGCCGGTTTTGTTTTGCTGCTCCTGGGCATGGTGCTTTCCACCGTGATGGAGCAAGCGCTGGAAATTCGTCTGCAGCCGGGAGAATCCATGACCATCCACGATCAGACCTTGCTGTTTGAAAAAATCACCGAGCAGCCGGGCGCGAATTATCTGACTCAGCAGGCACACTTCAGACTGAATCCTGGCGAACCCGGTGCCAGGCGTTTAAGGCCTGAAAAACGTACCTATATCGGACAGAAAATGCCGGTAGCGGAGGTGGCCATTCATTCGACGCTGGCGCGGGACCTGTATATTGCGATGGGCGAGAAGCAAGGGAAACAGGCCTGGAGTTTCCGCATTCAGTACACGCCCTGGATTCGGGCCTTGTGGACTGGCGTATTGTTGATGGCTCTGGGCGGGGCGATTGCCTGGGGCCAGAGGCATTGGCGCAAGGCGCAGGCAGGCAGAGAGCTGGGATGAGGGTTCTGGGTTTTTTACCAGGCCTGGTGGCTGTGTGCCTGTTGTCGGTCGGACTGAACAGTCACGTGCAGGCGCAGGTCACCTATCAACAGTTTGAGTCGCCCGAGCAATACGAGCAATACCGTCAGCTGGCGGAACAGTTACGCTGCGTGGTTTGCGCCAACCAATCCATTCTGGCATCCAATGCGCCCGTTGCCGAATCCATGCGCGAAGAGGTGTTTGACCTGTTGGTAAACAGGGAAATGAGCCCCCAGGCGATCCTTGCCAGCATGAAGCAAAGCTATGGCCAGGCCGTGCATTACCGGCCTCCGATGACGGGCGAAACCCGACTTCTGTGGTGGGGCCCCTGGGCCATACTGGTTCTGGCCTTTGTGGCCGGGTTTTTCTGGATTCGACGCCTGTTCAAATCGTGATCTGCTTGCCTGTGTCTCAGCGCGTGGATGAGTGACCACCTTTCCAGCCCTGACAACAAAGGAGTGTTTGGCTGATTTTTGAGTCGGCTTCCATCTTTTTTTGTTCTTTCGCATCCTGCGTCCGGACGAATTCTTTCTCTCGAGATCCTCCAACCAATTGACCTGTATGACAAAAACGCAGAAAACCCCTTCGATGATTGGGTGAATATAAAATCTTCTTATGCGGCATTGGAAAATTTAAGTGGTTTTTCCCACAGCCAGCCTCTACCATGCCTCCATATTTCAACAAACAGAATATGGGTATCATGAAAAAGAAATTTCTGGTTATTGCCGGCGTGTTTGTATTGGGGTTTGCTTCCTATGGCGCCATGAATGTGGTGTTTGACGCCACCAATGAAATGGAATTCTGCACCTCGTGCCACAGTATGAAAATCAACCTCGCCGAGTACAAAGAAACCGCGCATTATCAAAACAAATCCGGTGTTCAGGCAAGCTGCTCGGATTGCCATGTGCCGAAAGAATTTCTGCCCAAGGTCAAGGCCAAAATCATTGCGTCCAAAGACGTGTATCACGAATTTTTAGGCAACTTCGCCGTCAGTGACGAGATCAAAAACGATCCCGAAGCCTATCAGGAACATTACGACGGGGAACGCTGGCGTATGGCCAACATTGTCTGGGACAAGATGCGCGCCAACAATTCGGCGGAATGTCGGAGCTGTCACACGTTTGAGGCCATGGACATTGAAGCACAGTCGCGTTCGGCGCAGCGCCGTCATCCGCGCGCAATCAAGGAAGGGGAAACCTGCATTGATTGCCACAAGGGCGTCGCCCACCATGAACCAATGGAGCCAATGCCAGAACTGGAAGACCTGGATCTGGATGCGCTGACCATGAAAACCGACTGATCAAATGGAACCCCTGAACTGGGGTTTTTTTGTGTCTGTTCGCGTTTTGCGGACAACAGAGTTGTGCATATAAGACCCAAGGGGAACCCGGGTCAGATAAGAATTTGCACGTTTACAACGAGGAGGAACGCTTGATATGAAGCAGAACCAACGCACGTCCCTGAAAAAATGGCTGGGTCTGGTGTTTGCCGGCAGTATGATGATGTCCGGCCACGCCTATGCCCAGTTTGACCGTGCCAGCATGCTGGCTGACAGTTGTGTCGGCTGCCATGGTGTGGATGGCATCAGCAGTGGCCCGGCCATCCCGTCTATTGCGGGTATGTCGGAATATTATTTCAAAGAATCCATGCATGCGTACCGTGACGGCGATCGTCCCAGCACCATCATGGAACGTATTGCCAAAGGCTATACGGACGAAGACATTGAAGCCATGGCCAAGTACTTTTCCAATTTGAATTACGTTCAAATCGAGCAGAAGCACAACAAGAAAGTGGCCAATATCGGTGCCAAACTGCATGACCGTTTCTGCTCCAAGTGCCATGAAGACGCCGGTACCTTGCCAGACGACGATGCCGGTTTCCTGTCAGGTCAAATGAAACCTTATCTGCAATACAGCATGGACGATTTCACCAGTGGTCATCGCGACATGGAGCGCAAAATGAAGCGTGCTCTGGATAAGCTGGACAAAGCCTATGGCGATGACGGCATTACCGCCTTGATTGAATACTATGCCTCAGGTGAAAAGTAAGGAGCGGACCATGACACAGCAAGTAACGAGACGAAATCTGTTAAAAATGTCGGCCGCCGGTATGGCGGGCACAGCCATGTTTGGCTATCAGAAACTGGCGTTTGCCGCCAGTCAGAAGGTGGTCATTGTCGGTGGCGGCGTCGGTGGCGGCACCACGGCAAAGTATCTGAAAAAGCTTAACCCGAAAATGGACGTGACCATTGTCGAGAAAAACAAGCAGTATCACACCTGCTTCATGTCCAATGAGGTGATCGCCGGGGATCGTGACATCAGCACCATTACCTTTGATTACGACGGCCTGAAAAGCCACGGCATCAAAGTGGTGTTTGATGAAGTGACCGACATCGACACTGATGGCAAACAAGTCAAAACCAAAGGTGGAAAGTCTCTGGCCTATGACCGTTGTGTGGTCGCGCCCGGGGTGCAGTTCGATTTTGATTCCATTGAAGGTTATGACGCCGAGGTGGCCAAATCGATCCCGCATGCCTGGAAGGCGGGTCCCCAGACGGCGGAATTGCACAAGCAGCTGCAAAACATGAAAGACGGCGGTATCGTGGTGATTGCGCCACCGCCAAACCCTTTCCGTTGTCCTCCAGGGCCTTATGAGCGTGCCTCGCTGATCGCGAAGTACCTCAAGGAAAACAAGCCCAATTCAAAAGTGGTGATTTTGGATCCCAAGCCAAAATTCTCCAAAATGGGTCTGTTTGAAGAAGCCTGGGAACGTCACTATGGGTACAAAACCGATAACGCCATGATCGAATGGTATGGCAGTGACGGTGTGGTCAAAGTGGATACGGCTTCCAAAACCGTGACCACCGCCAGCGGCAAAACCGTTCAGGGCGATGTGTTGAACATCATTCCTGCCCAGAAAGCCGGGAACATTGCGTTCAAAGCCGGGTTGACCGATGGCAACTGGTGTCCGATTGATGGCAAGACATTTGCCTCGACCGTCAAAAAAGACGTGTTTGTGGTCGGCGATTCGTCCATTGCCTCGCCTCTGCCAAAATCCGGTTATGCGGCCAACTCCGAAGCCAAAGTTTGTGCCATGGGCGTTTACGCCTCGCTGACTGGCAAGGAAATGGTGGAGCCTTCCTGGGTGAATACCTGTTACTCCATCGTTGGCAAGGACGAAGCCATTTCAGTGGCCATGGTCTACAAGTATGAAAACGGTGCCATCGCCAAGGTGGCCGGTTCAGGTGGGTTGACGCCCGGTAAGTTGAACAAGGAAATGCGCAAACGCGAAGTGCAGTACGCCTATTCCTGGTTCAATAACATTACCGCAGACATTTTTTCCTGATCTGCGTTGATCAACGGCTCACTTGAGTCGTGATCGATCTTTGTGCCCCGTTCTTTGCAGCGGGGTTTTTTTATGCCCGCATAAAAATTATCTAATGCAAGCTGGAGTAGGCTTCGGTACGATCAAAAACATGAATACGTCGTTGAAAATTGTCTTCAGGGATCGATTGGCATGGTCACGCCGATGGCTGATTGCTTTGCTGTGCCTGACATTTGCTGCAACGACCAGTGCCGATTTGAAGATGGCGTCCGACTCGGAGGCTTCTGTGAAACAGACGGCCATGGAGCAGACCACCGAGTGCGCGGCGCATCATGCTCCCAACGATTCGGCGGCACGCTCAAACCAATCGCACGCGACCCACTCACAGGATTGCAACGACTGTTTTTCCGATACCTGTCAGTGTGGCCCTGGTTGCCTGATGATGGGCCAACTCTTTCTTCTTAACACCAAACCGACATCGGTCACGGCTTGGACGGCGTCACCTTCGCCTGTCGAAGCCGTGGCTTCCTTGCATCAGCGAGCGCTTGAGCGCCTGCTGCGTCCCCCGCGTTTTTCTGCCTGATTTCATTCGGGTCACCTGACCCACTCTGATTTCCCAATTCATCGATAACCGAAAGGTTCGGGCAATGATCGCTCGTACGCTTTACAGGAGTGACTTATGAACAGGCGTCAATTTATACAGGGGCTAGCCGGGTGCTTGTTGGTTCCGCAAGCTTTTGCCAACACCCGCTACGTTTGCCCGATGCACCCACAGATTGTGCAGGATCATCCGGGAACTTGCCCTATTTGCGGCATGGATCTGGTTGAAAAACAACTGGAACAAACCCAATCCAAACCGGTGGTGGGGTCATCGTCTTCTTCTTCCGAAACGATGGCCGCCCGCCAATCGTTTTCGGTGCGGACTCAGAAGGTCGAACGCACCACCCTCTGGAAATACATCGAAACTTTCGGCCGGGTCCAGCCAGATGAGACCCGCCTGCGCCACATTCACCCGTTGACGGCGGGCTGGGTTTACGACCTTCAGGTCCGAGCCGATGGCGACCGGGTGGAAAAAGGTCAACCGCTTTTCTGGATATATTCCACCGAATTGGTGGCGGCGCAACAGGATTATCTGTTGGCCTTGCGGCGTCAATCCTCCGGCACGTCTGGGCAACCGGTGAGTGCCTCGTCGTTGGTACGCTCGGCCAAAAGCCGTTTGCGTCATCTGGGCATGGCGGAAAAAACGGTGCAGACCTTAGCCCAGAAAGGCGAGCTGATTCAGCGTGTGCCGTTTTTTGCTCCGCAATCCGGAGTGATCAAGAATCTTCGCATCCAGGAAGGGATGTACATCCGTCCCCAGAACGAGTTGTTTCAGATCGTGGATCTGTCACAGATCTGGGTCGAGGCCGATGTGTTGCCTTTGCACCAGGCCTGGTTAAAAACCGGTTTGACGGTGGAGGTCACCACCAAAGCGTTTCCGGAGGCGACCTGGGAAGGCCAGATTGACTACATTGAACCCAATCTTGATCCGGTGACACTGGCCAAAAAGGTGCGCATTGCGCTGCCCAATGCCGAGGGCCGTTTGAGTCCCAATATGGCCACGGACGTGGTGATTTATGGTGGCCCCAAACATCAGGTTCTGGCGGTGCCACTGGCGGCAGTGATTGATGATGGACGCGAAAAGCGGGTGGTCACGCGGCTTGAATCCGGTGGTTTTCAGGTGCAGACGGTCACCACTGGCATGCAGACGCGGGGCATGGTGGAAATTCTCTCCGGTCTGGCACAGGGCGATGAAGTGGTGGTTTCCGGGCAGTTTTTGATCGATTCCGAAAGTCGCATTCAGTCCAACCTCAATCGTTTCCAGTCCTCTGATGACTCGGATTCGTCGGACGATTTTGACTCACCGACCCAAACAGAATCGGAACAGAAGGATTCCGGGGAGGTTCAGCATGATCACTGAAATCATTGGTTGGAGTCTCCGCCAACGCGGACTGGTGTTGTTGCTGGCGCTGACTCTGGGCCTGGCCGGCTGGTTCAGTTGGGAGCGCACCGGGGTGGACGCGATTCCGGATCTGTCGGACGTGCAAGTCATTGTCAAAACGGCTTATCCGGGGCAAAGCCCGCAGGTGGTCGAAAACCAGGTGACCTACCCGCTGTCCAGTCAGCTGATGGCGGTGCCGAAAGCCAAAACGGTCCGGGGTTATTCGTTTTACGGCGATTCTTATGTGTATGTGTTGTTTGAAGAAGACACGGACCTTTACTGGGCCAGAAGCCGGGTGCTGGAATACCTGAATCAGGCCGCTGACGACCTGCCGGAAGATGCGGTCCCGGCGCTGGGGCCGGATGCCTCCGGGGTTGGCTGGGTGTATCAGTATGCTCTGGTGGACAAGTCCGGAGAGCAGGATCTGGCCAGCCTGCGCAGCCTGCAGGACTGGTTTTTGAAATTCGAACTGCAATCGGTGTCGGGCGTGGCCGAAGTCGCTTCCATCGGTGGCATGGTACGCCAATACCAGGTGACGGTGGACCCCAATGCGCTTCGGGCCCACAATCTGCCGGTCGCCCAGGTGGCACAGGCGATTCGGGAAGCGTCGGTCGAAAAGGGCGCTTCGGTGGTCGAACTGGGACAGGCCGAGTACATGGTTGCGCTCAAGGGGTACGTCGATAAGTTGGGCGATCTGTCAGAAGTCGCCGTCGGAGTGCGTTCTGACCAAACCCCGGTTTTGCTGAAAGACATCGCCAAAATTGAATTTGTGCCGGCCCCACGCAGAGGCCTGGCCGAACTCAATGGCGAAGGCGAAGTGGTGGGCGGCATCGTGGTGATGCGCGCCGGGGCCAATGCCATGGCGGTGATCGAATCGGTCAAACAAAAACTGGCCACCCTGAAAGACAGTTTGCCCGAAGGGGTGGAAATCGTTGAAACCTATGACCGTACCGGGCTGATTCAGCGCACCTTGAACACGCTCACCGACAAACTCTGGCAGGAAATGCTGGTGGTCTTGGGGGTGTCACTGCTGTTTCTGTGGCATCTGCGTTCGGCCCTGGTGGCACTGGTGGCCTTGCCTTTGGGCATCCTGGGGGCGTTTGCGGTGCTCTACCAAATGGGCGTCAACGCCAACATCATGACCCTGGGTGGGATCGCGATTGCCATCGGCACCATGGTGGACGCGGCCATTGTCATGATTGAAAACGCCCACAAACACTTACTGGCGTTTCAGAACAAGCATGGTCGCGTGGCCGAAGGCGCGGAACATTGGCAACTGGTTCAGAAAGCCACCCAGCAGGTGGGCGCACCGATTTTTGTGTCGTTGCTGGTGATCGCTTTGAGCTTTTTGCCGGTGTTTGCGTTGCAGGAGCAGGCCGGTCGCCTGTTTAGCCCTTTGGCTCTGACCAAAACCTGGGCCATGGCGATGGCAGCAGGTCTGGCGATTACGCTGGTGCCGGTGCTGATCGGCTATCTGATTCGCGGACGCTTGAAAAGTGAGACCGAAAACCCGGTCAATCGCTATTTGATTGCCATGTATCGGCCCGTGTTGCGTTTGTGCCTGTCCTGGCCCAAAAGCGTGCTGGTGCTGACACTGGTGTTGATGGTCTCGTTGCTGTATCCCTGGCAAAAACTGGGCACCGAGTTCATGCCCAAGCTGGAAGAGGGTGATCTGTTGTATATGCCGACCACACTGCCGGGCCTGTCGATTGGTGCGGCACAGGATTTGTTGCAGCAAACCGACGCCATGATCAAAGCGTTTCCGGAAGTGAAAACGGTGTTCGGCAAAATCGGTCGGGCCGATACCGCCACCGATCCGGCGCCTTTGACCATGATTGAGACCACGATCTCGCTCAAACCCAAAGACGAGTGGCGCGAGGGCATGACCTTGGAAAAATTGATTTCCGAGCTCGACGCCGCGGTGGATGTGCCCGGGGTCAGCAATGCCTGGGTGCAGCCCATCAAAACCCGGATCGACATGCTTTCCACCGGCATCAAAACCCCGGTGGGCATCAAAATCGCCGGGTCGGATCTTGGCGTCATTCAAGACATCGGTGGTCAGCTGGAATCGGCACTGTCCGAGATCGAAGGCGTGCGTTCGGTGTTTTCCGAACGTTCGCAAGGCGGTCGTTATCTGGATGTGATTCCGGACCGGGTGGCGGCGGCCCGCTATGGGTTGTCGATGCGTCAGCTCAGCGAAATGCTGGCCACCGCTGTCGGCGGTCAAGCCCTGACGGAAACCATCGAAGGTCGGGAACGTTATGCGATGACAATGCGTTTTCCCCAGAGTTGGCGTGATTCCAAGCAGGCGCTGGAGACTCTGCCGATTGTGACCCCGAGTGGGGCCCACATTCAACTGGGCATGATCGCGGACATCCGCATCCGAACGGGTCCGGCCATGATCAAGTCGGAAAACGCGCAACTGACCGGGTGGACCTTTGTGGACTTGTCCCCGGATGTGGGGTTGGCCGGATTTGTGGAAATGGCCCGAAAACAAGTGGCTGAGGCCGTTGACCTGCCGCAAGGGTACAGTCTGACCTGGTCGGGGCAGTTTGAACAGTGGCAACAGGCCAAGGCCGATTTGACCTGGATGGTGCCGTTGGTGGTGCTGGTGATTTTCGTGTTGCTGGCGCTGGTATTTCAGAGCATGCGTGAGGCGGTGATGATCCTGTCGGTGATTCCGGTCGCCCTGTTGGGGGCGGTCTGGTTTGTCTGGTGGCTGGATTACGATTTCTCCGTCGCGGTCGCCGTCGGTCTGATTGCATTGGCCGGTGTGGCGGCTGAGTTCGGTGTGGTGATGATGCTGTATCTGAAAGACGCCATCAAAGAAGCCCAGGCCGAAGGCCGACTGACCAGTCAGTCCGAACTGCAGGCGGCCATTATGCAGGGCGCGGTACAGCGTGTGCGCCCCAAGGCGATGACGGTCAGTGTGATTGTGGTCGGCCTGTCGCCGATCATGTTCGGCGGCGGGGCCGGGTCGGAAGTGATGCAACGCATCGCCGCGCCCATGATCGGCGGCATGATCTCGGCACCGGTGGTGTCGATGATTTTATTGCCTGTGTTGTCCCTGTGGGCCTATCGTTCCTGGCCGCAGGCTCATAACGACGATAACAAGGAGAAAGTCGATGCAACGGTTTCTTAAACAAGCAGTCCTGGTCATAATTGGGGTTTTCTGGGCGGCGATCGGTTGGGCCGAGTCGTCAAATGAGTCGCCGAATGGGGCCCCGGATGCGACCCAGGCCGTCGATTTGTCACAATGGCTGGACTGGGCCGAGCGTTACAATGGGCAGGTTGCCGCGCAACGTTCCTCGGTAGCGGCTTCGCGTTTTGACCAGGATGCGGCCGATGCCAGCCTGGGGCCCAGCGTCAGTTTAAAATCCGAGATCAGTTACCGGGTGATGGAAATGGCCGATTACGCCCGTTCGGCCAATCGTCTGGAGGTGACGCAGCCTTTGTATCGGCCGGAACTGAGCGCTCGGCAAACGCTGGCACAAACCCGGACTGCGCAAAACCAGGCCCGTCTGGGGCAGGCGCGGTTGCAGGTTTTGACGGAGGTGGCCAATGCGGTGATCGAACGGTTTGAAGTGCGGGTGGCGCAACGCTATCTGCAACGCGAAGCTCATGCGCTGGCCGACATCCAAAACCAGTTGTCCGAGCGTTTGTCACTGGGGCAGCAAAGCCACAGTGACTGGGCCGAAGTACAAGCCCAGCGTTCGCAAAACCGGGTCCGGCTGGCACAGAATCGTCAGACCCAGGCTGAAGTCACCGGCCGTCTTGAGGCGTTGCTTGAAGGACTGCCCGCGTCAGAGAAAGCTTCGCTGGCGCAGCGCCACCTGGATTGGAAAGGTTCGCTGGCCAAGATCGACCAGCGTCGCCCTTCTGCTTGGCGGACGCTGGCATCGGAGCCGGACTGGCGGCAATGGGTGGACGCCCACCCGGATTTGGTTCGGTTGAACCGCCAGGGTGAGCAGATGCAGGCCAAGGTCGATCTGGCGCGCAGTGCCAATGCACCGAAGGTGGAGGCGTTCGGTGGTTGGGTTTATAATGAATCCGATGATTATTTCTACGATGACATGCAAGGCGTGCTGGGCGGTGTTCGTCTGGAATGGCCGTTTTACCGCCATGGGGAAACTAAGGCGCGCATGGCAAGCGCCCGATCCGAGCGCCAGGAAGCGACCACCCTGCACCGTCAGAGGCAGGCCGAATTGATGGCAAAGGCATCGGAAGCCTGGCAGAGTCTGGCGGCGCAACAGTCTTTGCTTGAGGCGGTGGACGATTTGCTCCAGGCCAGAGAGAGCCGTGTGCAGTCGCTGTCTCAGGACTTGGAAAGCGGGCGTGGTTCGACCCTGGATCTGTTGGCCGCCCAGCTGGACCGTTATCGCGCCGAGCGCGACGCGCTTCTGGCGCAGGCGGGACTGTTGCGACAGTGGGTCAAACTGGCCAGTGCCACCGGACAGTTTGAGGTGATCAAAGCGCCATGAAACGCTGGTTGTTGCTGCGCCTGATTCGCTTGAGCGGGCACCACTTCTGGAAACAGGACGGCACCGACAGTGCTATGGTGCTGGCCTTCACCACCTTGCTGGGGATGGTGCCGCTTCTGGCGTTGTTGTTGACCGTGTTTTCGGCGACAGAGCAGTTCCAGCGTCTGAGTGAACAATGGGTGGAGGCGTTGGTGCACTGGCTGACGCCCTCGGCCATCCCCATGATCGAAACCCATCTGACCGACTTTTCCGGGCAGGCCTCCAATCTGACCGGCATCAGTGCCTGGCTAATGGTGCTGACCAGCCTGTTGCTGCTGACGCAGATCGACCAGAAAATCAACCGGATGTGGCGAAATCGTCGCAGCAGACGTTGGTGGGTCAGTTTGCTGCATTATTTCGGACTCAGTTTTGCCGGTCCGGTGATTCTGGCTTTGGGGGTGACCTTGCAGTCCTGGCTGGCGGCATCAGGCCCTGGCGACCAGTGGCCTCAGTTGGCGCAATGGTTACCGCTGAGTCTGTACCTTTTGGGTCTGACGCTGTTGTATCGGTTTGTGCCGACCGCCAAAGTGCATTGGTTGGACGCTTTGAGTGGCGCTTTGGTGGCGACCCTGTTGCTGGTGGCGTTGAACATCGGTTTTGAGTGGTATGTGACCGAATTTGCGGCCTACAATCTGATTTACGGGGCCTTTGCTGCCATTCCGTTTTTTCTGGTCTGGTTGTATGGTCTCTGGGCCGTGATTCTGTTTGGCGCAGCCTGGGTGCGCACGCTTGGACGTCTCAAATCGCCGGGGCGTCGTCAGTTCGAAGACACGCCAACCAGCACGCCAACCTTGGGTTAGCGTTGGTTAGCGTTCCAGTTGTTGCCGAATCAAGACCAGCGCTTGTTCAAAATCCCAGCGGCCTTGCAGGACCCAGCAGGGCAGGTCGCCCAGTGTTGCCAGATAGGTTGACTGGTTGGGTGGCTGGCCGTTGGCCAGAAAACGGCGATTCCGGTCAGGGAGTTGGCTGTCTTCGCTCAATTTGGCATAAAACGGTCCCGGGCTTTTGGCCAGGGCCGCGACCAGCTCTGGCGCATCCTTGAGTGTGGTCACGTTTAACCGCGTGGTTTCAGCGCGCTCATCGCCCCAGTCGAGCACAATCAATGCGTCCAGCGGCGCTTCCATCCGAATGGCCGCATCGCCATAAAATGTCTGAACCGGCACGTCGTATTTGTCTTCCAGTTGTCGCAAAGCGTCTGCGGGCATGGCCGAGAGTTCTGCCTGGGTGTGCGGTGACAGCATGGTCTTGAGTCGATGGTTGTGCAGCAGGGTGCCGGGATTGACGCGGGGCCATTTGGGAATCCCGCGCATGCAAAATTGACCAGGCCTTGTGGTATCGGGCCGAATCAGCAAACGGTCGTTGCTGACAAAGGCCTGGCCCAACTCGAGCAAATGCAGCATCAGCGTGGACTTGCCCCCTCCGGACAATCCGGCAATGGCAAGCCCCCGGTTTTGGAGAGTCAGGGCGGCACAGTGTCCCAGTTGCCAGCCCTGATTGAGGTGGTGATTCAGATATTGGGTCAGAGCAAAATTAATCACTTGATTGGGATGCCGGTTCACGGGGCCGATGGCGGTGGGCTGATGCGGGTTTTGCCAAAAGACCATCCCGGTTTTGACCTTGTAGACAAACCGTTCTTCGTCACTGAAGTCAAAGATCGCATCCTTGCGCCCGGATTTCCCCGGTTCTCTTTGCCAGTCCTGCCAGTTCTCTCCCAGACTGAGCCACTCGGACGATTCCAGCGCCAGAATTTCAAGGTCCGGTTGGGACCTGGGTGCCGGCTGGATAAGGCAGGGGGCAAAATAGTCGCTCAGGGTTTGCGCCAGTGCCGCCTGATCGGTGCGGATGCGCAGAGTCATCTGCGGCAACTGAAGGGTGAGGGCATGGGAGGCATGCGCCGTTTTGAGCCGGTTTCTGAGCGCATTCAGATGGGTCGGAAAGGAGGGTGTGTTCATGCGGTCAGGGTGTCGATGACAAACTGGGCGTAGTGATCGGCAATGTCCAGCTGCAAGCCTTCCTGCGCGCCCTTGAAACCACCGAATGCCGAGACTTCAAAACAGACCGGGCCGTCTTCGGTTTCGGCCATGTCCACGGTGGTGTAGCTCAAATCAAACTGGGCCTGAGCTTTTTGGGCAAAGGCAATGGTCTCAGCACAGGGCGTGGCGGGGGCGTATTTGCCACCCGCATAGATGGTGGTGTTCCAGCTTTTGTCGCCGCTGATGCGGGCGTAAGCGCCCAGATATTCGCCGCCCAAAAACACCAGCCCCATGTCCTGTCCAGGCAGGTTCAGTTTTTTTTGCAGATACAAAAACCCCTGTTTGTCGTAATAGGCTTGCAATTGCTGGCGCAGGCTTTTGGCCCCGTCTTTGGCTTTGAGCACTTCCATGCCCCGGGCCTTGGTGGAAAACAGGGGTTTCAGAATCGCCTCCCCGTAGGTTTTGACCGTCTCGACGGCGGCGTCCAGATTTTCGGTGATCACCGTCGGCGGCATGGGAATGTCCGCGCGGTTCAGGGAAATGGTGCAGCTCATGCGATCAACCAGACGAATGATTTCGCTGGGTTTGGAAAAGACCTTGACCCCGCATTTTTCCACAAACCGCAGAATTTCCAGCCGGTCAATCACCGTCGGGCTGTAGGTTTGAGAGATTTTTTTGACAATGATGGCATCCAGATCGCAAAGGGAATGGCCGAGATAAGTGACCTCATTGCTGGCCAGGTCCGCCACGACCTGTTCAATGTCAATGACCAGTCGAAAGCCGGTTCTGGCTTCAATGGCATCGGCCAAGACCTCGGTCGACCATTTTCCGGGAATGCCGACCACGGCAATTTTGAGGGTCTGATCAGTCATGGTAGATCTCTTTGGGGACTTTGTAAGTGCTTGCCTGCTCGGGCGTGAGCTTTAGCAGCGATTCCAGCAAAAAGCGGGCACGAAATTGCATGGCTTTGGCATGGCTGGCATCAAGCACAAAACGGGTGGAGGTCAGAAAAGACCGGCTCAGCCCCAGTGCCAGACGCAGATCGTAATCGGTGTCGTTGATTTTCTGTGCCCAGCTGTGCCCGTAATCGTAAATCGCGAGCATGGTTTGTGCAATCAGTTTCCGGTCCTGCGGACCGAAACGGTTGAGCCGGTAACAAGAGACCATCAGCACCGACAGGTCCTGGACATAATCGGTGTAATCCGAGCGGTGCAGGTCAATAAAATTGATGTCTCTCGACAGGGTATCATAAAGAATGTTGTCCAGATTGAAGTCGCCATGCACATACACGGCCTGTGGGGTGGTCAGGGTCTGTTCAAAGGCCTCCGCCTGGTCAATCAGGGTTTTCATGTTGGCGTTTTTTACCCCGCTGATGGTCACGCTCTGGGATTCCAGTTCGGGGTGCACCTGATAAATGTCTTTGAGCCGTTTTTTCAATTGCCGCATAAAGTGGGCCGGAAGGACCGAATCAATCCGGGTTTCCTGCCAGATGTTGTCCAGGGTTTGAAACAGCGCTTGAAGCGCCTCGCGCAGGGTTTTGCGGTCGCGCTCCAGCAGCAGTTTTTCCAGGGTGTCGCCGGTCAGGTATTCAAACAGCAATGCGGCCTTGTTGCCGCTTTTGTGGTAGGAATACACTTGGGGCGCGATGCCCGGATAGACTTCGTGCCAGTTTTCGATGCCGGTTTTTTCTTCCTTGAGCTTGGCCTTGTCCCCGGCCTTGAACACCGCCAGCATTTCGCCTTCCGACTCCTGAGAAGACATGACGCCGGAGATGGTGCAGCCGGATTTGGTTTCTCCCATGGTGCGGATGGTCAGAGCTTCTTCCTGTGGGTTCAACGACAGCGCCGACAGGGTCGCTTCCAGCGAATGGTAGCGTTCGATCTGGATCATCTGCCCGAGATTGGCGGAGATAATGCCTTCGCCGATCCGTAACAGGGCTTCGCCCAGACGGCCCAAGTCGCGCACAATAAAGCTGGCATTGAGCAGGGCATCGGTCTGTTGGCCTTTGCGCAGCCGGTTCTGGTATTTGTCCAGCTGGGCCTGACAGACCTGATCAATTCGCACCTGCAGACGGCAGATATCAATCGCCAGGGTGGAATCATCGGCCTCAATCGCCGGTTCAATCAGTTCCAGCCCACTGGTCAGGTGTTTGAAGGTGGCATGCACGCGTTTTTTGTTGAGCAAGCGAAACGCGGTTTTGGGGGCGTTTCGAGCCTGAAAAACGATGGCCTGAAGTTGGCGCGACAGGGCTTTGAGACCATGGTTGATGTGGTCGTAGCTCTGCAGGGTCACCGAGTCGGTCGGTTGGGTCTGGTCCGGTGTTTTGGTCTGTTCGCTGATGCGTCGGAGCAGATTCAGGTGGTGATTGTCAATGTAGTCCACCCGCTTCAGGCTTTGCTCGGCCTGACTCAGGTCGCCCGACTCCAGGTAAGTTTCCACCTGGTAGAGTTGCTTTTGCAGTTCCAGGGTCAGAAACCGCAAGGGTTCGTATAATGAGGCGGGCTGTTGCATGCTGAGGTCTTAGGACTTTTTCTTTTTCTTGGGCGTTTTGGGATCAATGAACAAAGGCGTCTCCTCAAAATCTTCGCTCTGGTCCGAAGACCATTGGATTTTGATGTTGAGGCTTTGGGCGTTCTTGCTCTGATCGGCTTTGATCTTCAGGTTCGCCAGCTTTTCCGGTTTCAGGGTGATGGTGTCTTCTTCGTCGGAGACCTCGATCGCCCCTTTTTTGAAGCCCTGAATCACGGCTTTCAGGTAACAGACAATGGCGTCCTTGTCCTGAAGCGACTCGTGCTCAAAACGTTTGTTCTTTTTGCCCATGCAACCTCCCAGCACCATTCTCAGTCAGAGCCCTTTGTTTCATGAAAGGCTTCATTCAAAAGGATTCATGAAACATCCGGGTTAAGATGATCGGGGTGGAATTGTTTGATCGCCGGGTAATCGGCGCTCAATCCCTGAACCCGTCCATCGGAATGGAAAATTGTAACAGCTTCACCGGGGTTGTGGCGCTGCTTTTTGCGCCGACAATTGGCATTGAGCTGGGTGTCGCATTCAAAATTGAGCAAGCCCTCGCGCACAAACAATTGCTGGCCATTGGGGTGACTGCGGTGGCCATTGACCATGGCATAAATCCGCCGTTCCTTGAGCATACGCACCCCTCTGGGGGTCAGCGGATAATCCCCTGCGCGGTATTTGGTGCGAAAGGTGTTGCCCAGTGCGCTGTAGTACAGCTGAAAGATTCGACCTTCAAACAATTGCTGGCGAAAATGCCGGTTGATCTGCTCGGGCGTCTGCACCTGCAGACGCATGGCCATCTGATCGTCCAGTCCGGCGTGACTGAAGCAGTAGCTGCCGTTGATGTGCAACAAATCCAGCGACTGCAGAAACCAGCCAAAGGCACCGTCTGGTTTGAGCAGGGTTTCTTTGGCCCAGAGCGTGGCCTGATAGAGCTGGCGCAGACTCAGTCCCGCCTCGCCACAGGCTTGAAAAAATTCGATCTGTTTCTGCTTGACCCGTTTCAGTTCTTTTTGGATTTTGGCTTTGGGCATGAATCCTTGGGCCCAGGCTGGGAAAAACTCAAACCATTCCGGTGGTGGCAACAGCGCTTGCTTGATTTGCGCTTCGGTCATGGGGGACAGGGTTTCGTTCAGGTGTTGTTGTCCGTAAGCGTAAATTTCGGCAAACAAGGGGACGGTTTTGCGGCCCATGCGAATAAAAAAGTGCGCCTGACGCAGATCGTCCATCACGTCCAGTGCCATCAACCCCGCATAGACGCGCATGTCATGGTTGCCGGCCAGCAGCACCACATCGGCGTGAATTCGATAAAGATGGCCGATCAAAGACAGCAGTTCGAGGTTGCTCGGACCTTTGTCGAAGCAATCACCGCCGATGATGATCTGACTGCGCTGACCGGCGGAAGTCAGGGCCAGATCGCTTAAAATGCTGTCTCGTGTGACCAGTCCGCTTAACTTGAGCGAGCGCAGAAAGGCGTCGGCATCGGCGTGCAGATCACAGAAAAAATAGGTGTCTTGATTCGGACTGAGCCATTGGTCCCCACTGATGCCCCATTGCGGTCTCTCATCGGCCGCCAAAGCCTGCATCCATTGATGGCAGGGACGTGAGGGTTCGGCCAGGGTTGGGTGCCATGTTTCGGTGTTCAGTGCATTGGCAGAGGGCATACAGATTCCTTGGGTTAATCCGGGGTGGGGGAAGGGTCGCTGGCGGTACGCTGTTTCCACTGACCACTGAGTTGCACCCAGGCCGGGTTCTGGCCGGGAGTGTAGCGAAACAACAGCGGCCGGGCATGATAGAGCGACAGTTGATGAATGTCTTCAAAGCGTAGCACGCCCATCAGGTAGGCGGCGTGGCGAAAACTGGCACCATGGCCGATCACCACTTTCAAGGTGTTGGCCTGAATGTTTTCGGCCAGAGGCTGACACAGGGTTTCCAAAGCGGTTTTGACCCGGTGCCCGGCCTGAATCAGGGATTCGGCACCCTCAAAAGGCAGACAATAATGGCTGTCCGACTTCCAGCCGGGGGCGGGCACCGCATGGCGCGGGTCCGCGGCCAGGGCCTGTTCGATTTCATCGAGCGTCAGGTTGGCGGCAGCGCCCACCGAGCGTTCATGTAACGGCAACAGACTGACGGGGTGAAACACCTGATCGGTGGCACGCCCGGTGACCGGGAACGGGGCCTTGTTCTGGTTGAGTTCGGTGGCAATGATCTGGGCGGTCTGCCAGGCACGCAGGCTGGTGGAACAGACAATCGCCGGGTCCAGAATGAAACCCTGCGCTTTGGCCCAATCCATCAGATTGTGCGCTCCGGCTCTGGCCTGTTCCCGCCCTTTGTCTGTCAGACCCCAGGGCTGCAAAGCACTGGGCGTGTCCGGACGCTGGTGGTAATCGCTGTGGCGCAAGAACGCCATGACTAAAGAATTCATTCTTGAGAGTTTATCCCGCAAAAATGACAGCCGGATGTGGGTCCTGTGACAGTTTTTTGAAGTGACAGGGAGCGGGAGGAACTGGGAAAACCCATTGGCAAACTGACCAGGCCTGGTCAGTTTTGGGTTTCAACCGGCTGAGGGGGTAGCCGGTTTGGGTATTGCGGCGGTTGGGTTACAGATTGAAGTCGTTGAAGTCGTCCTGATCGACTTTGGAATCCACCTGGCCCACCAGATAGGAACTGATTTCCGCTTCCTGAGGCGCGACCTGCACATTGTCCGACACCAGCCAGTTGTTCATCCAGGGCAGGGGATTGCTCTTCTGTTCAAAAATCGGCTCGTATCGGATCGCTCTCAGACGGATATTGGTGATGTACTCCACGTAATCCTTGAGAATGCTGGCATTCAAGCCGATCATGGAACCGTTTCGGAACAGGTAATCGGCCCATTGCTTTTCCTGCTCGGCGGCTTCGCGGAAAATGGCTTCGACCTTGTCGCGGTTTTCCTGGGCAATGGTCATCATCTCTGGGTCGTCCTTGCCCTCGGTCATCAGATTGATGATGTGCTGGGTGCCGGACAGGTGCAGGGCTTCGTCCCGTGCAATCAGCTTGATCACCTTGGCATTGCCTTCCATCAGGGAGCGTTCGGCAAACGCGAAGCTGCAGGCAAAGGACACGTAAAACCGAATCGCTTCCAGCACGTTCACCGAAACGATGGTCAAAAACAACGCGGTTTTGACTTCTTTGCGGAAGGCATCATTTTGCGCCAGATCGATTTCTTCGGCGTACATGCGATTGGTCAGGTGAATCAGTTTGTCGTAATACTCGGTCACCGAAATCGCGCGCTTGACGATTTCTTCATTGGTGACAATGTCGTCAAACACAATGCCCGGATCGGACACGATGTTGCGGATAATATGGGTGTAGGAGCGGCTGTGAATGGTCTCGGAGAACGACCAGGTTTCAATCCAGGTTTCCAGTTCGGGGATCGAGACCAGTGGTAGCAGCGCCACATTGGGCGAGCGCCCCTGCACCGAATCCAGCAGCGTCTGATATTTGAGGTTGGAGATGAAAATGTGTTTTTCATGCTCGGGCAACTTGGCGTATTCGCCCCGGTCACTGGAGAGATCGACTTCTTCCGGACGCCAGAAAAAGCTCAGTTGTTTTTCAATCAGCTTCTCAAAAATGGGGTGTTTCTGCTGGTCATAACGCGCCACATTCACGTTCTGACCGAAGAACATCGGCTCTTTCAGCGCGTTATTCGAAGACCGGCAAAACGTTGAATACGAATGTTTTTCCTGACAGCTCATGAATCGATTCCCCATAATTGGATAAAATGTCTGAAAGCGGGCGTCTTCCCACAATATCTAGCGGTTTCGGTTTTAGTAAGCACTACTGGTGCCAAATAACCAATTTGCGATCTTAACAAATTCGTCACCTTCTGAAAACCCATTAATGAAAACGTTTATCATTTCATCTGGCTCATCTCATTTGCGAGAGTGGCTAATCCAGTCGCTAACTTTGCCGCTTGGCTTCCAGTGTCTCCCACTGGGCAAAGGCGGCTTCCAGTTCGTCTTCACAAGTCTGGATATGATCCAGTGTGCTCTGGTAATCCGGGGTTTGATAAAAGTCCGGGTCACTCACCTGTTCGCTTAAGGCTTCGAGCCGGGTTTCCAGGGCTTCGATCTGCTCGGGCAGGGCATCGTAGGCCCGTTGGTCTTTGAAACTGAGCTTTTTGGGTTTGCCGGTCGATGCTTTATTGTCCGATGACTTGCTGGCGGATTTGCCAGTGGCCGGCGTCGTTTCCGACTGGCCTTTGTCAGGCGGGTTCTGCTTGGCCCCCGGCATTTTCTGCTCGGCAAAGTTGTCCCAGCTGACCCAGTCCGGTCGTTGGCGCAACCAGTCGTCGTAGCCGCCCACGTATTCGTGGACCTGTCCCGGGGCATCAAACACAATCGAGCTGGTGACCACGCTGTTGAGAAACGCCCGGTCGTGGCTGACCAGAATCACGGTGCCCTTGTAGTTCAACAGCAGCTCTTCCAGCAGTTCCAGGGTTTCGATGTCGAGGTCGTTGGTCGGTTCGTCCAGTACCAGCAAATTGGCGGGTTTGGCAAAAATGCGCGCCAGCAGCAGGCGGTTGCGTTCACCGCCCGACAGCGCTTTGACCGGTTGGCGCGCACGTTCGGGCGTAAACAGAAAGTCCTGCAGATAGCCCATCACGTGTTTGCGCTGACCATTGATTTCCACATGGTCCGAAGTGTCCGAAATGCTGTCGACCACTTTCTGCTCCGGGTCCAGTTGGGCCCGGTGCTGGTCAAAATAGGCCACTTGCAAATGGGTGCCCAGTTTGACCTGTCCGGCGTCCGGGGCCAGTTCGCCCAGCAGCAGTTTGAGCAGGGTGGATTTGCCGCAGCCGTTGGGACCGATCAGGCCGACCTTGTCGCCACGCAGAATCAGGCTGGAGAAGTCCTTGACCACGGTCAGGTTGGGCCAGGCAAATGACAGGTCTTTGACTTCGATCACCTGCTTGCCGGTGTTCTGGCTCTGGTTGGTCTGCAGACTGGCTTTGCCCACGTGCTGGCGACGTTCCTGATGTTCGGCGCGTAACTTTTCCAGCGCACGCACGCGGCCTTCGTTGCGGGTACGACGGGCTTTGATTCCCTGGCGAATCCAGGTTTCTTCCTGCGCCAGTTTTTTGTCAAATTCGGCGGCGGCTTTGGCTTCGGCTTCGAGCTTTTCCGCTTTGCGTTTCAAGAAGGTTTCGTAGTCGCACTCCCAACTGCTCAAATGGCCGCGGTCGAGTTCGATGATGCGCGTGGCCAAAGCCTGCAAAAAGGCCCGGTCGTGGGTGATGAAGATCAGGGTGCAGTTGAGCGATTTCAAAAACGGTTCCAGCCAGTCGATGGCGGCGATGTCCAGATGGTTGGTGGGCTCGTCCAGCAACAGTATGTCGGGTGAGCGAATCAGGGCCTGCGCCAGCAGCACCCGGCGCTTCATGCCGCCGGACAGGTCGGCAAATTCGGCTTCGGGCGGCAATGCCAGTTTGGACACCAGTGTGTCGACATTCTGTTGTAGTGACCAGCCATCGACCGCATCCAGTTTTTGCTGCACCTGACTAAAGGCCTCGAATATTTTGGGATCGCTGTCGGTGGCCATTCTGTGCGTCAGTTCCGCGAACTGCTCCAGCAACTGGCCGGCTTCGCCCAGGCCTTCGGCGATGATGTGAAAGACCGAGCCGGTCAGGTCATTGGGCACTTCCTGCTGCAGTTTGGTGATGCGCAGGCCGTCCTGCAAAACGCGGCTGCCGCGGTCCGGTTCCATGGAACCTTCAATAATTTTCAGCAAGGTGGACTTTCCCTGACCGTTGCGCCCGACCAGGCAGACCCGTTCGTTGCGCTCAATGGTCAGTTGGGCCTTGTCGAAAATGCACTGGGTGCCAAAACTCAATTCGATGTCGCGAAGATGTAGTAAAGCCATAAAAAGGGAATCGTTCCTGATGTTTAAGGTTGTCGGTCGTTACGTTCGGGCCTGTACGGCCAGCACAATGTTGCCGGTGTTCACGGTCGGGTAACTGGTCACGCTGAAATCACCCTGTTGCTCCCAGAATTCAATCACCTGAGCCGTGGCTTTGGCATTGCCACACCACAGGTTGAAAAGTACCAGGCCTGGTGGTTTGACACAGGCCGCCAGTTGATGCAAAAACCCCGGTTCGCTGAACGCATCGGGCATGGTGTGCTGATCATACAGGTCTACCACCCAAATATCGAAAACAGTGTCGAACGCAGGGTCAGAGTTTTGTGCCGCCTCATACACAAAGGCTTCGGCGTCTTGGCACTTTGTTTGAATGAGCGGTGTGTGCGGCAGGCCAAAATAATCGTGGGCCAGATCAAAGACGCTTTCACGAATGTCTACCAGTGTTTGCGGGGCCGCAGGCAGGGCATAATGACAATGCGTGGCCAGCGTGCCGCCACCGACCCCAAGCATGCAGATTTTGGGGGTATTGGATACGGCATGGTCCTGTGCAAACGCCAGTATCCGGTCAAACAATGACTGCTGGTACTCAAACCCCAGTGTCATCGGTGCATGCAGAAACTGGCGGCTTTGTTCGACCAGTGTATTGAAGTACAGACTGCGTGTGGTGGCGGTGTCCACCACTTGCATCAGCCCATATTCATCGCGCACGCAATCGACCAGCTCGGGTTTGGCCGATTTTCCGGCCAGACGCTTCAGGGCTTTGATCATGGTGCCAGTGTCCCGTGCGTCATTGACTCGCCCACCAGAGTCGCGCTCTCAGCCCCCAGCTGGTGGAATAGCCCACCTCCACAAATTCAATCCGGCCTTCGGGATTCACCACAAACGTTGCCGGGACCGCTTTGGCCCCGTAACGGGCAAACAGTTCGCCGTCTGCGTCATTGACGATGTGCGCCGGGTTCATATTGTGTTTGTCTGCATAGTCGTGCAGGGTTTGGTCAGAGCCGGACTGAGTTGCCACATTGATGACCGGCCAGTGTTCGGCCACGGTTTCAATGCCGTCGATTTCGAATTCGCAAATGGGGCACCAGGTCGCCCAGAAATGCACCAGCACCGCCTGGCCTTTGAAGTCGCTCAGTCGAACCGGTTCGCCTTCCAGAGTGGTGGCGGCAAAATCCGGGGCCTGGCCTTCGACCACATCGCCCTGCATGAACGGGCGCAGCAGCAGAAACAGAGCCAGAAACACAAGCATCCACAGCAGGTTTTTGACCCAGTGCTTCTGCCAGAATCGTTGGGGGGTGTTGTGCTGTTTTTTTGTCATGCGCCCATTATAATGGTTGCCATCGAATTTGCGCAGACTTTGCGTGCAAGCAGACAAACGGGAGCGGTATGCAGGCGGATTTCTGGCATCAGATGTGGCACAGCGGCCGGGTCGGGTTTCATCAGGCGGACATCAACCGGTTTTTGCAGGCGCATTGGCAGCGCCTGGGGCTGGACAATCAGACGTCCGTGCTGGTGCCGCTTTGCGGCAAAACCCTGGACATGCTCTGGCTGAAAGAGCTGGGGCATTCCGTGATCGGCGTCGAACTCAGCGAAAAAGCGTTGCAGGATTTTCTGGAAGAGCACCGGTTGGTGGGCACGCCCACGTCTCATCCGGATTTGACCGGCTACGAAGTCGATGGCCTGGCGCTGTTCTGCGGGGATTTCTTTCATTTGCGCGCCCGCGATTGTGCCGAAGTGGGAGCGGTGTACGACCGGGCGGCCCTGATTGCGTTGCCCCCGTCAATGCGCCAGGACTATGTGGCCCACATGAAAGCGATTCTGCCTCAGACGGTGCCGCAGATGCTGATTGCGATGGAGTATGATCAGGCTGCGCTTTCAGGGCCGCCTTTCAGTGTCGGTCGCGCTGAGATCGAACGACTCTATGCGCCCGATTACCATGTGGACGTGTTGGAAAGCGTGCGCTTTGAACGCAAGGGCGTGGCCACCGTTGAGACCGCTTATCGGCTGACGCCAGCCTGATGGGGTTTTAACCAGGCCTGGTAGTTTTTTGGCGCAGTTTTCCCCGAGTCAGGAGGGGATGATCTGGCTGAAATGTTCAAACCCCGCAAACTCCTGTGGGTTGACAAAGTCGAGCCTGGGGCTGACGTGGACCGCACAGAGCAGGTGGGCAATGCCGTATTCGCGGGCGGAACGCAGCGCGGTCAGGTTGTCGTCAATCAGCAGGGTGCGTTCGGGTGCAAATGGCGTTTGCTTGCGAATGTGCGCCCATAATTGAGTGGCTTCCTTGGGCAGTCCGAAATCGTGTGAAGACACCATCGCATCGAAGTATTCGCCGATCTCAGTCTGTTCCAGTTTGATGGCCAGGCTGTCGCGGTGGGCATTGGTGACCATGATGACCTGTTTGTCCAGCGCCCGCAGACTGGCCAGAAAGCGAATCACTTCCGGGTGTTCGGCGATCAGATGTTTGAGCTCGTGCTTGAGCTCGACAATGGGCAAACCCAGCTGTTCCTGCCAATAATCCAGGCAATACCAGTTCAGGGTGCCGGTCTGGGAATGGATTTTCTGCCGGATCAGCTGGCTGGCTTCCTTGACAGACAGGCCGTTTTTCTCGGCGTATTTCTGGGGCACATATTCCATCCAGAAATGGAAATCAAAGTGCAGATCCAGCAGGGTGCCATCCATGTCGAGCAGGACGGTGTCAATCTCGGACCAGGGCAGTGTCACCGGCTTCAAAGGCTTTTTCTGGGGGCTCTCTCGCATTTTTGATTCGCTTTGCGTATGATGATTTTATGGAAAAAACGTCTCACCCAGTCATTCTATCGAAAAAGGCCCTGGCACACACCCGTGTCTTCAAAGTCGAAGGGCTGGAAATCGAATACCCCAACCAGACGCGCGTTGAATTTGAACGTCTGGTCAGCTCTGTGGAAGGGGCGGTATTGATTGTCCCGCTGATTGGCGAGGACCTGATTTTGATCCGTGAATACGCCGCAGGCGTTGGGCGTTATGAGCTGGGGTTTGCCAAAGGCAAGATCGATCCCGGTGAGTCCTGGCTGGAGGCGGCCGAGCGAGAAGCGCGTGAAGAAATCGGTTACCGCCCCAGATCGCTGAAAAAGCTGGATACCGTCACTCTGGCGGCCGGTTACATGTCCCACCATACCCACATTGTTCTGGCCGAAGATTTGGTCGAAGACCCCGCCGAAGGCGACGAACCCGAACCGCTTGAAGTGATTCGCTGGCCACTGAAAGACTGGCCCGAGTTGCTGGCCCACCCCGAATTCAGCGAAGGCCGCGCTTATGCGGCCTTGTTGTGTCTGTTGCAATCTGTTCAAAAACTTTGAAGCGCCAAAGCGCTAAGCGCACGATTGGAGGGGAGCGATGGCATTGCAACTGAATGAATTTCAATTTGCGCAAAATGTTGAGACTCAGGAAGACATGGCGCTTTACCTTTCGGCCTTCCTTGAAGAAGGCGGGATTGACGGCCTTTTGGATGGTCTTCGCCATTTGGTGCGAGAGAAAGGTATGAGTGAAACCGCCCAACTCAGTGGGCTCAATCGTCAACATCTCTACCGTGTGTTGAATGGTGAGACGCAACCTAAATTTGAAACGCTGGACAAACTGTTGCATGCCCTTGGGTTTAAAATCGCCGTTCAGGTTGCTTCTTAACTGGAAGGTGAATATCCGGGTTAAGTTTCCATAAACGTTTTCAGTCGCTTCAGCGCTTCTTTCAGATGGTCCAGACTGGTGGCGAAGGAAATGCGCAAATACCCCGGTGCGCCGAAACCTGAACCGGGGACGGCGGCGACTTCCTGTTGTTCCAGCAGAGCCGTCGCAAAGTCGGCGTCCTTTTCCATCCCCTTTATTTTCATCGCCTCGCGCACATCCAGAAACGCATAGAAAGCGCCGGCTGCGGGAATGCTCTGAATGCCGGGAATCCGGTTGGCGGTCTCGAGCACAAAATCATGGCGCTGTTTGAACGCCGTGACCATGGTGTCGATGCAGTCCTGTGGCCCATTCAGCGCTTCGACTGAGGCAGCCTGGGAAATGGAACAGGGATTGGAGGTGCTTTGAGATTGCACTTTGCGCATGGCACCGATCAGATCCTTGGGACCGCCGGCATAGCCGATGCGCCAGCCGGTCATGGCATAGGCTTTGGACACGCCGTTCATGACCACGGTGCGGTCTTTCAGTTCCGGGCAGACCTGCAGAATGTTGGTGAAAGGGGTCTCACCCAGAATGATGTGCTCGTACATGTCGTCCGAGGCGATGACAATTTCCGGATGTTGCGCCAGCACCGCACCGATTGCGGCGAGTTCATCGCGCGAGTAGACGGCCCCTGATGGGTTGGATGGGCTGTTGATCACCATCATTCGGGTTTTGTCGGTGATTGCCGCTTTGAGTTGTTCCGCCGTGATTTTGTAGCGCTGCTCAATTCCGGTTTCCAGCACTACGGGTTTGCCGCCGGCCAACAGTGCCATGTCGGGATAAGACACCCAGTAAGGCGCAGGAATGATCACTTCGTCGCCGTCATTGAGCAGGCCCTGGCAGAGGTTGTAGAAACTTTGTTTGCCGCCGGACGAGACCAGGATTTCGTCCATCTGGTAGTCGATGCCATTGTCGCGTTTGAATTTGGCCATGATCGCTTCTTTCAGTTCCGGGGTGCCATCGACTGCGGTGTAGCGGGTCTGGCCGTTTTCAATGGCACGAATCCCGGCGGCTTTGATGTGATCGGGCGTGTCAAAATCCGGTTCGCCAGCGCCCAGACTGATCACGTCTTTGCCGGCCCGTTTGAGTTCGGCGGCTTTGGCGGTGATCACCAGCGTAAGAGAGGGTTGAACTCGATTGACGCGATCTGACAGTCTTGACATAAAAGGCTACTCGTTTTTATGGGTTCGATGCGGAACGTTTGTAACTCGCAGATGTGATTGCGTTAAAATGACCGGATTGAAAAAGCGTTTCATGGACAGGTCGCAAAACACATGGCGATTCCGTGCAAAGGTCTCGTTTTTTGTTAAGGCTATTTTACAACGCCTGCGCGTGTTTTTTAAGGGAATTTGAGAGGGATTGTGGCGAAACGTTTCAAGATGGTTTCACAATACGAGCCGGCTGGGGATCAGCCTGGGGCAATCAATGCATTGGTTGAGGGGCTGGAAGACGGCGAAGCCTTTCAGACGCTGCTGGGTGTGACCGGCTCGGGCAAAACATTCACCATGGCCAATGTGATCGAACGGGTCCAGCGCCCAACCATTATCATGGCCCACAACAAGACCCTGGCGGCGCAGTTGTATGGTGAGATGAAAGGATTTTTCCCGGACAATGCGGTGGAATATTTTGTCTCCTATTACGACTATTATCAGCCGGAAGCCTACGTGCCCGCTTCGGACACCTACATCGACAAAGACGCCTCGGTCAATGAACAGATTGAGCAGTTGCGCTTGTCGGCCACCAAGGCCCTGATGGAACGGCGCGATGTGGTGCTGATTGCCACCGTTTCCGCCATTTACGGTCTGGGGGACCCGGACCAGTATCTGAAAATGATTCTGCAACTGCGTCTGGGTGACCAGATTCCCCAACGTGAGATTCTGGAAAAACTCAGCACCATGCAGTACAACCGCAACGAAACCGAACTCTGGCGCGGGACCTTTCGGGTGCGTGGGGATGTGATCGATGTGTTTCCGGCCGAAGCCGATGAGTTTGCGATTCGGATTGAGCTGTTTGATGACGAGGTGGAGGCGCTGGCATGGTTTGACCCCCTGACGGGCGAATTGATCAGTCGTCCGACCCGGATCACGGTCTACCCCAAGTCCCATTATGTGACCCCGCGCACACAGATTCTCAAAACCATTGATCAGGTCAAAGTCGAGCTGGTCGAGCGTCTGGCCGATTTGCGCGAGCGCAGCAAGCTGGTCGAGGCACAACGACTGGAAGAACGCACCCGTCTCGACATTGAGATGATGGCCGAACTGGGCTATTGCTCGGGCATCGAAAACTATTCGCGCTATCTGTCCGGCCGGGGGCCGGGCGAGCCGCCTCCGACGCTGCTGGATTATCTGCCGCCGGATGCGGTGATGATGATTGACGAAAGCCATGCCACCATTCCGCAGATTGGCGGCATGTACAAAGGCGACCGTTCGCGCAAAGAGAACCTGGTCAACTACGGTTTCCGTCTGCCGTCGGCCATGGACAACCGTCCGATGCGGTTTGATGAGTTTGAACGGGTCATGCCGCAGTGCATTTTTGTCTCGGCCACCCCAGCCAAATACGAAGCCGAGCACCAATCGAAAGTGGTCGAGCAGGTGGTGCGTCCCACCGGTCTGGTCGATCCGGAAATTGAAGTGCGTCCGGCGACCACGCAAGTGGACGATTTGTTGGGCGAAATTCGCAAGCGGGTCGAGGTCGAAGAACGGGTGCTGGTGACCACCTTGACCAAACGCATGGCGGAAAATCTGACCGAGTATCTGGAAGAACATCAGGTTCGGGTGCGCTATCTGCACTCGGACATTGACACCGTCGAGCGAATTGAAATCATCCGGGACCTTCGGCTGGGTGAGTTCGATGTGCTGGTGGGCATCAACCTGTTGCGGGAAGGTCTGGACATTCCCGAAGTGTCGCTGGTGGCGATTCTGGATGCGGATAAGGAAGGCTTTTTACGTTCGGACCGCTCATTGATTCAGACCATTGGCCGTGCCGCGCGCAATGTGGCAGGCAAGGCGATTCTTTATGCCGACAAAATCACCCGTTCCATGCAGAAGGCGATGGATGAAACCGAGCGCCGTCGGCACAAACAGATTGCGCACAATGAAGCCCATGGCATTACCCCGCAGAAACTCAACAAAAAAGTCGCCGACATTCTCGAAGACTCGCCCTATGCCAAAAAGCCCAGCCAATCACGGGCCAGAGATCAGGTCGCCGAAACGCAAGCCCCTTTTGCCATCGGTGAAGACGCCCACAAAACACCGGCCGAATTGGCCGCTGAAATCAAGCAGGTGGAAAAGAAAATGTACAAGGCAGCCAAGGATTTGGATTTCGAAGCGGCGGCCAGTTTGCGCGACCGAATCAAAACCCTCAAATCCTCTATGGTCGGGGTCGGTGATTTGCGTTAGAATAGACCGGCTTATATCAATACAAAATTGAATTTTTTCAAGTTATTCCGGCTGTGCCTTTGTTTTAGGCGCGCCCCAACCGTTTGAGGCTGTCGTTGATTGACATGGACCGACACGTTTGCACGCCAAGGCATGACTGTGCCCGAACTCATCAATGTTTGACCACCCGGTTGTTTCAAGCACTGGTTTTATTGTTCTTTTTGTGGGGTGTGATCTCATCCGCCTGGGCGCAGGCCGAGGACTTTCCGTCCCGTTTCGAGGCCGCCACCCAGGCTGCGCAGTCCGGCGATTATCAAATGGCGTTGGAACGGCTGGAGGCGTTGAAAGCCGATTTTCCTGATCACTTGGCGGTGCGCAACAACCTAGCGGCCACCCTGATGCAACTGGAACAATACGACCGGGCCCAGCAGGAACTGGAAGCGGCGCTGGCGGAAATTCCACAGGTTCGGGTGTTGCGCGAAAATCTTGCTCAGGTTTATGCTTATCAGTCGCAGCAAGCCTATCAGGCCGTATTTGACACAGAGTTGCGCCAGCCCGATCCAAAGTGGGAGCTGAGTGCCCAGACCGAGATGCAGACGGTCGAAAACCGAAGCCTTCGTCAACTTGAACAGGCCATGCAAACCGTGGTCAATCGCACTGAGTCCTGGCGCAAGGCCTGGGCCGGACAGAATCTGCAGGCCTACCTGAACTACTACGTGTCCGATTTTCTGCCGGACGACCATAAAACCCACCAGGCCTGGGTCGCCAATCGAGAGGCCAGTTTGAGTCGCCCGGAATTCATCCGCATCACCCTGTCAGACATTCAAGCCATTCCCCTGGGGCATCAGTCCATTCAGGTGAGTTTTGATCAGGCCTATCAGTCGGACTTTTTTCGCGACCAGGTGCGCAAAAAACTGATCTGGCACCTAAAGGAAAACGGTCAGTGGCGGATTGCATTAGAGGAAGTAATCAATGTTTCTCAATAAGCACCTGATGCCTTTTCGCCACAAAGCTTTGTTCAAACGTCTGCGGCCCTGCCTGGCTGTCTGCGGGCTGGCGCTTTCCTCGCCGCTGCTGGCACAAGACGGCTTTACGCTGTTGGCGGAAGAAAAATTGCTGACCGGGCTTTCCGCCCTTGAACAGGGGGCGATGGAACCGGCCGTGACCGATTTGAGTCAATTGGCCGCAGACATGCCGGAATACAAATTGGCGCAATTGCTCAAAGCGGAATTGCTGGCGATCAAAGCCGGTCAGAACCGAAGCGTGCTGGCCCAGCGTGAGCGCCATGCCAAAACCATCGATTCACTGGTGACCGAAGCCAAAGTGCGCTGGCGTCAGAACAGGGAAGTGCTTTCAGCGCAACAACAACGCGATCACATCCTGTCTCAATATGTACTCAAAACCAGTCAGGAACCGTTTCTGGTGATTGTGGATGCCGAGGCACATCGTCTGTTCCTGTACCAGCAGCAGGAAAACGGTTACGAAGAAGTTGGCAGTTACTATGTCACCCTAGGTGAAAAAGGCACGGGCAAGCAGGTTCGTGGTGACAAGAAAACCCCGGTCGGGGTCTATCAGATTGTCAAACAGTTGCCGGACGAAACCCTGCCGGAACTGTATGGGGTTGGGGCGTTGACGCTGAACTACCCCAATACCTGGGACAAAGGCAAAGGGCGGACAGGGTCGGGAATCTGGCTGCATGGCACGCCCAGAACCACATACAGCCGTCCGCCTCTAGCCAGTCGTGGCTGTGTGGTGCTCAACAATCCGGCCATGGAAAATCTGCTGTTTCGCTTTGGCCTGAACCAGACCACGCCGGTGATCATTGCCGAAAAAACGCCCGTGCGGACCCAGGCCGAAATCAATGACCACAAACAATCGGTTCTGACGCGGATCAATCAGTGGTTGCGTGAAGACTCGCCTTATCAGGTGGACTGGTCGGAAGTCAGCGTCTACGCCTACCCAGGTGAACTTGGAGTGTATTACGTCAGTTTTCCGGTGGGCAACGAAGACAGAGTGGAACAGTATTGGCGCGAAGCCGATCAGGGACGCTGGCAACTGGTTTATGAAAACACCATTCCGGCGGCCAATCTGCCGCGGCTGAGTCAGAAGTGATGCTTGCCTACGGTCGTTGACTCGTTGACTCGTTGACTGTCAGTCCCACACCGTCGTTTCCAATCCCTTCGCTTTACAACTCCTTTTCCTGCTGGCGAATTTTCGCTGCGGCCCAGCTTTCCAGATCCTTGAGCATTTGATCGATTTCGTCCGGCGTGGGCATGCGTCCGGCGGAACGCAGTTCCAGCGTCAGTACCGGAATATTGAGGTGTTCGCCGGCATAGCGTCCCAGTGATCCCGGATAGGTCCCCAGAGATCGGTGTTTCAAGTGGCCGATGCGATTGGGCTGGGCGTGTTCCGGTCCGTCATAGTCCAACAGCCCGTAGGGCGCATGCACCGAAATAATGGCGTCAGGACGGAAGCGTTTGATCATTTGCACCATCCACTGGGTTTCGGGTTCGCTCGCCGCCTCTTTTCCCGGATAGCGACGCGGATTGCCGCGGTAGTGATTCTGCCAGGTGGTCAGGGCCGAGTCTTTCCAATCCGGGGAAGGGAAGTTGCGATTGAGATCGACGCCGTTGGCATTCATGCGGGTGGCTGGCGATTGAAACAATCCGTCCGGGTTGGCCAATGGCAGAAACAGCCAGTGATAATGCGGCTGGGTGCGCTCTTTCAACAGTTCCTGCAGCCACAGATAGGTGATGCTGATGGCGGCGTATTCATCGCCATGAATGCCGCCGATAAACAGAATCCGCCCTTTGGGCGGCTGGCCATTGCCTGGGCGCACCTCTTTGTAGAGCAGCGGACGTTCTTGCGAGGATTCAAAGCGCATGCTGGCATGCAGGTCAAAGTCCAGGCAGGTTTGTTTCTGAACCGTGCGCAGTTTGTTGGCCCATTCCTCACACAAAGGGGCAACGCGTTCCGGTGCAAGCGACACCGGGGTAGTCAGCGGAGGATGAGTGGTTTCCGCCAGCACAGGCAATGACCAGGCCTGGTAAAAACACCAGACGGTCAGGGCCAGAATTGAGTTGGTTTTGAGAGTCGTCATGGTCGTTGGCTATCAGGCGTCCGGTTTGATGCTTAAGGAGGCGCTTTGGCTTTGCAGAGCCTCGGGCAAGGGTTTCTGGCTGCGCAGTTTGATTTTGAGTCTCAGGTCGTTCACCGCATCGGCATGACGCAGGGCGTTTTCATAGCTGATCTGATCGGTTTCATACAGGTCGAACAGAGCATGATCAAAGGTCTGCATACCTGGTTCCTGACTGTTTTCCATCGCGGCCTTGATCTCATTGACGCGCCCTTCAAAAATCAACTCCGACACATAAGGCGTGTTGTAAAGCACTTCCAGCGCCGCGACCCGGCCACCGGATTCGCTGGGGATCAAACGCTGGGAGACGATGGCTTTCAAGTTGAGCGACAGGTCCATCAGAACCTGATCGCGTTTGGCCTGGGGGAAAAAGTTGATGATGCGATCCAGAGCCTGATGCGCATTGTTGGCATGCAGGGTCGACAGGCACAGATGCCCGGTTTCCGCAAAATTGATCGCATGCGACATGGTTTCCTGTGCCCGGATTTCACCCAGAAGGATCACATCAGGCGCCTGGCGTAAGGTGTTCTCAAGGGCCTGGTTGAAACTCTCGGTGTCCACGCCCACTTCGCGTTGGGTCAGCAAACTTTTCTGGTGACGATGCACAAATTCAATCGGGTCTTCAATGGTGATGATGTGCCCGCTCTGGTGGCGGTTGCGATGGTCGATCATGGAAGCCAGGGTGGTGGATTTCCCGGAACCCGTGGCCCCGACCACCAGAATCAGGCCGCGTTGCGCCATCACCAGTTCGCCCAAGTCCGATGGCAGATTCAATTCGCTCAGTGTTGGAATGCGCGAGGCGATGCGCCGAATCACACAGCCGACCTGCTCCTGCTGAAAAAACGCATTCACTCGGAAGCGTGCTGAATCGCTCAACCGATAAGAGAAGTTGAGTTCTTTCTGAGCGTGAAATTGTTCCTGTTGAGCCTGCGTCATCAGTGCCAAAGTTAAGGACTGTGATTGAGTCGATGTCAGAGATTCCTGTGTCAATGGCGTGATTTGGCCGTCCAAACGATGGCTGACCGGGGCTTCGGCGGTGATAAACAAGTCCGAGCCGCCTTGTTGGAAAAAGGCGTTCAGGAGGGTTTTTAGTTGTGTTTCTGAAGTTTGGCTCATTTGAATACTCAGCGTAGAAATTCGTCTTTGTTGACGGCTTTGGTGCGCGCCTCTTCCAGAGAAATTTTGCCAGCATTCACCAATCGGCGCAAATCCTGATCCAGTGTCTGCATTCCCAGTCTGTTGGAGGTCTGAATCATCGATTGCATTTGCGGGACCTTGTCCTCGCGAATCAGATTGCGAATCGCCGGCGATCCCAGCATGATTTCATGTGCGGCGACACGCCCGCCGCCGGTTTTTTTAAGCAAAGCTTGAGAAATGACGGCTTTCAGAGATTCCGACAACATCGCACGCACCATCGGTTTTTCGCCAGCTGGAAATACGTCAATGATCCGGTCGATGGTTTTGGCGGCCGAACTGGTGTGCAGGGTGCCCAATACCAGGTGCCCGGTTTCGGCCGCCGTCATGGCCAGGCTGATGGTTTCGAGGTCACGCATTTCCCCCACCAGAATCACATCCGGGTCTTCGCGCAGGGAGGAGCGCAGGGCCGAGGCAAAGCTCTGGGTGTCGCGATGCACTTCACGCTGGTTGATCAGGGATTTTTTGGGGGTGTGCACAAACTCGATCGGGTCTTCGATGGTCAGAATGTGCGATTTTCGGGTTTGGTTGAGGTGGTCCACCATGGCCGCCAGAGTAGTGGATTTCCCCGAACCTGTGGGGCCGGTGACCAGAACCAGGCCACGGTGTGTTTGAGCAATGTCTTTGAAAATGTCTGGCGCATTCAAGTCGCTCAGAGACAGAACTTTGCTCGGAATCACGCGAAAGACCGCGCCGATGCCCCGGTTTTGTTGAAACACATTGACCCGGAAACGTGCCACTTCGGGTAATTCAAACGAAAAGTCGATTTCCCAATCACGCTCAAACAGTTTGCGTTGGGCATCGGTCATGATGTCGTAAGTCATTTCATGCACGGCTTTTGCCGAGAGTTGTTCCGCATCCAGACTGCGCACATCGCCATCCTGGCGCAGCATCGGTGGCATGCCCGCAGAGAGATGCAGGTCTGAGGCGTTCTGTTCAACCGTAAAATTCAGCAGTTGCGTGATGTCCATCAAGTGCTCCTGTCGGTCAGAGTGCGATGAGTATTGTTGTGAGTGTCTGTTTGTGACTTTTCATTTCTCGGCTTTTCGCCGAGTTCTACGTTTCTCGATCATTCGCCGAGTTGTTCGGTTCGTACAAAGGGTGCGTTATAACTTGTGCGATGTCGGTGTCAGTCCCAGTTGCTTGTATTGCCGCCAGCGTTTTCGTCCCAGTTCAATCCGTTCCGGGGTCTGGTCCAGCACCTCGATCAACCGGTGGTAACGGGCCGTGGTAATGGCCTGTTCCGGGTCCAGCTCTGGATTGAGGTTGATCAGAACGTCATTGCCCGGTGTTTGTGGAAACGCCGTGTGAATCTGAAACGGGGCCGGCATCTCCGCGTTGACACTGCAGGGGACAAAGCCTTCCGGGCGCATCCCCCAAATATCGGTCTCCAGTTTCAACGCCGTGGCTTGATCCGCGACCAACAGGTCTGCCCGGCGCGACTGACGGTGAATTTTATGGATCAGCTTGAGCACAAAGCGATCAAGTTCGGCCGGGTCCTGTCCCGGCAGGATATAAAAGAGGACGTCCTGATTTTCCGGGCGCTGTGCGGCACTCATATCAATCGGAAGCGTTGGTCAGGTAATGAACCAGCGCGGCAACGGGTCGGCCGGTGGCGCCTTTGTTTTCGCCACTGTTCCAGGCGGTGCCGGCAATGTCCAGATGCGCCCAGTTCGCCTCTTTGGTAAAACGGGCCAGAAACTGACCGGCAGTGATGGTGCCTGCGCTGCGCCCACCGATATTGGCCATGTCGGCAAAATTGGATTTCAACTGGGCGTCGTATTCTTCCGCCAGAGGCAATTGCCAGAAGCGGTCATAGGTGTGGTTGCCCGCCGCCAGAAGCGCGTCAACCAGCGACTGGTCGTTGCCCATAATGCCGGACATTTCGTGACCCAGAGCAATGATGCAAGCCCCGGTGAGCGTGGCCATGTCAATCACCTTTTCAGGATGGTAGGTCTGCTGGGCGTAGGTCAGGGCGTCACACAGAATCAGTCGGCCTTCGGCGTCGGTATTGAGAATTTCAATGGTCTGGCCCGACAGGGAGGTGACCACATCACCGGGTTTGATCGCCGTGCCGGAAGGCATGTTTTCGGTCGAGGGAATCACGCCGACAATGTTCTGATTGGGTTTGAGTCGGCCAATGGCTTCAAAGGTGCCCAGCACGGCTGCAGCACCGCCCATGTCGTATTTCATTTCGTCCATGCCCTGACCGGGTTTGAGTGAAATCCCGCCGGTGTCAAAGGTGACGCCTTTGCCCACCAGTGCGATCGGGCGCTGGTCCGGGTCGCCGCCCTGATAGGACAGGCAGATCATTTTGGGCGGCGTGCTGCCACCCTGGGCAACGGCCATAAACGCGCCCATGCCCATTTCAATCATCTGCTCACGTTCCAGAATGGTGACCTCAAACCCATACTGTTGCCCCAGTTTTTGGGCGGTGTCGGCCAAATGAGTGGGGGTGCAGAAATTGGCGGGGGTGTCGGCCAGGTCCTGCGTCATTTTCATGCCATAAGCCGAAGCCTGAGCCTGGGTCAAAGCGTCGTCCATATCCGGTGATTGGCTGAAGAGCGTCACCTGGCGGACACAGGTTTCCTTGGGCGTGAAATCGCCGCGGCTCGGGTGCTGATAGTCGTAGAGTCCATGCTGCAAAAACAGAGTGTTCTGGTAAAGTGACCAGGCCTGGTCCCGGCTTTCCGGCCAGACAGCGCTCAACACCGACAACACTTGCTGTGCACCGGTCTGATGCAGTTTGTTGGTGGCGGCTTTCAAAGCGCTGCGGTAGGTTTTTTCCGTGAGTTTGGCCGGGTCGCCCAGACCAACCAGCAGAAGACGCTGGCAGCCAGCGTCCGGGTTGTCCAGCAACAGCAGGGTGCTTGCGGCTGCGGCGTCGAAATCCTTTTGTGTGACCCATTTTTTCACCGCCTGCTCCAGCCCCAGCGTGTGAAGCTGCGAGATCGGGTCGCCTTTTGAAAACACGGGGACCACCAGAGTGTCATAGGCGTTGGTGTCTAAGGTTTGGGTCAACGTAAACTGGATTTCTTGCATGGAGGCTTTCCCTTTGGTTTGAGGCGTCAGACGGGTCAGAGCGGAGCACTCGCCGCCCGAAGGGGAAGGCGAGAAAGTTTTTTCCGCATTTTATCGCGTCTCTGGCTCGTGCCGCGCTCTCAGTTTGTATAATGTCGTCTATCTGATAATTGCCCATTATTCTAACCGTTGGTGGTTTTTTTTGCGAATTCTTGACCGGTATCTGTTTCGATCTCTTCTGGCCACTTTGCTGGCTGTGCTCAGTGTGTTGCTGTTGGTGACATTCGGCTCGGAGGCCACTCGTTTGCTTGCGGTGGCGGTCGAAGGCGAAATTCCACCAGGCCTGGTATTTTCCCTGCTGCTTTATAACATTCCGCCGGCGCTGGAGATCATTATGCCGCTGGTGGCCTTGCTCAGTGTGATGCTGACCATGGGGCGGCTGTATCAGGATCAGGAAATGGTGGTGCTGCAAAGTTGTGGCGTCTCGCTGCGCTGGTTTCAGCGCCGCTTGCTGCTGTTTTTGCTGCCGTTGGTGATGATGACCGCGTGGGTTAGTGGCTGGGTGACGCCCTGGAGTCACGAGCAGTCGCGCCTGATTATGGACGATGCCCAATCCATGTCGCCGGTCAGGGCACTGACTCCCGGCCGGTTCAATGAACTGCCCAATGGTCAGGGTGTGTTTTATGCCCGGACTCTGAGTCAGGACTCGGACATGAGCGATGTCTGGATCAAATTGCCGGCCAGCAACAAGCGCGGGGAAACGATTCTGATGGCTCCGGAAGGGCGCTTTGAAACCATCGATGGCCGCATGGCACTGGTGCTGTTCGACGGTTCGGTTTATGAACATCTGGACCAGCCGCAGGAACTGGCGGTGCGGACGTTCGAACGTTTTGAAGGCTTTCTGCCCAGCTTTCAGTCGGTAAAAACCCCGCCTGACGAAGAGGAATTGAGCAATCAGGCGTTGCTGGCATCAAGCGAGCCCAAGCATCAGGCGCTTTGGCAGTGGCGCCTCAGTGCGCCGATCAGTGTGTTGGTCATGGGGCTGATCGGGTTGAAGCTCAGCCGAACCGGGCCGCGTCAGGGACGTTTCGCCAAGGTGGCGTTGGCGTTGGTGTTGTATGTGACTTATTATCAACTGGTGATCAGCCTGCGCTCAATGATGGGCGATGGGGAATGGCCGGTGGCCATCGGGCTTTGGCCGATCTGGATCGCGTTTTTGCTGTATGGGCTGACCCTGAACGGTCCGCGGATATTTGGGTTCAAGCGCGTCGGGAGGGCCGGATGAATCGAATCGAGCGTTATCTGGGCCGGGTACTGGTCCAGCACGCCTTGCTGGTGTGGCTGGTGTTGTTGAGCCTGTTTGTGTTTTTTGAGTTTCTCAATCAGCTCGGCAAAATGGAAAAGGACTACGGGCTGGCTGAGGTGCTGCGTTTCAGCCTGTTTAAAATGCCCGTTTATGGCTATGAAATCTTTCCGCTGGCGGTGCTGATTGGGGCCTTGATTGGTCTGGGCGGGCTGGCCAACCAGTCCGAACTGGTGGTGTTGCGGGTCACTGGCTGGTCTTTGCCCCGCATCTTCTGGGCGGTCATCAAATCGGTGGCGCTTTTGTGGGCGGTGTTTTTTGTGCTGGGCGAAGGCCTGGCCCCCAAGTCGGAGATGGCCGCAGAAAAAGTGCGGGTGGAGGCACTGCACAAAAACTTTTCCATCGGTCAGAGCAGCGATCTCTGGATCCGGGAACAGAACCGCCTGCTCCACATTGGCCGGGTGGTCTCGGAAAAGGTGTTTTTGAATGTGACCGTGTACGAACTGGATGGTCAGCGTTTGCAGAGCTGGACCCAGTCACCGCGCGCCGAATACCGCAATGAGCAGTGGCAATTGATGCAGGCCAGTCATCATCGCCTGACCTGGCAGCAGGATGCCGCAGTCACCGAAATATTGAATCAGGCCCGGGCCGCGCTGGATCAACCCGGAGAGGTTGTCCATCGTTGGATGCAGCTGGAACACGAATCCGTTGCCCGGTCGCCACTGCAATTTGGTTTGTCGCCGGAACAATTGCAGAGTTTGAGCGTCAAAACCCGTCTGATGGGGGTGCTGGACCTGTATGCCTACATCGATTTTCTGGAGGCCAATGACCTGGAGGCGGAAGCGTTCAAGCTGGCTTTCTGGCGCAAAATCGCGATGCCGTTTGTGCTGCTGGGCATGCTGATGATGGTCTTTCCGCTGGTGTTTGGTTCACAGCGCCAGGTCAGTATGGGGCAGCGGGTGTTTGTCGGTGTGCTGATCGGTTTGAGTTTTCACCTACTCAACCAGTTTTTTGGCAACCTGAGTGTGATCTATCAGTTGCCGACTTTTCTCGGGGCGTTCATGCCTTCGATGGTACTGGTGGCCATTGCCGGGGTGTTACTGGTCCGTCTGCGCTGAACCGCTATTGGCCAGACGCTCAATCAACACCACAGCGTGTTTCTGATAATGCACCTGGTAAGCAAACGGGATATCGGACAATTTGCTGACCTGCGTCAATGCCAGCTCACCGGGTTCGGGTGCGCGGCTGGGCGTGACATCCCGGTAATAAAAACTGAAACTGGGTCGGTTAAAGCGCCAGAGCACCGCGGGTTTTTCCAGAGATTTCGCTTTCAATGCCGCTTCCTTGATCGGGCCTTGCTGCAGTTGTCCGGTGACCGGCAGCACCAGCGTTAAAAACGCCGCCATGACCACCAGGGCCGAGCCGATCAACCGTTGCGTCGTCGGCCAGCGCATCGCCGTCAGTGCGAGCATCACCAGGGTGAAGCCCGTCATCCATGCATACCAGTGAACGTCATTGGCCGTCTGGTCAAAATTGGCCAAAATGCTGCGATAGAATGGCTTTTCCACCTCGCCGGAAAAATGCATCAGAAGGGTGGGCAACAGCCACAGAAGCGCCAGCATCAGCCAGCCCGGCCAGAGCAGCCAGCGACTGGAAGACAGTTGTGAGTGATACACCGAAAGCCAGATCATCAGCCCCGGCAGGCCGTAATTGATGTAGTGGGGCAGCTTGGTGCCCGAAAAGCTGAAAAAAACCACCACCGACAGCAGCCAGACCAGACTGAACTGGCGCAGGCTGTCCGATGCCCAGCCCCCGCGTTGCTGTGCGACCGGTTTGAGTAACGCCCAGAAGGGCACAAACGACAGCAACAGCACAGGCAGATAGTAGAATACCGAGCCTTCATGCTCCTCCATCGCGCTGTCAAAGCGTGACAGATTGTGCTGAAAGAAAAAGCCATCAATGAACGCATCGCCCATCTTCAGGTATTGCAACACATACCAGGGCAGGGCAATGACTAGCAGCAGAACCCAGCCGGGCAGAAAAAAGACCGCCCGAAACCAGTCCTGCCAGCGCCGGTTGAGTGCGAAAAAGATCAGCGAAATCAGTACCGGAAAAAACACCGCGACCGGCCCTTTGGTCAAAAGTCCGAACCCCATCAGCGCATAAATGAGATAAAGCAAACCTTTGCGTGGCTGGGTGTAATGTTCAAAAATGGCCAGCAGGGTCGCGGTCAGAAAGAAAATCAGCAGGGCATCGGCGGTTGCGGCCTTGAAAATCAAGCCGATGTTGAGACTCAAGCCCGTCATGGCGACGGCCAGCAAAGCGGTGGTCGTATCACAGTGACGGCGCACAAACGCAAACAGAATCAGAAGGGTCGCAGCGCCGGCCAACGCCGAAGGCAGGCGCAGCGCCCATTCATTCAGACCAAACAGGCCGACGCTGGCCGCCTGAAGCCAGTGAATCAGCACGGGTTTGTCAAAGCGCGGCTCGCCATTGAGCCAGGTGGAAACATAATCGCCGCTGACCAGCATCTCCCGAGTGGCTTCGGAAAAGGCCCCTTCGTCCAGATCAAACAGCGGTACGGCACCCAGTTGAAACAGGGTGCTGACCCAGATCACGGCCAGCAGCCAAAGCCAGTGGGAAAGAGAAACCGCCGGAAGAACTTTGTGCGTTGTGGCGTTCATTCAATCACTCTGAGATGGGGCGTGAGTATCGAAAGGCGCTGTTCTGGAACCCGAGAGATTCGAGGCCTGCCAGCCCTTTTCGGCGGCGGGTTTGGTGTCGTCGGCGTTCATCACCGTGTAAAATTTGCGATCAGAGGCCGAGTAATAGATGCGAGTGATCAGTTCGGCCAGCACCCCGGTCAGAATCAACTGGACCCCCAGAATGACCAGCATTACCGACACAATCAACAGCGGACGTGTTCCGATGTCCTCACCCATCAGTTTGATCACAAACAGGTAAAACAGTCCGAGCCCTCCCAGGCCGCCTGAGACCAGTCCGGCCTGACCGAAGAAATGCCCCGGACGCCCGCGAAAGCGCATGTAGAAATACATAAACAGCAGATCGATGATCACCCGAAAGGTGCGCGAGAGGCCGTATTTGGATTCGCCGTGAATGCGCGGGTGGTGTGTGACCACTTCTTCTTTGATGCGGTCCGGGTGGGTTTCGGTCGCCAGCCAGGCCGGAATGAAGCGGTGCATTTCGCCAAACAGGGTGATTGACTTCAACACCTTGGCGCGAAAGGCTTTGAGCGAACAGCCGTAATCATTGAGTTTGACCCCGGTGATTTTGCCGATCAGACGGTTGGCGATCCGCGAAGGAATTTTGCGCAGCCACAAGCCGTCCTTGCGGTTTTTGCGCCAGCCGGCCACCAGATCAAGGTCGTCGCGGATCAAGCGGCGCACCATGCGGGGAATGTCCACCGGATCGTTTTGCAGATCGCCATCCAGCGTCACAATGACTTCGCCCCGGGCCGCATCAATGCCCGCCTGCATGGCCGCGGTCTGACCGAAATTGCGCTGAAGATGGATCGGGTGCAGAAAGGCATGTTCAACCGACAGGGCCTGCAGGCGCTCATAGGTTTGATCGCGCGAGCCGTCATTGACCAGAATCAGCTCCCATTGGGATTCAAAACCGTCCAAGGCGTCCATGACTTTGTCCACCAGTGGCTGCACATTGTCCTGTTCGTTGTACAAAGGGATGACAATGGAGACGGTCGTCGCGGCCCCGTTTGTCATCTCGGTCGCCGTGTCGGTCGCGGTGTCGGTCATAAGGTGTGTCTCTTCTCGGTAGTGGAATTGGGAACGGGCAGCCATTGCGCCAGCATCAGGCCCAGAACGCTGGCGCCCAGAATCAGCAGATGCACATTGACCGCGGCCGCCAGCAAATCTTTGGCGTCCATTTCGGCCCAGATCAAGGGCAGCATCATCCCGGCCTCGTAGGTGCCAAAACCGGCGATGCCGTGAATGGGCAGCACACTGGACAGTTCACCGCCAATGGCGGCGGCCAGTGCAATCGTTGCGGGCACGTCGCTCATTGCCTGAATCACCAGAATGAATAATACCAGCTTGACCCCCCAGTTCAACCAGGTCAATCCCCAAAGTTGGATCAGCAGGCCCAGCCGGTGCGGCAAACCGGCCAGAGCCTGATCCAAACGCGCGGAGCGCTGCCGGTTCCAGCGTTGCAGTCGCCGCTTCAAAGCAAACGTCAGCAGCGGCAAACTCAGTGTCAGCAACGCCAGAGGGACCAGCGCCCAGTGAGGCCACAGGGCCCAGACCAGTCCCAGTCCCAGCATGACCAGAGTGTGAAGGTCCATCAGGCGCAGCCAGAGCAAACTGGCCAGAGAGCGGCTGTAACCGATGCCGAAATAGCGCTTGACCAGCAAAGGATAAGACAACTCGCCCGAGCGCATGGGCAGAAAATTGTTCCAGGCGGTATGATTGAGCACCAGTTTGTCACAACCCAGACGGGTCAATGGCCCTTGATGCCGAAAATAGTAGTAGATGCGCAAAGCGCGAAAATGGTAGCTCAGCAGCAGCATGACCAATACCAGCACCACCTCGAACAAACTGAGCGTCTGCCAGGCCTGCCACAGGCGAGGCCAGCCCAGCCACCAGTGAATGACCGCAACCACGGCGATCAGAAACAGCGCAGAGACACCCCATTTGAGCCAGCGCGGCTGGTGAGCGATTTTGTGGTCAGCGGATTGTGCGTTTTCGATGACGAAATTCCCCGTTCGATGAAAGCCTCAGGGCGTTATCTTAGCCTGAAACCGGCAGAAATACGAAAGCAAAACAATCCCCCTTTACTCCTGCATGGCGGCGATGGTTTGCGGTGTCACCAGGGTTTTATAGGGTTCACCGGCGTCTTCCCGGACCAGTCTGGGGACCAGATAACCGGGCAGTTGCCGCCGCAGCGCATCCAGAATTGACCAGGCCTGGTGTTGCGGCAGATCAAAATGCGCGGCCCCGGCGACCTTGTCGAGCAGATGACAGTAATAGGGCAGGACCCCTTGTGCAAACAGTTTGTGGCTCAGTGCCGCCAGCGTCTCTGAGTCGTCGTTCACACCTTTGAGCAAGACCGTTTGGTTGAGCAGGGTCATCTCCGCGGCTTTGCATTGAGCAAACAGCGCCTGAGTCTGGTCACTGAGCTCATTGGCATGGTTGCAATGCACGACCAGGACCACCGACAGAGGCAGTTGTCGCAATCGTTCGATCAATGTGTTACTGACCCGGTCCGGGGCCACGACCGGCGTGCGTGAATGGATGCGCAGGGTGGTCAGATGTTCGATTTCGGCGATGTCATCCAGCAGCGCCGTCAGGGCCCCGTCGCTGAGGCTCAAAGGATCACCGCCGCTCAGGATCAGTTCGTGGATGTCCGGGCGCTGGTGCAGGTGTTGGAGCGCGGCCCGCCAGTGGGTTTGCCGTGCCTGTTCGTAAGGATAATGGCGGCGAAAGCAATAACGGCAGTGAATGTCGCATTTGGGGCTGGCAATCAGCAGGGCGCGGCCCTGATATTTCTGGATCAAAGCCGGTTGCAGGCTGGCCGAGCGGTCGCCGACCGGGTCTGAGTGATAGCCCTCAACCGTGTTGCGTTCCTCGGCCAGCGGCAGAATCTGGCGCAACAGCGGGTCCTGCCAGTCTCCCGGCCGCATCTGTTGCGCAAAATGTTCGGGCACGCGCAGAGGAAAATCCGGTTGCGGGTCCAATGGCGGCGCCTGCTCGGCTTGCGGGTCCAGTGCCAGCGACTGACACAGGCTTTCCAGACTGACGGTTTTGGCAATGGGGGTCTGAATGACTGGCTCCGGGAAACTCGAATAAGCACAAGGCTTTGATGTAAAATACCGCACAATTTTAACCGAATCGGCGTTTTTTCGCAGCCAGATTGACCAGATCGGATGGTCTTACGCAAAAAAGGTCGAATACGTATGAGGAATGAAGATGGCAACAGTCAGTACCAGTGAATTCAAGGGCGGCCTGAAATTTCTGATGGACGGTCAACCCTGTAACATCATCGAAAACGAATTGGTCAAACCCGGCAAAGGGCAGGCGTTCAACCGGGTCAGATTTCGCAATCTGATCACCGGCAAAGTACTGGAAAAAACCTTCAAATCGGGCGAAAAGGTCGAAGCCGCCGACGTGTTGGAAGTCGATCTGCAATACCTGTATAACGACGGCGAATTCTGGCATTTTATGGACCCAGGCAGCTTTGAGCAGTACCAGGCCAGCGCCGCAGCCGTGGCCGACATGGACAAATGGCTGGTCGAGCAGGACATGTGCACCGTGACCTTGTGGAACGACGATCCGATTACGGTGTCGCCGCCGACCCAGGTGACGCTGGAAGTGGTCGAAACCGATCCGGGTCTGAAAGGCGACACAGCCGGCACCGGCGGCAAACCCGCCACCCTGTCGACCGGGGCGGTGGTGCAGGTGCCGTTGTTTGTTCAGATCGGTGAAAAAGTGATCTGCAACACCCAGACCGGTGACTATGTCTCACGCGCCAAAGACTGAACCCAAGTCAAACTGGGCACCCAGTGCCCGTTTGTCGACCCTGAAAAAACGCTCGCAATGCCTGCAGCATCTGCGGGCGTTTTTGTATCAGCGCGACCTGATCGAAGTGGACACGCCAATGCTTTCGGCGGCGGCCACCCCGGACGCTCAGCTGGACTCGCTGGCGCTGGATGTGCAGGCGCCGGGACAGGCCAATCCGGTCAGGCGTTATCTGCACACCTCGCCCGAATACCCGATGAAACGCCTGCTCTGCGCTGGCAGCGGCGACCTGTTTTATCTGGGCAAGGTGTTTCGGGATCGGGATTTGGGACGCCGTCACCAGATCGAATTCACTCTGCTGGAATGGTACCGACGGGGATTTGATCTGAAGCAGATGATGCTGGAGACCGCCGAATTGATCGAAAGCGTTTTGCAAGCGCTGGGCGAGGAGGATGGCGTTGCTCTGACCCAACCAACCCGGCCATTGGAAGTTCTGACCTGGCAACAGGCTTATGCCCGTTATGCGGGCATGGACGACCCTTTTGGCGCAAACAGCCAAACTTACCAGGCCTGTCTTGAGGCGCACCGGATTGCCCCGATTGAAGGCGTGGACGCGGACGACACCGAACTCTGGGCGCAGTTGGTGTTCACCGAAGTGATCGAACCTCAGCTGGGACGTGGGCGGGTCACCTGTGTCAGTCATTATCCGGCCTCTCAGGCTTCGCTGGCCCGCCTCGATCCGCAGGATGCGCGTCTGGCTCTGCGCTTTGAGGTCTATGTTGAGGGCGAAGAGCTGGCCAATGGCTATCAGGAGTTGCAAGACCCGGCTGAGCATCGTCGCCGCTTTGAACGGGAACAGAACACTCGACAGGCGCTGGGCAAACCCGCCATGCCCGTGGACGAAAACCTGCTGGCGGCGCTGGAAGGCGGTGGCCTGCCTGCCTGTTCGGGCGTGGCACTGGGCGTGGACCGTCTGCTGGCGCTGGCGCTGGGAGAAGAGCGGCTGGAAGCGGTGATGCCGTTCGGATTTGACCAGGCCTGAACCGTCTGACCAGGAGTCGCTTTCACCCGTTTGTCCCGCAGGGCTTGACGGGCAGGGTATAATGCTGTTAGCACTTTAATTATAAATGATGATTTCGATTCAGGAGACAGCCCATGTCCGATCTGCCGATCACACAACGTTCTGTGATGACCCTTTTTTCCGATTCCAAAAGCCCCAGTTCGCATCGTGTGCGCCTGATGGCCAAGGAAAAAGACATTCCCATGGAAATCGTTGAGGTGGACACCTCCGAAGGCATGCCCGAAGACCTGGTGGAGCTCAACCCTTACGGCACTTTGCCGACTCTGGTGGACCGCGATCTGGTGCTGTATGACCCGCAGGTGATCATTGAATATTTGGACGAACGTTTCCCGCATCCGCCGCTGCTGTCGGTCGACCCCATTTCCAAAGCCCGTTCGCGCCAGATGTTGCGCCAGATCGAGTTGGAATGGTATTCGCTGGCCGACACCATCACCCAGTCCGACGACGAAAAAGCGGTCAAAAATGCACGCCGTGATCTGCAGGAACGTCTGATTCAGATGATTCCGGTGTTTGAGCATCAGCCTTATTTTATGAACGAGGAATATTCGCTGGTGGACGTGAGTCTGGCGGTGTTGATGTGGCGTCTGCCGTATCTGGGAATTGAACTGCCCAAATCGGCCAAAGCGGTCAAGGATTACGCTGACAAGGTTCTGGCCAGAGAGGTGTTCCCCGAGAGCCTGTCTGACGATGAGCTGGACATGCGTGAAGTCACCTGAGACTTGGTAAGCTAAGGAGTGCTATGATTTCCAATCGCCCCTATCTGATTCGAGCCTTGTTTGAATGGATTGTCGACAATGGCTGGACCCCACATTTGCAGGTGGATGCCAATTATCCGTGGATCGAAGTGCCGCAGGAATTTGCCAAGGATGGCATGATTGTGCTCAATGTGCATCCCGAAGCGGTGCGGGCTCTGGAAATCAACAATGACCTGGTGACCTTCAAGGCCCGTTTCGGCGGGGTGGAGCGCAAGCTGAACTTTCCGCCCGAAGCGGTGTTGGCCATTTTCGCCCGTGAAAACGGTCAGGGCATGCCATTCCCGCCGGAAGCCTATCCGACCGAAGAAAACGCGGGTGAGGAAAACACGGGCGCTGATGGTTCGCAGACCGAAACCCCGTCCGCCGAGGATTCTTCCAAAACGTCTTCAGACAAGGCTGAAAAAGCCAAAAAACGCAGTCATTTGAGCGTGGTGAAATAAGCTTTTCCTTGCCTGAATCAATCGGTTCAGGGTTAGTGAAACGGTTGCAGTATGCGCAGGTCGCCAAAGGCCTGTTGGATTCTGGCCGTATCCGTTTGTTCAAACAGCAGTTTCAGATTGGGCCCAGCGTCCATGGTGAAATACACACCCACCCCTTCTTCCCGTAATTTCCAGACGGTTTGCATCGCTTGCACGCTTTCGGGCTGCCAATACAGAATCGGCGGCCAGGTGGCGATCATGGTCGCATGCATGTTCAACGCATTGTGTTCGGCGGTTTTGCCAAAGGTGACAAAATCCTGGGTTTCCAGTGCCAGTTGCAGTGTGGAAAGGGCTTTCTGAGCCTGTTTTGGCCAGGCCTGGTAAAGATCGCAGTCGGACACAGTCTGCTGCATGCCTGCGGTTGATCCAATCGGTTTTTGCGAGGTGTCCACCTCCACCAGTCCCACACACAGAGACGGCCAGGTCTGCGGCAGGGCGATGGCATAGCTGTCGAGCCCGTCGTCGCGCACGCCCTGTTGCCACAGCGCAAACCCGGAATACAGCGAGCGGCAGGCGCTGCCACTGCCGATTCGGGCCAAGAGCGAACAGTTTTTCGACGACAGCTGCCAGTCAAACGCCTGGTTCATGGCTTTGACCAGTGCCGCAAACCCCGAAGCCGAAGAGGCCAATCCGGCTCCGGTGGGCACGCTGTTGTGGGTCTCAATCTCAAAATGGCCCTGTTCGGCAGAGGGAAACAAGGCCAGAAACTGCGCCAGCCGTTGAAACATCGGATCTTCCGGTTGGAGCGGCTGCCGGTTGAGCGACAATCGCTGCAGGCCTTTGGTTTGCGGGTCCGGCGTCCAGTGCAGTCGGGTTCGAGTGCCAAACCCGGGCAAACTGACCGACAGGCTGCTGTTGACCGGCAGATTCAGCACCGGGTCGCGCTTGCCCCAGTATTTGCACAGGGCAATGTTCACCGGGGCCTCGGCTTCGGCCTGAACCGGGCGGGTCAGTGATTGGTGTACGCTCTGGCCCAGTACCTGTTGCACAAAGGCCCGGCGTTGCTCAAAAATCTCGCTCATACGTGCATTTCCGTTTGATTAAGTGTGAGTACTATGAGTTTTCGGTCACCATCAGGCCCTGTGGGCTGAGTGTCCAGACCGGGTCAATCTCATTGTGATCGGTCTGAGAGCCGATGCCGAGTACGCAGTCGCCCAGCCCGGACCCGGAAATCTTGGCGGCGGGCCAGCGTTGTTGCAACTGCCAGACCAGTTCGCTCAGCCGGGCATCATTGACGCCCAGCGCATGCATCAACCCCTGATAATGGCGCACCAGCCAGAAAAACTCGTCCAGCTGGTTTTGCCGCAGGGCGTCAAACGCGGCTTCGGTGGTCTCTCCCATTTGCCGATACAAATGGTTCAATAACTCGGGGAAGGGTTGCCATTGGGTTTCAACCCAGGCCAGCACCTCTGCCGTGGGCGTTTTGTAGCCGCTGTAGACCAGCGTCAGGGCCAGCGGAGCCTGCAGCGTTTGTATCTGTGGTGCTTGTATCTGTAGTATTTTCCGCTGTCGCGACTGACCGGGCACAAACCGCACCAGGCCGCCGCTCAGGCTGGCCGCCAAATCCGCGCCCGAGCCTCGGCCCTGAACCCGATGAATCAGGTTCAGGCCCGCTGCAAACAGCGATTCGGTTTCAAGGGATTGTCGGGTCAGCACGGCCAGACCACCGACCAACGCCGCCGCCAGCGCCGCCGAACTGCCCAGGCCTTGAGTGGGATCGATCTCGCTGTCAATGCGCAGACGCAATCCGGTGTTTGCCAGCGCCCGGCGTTGGGTCAGCAGCGCATGGATCACCCATTTCAGGGGCGGGCACTGATCCGGGTCAAGCTCCGACCAGTCGGCACTCAGATTTCCCAAATCGGATTCAATCACCACCTGTTTTTCGGTCAGCGTCTGCCAGCGGATGCGCAGCCGTGGGCTTAACGCCGCGACCAGTGCCGGATGGCCGTGGACCACCGCGTGTTCTCCCAGAATCATGGTATTGGCCGGGGCGCTGGTCTCAAACTGCATCGTCGGCCTTGTTCAGCTCGCGGCAGTGGGCGCCGGCTTGCGCAGGCCGAATCGGAAACGACCGATAGCCGAATGCCTCGCACAGGGCCTGATCCATTTTCGGGTGATGCACCAGTAAAATGCCGCCGCGTTCACCTGAGGTGGCCCCGGCACCGCAGAGTTTGATCCCGGCCGGACCAGCGGCGGTATCAAGCCGCTGGTGCAAGCGCGCAATAAATTCCTGAATGGGCGCTGGCACCACGCCCAGTTGTTCCAGCAGGGTTTCATTGGCATTGAGCGCCTGATTCAGTGCCATATCGTCCTGATTTTGCCAGGCCTGGGTGGCTCGGTCCGTGGTGTGTTTGAAATCCTGCCAGATGGAATGCTTGTGTTCAAAGCGGCGCTGAACCGCTTCCACCACCTGTCCGGTGGCGCTGGCGGGGGTGCCTGTGTCGATCAGCCAGCCCTCAAACGGTTTGTCGGGCAAAGGCATTGGAGCCTTGTGGGGTTCAAATCGCATCAGTCCACCGTTTATGACCGTGGCCGGGTCCAGCCCGCTGGAATGACCGTGCTGAAAATGCTCCACTTCCTGTGCCAGCGCCAGCAACTTCAGGTCGTCTTCGCGCAAATCGTGATGACAAAACAATCCCTTGAGCAGGGCCACGGTCATTGCGGCCGAACTGCCCAGCCCCTTGCCCATGAAGTGCAACGGCGAGGTGTCTGCCTGTTGCACCCGGCACTGCCAGTGTCCCGGCTTGAGCCGACAGTGTCTGTGAAACGTCTGAAACACCATGATCGTCAATTCCCACGGGGCGCTGAAAACACGGTCAATGGCCAGATGATTGTTCTGGTAAAGCCGATAACGCGCCGCCACATCGGTCGCAATGCGTTGCCACTGTTTGAAATCAAAGGTCTGATGCAGGCCGAGGGCGGGCAGGTCCAGAGTCAGAGTGCTGGATTCGCGTTGCTGCAAAGGCTTGAACGTCAGGTCGCAAAGGGTGGGGAGGTCCAGACACAGGCTCAACGCGGGCGCGCCACACACCACCGCGTGCTCGCCACTGATGATCAGTTTGGCGGGCGACTGGCTCAGTGTGCGACGGGATGCATCCATAAATCAGGCCTCTGAAGGGTTCCGGGCATTATAATGGATGGTCGGGTTGAATGCGATGGGCATCGCGGTCGGCCCGAAGGTGCCTTGCATATTGTTTTCATAAACAGACCCATGCCGTTTGGCAAAGTTTGACTGTATAATCTCAGTGGAATCAAAGCATAATATTTGAATATCAGGGTCCTGAGTGCAGGACGCTACCAAAAGGAGTGATGCATGAAAACACTTTCCCGTTTATTCGTACCCGCCGCGCTGGCCATGGCCGTGGCGTTGCCAGCCAAAGCAGAAGACATGGCCATCAGTCAGAGCGTACTGACGCTGTCCGCAGCACAAAAAGTGGCGCAGGGTGCCGTCGACGCCTGCAGTGAAATGGGCATTCCGGTGACCGCCACCGTGGTGGACCGCAATGGCCTGCCACAGGCGCAATTGCGCGACACCATGGCACCGCAAGTGTCCTGGGAAATCAGCCGCAACAAAGCCTACACAGCCGTGCAGTTCGGAGCCAACGGGTCTGATCTGGAAGGCCGTTCCGACAGCCCATTGCAAAGCCAGGAACTGGGCGTGGCCTTTATGGCCGGATCGGTTCTGATTCAGGCCGGTGGTAAAAACTACGGTGCCGTAGGCGTCAGTGGCGCACCAGACGGCATGGACGACGAAAAATGCGCGGCAGCCGGCGTCGAAGCCATCCAGATGGATCTGGAAATGATGTGATCTGTCAGATTCACCAGCCGGTTTGACCAGGCCTGGTGAAAAATGCAGGGCAAGTACGTTCGATGCGTACGCAAAAGCGGTTGCCTGTTTGCGCAACCGCTTTTTTTGTTTCATTAGCGGCAAAAGCAAAAAACAAAGCGTCAAAACTGGGTGTTTTCAAGGTTTACAAACACCCGATTACGCGTTAATATACGCGCACACTTCGACGGAGAAATGGCCGAGTGGCTGAAGGCGCTCCCCTGCTAAGGGAGTATGGGGTTTATAGCTCCATCGAGGGTTCGAATCCCTCTTTCTCCACCATTCGTTATTCCTGTCCGCATTTCTTTTAAAACAACACCTTAGAGACTGCGCATTTTTTTAAAGTCCTTCCCCTTTGTCCTCCCCTCAAGTTGGCCTTAATTCTTTCCACACGTAAAATCTGGGTAGAACCCGCTGTCAGCTCTCAAGCCAGAGCCTAACAACTCTGTTGCCCAAAATGGGTTATGCGGTAGGAAGGCTTATAATTGTTCTTCAAAATCTGTTATGAAATAATGAAACTGAATCCATGATTGATAAGGTTTTCAGATATGCCCACAATCAGTTCATTCTATGGCATCATCATTCAGATGTTTTATGGTGATCATGCGCCGCCTCACATTCACGTTAAATATAGTGGGCATAAAGCGGTTGTAGATTTCCAAAAGATGGAAGTTATCAGAGGCTCTTTACCTCGTCGTGCTGCCAATTTGGTTTTGGACTGGGTTGAGTTGCATCAGTCTGAATTAATGGAAGACTGGGAGCTTTGTTCAAACCATCAAAAACCAAAACCTATTGCGCCTTTGGAGTAAGTTATGGAATGGGATGTGATTGAGGTTCGTGTGAAAGCCGACAATGCCTTGCATGTTCACTTTACGGATGGTGTTCAAGGAACTGTCGAATTTGACAATTCATTTTTCTATGGGGTTTTTGAGCGATTGAAAAATCCCAAAGAGTTTCGCCAAGTAAGTGTTGTTGATGGCGTTGTCACATGGCCGGGTGAATTGGACTTGGCTCCTGATGCAATGCACGATGAGATTCAAAAAAATGGCACGTGGGTATTGAGTAGATAACGCCAACAGAAAAGATGCCGGATCGAAGTCCGGCATGACAATAAGGATGACCGTCATTCCGTCTGACGGGAATCTCCTAAGAACCGTTGTTTTTTTGAACTGGTAGATCAAAGCCATCCAAAATGGCCCAGGAAATGGACTGGATGACATCGTCATCAACGCCATTTTGTGAAAAAACGGCCTCCCATTTTTCTGCGATTGTGTCTTTCATTTGATCAAAAATGTCTTTGGCCTCTGTTCGGGTGAGTGAAAACTTGTCGTGTTCAGACAGCAGATTTTCTTCCGTCGGGGCTGCACCGTATTCTCCGGCCCTGATAGCCAGGTCTCGGCGATGACCTTCACCTGCGACCACATCAAAAGCAGGGCTCAAGCGCCACTGGCCATCCACCCAAAGTACACCGTGGTTCAAGTAATGATCGTCATGGTTGCTGATCATGGCGTTCAACAGCATCCTTTTGAAAATTTCATGCGAGTCTTTCCCTCCGTTGATTCGTTGAAGTGCCAGAGCAAAATCACCATAAGACACATCGGCGCAATGGTCTGCAGCCAATAGCGCTTTCATGCTTAAAAAGGGCCGCTTGTACTGGCCAGTGTAATCAAATCGTTTGGTCAGAAAAATGTCCTGAGTTGGGCGCACCTTGATTAGGCTGGATTCTGCCGTTTGAATGCCCACTTCCCTTGCAAGGGCAAGGGTACCGTGTTCGATTTGTGCTTTGTTCTCATAATCCTGAATGGTCGGCAGTTTGGCCAAATAGGGCTGATTGTTTTTGATCACGCTGAGTTTGGGACGGGCACCACCTTGGCTGGCTCCCTGTTTGAAAAGTGCCGAAAAAGCCGGTGGAAACCGTTTGCGTCGTTCAAACTCGTCTTTGGCATCAAGGATGTCTTCCCACTGAAAAGGGGGCAAACTGCGAGAGTCGGTCAGAACAGGAAAGGTCATGTCCTCGCTGAAGACAAGGTGGCCAATCCGGTCCCGTTGATTTTCCAATAACTGTTCAAAGGGAGTTAGTTTTCGATTGGCCTGAGCGTTTAACACCGCTTTGCCCCAAGCACCGGGTAATGCATCACCAAAAACGCTTAAAATGCCCGTAAAGCCTTCTTCGGAGCCAGCGAACTTGGCAAAGAACGTTTTTTCCACCAGTGGGAGGCGAACCGGGTTCAGAGCCAAGGCAGAATGGTCATCAAGGTAGCTTTTAGCGTACTTAAACTCGTATCCATCCAGACGTTTTTCAAGCCTGCCCAGTAGCTTGGTATCTGATCCGAACACATACAGTTTTTGCAGCCCCATCAGAATTCTCCTTGTTCATCTGCTTGATCCCACTTGCTGCGGATTTTTTTCGGCAGAGAACCAAATGCCAGACTTCTGGCCAGCGCATCGTTTTCCGGTGCAAGAGCCTGGCATAGCGCTTCATCCAGCCCCAGCGCCCAAATGGTTTTAATCAGGTTTTTACTTTGCACAGGCTGGCCGGATTCAATTTTGCCAATGGTCTGGCGAGTCACTCCGGCACGTTCGGCCAGTTCAGACTGTTTCAAACGCCTGGCCAGGCGAGCCTGCTCCAGATAAAGACCTATGGATGTGAGGATCTTTGCGTCAGATTGCATGGGTTTTTGTGTAATTCAGGTTAATTAAAAGTATCGTTAAACACCTATAAGTTAGTTAATGTTAACATTCTGGCATATTTAAAGCCAAAATGAAATAGTCAGCCTTGGTTGTGTCGTTTGAAAAAAAATTAATGCGGTGATGCACGCGTGGGCATTTGATTCGGAGTCTTCTAGGCCTCACGTCATTCCGGGCCTGCCCCGGAATCTCTCAGCGTCCACAGGGTATCAACCCCCCCCCCCATGCCTCCGAAAAAGATGGTGGATCGAAGTCCGGGATGACGACTCTGATTTTTGCACGCTTCAACAACTTCCCAAACATTATTTTGTTACCGTGAGAAAAGCCGAAGAGTCTTTCAAAGACCACGCTGACTTCAAAAAGATGCCTCCGCTCCGGTCGGCATGACAGTTTATATTGACTCATGAGCGAAAAAAACTGTCGTCCTGAGCGAAGCCGAAGGACCTTTTAATTACCGCCGCGTTAACAAGCGACTGAAAGATGCTTCCGCTTCGGTCGGCATGACACAGAGGCTTGATCGTGTGACCATGGTCTTGTTTAATGCATGCTTTGCAAAAACGCCTGTCATCCTAAGCGAAAAACTCTTGTCATCCTGAGCGAAGCCGAAGGATCTTTGAACTTTGATCATGCATGGCCTGATTCAGTCCAGTGCCAGACAAACAATCGAAATGTCCTCAGATTCATAATCTTCATCGGCTCGGACATTACCATCATCATAAGCACCATCGTCAAGCTTGTTGTCCAATTGCCGCGCCATGTCAGGGTCTTTCAGACCACTGGCACATACCTGATTTTTGTTTTCAATGGTGGCGTTGTTATGGGTGTCGACATTGGCCGTGGAGCCGTAGGCGACCTGATATACGTCACCAATAGCGCTGTCCGGTACCAAACGTTTTTGCTTGATAAACCCCTGGTCATGAATTTCATAAAAAAACCTGTGTTCGCCTGAGGAAGTGGGTTCATCGGACGTCACTTTGTAAAGACGTCCCGAATGGGAGTTCATGGCTCCGGGAATCTCCCCCATCCTGTCCCGGTAGCTCCAGTAAGCCACCTGAAAGTTTTTTAAATCTTCAATGGCACGGTTGATCTGCGCAGAATGAATCAACTCCTGAGCTTTCAGGGTGCCGCTTAAAAGCAAGCCGATGATCACAAGGGTGATGGCGATTTCAACCAGGGTGAAACCGTTGGAACAGGTCGGGTTGTCACGGGAAAACATAGACCTCCCAAAATGATACGGAAAGACCTATATTTTACACAAAATAGCGTAAATAAAAAGAGGTGTGCGTACTTTGCTGCATGGTTTTTCAGGAAGGCTGCACCCGATATGCTTTGTCATGCCGACTGAAGCGGAGGCATCTTTTGAGGCCTGGCACGGTCGTTGGAAGATCCTTCGGCTTCGCTCAGGATGACAAGAGTTTTTGCTCAGGATGACAGGCGTTTTGCCAAGCATGTATTTAACGAAGTCATGCACGATCTTGCTCTCTGTGTCATTCCGACCGGAGCGGAGGCATCTTTATGGGTTTGGCAGGCTCGTTGGAAGACCCTTTGATTTCGCTCAGATGATCGGGTAATGAGGGTTCTTTTCCTGTTTACTTCATTATTATTTAGAGATCAGATTGCTCACCTGATGATGCAATCCACAGGTGTGTTAAGTCAAAGCCATTAAGATTAATGACGAGGGATTAATGCTTGAAAGATTTGTACACAACAAACATCAGACTGGCAATGAATACAGCGAGTGCAATGGCGACCAGGTATTCCATCAGAGATCCTTTAATTTTTTTAAGCATCTGAAAACGTTGAAATTAATCAGAGCGATGCCAATGGATACAAAAATTATGGCAATAAAACAGGTTGTGAGTAAGACGGTGCTCTGAGATTCATAGTTCTGAGCAAACCAGGCAAGCAGAGACACATCAATCGCCGCCAGCACTGCAAAAACGACCTTGTACCAGCCAATCTCCTGTTCTAGTTGTTTTTCCTGTGACATGCAAGTAACTTCAAAAGTTTATTAGGCACATATTAAATGTGAATGTTAGCACAAACAGATATGCTGTGAAATCAAACACAGATCCAATGTACCAGCATGGAGACAAGAAAGGCTTGGAGGGCCGCACAGACCTCCTAAAATCATGCGACAAGTCTATATTTACATAAAATAGCGTAAATAAAAAAGGTGTACGTATTTTATTGCATGGGTTTTAGGAAGGATGCCCCGACATATTGTCATGCCGACCGAAGCGGAGGCATCTTTTGAGGCCTGGCACGGTCGTTGAAAGGCCCTTCGGCTTCGCTCAGGATGACCGGTGTTTCGCCGGATATGTGTTTAACGAAGCCTTGACCGAGAGCAATCAAACTACCTTGTCATGCCGACCGAAGCGGAGGCATCTTTTGAGGCCTGGCACGGTCGTTGAAAGGCCCTTCGGCTTCGCTCAGGGTGACAGGTTTGTTTTGCTCAGGATGACGACACATCCTGTTCAAACCAGAAAGCTATTCTGCGAAGCAGACGTTGACTCGCTCACTGTCCAGCTCAGAAATGGGTTCCGAGCCAGTTTCACTGTCACCGGCCCGGATCTGACCGTCGTCGGTTTCGCCATTGTCATGTTTGGTGGTCAGGCCAATCACCACATCACGTGGAATGTTGGACATGCAAATCACATGACCGGTCATGCCAAAGGCATTGGTTTCTACACCGATAATGCCATCAAAACTGTTTCGAGGCTGTGTAGAAGAGGTGGTGTTTCCGGAGATAAAACCGGCTGCACGCAAGTGCATCCACATCATTCGGCTTTCCCCATCGCTGCCATACCAATCACCCTCGATGATATGGTTGCCATTGCCATTGGTTCCATCCAAATTCAGGGTTTCGTCAGCGCGATCAAAGTCACCCGGCAAGGCACCATAGCGATCCTGAAACGCATACAAAATCGCCCGCACTTCTTCCTGATCGGATGTCACTCGATTGATCTTGGCATTCTCAATCATTTCACTGCCCTTGAGAACACCGCCCAACAACAGGCCGATAATCACAAGGACCAGCGAAATTTCGATTAGGGTGAAGCCTTTGTTTGTTTCAGAGTGCATGTGACCACCTTATGGATCAATCGTTTATGTTTGAAAATCCCGATATTAACTTGGGATTATAGAGCCAAACGTCAGTCATGTCACCCATGCGAAATGAGAGGGGAGCGGCTTTTTGGCGCAGATTGATGATTTTGTCATGCCGCCCGAAGTGGAGGCATCATTAAAGGTATTTACGGTTGATCGTGACGCCTTTTAAGCACCGAACAGCCTTCTGGCGGTGCTTTGTCCTTTGACAAACCGTTGATCACGCTCATCCCGGTGTTTGTTCAGGCTCATCACCTGACCCACAGCGCCACCAAACTTGTTCAACCAGCTACTTTGAACAAAAGCTTCCATGTGTTTGTCATCCAAGCCCAATCGCTGCATCAAAGGCGGTAGATTTTCATTCATGTGCCCGGACTTATCCGGATGCACCGCACGGCCCAGAAAATCCACATACGCCATGTAATCCGTAGCCGAGCAAGGGATGGCGGAGTCTTCCAGACCAGACGCATCAAACGCCAGCAATGGTGCTGTGGGAATCTTCTCCAGCCGTTCCAGAAACGGTTGCGCAAATGCAGATTCTTTGTCAGACGTCTTTTTAACCAGGCCTGGTAGTTTTTCAGGTGCTGCCTCAAAGTGATACACCCCCTGTAAACGACGCTGCACAGAGGTAAAATCCGAATCCAACAACTCTCGAGCGATATTGGCCCGCACCGGATTCAAATCCACATACGCCATCGCCGCCAATACCGCCTGTTCATCCAACAAGGCCTGAGACTTGAAGCGGCCTTCCCAGAACCGGCCTTTGACCTCATCTTCTTGGTTGGCATAACGGGCAATCGACTCATTCAACACCCGCATATACCAGGAAATATCCATCAAACGCTCACGGTAAATCTCAACCTGTTCCTGTACTCGCTTTAATGACCCGGCGCTTAATGCTTTGGGATCAGCCAAATAATCCTGCACCAACTTTGGCGCTGCAAACAACTGGGTCCATTGAAGTAACACCTCATCCATTGACCAGCTTTCCGCTTTCACCTGATTGACCCGTACCACCAAATGATAATGGTTGCTCATTACCGCAAACGCCGCCACATCAATGGCAAAGACCGATGCCAACTGCATCATGCGCTGTTCAATCCAGGGCTTGCGATGCTCATAATTGCGTCCGGAAATGGCATCTATGCCACACAAAAACGCCCGACGGACACAGCGGTTGACCAGATGATACCAAGGGGTTTCAGAAAGATTGATTTGAGAATCACGGGCACGAGTCATAATGAGGGCTCCGAAGTAAGATTAAGTTAAATGCAGTATAGGAAAAGAGCCGAAGGAAAGCAAAGAAACATGGGTGTCCTTTTCTTTTTATCGGCGAACACAACGATTAACCAGATGATACCAAGGGGTTTCAGAAAGATTGATTTGCGAATCACGGGCACGGGTCATAACGAGGACTCCGAAATAAGATTAAGTTAAAAGCAGTATAGAAAAAGAGGAGAGGAAAAGCAAAGAAACTTGGGTGTCCTTTTTTTCTTTTAAAACGCCGCCCATAAGCAATCCGATTATGACCAGTACAATGGCGATTTCAACAAGCGTGAAGCCTTTGTTGTTTTCAGAACGCATGGATCGTCCTTTGTTTTGATAAGATTAACTACTGATTTTTAGTGTGATTGTAAACCATAAGCGCGAGATTGTCACAATATATCATCCGTAAAAATGTTTAAGATTTTATGTTCGGTAGCGAAATCTGATCGTGGTTTTGGTGGCTTGCCTGTCGATTGCTGTTTTGAAGGCATGGACCCAAAAGCTGATGAAATCAGCTGCAGTCGATTGACTCGTAGCCAGGAGTTTTTTAGAAAATCGATTTTGGGGAGCGGGAATTTGAGGCAGTGGTTAGAGGAACGGAAAAGAAATATGGGTGTCCTTTTTTTCTTACTTAATGAGGGCTCCGAAGTAAGATTAAGTTAAATGCAGTATAGGAAAAGAGCCGAAGGAAAGCAAAGAAACATGGGTGTCCTTTTTCTTTCTTGTTTTCTTAAAATAGTCGAGTCGTGTCGTTTACTGTGTGTGCGTACCCACGCGGGAGCGTGGGTACGATTGAGGGGGCTTTTAAAGCTTCATACACAATGTAGCTGGGTCTGCATCAGTAAGTTCTGTAATATTTCCATCCGTTAAATTACCGTCATCAATCTTCCTGTCAATCTGTGTAGCAACATCATCATCATTTGTGTTAGGTAACTGTGTTGCACAAATCTGTGGTGTTGAAAATACACCTGTACTTCCACCAACGTCAGTTGTATCGTCTGGGTAAAATACAAAAGCCCCACCAAGGCTGTGATTAGGCCCGTTGTCAGCCTCCGCAGTGCCTTGAGCACCGCTTATAAAGCCTTCAGATTGCAAATTAGCCCAGAAGTTTGAAAGATCACTGTTGCCGTCACTATCTGTTTGCGGCACTCGACCTAATCTGTCCTGATAAGCATAATAAGCAGATTGGATGCCTTCAAAATCTTGTACGACCGAGCTGAGTTTCGAGTTCTGAATCAACTCCTGCCCCTTAAGCACACCGCCCAAAAGCAAGCCGATAATGACCAGTACGATGGCGATTTCGACGAGGGTGAAGCCTTTTTGGTTTTTCTTGGTTTCTGTTTTGTTCTCGTTAGAGTGCATGGTATCTCCCTGTTTTTTATAAAGCAGGCCTGGTTCAAATCGCTCAGGCCACTTGAATGATTCCCTTGTTATTTTAATAAGATATTGAGCGAACGCAATCGTTTTCGGTGAAAAAAGTTACAATATCGTCTGTTCGGGGCAATTGGAGATCCTTCGGCTTCGCTCAGGATGACAGGTTTTTTGCTAGGAAGGCATCATAAGCAGTTATCTTCGCCCTGAATTCTTTGTCATCCCGACCGGAGCGGAGGGATCTTTCAGTGGTTGCTTGGTAGCTCGGCGGTGTTTGGGAGATCCTTCGGCTTCGCTCAGGATGACAGAGTATTTTCGCACAGGATGACAGTTTTTTTTTGCTCGGGATGGCAGTTTTTTTTCGCACAGGATGACAGGTTTTTTTGCTAGGAAGGCATCATAAGCAGTTATCTTCGCCCTGAATTCTTTGTCATCCCGACCGGAGCGGAGGGATCTTTCAATGGCCGGTTGGTAGCTCGGCGGTGTTTGGGAGATCCTTCGGCTTCGCTCAGGATGACAGAGTATTTTCGCACAGGATGACAGTTTTTTTTTGCTCGGGATGGCAGTTTTTTTTCGCACAGGATGACAGGTTTTTTTGCTAGGAAGGCATCATAAGCAGTTATCTTCGCCCTGAATTCTTTGTCATCCCGACCGGAGCGGAGGGATCTTTCCATGGTTTCTTGGTAGCTCGGCGGTGTTTGGGAGATCCTTCGGCTTCGCTCAGGACGACAGCGTTATAAATGGATTTGCTGATGAAGTCGCATGGTTGGGTGACAACTTTGGGGTTTAAGAGTAAGATTTGATAAGGAATTTCAATCATCAGCGGTGAGCATGAATCAGCGACACTTAAAAAAAACGGAAGCAGGCCCTTTGTATTTGCCCGACAGAACAAGGGCTTACTCAAAGCAACAGGGCTATGTTCTGCTGATGGCGATGATGTTGCTGATTATGATGGCCACGCCGTTTTTGTATCACGCTTCAATGGAAACATCGAATGAGATGCAGCGGGATCAGTACCAGAAGATTGAACAGCGGTTGAATGATCTGAAGACTCAGATGATTCTGTTTGCGAAGTATCCTGGGTTGTTTTGTGCCGATGCAGATAATCAAAGTCATTCAGGTTATCTGTTTTTCCCGGATTCTGAAAACGATTTTAAAGGTTATGAGGAAACCGGGTTTACACAGTTCAAACCTTATAAAAACCGAATTTTTTATGAACCACTTATTGCTGACTACGATAGCAACTCGATAAGTCTTTGTGATGAAGATTCGGGCGATAGCAATGGGTCTTTTGCCACCTCGGACAGCAAGGTTTGTGGTTCTTCTTTACCAAATTTGCTTTTAAAGATTTGTTGGGTGAAAGAAGGAAATGTTTCTTCATTGACGCAATGCCCTACTAATGCAACAACACCGACAGTCTATGTTTATAGAAACGAATTAGGTTGCTGAATGACCAGGCCTGGTGATCAATCAAAAGGAATATCGCTATGAAACCCTTTACTTATGCGCCTAGAACGCACCGCCAAAATGGTTTTACGCTGGTCGAAATCGCCATCGTACTGGCGATTCTCGGGTTTCTGACAGCCGGTATCCTCGGTGGGCTCGGTGCGTTTCGCGACAGCGCGGACTTTAAACAGGACGAGCGACAGCTGAAAGACATCAAAGAGGCCTTGTTGAGTTTTGTCGCCGTGAATGGGTATTTGCCATGTCCGGATACGGATGGTGATGGCCGGGAAAATCGAGATGGTGACAACTCTTGTACGTCCTCAAGTGATGAGCTTCCTTTTGCGGATTTGGGGACTCATTCAAAAAATCCATGGGGTCACTCTTATCAATATGTTGTGAACAGTGAAGCAATCAGTTTGCTTACGCACCCTGAATCTGCGAGTTATTTTAATAATGAAACAGGTGCTCCACATTTTGAAATTACCACAGAACCTACAGCCTCTGAAAGCGGTGACGGAAACTATTTGATTAAGGATGCAGGTGATAAATATTTAATGGGCCATAAAAATTCATCTGGGGACTGGGAAGGTACTGCGCCATTGATTGTTTTATCAATGGGGTCCAATCACATAAATGCCGATGATGCAGGTGATTGCAGCGTCTTTGATGGTGATGAAAAAGCCAATTGTGAAGCTTTATTCGCCGGAGGTTCTGATCCATTTATTCGTGGCCAACAAAGCCGCCAGGACAATGATTTTTTTGATGATGCGTTGATTTGGTTGACGGCTTTGGAAATAAAACGTTTTACTCCCGGTGTTTTGCCTGATGGTTCCAGCGGAGGTGGAGGTGGAGGTGGAGGTGGTGGAGGGTATCCCCTGTCATCTTTACCTGATGAAGAGTTTGAGGTAGAAGATGCCCGATATGTTGAGGAATATGTGAATCAGAGTAATAAAATTAAAGGTAATGAAGTTGTCGATATAGGAGAATTAGACCTTGAAGGAAACAGTCCTTTAAATTTGGAGGGTGGAGAAAATACTGTTCGAATAAATGAAATGGGTAACTCAGGGCCAGGGAATTCCGGTAAATATACCCCTATAAAAATTAACAGTAATGATAATAAATTGGAGCTTTCCAGTGATCTTAAAGCTGATTTGGAAGTAAGTGGAAATAAAAACTTAATCCGGATTGAAGGTAGCGTTGATTCTCCAATTACTTTATCTGGTAGCGACAATGAAATCTACGTGGGTGAGTCTGTTGACTATTCCATAGTATCTTCAGGACTAAACAATGAAGTTTACTTGGAAAGTGAAACGTTAGCGGATATGAATGGTTCTATCTCTTCAAGTGTTAGAGTGTATGAAAAAGATGGTGATGATTGGAATTGTGTGCAAAACTGCGATGATTAATTCAAAAAAACGAAATGGATTCACTCTCGTTGAATTGGCAGTGGTTCTGGTCATTATAGGCTTTGTCACTGTTGGGATGTTACGCATGTTCGATGGTCCACGATCCAGCGCTAAATATGTGGAAGACCAGCAGAAACTGGCGGACATCAAGGCGTCGATCATGGCTTATGTGGCGCGTTATCGTACTTTGCCATGCCCGGATTCGAATAAAGATGGAAAAGAAAATCCTGAAATTGGTACTGGTCAGCAGCACTGTGAGGCCAATGAAGGGTATTTGCCCTACCAGACGTTAAAAACCCATGCTCGCAATGCGTATGGCGAACGGTTTTATTATGTGACAGTCGCAGATTCAACAAACAAGAGTGGCGCAACGCTATCTTCTTCCTCCGGCAGCTATTTTGGTCGGCCCAAAGACAATACTGACCCTTTTGACCAGGCCCCTTATTTTGCGCTGGATACGCCCCCCACAGCAACCGATGTTGGAGAGGGGTTGATTTTTGTTTGTGATCGGTCTGTGCCCGATGTGCCGCCCTCTGATCCGAATTCCTGTCAGAAAAACCCATCTTATGAAGCCAGTTCCATGATTGCGACAGTGGTTTCGTTTGGGGCCAACAGTGATCAAACCTGGAAAGGCGGTGCTTCTTCGGTTCCTGTAAACGGTGTTCCCGCTTGCCCGGGTTCGCTCGATAGCGAGGCAGAAAAACTCAATTGCAATCATGCACCAGCCGGGAAGATTGCCGATGTTGAGCGGGCCCGTCTTTTACACAATGCCCAGCAGAGCAAAGACGGTTTTGATGACGCCATGATCTGGGTTTCGGCCTATGAAGTGAAAAAGCTTTTGGGTATGGGAAAGCGACCTTCCGAGCCCACTTATTCATCCAGAAATGATTTTAAGACTTCCCAAGGCATTGAGGATTTTCTGAATTCCCCGTCAACAGGGGGGTTGGATCGCACTGGTGGCCAAAGTGGTTGGGAGGTTGCCACGGATTCAGGTGATGAGATTGAACGCCGAACCATTACCGTCAACAGTGACGGCGATACCGAAGAGGTGACCGTTCTGACCCAGACGCAGAATGGCGAACGGGCATTGTTTATCGAAATACCTGAAGGAACGGATGAATACATTCTGCACAGTGTTGTTGAATTGGGTGAGGGTGACTCTGGTGGCTACGGTGTTTTTTTTGATACGTTGCTGGAAGCAGATGAGCCTGAGAATGCGGTGGTGGATCGCGGGTATGTCACCCAGTTTAATCGCGGCTACAGTGGTGCGGCTGAGAATGAAAGCAGCATTTTGTTACGTGATTGGAAAGAAGGCGAAAATGAAGAAAGCGATGATGGGCCTTATGACGGCGCTTATTATCGATACAACACACGTCCCGGCTCGGGTGATGAACCAAATGATGGCGGTATCCCCGATAAGGACAATGATCCTGACTGGTGGGAAGAGATTCACAAAATGACGATCAAAGTAACAGGCGTGACGCCAACGGAGGATGACAGTGATGCCGAATCCATGCTTCAGCGCCAAGTGACAGTGACGGTCTATGATATGGTTGATTATTACGGTAACTGGCGTCCGCGGTTTGATTTTACCCAGACACATACGTTGGATCCGAAAGACGAATTCGGTAGTGATCGAAAGCTGTTTACCGGGTTTCGAACTTGGTCCAGCCCTGACAGTTACTTTTATGAATTTGATATTGAGCGTTTGAATTAAGACGAGCCATGCCTTGAAAGATCCCTCCGCTCCGGTCGGGATGACAGGTTTGTTCGGTCGGTATGACAGAGTGTTCCGGTCGCGATGGCAGGGTGCCAATGGTCCAATCGTATGTCATCCTGAGCGAAGCCGAAGGATCTTTAAAGGTTCGCCGCGCTACCAAGCGGTGTTTGAGAGATCCCTCCGCTCCGGTCGGGATGACAGGTGGCGGTCGGTTAGGATGGCAAGTGTGTTCGGTCGGGATGATAGGGGCGATTGGAATGACAGAGTGTTCCGGTCGCGATGGTAGTGTACCAACGGTCCAATCGTATGTCATCCTGAGCGAAGCCGAAGGATCTTTAAAGGCCCGTCGCACTACCAAGCGGTGTTTGAGAGATCCCTCCGCTTCGGTCGGGATGACAGGTGGCGGTCGGTTGGGATGACAAGTGTGTTTGGCCGGGATGATAGGGAGGCGGTTAGGGTGACAGAGTGTTCCGGTCGCGATGGCAGGGTGGCAATGGTCCAATCGTATGTCATCCTGAGCGAAGCCGAAGGATCTTTAAAGGCCCGCCGCGCTATTAAGCGGTATTTGCAAGATCCCTCCGCTTCGGTCGGGATGACAGGGTGTTTTCGGTCGGGATGACAGGTGGCGGTCGGTCGATTACCAGGCCTGGTTACATTACCAATGGGTGTTAATGAGCGTTTTGACTTCCGGGGTGGTTAGCCAGGTGAGTTGATGACGGAATTGGTCGCTTAGGGTTTTCTGGTGGAAGTACCGCTTGCCATTGCAGTTGAGTTGTTCGCTCTCAAAGGCGTTGTCGCAGTCCTGCCAGGTTTGGTCGCCCCCTTGCCCGAAACTGACGATCACGACGGGTAGCAGGTTGCCATCGACTTTGCTGAGAGGGGTTTTGTTTTTGCAGTCAGTGGCTTCGTTGCCACAGACTCTGAGTGCGCCATTCAGTGCCGAAGTCATGCCTCGTGGCGGTGTGAGAGTGCGAATGTATGGCGGTTTGTTTCGTGTTTTCTCGTGATGTTTGCAGGTGCCATCGCAAGCGTGTTGGCATTGCGAAAGTTTGCAAAAATTTTTTTCGGTGGTATTGCATTGTTGCCATTGGTTGGTGACCTCTCCGGCATGACCAAAGAGGCTGGCCGATGTGCATGCCTCTAAAATGTCTGTGTTGTCTGCATTGGTGTTGGCCGCATACAGAAATGGGTTGCCATACACGTCTCTCGCGGGTGCTTGCAAATCCAGGTAGGGCAGTTGCCCCTGATCATCCCTGCAACGCTTGTTGCTGATGCGATTTTGTTGGCCGTTGCCACTGGTATCGGGGCAGGGCAGATAGCCATTGATTTGGATAAAGGTTTTCAGGGCGCGTTTGATTTCCAAAAGTTTTTCCCGGTTTTCCACTGATTTTTCGTAGTGATAAAAGCTGTGTTTGATGCCCATGGCAGGGACCAGAAGAATGGACAGCACGGTCAAAACCACCATCAATTCCAGTAATGTAAACCCTTGATTCACCGATTTCAGCATAGCGATTCCCGCCAGTTATTGCCAATGGGATTTGACGGATCAGACCCTGCCGGGGCGGGACAGTCTGGCGTTGGGTCCTGGGCGTTTGTGCAGCGATTGAACCAGCCCGGTTCCGAATCGGGTTTGGTGCAAAGTCCTTTGGCTTGGGCCGCTCGTTGTGTGATTAACCGTTGCCATCGGTTATGAGTGAGGACCCAGAATTGTCCGGCTTTCCGAACAAATGTTGGTGTTGTTATGTCCGGTAAGTGAGGGTGGCTGTGAAGGCTTAGGTCGGAGGCGCCGGTCGGCATGGTTTCGTCTGTGATAAACAGCAATGCCACAAGGTCGGTCTGGTTGCCCAGTGCCAGTCGCCCATCGCCGGGGTTGTCGGGGTTCAACGGGCTGTAGCGCTTGGTGGGTGGGTTGTTGAAGTCGGTGTTTTGTATGACGTAGCGGCTGTCTACGGCGTACCAGATTACGGGTGTGGAAGCCGGTCTCGGCACGAAGTGAATATGGCGGGAGGCGATTCGGACGGGCAAGCGCCCCCAGACAAAGAATTGTCCCTGTCCACAAGGCGCGTTGGACTGTTGATTTTGGTTGGTGTCCGGGCATGGTAAATAACCTGGGCCGGGAACCCGGTTGGGCGCATAGAAGTTTTCATTGGAATCGGTGGCGTAAATTTCCGGGATGGCGTGCAAAAATATTTCCAGTTGTCGACCGGCTTCTTCCAGTGCCTGTTGATTTTTCAAGGTTGTGCGCAATTGAAGTGCGTTTGTGCTGCTGGAAAGCGTTTGTATGCCGATGGTGCTGAGGCTGATTGTTAAGAGGACGGCAACCAGAATGATCAGCCCGTAACCCCGCTGAGGGATAAAAACTTTGCCGTTTTTTTGCGAAGAAGCAGGAAGTTTGATAGTAATTCTCTGCGTATTTATATTTAAAAACAACTCTATCAAAGAGAGTCAGGATACGCAAAAATTCTTTTTGGAAACAAAAAAACCGGCCAGGTTGCCCGTGGCCGGTAATCACAACTAACGATTTGAGGAAACGACTCGCTGCTAAATTACATAATGTCGAAAGACTTTGTTACGCCAAAGACCAAAGCGCTGTCATCATCGCTATCCCAGCCGGTTTTGCTGTTTTTGTCGATATCGGTTGAGATGTAGCTAATTGAGGCATCAAACATGTCTGCAACGCTGGTTGAATAGGTGATGTTATACCACGAGTGGTCCGTGCTCCCTGCGCCGGCGCCGCCATTAACGGTACCCACAAAGTTTTTACCGATACCGTAAGTTGCTGACAGACCTTCGTAGCTTGCGGTCAAAGCGTAACGCTGGTAGCTTTGGTCTTTATTGGTGCTGCCGGACACTTTTTCGTTTGCGGCTTCGTGTTCACCGAAAGCGGCATCAAATGATAGGAATTTATAGCCCAGAGATAGGTTTGCTTCCATGTATGAAGAGTCCCACCAATTGTCGTCAGACTTATAGTCTTTGGAATAGCCATAATAGGTTGCGCCAACACCCAGGTCTACGTCGCCAAAGGATCCTCCCCAGCCGCCGTAGAAATCATATTCCACACCTTGGTTATTCCCGCCGTTTGAAAGGGATGAGCCCCAAGTCCCGAGATAGAAGCCTGAGTCATGTGCGTAATCAATTCCGCCCTGTGCTGCTGCAGCATCTGTTTGCTTCAAGCCGAAAACGTAATATTGAGTCACGGCACCCATGTTGCCTGTGACTTCCGCTTGTGTTGTCGCAGGTGCGACAGAAAACGCGGCAGAAGACGCCACAGCCATGGAAACCAACAGTGATTTTAAAGGAAAGGTTTTTTTCATTTTACGCTCCGTGTCGTTATGGTTTGAATCAAGTTCGCCGAGTACAAAGAAGGACTCGTGCCAGAAATGTAAAAAACTAATTAAAACAAGTGGATGGTGTTTTTGTTTTCGTGTTTGGTAAGATTTCTGTCTTTAATTGCACCAATGTTCTAACAGTGTTGCACTGTTTTGGTTCGGTCCTGAGTTGGCTTTGGTTTGCCTTGTGATGCAAAAAATTGGGTCCGGGTCTTGAATTCGTTTGGTGCGGCATTATTGATTGGGTGTTTGCATTCAAATCAATTGGGAGTGATACATGGCGAAACAGGACGCAGAAAAGCAAGCGCAGGAAGCCGCGCAAAAGGCCGAGGCGGCCAAACAGGCGGCTGAGGCTGCAAGTTCAGCCGAAACCAGACAGCTTGGGGACGACGAAATGTCGGACGAAACCCATCAGGCCGAAGACGCCGTAAACAAAGGTCTGCAGGAAATGCTGGACGATGCCCGCAAGGAAGCGGATTCGCACAAGGATCTGGCGGTCCGCACTCTGGCCGATATGGAAAACCTGAAGCGCCGCACCCGCAAAGATGTGGAAGAGGCGCACAAGTTTGGCCTGGAAAAATTTGTCACCGAATTGTTGTCGGTGGTGGATTCAATGGAAATGGGGCTGGAAGCGGCGAAGAAAGCCGAGCAGGAACAGGGCGAGGGCGTGACCCCGCTGGTGGAAGGCATGGAGATGACGTTCAAACAGATGTTGGATGTATTGGACAAATTCCATGTTGAGCGTCTGGACCCCAAGGGCGAAACGTTTGATCCGCAGTTGCATGAAGCCATGACCATGATGCCGTCTGAAGACCACGATTCCAACACGGTGGTGGAAGTGGTGCAAAAAGGCTATCGCCTGAATGAGCGGCTGGTGAGAGCCGCGCGCGTGGTGGTGGCGCAGTAAAAAAACTACCAGGCCTGGTAAAAAAACAGTTCAGGGGTTGAAAAGGTCAGGTCGTTGCCCCACATAAACGTTAAGGATTTAAAACGTTTTTATTTACTCTCAGCAGTCGGTTGAAACGACTCAAAAATTTTGGAGAAAATTATGGGAAAAATCATCGGGATTGATCTCGGGACCACCAATTCATGTGTGGCCATCAATGAGGGCAAAGAAGTCAAAGTGATTCCAAACGCCGAAGGCGCGCGTACCACCCCATCGATTGTGGCTTATGCCAATGACGGCGAAGTGCTGGTCGGGGATTCGGCCAAGCGTCAGGCGGTGACCAATCCGGAAAACACCCTGTTTGCGATCAAGCGTCTGATCGGTCGTCGTGCCGACGATCCGGTTGTGGCCAAAGACAAGGACATGGTGTCCTACAAGATTGTGGCGGCCGACAACGGTGATGCCTGGGTGCAAGTGGGCGACAAAAAACTGTCGCCACAGGAAGTCTCGGCACGCACCTTGATGAAAATGAAGCAGACCGCAGAAGATTACCTGGGCGAAGAAGTCACCGAAGCGGTGATCACCGTTCCGGCCTACTTCAACGATTCTCAGCGTCAGGCGACCAAGGACGCCGGTAAAATCGCCGGTCTGGAAGTCAAGCGGATCATCAACGAGCCTACTGCAGCGGCGCTGGCTTATGGCATGGACAAGGTCCAGAACGACAAGAAAGTGGCCGTATACGATCTGGGCGGCGGGACCTTCGATATTTCCATCATCGAAGTGGCCGATCTGGACGGTGAAAAACAGGTGGAAGTATTGGCCACCAACGGTGACACCTTCCTGGGCGGCGAAGACTTTGACAATGTGATCGTCGATTACATCACCGCCGAGTTCAAAAAGGACCAGGGCGTGGACCTGAAAGCCGACAAACTGGCCTTGCAGCGTGTGCGTGAAGCGGCGGAAAAAGCCAAAATCGAATTGTCTTCGCGTGAACAGACCGACATTAACCTGCCGTATGTGACCGCGGATGCGTCCGGTCCGAAGCACCTGAACATGAAAATCACCCGCGCCAAGTTCGAGTCGTTGATCGAAAATCTGGTGGCCCGTTCGATTGAGCCATGTAAGATCGCGATGAAAGACGCCGGTGTCAGCGCGTCGGAAATCGACGACGTGATTCTGGTGGGCGGTTCCACCCGTGTGCCAATGGTTCAGGCCAAAGTGAAAGAGTTCTTTGGCAAGGACCCACGCAAGGACGTGAACCCGGACGAAGCCGTTGCCATGGGCGCGGCCATTCAGGGCGGTGTGCTGGCCGGTGACGTCAACGACGTGCTGTTGCTGGATGTCACGCCTCTGTCACTGGGGATTGAGACCATGGGCGGTGTGATGACCAAGCTGATTGAGAAAAACACCACCATCCCGACGCGCAAGTCGCAGGTGTTCTCAACCGCCGAGGACAATCAGTCGGCGGTGACCATTCATGTCCTGCAGGGTGAGCGTGAAATGGTGTCCGGCAACAAGTCGCTGGGTCAGTTCAATCTGGATGAGATCCCACCGGCACAGCGTGGCACCCCTCAGATTGAGGTCACGTTCGATATTGACGCCAATGGTATCCTCAATGTTTCGGCGAAGGACAAGGCGACCAATAAAGAGCAGCACATCACCATTCAAGCGTCTTCCGGTCTGAGCGAAGACGAAATCGAGAAAATGGTGAAAGACGCGGAAGCGCACGCCGAAGAAGACGCCAAGCTCAAGGAGCTGGTCGAGGCACGTAACCAGGCCGATGCCATGGTTCACGGCACTCGTAAACTGCTGGACGAGCAGGGCGAAGGCGTTGACGCGTCGGAAAAAGAGGCGATTGAAAAAGCCATTACCGAGCTGGAAGAAGCGATCAAAGGTGACAGCAAAGAAGCGATTGATGAAAAATCGCAGGCGCTGGCCACCGCCAGCCAGAAGCTGGCCGAAAAAGCTTACAGCCAACAGCAGCCGGGCGATGCCGGAGCGGAAGGTCAGCAGCAAGGTTCTGACAACAACGCCGACGACGACGTCGTGGACGCAGAGTTTGAAGAAGTGGACGACGACAAAGACAAGAAATAAGATTGTCAAAGTCCTGGTGAGCACGGAGCGCTTCGGCGCTCTCGTGCTTTTCTTTTATTGAGAGCCCTTCGCACGAGGTCAGATGACGGCTAAAAATGGCTAAAATTCCGCTGTTCTGCGTTGGGAAATTTGACCATGGCCCTGCCATGGCCTGCATTTCCCGCCTTGATCAGCAAAATTTTTTCTCATTTTTATCACGCCCCTGATTCTCGGCTTTCGCCGAGTTCTTCGTTTCGAGCAAAGGGCTCGCCCAGTATTTTTTAAACAAAATACCGGGTAAACCCAAACGCTTTGTTTTAGCCCGAATGTTTCATGAATTTGCGCTGAGGTCGCGCAGGAACTTGGTTTCACAAGGAAATTTTCGAAGGCGCGTCGTATCCTTGATTACGACCAACTGAGAAAATATTTCTTGTAGAATCAAGGGGCAAGCGAGATCGGTGCAAATTTGTGAATCGAAGAAACCGAAGGTAAATATTCGGGCCAGAGCCTTTGGGTTTACCCGAAACTGTTAAGTGATCATTTATGAGCAAACGCGATTATTATGAGGTTTTAGAACTGTCTAAAACCGCAACCGAAGGCGAAATCAAAAAGGCGTACCGCAAAATGGCGATGCGCTACCACCCGGACCGCAACCCGGACAACCCCGAAGCGGAAACCAAGTTCAAGGAAGCGTCGGAAGCCTACGAGGTGCTTTCGGACCCGCAAAAGCGTCAGGCCTATGATCAGTTTGGTCACGCCGGCGTGGACGGTCAGGCGCAAGGCGGCGGCTTCGGCGGTGGCGGTTTTGATTTCGGCGACATTTTCGGCGACATTTTCGGTGGCGGCTTCGGCGGTCGTCGCGGTCCCCAGCCGGGCAATGACCTGCAGTACGAATTGGATGTGAGCCTGGAAGACGCTGTCAGCGGCACCGAAGTCGACATTCGGATTCCGACCAAAGAACCCTGCGACAAATGCGACGGCTCGGGTGCGGAACCCGGTTCCGATGTGCAGACCTGTCCGACCTGTGAGGGCATGGGCAAGGTCCGCATGCAGCAGGGCTTCTTTGCGGTGGAGCGTACTTGTCCGACCTGTCATGGCACCGGCAAGATTGTGAAAACGCCGTGTAAAGCCTGTCGGGGCGAAGGCTTCAAGCGCAGTCACAAGACCCTGTCGGTCAGAATTCCGGCGGGCGTGGACAATGGCGATCGCATTCGTTTGCAGGGCGAAGGCGAAGCGGGCGAGCCGGGCGCACCACATGGCGATTTGTATGTGCGCATTCACGTCAAGTCACACAAAATCTTTACCCGTGACGGCAATAACCTGCTGTGCGAGTTGCCGCTCTCCTTTACCACCGCGGCGCTGGGCGGCACCATTGAAGTGCCGACGCTGGCAGGCAAGGCCAATCTGAAGATTCCGCCCGGCACCCAGTCAGGGCAGCGTTTCAAGCTGGCGGGCAAAGGGGTCAAGTCGGTGCGTTCCAACCGCATCGGTGATATGATTGTGCAGGTTCATATTGAAACGCCGGTGAAACTGACCTCCGAGCAGAAAGATCTGCTTGAGCAGTTGGAACAAAGCTTTGAGGGCAAGCATCATAAGCACAGCCCCAAATCGCAGAGTTTTCTGGACGCGGTGCGCGCCTTTTTCAAGGGCGATGACGAGGCGGACAAAGGCGACCGGGAAGAGCCCTGGAAATAAACGCGACAAACAGGATGGGTAAACGATGAGAGTCGGCATTATCGGCGCCTGCGGGCGCATGGGCAAAAATTTGATCAAAGCGGTGGATGAGGCCGAAGACCTGACGTTCAGCGCGGCCATTGACCGCCCCGATTCGTCCATGATCGGTGTGGATGCCGGTGAAATGGCGGGCATTGGCACGCGCGACATCACGGTGGTGGATCAGATTGATCAGGTCACAGACGATTTTGATGTGCTGATCGATTTCACCACGCCTGAGACCACTTTGCATAACCTGAAGGTGTGTCTGGCCCATGGCAAATCGATTGTGATCGGGACTACCGGCCTGACTGCCGAACAGCAGGCCCTGATTGACGAAGCCGGCAAACGGATTCCTGTGGTTTTTGCCGCCAACTACAGTGTGGGGGTGAATCTGGCGCTGACGTTGTTGAAGCAGACAGCGGACGTGCTGGGCGACGACTACGACGTGGAAGTGATCGAAGGCCATCACCGACACAAAGTGGACGCGCCGTCCGGGACCGCATTGCGGATGGGGCAGGTGGTGGCAGACAGTCTGGGGCGTGACCTGAATGAGTGCGCGGTATACGGACGCGAAGGCATTACCGGGGAGCGTGACCCCAAAACCATCGGTTTTGCCACGGTCCGTGCCGGAGACATTGTGGGCGAACACACAGTGATGTTCGCCACCGAAGGTGAGCGCGTCGAAATCACGCACAAGGCTTCCAGTCGAATGACGTTTGCCAAGGGCGCAGCCAGGGCCTGTCGCTGGCTGTCCGGACGATCGCCGGGGCTTTATGATATGCAGGACGTTCTAAAGCTAAAAGGTTAATTCCAAAAAAAGGCGCTTCGGCGCCTTTTTTGTTACCTAAAATATGCAAAAAACGTTCAAGTATGTCCAGGGTTTTGCTGTTTTTACCAGGCCTGTTAAAAATGGCATTATTTATGCTTGCGTGATCGTTATTGATAAAAAACAAGTAAATGATAAAAGTGGTGCACTATGAGAAACAACCAACCGGTAACAAACAAAGAAACGCCGATCCCCGAGGGACTGCGACTGGTCTCATCCACCGATTTGCACGGAACCATCACCCAGTGCAACGATGCGTTTGAAGTGATCAGTGGCTTCTCCCGCAAGGAGCTTTTGGGTGCCAATCATAATATTGTGCGCCATCCGGACGTGCCCGAAGCGGTGTTTGCCGACATGTGGCGCACCCTCAAAGAGGGCTTGCCCTGGACCCAGGTGGTGAAAAACCGGTGTAAGGACGGCAGTCATTACTGGGTTCAGGCCAATGCCACCCCAGTGTATGACGACCAAGGGCAGATTACCGGTTATCTGTCAGTGCGGGAGAAAGTGTCCGAGTCGGCCAAGCAGGAAGCCATGCAGGCTTATGAGCAGGTGCGCCAGGGCAAGCTGAAGATTTATCACAGCGAATTTCATACGGGCATGCGTCGCAATTTTGTCACTTCCAAAATGGGGCCACAGACCCAGATGGTCGGACTGGCTTTGTTGGTTGGTGTACTGCCGTTGGTGTTGACGCATACCTTGGTGGATCAGATGCCCGTTTGGGGGTTGATGGCGCTTTCCTTAGTGATGTTGGGCGTTGCTTGGTGGATAGGGTCTTTCCTGCAAAATCGTATCAGTCAGGCCATCGGCTACCTGCGCCAGCTTTCCGGTGGTAAGCCTAAGCTGGACATGAGCATTCGCAAGACCTATATGGGACGTTTGCGCGCGGCCATTCAATCGGCCGCGCTGGCGATCGGGGCCTACCGGGAAGACACCGAGAGCGAACGCGATCGCGGCAACCGACTGCATTTTGCGGTGGATCAGGCATGGACCAATATGATGATGATGGATAAGGATCACACCATCGTTTATGCCAACCAGCAGCTGAATGATTTTTTCCAAGAGCGTCAAGAGCAGTTTCGATCTGTATTGCCTGACTTTGACCCCAAAAAGGTGGTCGGCAAAAACATCGAAATGTTTGACCAAGCTGGAAAATCCACGTTTTTTGAACCGGAAGATCAAACCCATTTCAGTGACATCCATTTGGGGGATCTGTATCTCAAACTGAAATTCGTGCCGGTGACCAACCGGATGGGTATGCGCATCGGCACAGTAGTGGAATGGGCCGACAAGACTTCCGAGCATGAGTTGCTAAACGAGGTGAAGCACATTCACGAAGGCATTATCGAAGGCAATCTGGATTACCGGGTCAATCTGGAATTGGCCGGTGAGTCCATTCGCCCTGTGGCCGAAGCCTTGAATATGACCTTGGATGCCATTGTCGACTCAATTGATATGGCTTCTCACGTGGCGATCAATATGTCGGTGGGGCAGTTTGACCAGAAAATCAAGGCGCATGCCCCGGGTTATTTTGGCGTGGTTAAAGAAGCTTTGACGGTGAGTATGGAGAACATCTCCGACATTCTGGCCGGAGTACAGGAAATTTCCAGCTTTATTGACGAAGACTCTCGTCGTGTGCACACGGCCAGCGCGACTTTGAGTGAGAGTTCGCAGAATCAGGCGGCCTCGCTGGAAGAAACTTCGGCCTCCATGGAACAGATCACCAGTGCGGTGGAAAGCAGTTCCGACAATGCGATTCAGGCTTCACAGAAAGCCCAGTCGGCCGTGGACCGCGCCAAGCGTGGGGTGTCGGTGATGCAGCAGGCGATTGAATCCATGGATTCGATCAATACCGCCAGTCAGCGCATTGGCGACATCATCAGCCTGATTGATTCGATTGCGTTTCAGACCAATCTGCTGGCGCTGAATGCGGCGGTGGAAGCGGCGCGCGCCGGGGAACACGGTCGCGGCTTTGCCGTGGTGGCCGGTGAGGTACGCTCGCTGGCCGGCAAGTCGTCGGAGGCGTCCAAGGAAATTCGGGGGTTGATTGAAGACACCATTGAAAAAGTCGGACAGGGTTCGACCTATGTCAACGATTCGGGTGAAGCCCTCAATGAGATTCAGACCGCGATCGAAGACACCCTGGCGGTGATTGAGGAAATCTCACGTTCCAGCCAGGAGCAAAGCAAAGGCATCGCCCAGATCAATGAAGCGATTGCGTCAATCGACGGCGGGGTGCAGAAAAATGCGGCCATGGCCGAAGACACCAATCAGTCCGCCGAACAGTTGGAAATGCTGACCGCGGCCATGACCAAAAACGCGGACAGCTTTAAAATCCTGCCGCGTAATCACGCCTCGGCCTTGAACTCGGATGTGAATTTTGTGCGCATCCGTATGGCCCACCGTCAGTGGCGAGCCAAGGCTCGTGCGTTCATTCACGGCTTTGATGTGGGTGTGGTGCCGGAAAAAGCGGTCGATCCCAAAGCCTGTGAGCTGGGTGCCTGGATTTACGGCAGTGGCCAACAATATCAAGGCAATCCGAAATTCCAGACGCTTGAACAAACCCACGTGGCCATGCATGCGCACGTCGGCAAGATCATTGAGTTGAAAAACCTGGGCGACACCAAGGCGGCGGAAGCGCAGCTGGACGAGCTGGAACGGCTCAGTAACGAGGTGGTGAACCTGCTCAATGATATGGAGAATGAGATGGCCGAGGATCACGGACGCGGCTAGCTTGCTTTAATATGAGTTGTGAGCATCAAGCGCCCGGCGGGTTTCCGTCGGGCGTTTTTTTTGGGTGTAAAACGCGTTCAGTCAAACAGTTTGAAACTCATGGCGGTGATAAAGCCGATGAGGGTGACCATGCCGATAATGGACCCGCCTTTGGAGTAAGCTTCGGGCAGCATGGTTTCGGCGATGACCGTGAGCATGGCTCCGGCGGCAATGCCACTGATCAGTGCGGCGGTTTCGGCACTGGCGTCAGCGAGCAGCCATTGGCCCAGAGCTGCGCCCAAACCGGTCAGCAGCATCAACAGGGTCCAGGCTCCCAGAACCCGATAAAACGGAATGCCCTGTTCGCGCATACTGGCCGAACTCGACAGGGCTTCCGGGTAGTTGGACAGAAACAGTCCGGCCACCAGGCTCATGGAGATCATTTCGCCTTGGCTTAAATGGGCCCCGATCATCAGTGATTCCGGTATTCCATCCAGCAGGATGCCCAGCCAGATGGCCATGTAGGCGGCCTTCGGCATATTGTGGCGCGCGGGTGGAAAAGCGTCGGCGAGCGTGGGGAGTTGTCCCGGTAGCAGGTGCTTGATCGAACGATTGAGCCATTTCTGCGCCTGGAGTTGTTTGAGTCGCTGTTCCTGTGTCAGGTAATGGCTGATGTCGTCGGTGCGCAGAAAGTCGCGAACCCGGGCATTGAGCTGGTCAATCTGGTGCAGCAACTGAATAAACGCCGGTTTTTCGATCACCCAGTACTGACAGTCGCTTTGGGTGATGGCCGTGGTGGCGTGGTCACCGCCGACCACAAACCCCATGACCCCGAAAAAATCCCCTGGCTGGAGCCGTTCAAAATCCTGTTGTTTCTTTTTGGGGTCCACCAGTTTCACTGTGCCGCTTTCGAGCAGGTACAAGCGGTCAGCTGGGCTTTTGTTTTTGAAGATGGCCTGTCCGGCGGGCAGGGTGTGCAGAGCCATTTTGGAGGCCACCAGACTTTGCAGGTCTTCGGTCAGACCGGTGAGGACGGAAAAACGCCGTGCCCGTTGCAGGCGCTTTTGCGCCAAAGAAAGGTCTCTGGGGGTCGGTGGATGAATCGGCAGCGCGTGGTGCGTCTGCAGTTCGTCCCGGATTTGCGCAAGGTGTTGTTGGGTTTCGGCTTCGGTCATGGCATGGCGGGTGCGCAGGTAGTGGCGCAGTTCGCTGTCTTCGTCGTAGTAACGACACAGGCTTTCGCTCAGGGGCGAGCGCGTTTTCAGCAGCTGATTGAGGTTGTCCTTGCTGATTTCCCATAACACCGTGTCGGTGGCGGCCTGAGCCAGGGTGGCGTTGTTGCGGTTGGTGAAAAACGCCATGCGCCCAAAGGTGTCGCCGGGGCCCAGCTCCATAAAGGTTTTCAGTTCCAGGGTGGGGTCGCGCAGTTTGATCGTGCCTTGCTGAATGATGAAAAAACGGTTTTGCGAATCGCCATGGTGAAACACCATTTGCCCTTGCTTGAAGCGCCGCTGGGTGGCCTGTTGCAGAAACACGTGCTTGTCGGCGTCCGGCAGGCGGTTGAAAAACGGCAGTCGATTGAGCGAGGCCTGAAACTGCAGACGCTGTTCGGTCTGTTTGCCCCGGAAATACTGAATGGTGGTGGCGGTCTTGCGCAAAAAACCGCCTTGTTGGTTCAAAAGGGCGTTGAGCGACAGGTAAAAAGCACTGCCGGCCAGCGCGCCGAGCGCGGTTTCCAGAAAAAGGTTGTTGCTCAGGCTCGGGGCGAACAGGTCAATGGTGACCGCAGAGAGCAGGGCTCCGGCCCCGAATGCCATCAACCAGGCAATGGCCTTGTCCTGAGGTGTCCAGATCAGCGTAGTCAGAGTGCCCAGTGGCAGGGAGACGGCACTGACCAACCCGATGATCAGGGCCAGTAACATGATGTTGTCGATCGGCATGGCGATTCCTTTGCATGCGAAGATGTGAACGAATTTGTGTGCTATTGTAATGGCGCGTTTTGAGTGAGTTTGACGAATTTATTAACAGGCTGCCAGGGGGAGCAAAATTTGACTGAAAACAAGACACTTTCGTCGCGTCAGTTGGCGTTGTGGTTGGGGGTGTTGATTGCCCTGACCCCGTTTGCGGTGGACACCTATCTGCCGTCTGTGCCCGCCATTGCCGAAGCACTGTCCGCCAGTGTCAATGAGGTGAGTCTGACGGTGCCGCTGTTTCTGCTCGGGTTCGGGCTGGGACAGTTGATCGGCGGGCCGCTGTCGGATCAGTTCGGGCGCAAGCCGGTGGCCTTTTTGGGGCTGGGAACTTTTGTGCTGGCGTCGCTGATGCTTTCCCAGACTGAGAGCTTGGAAGTCTTTTATCTCTGGCGTGTGGTGCAGGCTCTGGGCGGCGGTTTTGCCACGGTGGTGTCGGCGGCCATGGTGCGCGACCTGTTCAGTGGTCAGGAAAGCGCCAGGGTGTTTTCGATGATCGCTTTGGTGATGCTGGTTGCGCCGTTGATTGCACCGGGTATTGGCGCGCTCTGGCTGATGGTGGGGCAATGGCCGTTGATTTTTGGCTTTCTGGCCGCCTACGCCGGGTTTCTGGTCTGGGTGCTGTGGCAGAAGTTGCCCGAAACGCGTCCGGCCTGGCGGCGACGCCAGCAGCGTTATCAGCAGGCCGGTTCCGGTTCGGTCTTTGCGCAGGCGCTGGCAAGCTATGGCCGGATTCTGCGCCACCGAAGGGCGTTGGGTTTTCTGGTGGCACAAGGGTTTGCCAGTGGTGCGTTGTTTGTTTACATCACCCAGTCGCCGTTTATGCTGATGCAGGTGTTTGGTCTGTCATCCGAGCGTTTTCCGCTCTATTTCGGGCTGGTGGTGCTGGGCGTGATGGTGTTTAATCGTGCCAATCTGTTTCTGTTGCGTTTTCTGCAACCGCGCCAGATATTGGTTCGGGTGCTGGCATGGCAGGCGGTGCTGGCCGGTCTGCTCTGGGCCTACGGGGTTTTGTTCACACCCAATCTTCTGATTGTGCTCGGGTTTCTGTTTTTTGTGATCGGTCTACTGGGGGCGGTGACGCCCAATATGCAGGCCAGCTTTATGAGCTTTTTCCCCAATGTTTCCGGCAGTGCCAGTGCCCTGATGGGCACCACCATGTTTGCGTTCGGCGGCGGTTTGGGCATGCTGATGGGGCAAATGCACGATGGCCAGCTTTCGACCACCTTTCTGGGGCTGTGGTGGATGGTTTTGCTCAGTGGTGGCATGTTTGTGTTCTGGGCGAAAGGCCACTTGCCCATTCACCATTCAAATGATGAACCTTTGTAAGACGTTGACAACCCGTTTTTGACCAGGCCTGGTTAAAACCGCTTACGTTTCCTTGCTGCAGATGTGGGCGCTCAGGCGCATGACCGGTTTCATAATGAGCAGTATTACCACAAACGCAATCGGCCAGGCAATCAGAAAAGCCTGCCACCAGCGAGCGGCAAAGCCAGCGTCCAGGCCGGTATTGACCCAGGTGATGACGAAGGTCATCAGAACGGTCATAAACAATGACATCAAAAGTGGTTGCACCAGACGTTGGTAGCGTTGCGACAGCATGGATGAAAGCCCCTATTTGAAATGTTACACAATGGTAACGTTTAAACGGGCATTGGGCAAGCCAGTGCAGTGCCCTAAATCGCCATAGAGTATGGGACACGAAACCAGACAAACCCATATGAGGTCACAATGATTTCGGTGGACTTATCCCGGTGAATGCATTACAATCCGCGCAATAATTCGATTATGGCTTTTCGCTGATTGGGGTTCGATGAAATGCCTGTGATACCGCCGCAGATCATAGTAAGAAACGGAGTGAGTTCCTGAGAGGGAATTGGCTCCGTTTTTTTATATGGGGGCGGTAAAAGCATCACGGGCGATTGACCCCCGGTTTGACAGAGCGACTTTGGCAAGCAGGGCACACATCCATGACAGACACAGCAATTCTCGCGTTGGCAGACGGCACGATTTTTCGAGGCACTTCACTGGGAGTCGCCGGACAGACGGTGGGCGAGGTGGTGTTCAATACCTCCATGACCGGCTATCAGGAAATTTTGACCGATCCTTCTTATTACAAACAGCTTGTGACATTGACCTATCCGCACATTGGCAATGTCGGGGTCAATGACGACGACCGTGAGTCGGGATCCATTATGGCGCAGGGCCTGATTGTCAAAGATTGTCCGGCACGCATGAGCAACTTTCGGGCGCAACAGTCTTTGCCCGATTATCTGGCCGATCAGAACGTGGTGGCCATTGCCGACATCGACACTCGGGCCTTGACCCGGATTTTGCGCGACAAGGGCGCACAGTCGGGGGCGATTGTGGCCGGAGAGGCGTTGACAGAAGAAGACGAGCAGCGCGCTGTTCGCCTGGCACAGGAGTTCAGCGGACTGAAAGGTCTGGATCTGGCGCAGGCCGTGACCACCGACCGGGTGTACGAATGGACCGAGGGCACCTGGTCGCTGGAAGGCGGTCATGCCGACCGTTCAGACGCGCAACGGTTTCATGTGGTGGCGTACGACTACGGGATCAAACACAATATTTTGCGGATGCTGGCCGATCGCGGCTGCAAGCTGACGGTGGTGCCTGCCAAAACCCGGGTGGAAGACGTTCTGGCGCTGAACCCGGACGGGGTGTTCCTGTCCAACGGGCCAGGCGATCCGCAGCCGTGTGACTATGCGATTGAAGCGATTCAGGTGCTGCTGGAAAAACGGATTCCGCTGTTCGGGATCTGTCTGGGGCATCAGTTGCTGGCATTGGCCGCTGGCGCAAGCAGCATCAAAATGAAATTCGGCCACCACGGGGCCAACCATCCGGTGCAGAATCTGGCCGACCGCAAGGTCATGATCACCTCCCAGAACCACGGTTTTGCGGTCGAATCCGACAGTTTGCCCGATCATGTGGCGGTGACGCATGTGTCGCTGTTTGACGGCTCGCTGCAAGGCATCCGCTTCAAGGATCAGCCGGCGTTCAGTTTTCAGGGGCATCCGGAAGCCAGCCCCGGCCCGCATGATGTGGCACCACTGTTTGATGCCTTTATCGATGACATGACCCAGCACCAACACGCTTAAAAGGACGAGACGCAAGATGCCAAAACGAACGGACATACAAAGCATTTTAATCATTGGCGCCGGTCCCATTATCATCGGCCAGGCCTGTGAGTTTGATTACTCGGGCGTGCAAGCGTGCAAGGCCTTGAGAGAAGAAGGCTATCGGGTGATTCTGGTCAACTCCAATCCGGCCACGATTATGACCGACCCGGAAATGGCGGATGCGACCTACATCGAGCCGATTGAATGGCCCACGGTCAAAAGCATTCTGGAAAAGGAAAAGCCCGATGCGATTTTGCCGACCATGGGCGGGCAGACTGCATTGAACTGTGCGCTGGATCTGCACAATCACGGTGTGCTCGATGAGCTGGGTGTGGAGTTGATCGGGGCCAATGCCGATGCGATTGACAAGGCAGAAAACCGCCAGCGTTTCCACGCGGCGATGGAAAAAATCGGTCTGGATATGCCGGTTTCCGCTGTGGCCCACAATATGGACGAGGCCTGGGAAATTCAGCAGAAGGTCGGCTTCCCGACCATCATCCGTCCTTCGTTTACCTTGGGTGGTTCCGGTGGTGGCATTGCCTACAACCGAGAGGAATTCGAGCAGATCTGCAAATTCGGACTCGATTTGTCGCCGACCAAGGAACTGCTGATTGAGGAGTCGATTCTCGGCTGGAAAGAATACGAAATGGAGGTGGTGCGCGACAAAAACGACAACAGCATCATCATCTGTTCGATTGAAAATCTGGACCCGATGGGCGTGCATACCGGCGATTCGATTACGGTGGCACCGGCCCAGACATTGACCGACAAGGAATATCAGATCATGCGTAACGCCTCGCTGGCGGTACTGCGTGAAATTGGTGTGGAAACCGGCGGCTCCAATGTCCAGTTCTCGATCAACCCCGAAAGCGGCCGCATGATCATCATTGAAATGAACCCGCGGGTCTCGCGCTCGTCGGCATTGGCCTCCAAAGCGACCGGTTTCCCGATTGCCAAGGTGGCGGCCAAGCTCGCCGTGGGGTATACCCTGGACGAGTTGCAGAACGACATCACTGATGGGGCGACTCCGGCGTCGTTCGAACCGTCGATTGACTATGTGGTTACCAAAATTCCGCGCTTTACCTTTGAAAAATTTGCCCAGGCCGATACCCGTCTGTCCACGCAGATGAAGTCGGTGGGCGAAGTCATGGCCATGGGCCGTAACTTTCAGGAATCGCTGCAGAAAGCCTTGCGCGGTCTGGAGACCGACAAGGACGGGCTGGATGAGATCATGCCTCTGGCGCAGATGGACGACAAGGAGGTCAAGGACACCTTGCGTCACGAACTGCGAACTCCCGGTCCGGAGCGTTTGTGGTATGTGGCCGATGCGTTTCGTGCCGGTTGGGATCTGGAAACGGTTTATGAGATTTCCCGGATCGATCCCTGGTTTCTGTCCCAGATTCAGGAATTGATCGATTGCGAAGACGACCTGAAACAGCGTGGTCTGGATGCTTTGGATGAACCTTTGTTGCGTCAGTTGAAGCGCAAAGGTTTTTCCGATAACCGTCTGGCCAAACTGCTGAGCACGGACGCGGCCTTTATTCGCAAGTTCCGCCACACACTGAATGTGCGCCCGGTCTACAAGCGCGTGGACACTTGTGCCGCCGAGTTTAAAACTTCGACCGCGTACATGTATTCCACCTACGAAGAGGTGTGTGAAGCCGAACCTTCAGACAAAGAGAAAATCATGGTGCTGGGCGGCGGTCCCAACCGGATCGGCCAAGGCATTGAGTTCGATTATTGCTGTGTGCATGCGGCGCTGTCCCTGCGGGACGATGGCTACGAAACCATTATGGTCAACTGCAACCCGGAAACCGTTTCCACCGATTACGATACCTCCGATCGACTCTATTTCGAGCCTTTGACACTGGAAGACGTGCTGGAAATTGTGGAGCTGGAAAAACCCAGTGGCGTGATTGTGCAGTATGGCGGTCAAACCCCATTGAAGCTGGCGCAGGATCTGGAAGAAGCGGGCGTGCCCATTATCGGCACCTCGCCCGAATCGATTGATCTGGCCGAAGACCGGGAGCACTTCCAGAAAATGCTGACGCAGCTGGGCCTCAAGCAGCCGCCCAACCGGACCGCGCGCAGTGAGGATCAGGCTTTGGCGCTGGCCAATGAAATCGGTTATCCGCTGGTGGTGCGCCCTTCCTATGTGTTGGGTGGCCGGGCCATGGAAATTGTCTATAACGACACCGATCTGCACCGTTATATGACCGAAGCGGTCAAGGTCTCCCATGACTCCCCGGTGTTGCTGGACCGCTTTCTGGACGACGCGGTGGAGCTGGACGTGGACGCGGTCAGCGATGGCGAAACCGTGGTCATTGGTGGGGTGATGGAGCACATCGAACAGGCCGGGATTCACTCCGGTGATTCGGCCTGTTCGCTGCCGCCTTACAGTATCCCCATGCACATCCAGGATGAAATTCGGGTGCAGGTGGAAAAAATGGCCAGAGCGCTGAATGTGGTGGGGTTGATGAACACCCAGTTCGCGGTCAAGGGCGAAGAAATCTATGTGCTGGAGGTCAATCCTCGGGCCTCGCGTACCGTGCCGTTTGTGTCCAAGGCCATTGGCTACCCGCTGGCGAAGATCGCGGCGCGTTGCATGGTGGGGCAGAAGCTGGTGGATCAGGGCTTTACCTCCGAGGTGCGCCCCAAGCACTATTCGGTCAAGGAAGCGGTGTTCCCGTTCATTAAGTTCCTGGGCGTCGATCCGATTCTGGGGCCGGAAATGAAATCCACTGGCGAAGTGATGGGCGTGGGCGATACCTTTGCCGAGGCCTATCACAAGTCCCAGTTGGGTGCCGGCACCGTTCTGCCCACTTCCGGCAAGGCGTTTTTGAGTGTGCGTCAGGCCGATCGTGAGAAAGTGGTCGGTCTGGCCAGAGATCTGGTGGCAAAAGACTTTACCATTCTGGCCACGCGTGGCACCGCCAAAACACTGGAAAGCCACGGCATTGAGTGTGAAGTGGTCAACAAGGTGACAGAAGGGCGTCCGAACATTGTGGACGCGATTGTCAACGAAGAAGTGGACCTGATTGTGAACACGTCCGACGGTTCCGTCAGCATCAAGGACTCGTCCAGCATTCGGCGCGAAGCCCTGATGCACAAAGTCTGCTACACCACGACCATGGCGGGTGCGCTGGCGATGGTGTCGGCCATGGCCTATCACAACAATACCAAGGTGACCTGTCTGCAGACCACCCATTCCGGGTGAAGCTGGCGTTCGGGTTGAGACCATTGCGACCGTCGGTCGCAACAGACACGGAGGGGAATGTATGATGCAACGACATCCGATGACCAAAGACGGTGCGGACAAGCTCAAGCAGGAGCTGGAAAAACTCAAAAAAGAAGACCGTCCGACCGTGACCCAGGCCATTGCCGAAGCACGTGAGCACGGAGACTTGAAAGAAAATGCGGAATACCATGCGGCTCGAGAACAGCAGGGGCTGATTGAAGCGCGGATCAAGCAGGTTGAATCGATTCTGGGCAGTGTGCAGATCATTGATGTGACCAAGCTGACGCCCAATGGCAAGGTGGTGTTTGGTTCGACCGTCACGGTGTTGAATGTGGACAACGATCAGGAAGTGACTTACAAGATTGTGGGCGAAGAAGAGGCCGATCTCGATCATAATAAAATTTCGGTCAATTCACCGATTGCCCGTGCTCTGATCGGCAAGGAAGAAGGCGACGAGATTGTGGTCAAGGCCCCCAGCGGCAACATTGACTACGAAATCGTTGAAATTCAGTACCTGTGATGCCGATGTCTGCAAGCGACCGGAATACGGCCTCGTTCCGCGCCTTGATCTGGGCGCAATGGCTGGTCAGTGCTTATGTGGTCTGGCACTGGGCGCTGGGCTATGTTGCAGGCGGTGTGCTGTTTTCCCTGCTGCCGGCTGAGGTGGCGGGGCAGCTTATGGCGCACCTGCTTCAGGTGGCGTATTTCGGTGCCTTTTTGGGGCTGCTGGCTTTATGGGCGCTGGGTTGGCGTTCGCTCACCATTCGCCGTCATCGCTCGCCTTTTCTGTTGTTGGTGGCGTTTGTGGCTTTGACTCTGAATGCCCTCTGGGTCTCGCCCTTGATGGCCGAACTCAAATCGCCGGATCTGGCACTTTACTGGGGAATGAATTTTTCATTCTGGCACGGGGTCTCACAGCTGCTGTTTTTATTCAGTTGGGCCTTCGTGGCCTGGTGGGGCGTTTCGCTGATGCGGCTAACCCGCGCCACATAATGGAAAGCGGCTGGCAATAAAAAGAATTTATTGCGTCGTAACGATTTCTAGCCCCGCAGAACCATTTTTTGGGTTGCAATTTTTCCGGAAAAGACAGAAAATAACTCGGGTAAATAATCAAGTCCTAATATTTGGAGTAGATGGAATGAAGCAGTTAACACTTAAAACTCTGTTCGCCGGTGCGACCCTGGCGTTGGCGATGAATGTTCAGGCCGCGGATTCGGTCTATGATCAGTGTGTGGCCGATGGCAGCACCATCGTTGAATTGACCAAGGATCAAGGCACGTCAGCCGGTCGTGACTACGAGCAGAAAACATCGCTGAAAGATTGTTATGCTGAGTTGAAAGGCATCGAAGCCAAATATGGGGACGCAACCAAAGGTGTGAACCCTTATTCTGTCATGGATGCGGCCGATCGCAAAAAATGGGCTACCCTGTTTGATGCCATCGACGCCAAGCAGTTCCGTGGTACGCCTTATCTGATGGCCAACTATTATTTCGCTGGCGACGGCAGCAAATAACGGTCACTTGGCATGATGGATGAAAAACCGGCTTCGGCCGGTTTTTTTGTATCCGGTCACTGGGCAAGCCGGAAATTTTAAGGAATGGCACAGGAAAATGGTATGAATCTGTTTGAAGCGGCGTATGACTGTCTGATGGAGGCCGACCTGTCTGAAAAAGTGGCCAGGTTGCAACGGCTTCAGATTGACTGGAGCGAAGGGCGCTTTGCCTTTGAACCGACCGAAACCATCGAAAAGGTGCACGACGCAGGCCGACCGGACAAGCCGCTACTGGTGTCACCCAAGGACTTGCCCAAGCGCCGCCTGGGGTCGCGTGAAGGTCATGCCGCACTGATGCATTCGATTGCGCACATTGAATTCAATGCGGTCAATCTGGCACTGGATGCGATCTACCGTTTTCAGGATATGCCGTATGAATATTACCGCGACTGGCTGGGTGTGGCCGGGGAGGAGGCCTATCATTTCCAGATTGTACGGGAGCATCTGGCGCACCTGGGGTATGCCTATGGCGATTTTACGGCGCACAATGGTTTGTGGGTTTCGACCTATGAGACCGATCACGACCCGTTGGTACGGATGGCGATGGTGCCGCGAACACTGGAGGCCAGAGGGCTGGATGTGACCCCGCCGATGATGCGCAAGCTGCGCTCCATGGGCGATAAGCGCGGGGTGGAGATTTTAAAGATTCTGCTGCGTGACGAAATCGGTCATGTTGAGGTCGGCACCCGCTGGTACCGTTATCTGTGCGAGCAACGCGGACTGAACCCGTTTACCACCTTTACCGATCTGATCGGTGAATACTTTCATGGCGACCTGCGCGGGCCGTTTAATTTCGAGGCACGAAAAGAAGCCGGTTTCAGTGACGAAGAACTCGATTGGCTGCGCCAGGTGGACGCTCAGGCGGCACAACAGCCGGTGCCCAACGGTGGGTGAGCCATGACGCAGCACTGGCAGTTGGGCATTGACCTGGGCGGGACAAAAATCGAGGCTGCTTTGCTTTCGCCCGCCGGAGATTTGCACTGGCAGAAACGTCTGGCGACCCCGCAAGGCGATTACGATCAGACCGTGGCCACGGTGGCCACACTGGTGCATCAGGCCCGTGAACAAATTTCCGGGCCGTTTTCGTCCTCTGGTTTTTCGCAGCTTGGCTTTTCGCATGTGGGCGTTGGCATTCCCGGATCGGTATCGGCTCTGACCGGGCGAATTAAAAACGCCAACTCCACTTGTCTGATCGGTCAGGATCTGGCGGCGGATTTGCAGTCGGTGACGGGCTGCCCGGTGCGTCTGGCCAACGATGCCAACTGTTTTGCGTTGTCGGAAGCGAGCGATGGCGCCGCTCGGGATGTGGCGGTGGTGTTTGGTGTGATCCTGGGAACCGGTTGCGGTGGCGGGTTGGTGATCAATGGGCAGATTGTGAACGGCGCCAACGCCATTGCCGGCGAGTGGGGACACAACCCCATGCCCTGGCTGACGCCGTCGGAACAGCACTTTGACCGACCCTGTTATTGTGGCAAAACGCATTGCGTGGAAACCTACCTCAGTGGCCCCGGTTTTTCCGGCTGGGCCAGTCATCGGTTGGGACGGGCACTGACGCCGCCGGAGCTGGTTTCTCTGGCCGGTCAGGGCGATGAAAAGGCGAAGACCTGTCTGGAGGCGTATGCGCACTGGCTGGCCAGAGGGCTGGCGACGGTGATCAATGTGGTGGACCCCGATGCCATTGTGCTGGGCGGGGGCTTGTCGCAGATGCGTTATCTGTACGAACGGGTGCCGCAAATCTGGTCGGACTATGTGTTCTCGGATCAGGTGGTCACCCGGCTGTTGCCGCCCAGATGGGGCGACGCCAGTGGCGTACGCGGCGCGGCCTGGCTATAAGCTGAAACCGCTTGGGAATAACCAAAGGAACAAATATGAAAACCCTTGAGAGTGACGAGCAGTGGCAAAGCATGATGCAAAATGCACCAGGCCTGGTGGTTTTGTATGGTGGTGCGAACTGTCAGGTGTGTCAGGTGCTCAAACCCAAGCTGGATCAGGCGCTGGCCGAGCATTTTCCCAAGCTGGACCGTGTTTATGTGGATTGTGAGACTCATACCGCATTGTGTGCCCAGTCCGGGGTAATGAGCTTGCCGGTGGTGGCCGTGTATGTGGGTGGGCAGAAAACCTTTGAAGCGGTCCGTACCTTCAGTGTGGGCGAGGTGCTGTCGGCCATCGAGCGGCCATATTCGCTGTTCTTTGAATGAAACCGGCGTTTTAAAGCCAGCCGCCCAGTTGTATGCCGAAGCTCAATCGGTTGTTGCGCACATTGTAGTCAATCAGGGTTTCGCCATACCCGTAAAACCATTTGACGTAGGCATTGACGTTGCGATGAATCGGGTAGCTGTAACCGAGTTCGACCGCGCCTTTGTTTTTGTCGCCGTCAAAGCGGAAGTTGTTGCGCGCCATCACGCTTAACTGATGGTCATCCTGATTGGTGACAAACCGAAACTGGCTGTGGCCCATGTAGTGGGTGATGTCGGGGTTGTCGTCCTGAGCGGTGCGTTCCGGCAGGCGCAGCCAGGGTTTGATCGCAATGGTCGAATTTTCTTTTTCAAACACCGCCCGCAGGTAAACCCGGTTCCAGGAACGGGAGTAGGGGTCCGAGCGACCATTGGAGTGGTGCGACAGCCCAACATCGATCATGCGGTTGCGCCAGCCCAGAATGTCCCAGCGATTTTCAAAGCCGATCCAGATTTCCGGTTCGTGATTGGTTTCCCGAAACGGGGAAGACATGTCCTGGTTGTAGGCCTGCCAGAAAGAGCGGTTGGTGTAGCCCACATACAGGTGGTCGTTCAGTCCCAGCAAGTCCTCGCCCAGTGCCACTTTCAAGCTGAGCTGGATTTCGACTTCGAGGTCGTCCAGCTGTTCCGCGTCATTGACCAGCCCGGCTTTGTCTGAGGTGCCGGAAAAGTTGTAGGCGCCCACCATCAGATAGTTGGGGCGGTGCGACAGCACTGAAAACTGGTCGTGTTTTTGCCGGTCCTCTTCCGCCAGGCGCTGGCCCAGTTTGGTGTCTTCGGGCCGGGCAACGGGAGTCTCACTGGCAGGCGACCGGGTCTCGGCATCAGAAGTTTGCGTGTCCGTTTTTCGACAACGTTCGCGCAGGGTCTGCACATTGGTTGAGTCGTCGGCGTGTTCCATCTGTTGAATCAGGCAGTCGGTATCCCACGGGCTGTTGGCCGGGCGATCTTCTGCGCCCAGAAGGCTGGCCGGAAAAAGCATCGAGCCGCCCGCACCGCTCAGGCTGAGCAGGCCTGTAATCAGGAATCTTTTAGCGACGGCCATTGCCACCGGCTCTGAGCAAGATGGCGTCGAGCCACCGAGTGGGCAGAAGGCGTTTGAGCAGGGCAAACAGTTTGGTTGGAAACGTCACTCGGTAACGGGCACTGGGGCGGGGGCTGGAGAGGATCTTCAGCAAGACGTTGGTTACGGCTTCCGGCCCCAGAGTAAAGGGGGCGGCATCGCCTTCGTTTTCCAGGCGCGCTTCCATGGCCTGATAATTCTGTTTGTGGGCGCTGGGTCGATCCTTGATCCAGCGCAGGTATTGCTCGTAGGCATTGGCGCGAAAGCGTGAGCGGATCGGCCCCGGTTCGATCAGGCTGACGTGGATATTGGCCGGCTTGAGTTCCAGACGCAGCGTGTCGGCCAGACCCTCGATCGCAAATTTGCTGGCATTGTAGGCACCGCGATAGGCCATGGCCGCGAATCCGAGAACCGAACTGTTGTAGACGATTTTTCCGCGTCCCTGTTGGCGCATCAGAGGAATGACCAGATTGGTCAGTTCCTGGGTGCCGAAGACATTGGTGTCGAATTGATACCCCAGCGCGTCACGGCTCAGGTCTTCCACCGCGCCGGGAATGGCAAAGGCGGCGTTGTTGAACAGCAGATCAATGCGGCCCTGGCTGATGGCGCGGATTTTGGAAAAGCCGTTGTGGATGGAGACGGTCGATGACAGGTCCATCAGCACCGCGCGCAATCCCTGCTGTTCCAGATGCTGTACGTCCTGGTAACGTCGACAGGTGGCAATCACCTTGTGGCCCTGCCGGGAAAGCGTCACGGCGGCATGGTAACCGATGCCGCTGGAGCAGCCGGTGATGAGAACGGTTTTGGAATCAATGGGCATGTCAGGACTCTGGAATGGATGGTTTTAAGGCGTAACGGTTTGTGCATTTTAACAAAGACCTGGCATGGAATGCGGGGTTTGTTTGAATCGCTTTTTGGCCGACCCGCCAGGAAAGCGTCACGACCACAAACGCCCACAAATACAACGGAATCCGATATAATACCGGGTTTGAATCGAACAGGCGTCTAACGGGTGTTCGGGGCAGAGTTGGAGGGGCGAGATGGGGTTTATCAAACGCTATATGATCGCCGGGCTGCTGGTCTGGTTACCGCTGGGGATAACGGTTGCGGCCCTGATCTTTCTGATCAATCTGTTTGATCGCAGTCTATTGCTGTTGCCGTCGTCCTTGCGCCCGGAACAGTGGCTGGGGCAAGACATTCCGGGGCTGGGCATCATTTTGTCACTGGTGATCATCTTCGTCACCGGGATGCTGGTCGCGAACATTTTTGGCCGGTATCTGTTTGGCTGGTGGGAAAAAATGCTTTCGCGCATTCCACTGGTGCGTTCGATTTACTTGGCGGTGAAACAGATTTCCGAAGCCTTGTTCGGCGAAGGGGCGCAGACGTTTCAGAAAGCCTATCTGATCGAGTATCCGCGCAAGGGACTCTGGACCGTGGGTTTTCAGACCAGCAAAACCATTGGCGAGGCCCAGATCAAAACCGGCTTTGCGGAAGTGGTGAATGTGTTTGTGCCCACCACCCCCAACCCGACCTCCGGGTTTTTCCTGATTGTGGATCGGGACGAAGTGTTCGAGCTGGATATGACCATTGACGATGCCTTGAAGATGGTCATTTCCGGCGGCGTAGTGGTGCCACCCTGGCCGCAAGGAGGGTTGAATCACCCGATTCACCCTGAAAGGGAAACGCAGCAGCAGATGCAGCAGCAATTTGAACAAATCAGTCAGCGTCTGAATGAGAACAGAGCAGAGGTGTTTGAAACGCCCTCGGATGAAACGTCCTCAGACACTGATCAACGAAACGACTCGAAATCGAAATAAAAAGGAAAGCGATCGATGATGCGCACGCACTATTGTGGAGAGGTAACCGAAGCGCTGGAAGCGCAGACTGTCACCGTGTCCGGCTGGGTTCACCGCCGACGGGATCATGGCGGGGTCATTTTTATTGACCTGCGCGACCGGGAAGGGCTGGTGCAAGTAGTGGTCAATCCCACGGATGCGGCCATGTTTGAAATTGCCGAGCGTGTGCGCTCCGAATTTGTGCTCAAAATTAGCGGTCAGGTGACTTTGCGCACGCCCGAAACCGTCAACCCGAAAATGACCACGGGCAAAATCGAAGTGGTGGCCAGCCAGTTGGAAGTGCTGAGCCGCTCCGAACCGATTCCGTTTCAAATGGACGACCCGCATGTGTCCGAGGAAGTGCGCCTGACCTACCGCTATCTGGATTTGCGCCGTGAGCCGATGCAACTGGCGATGCGCACCCGTTACAAAGTGACCCGTTCCATGCGCCGTTTTCTGGATGACAACGGTTTTATGGACATCGAAACGCCGATTCTGACCAAATCCACGCCGGAAGGTGCCCGTGATTACCTGGTGCCGAGCCGCACTCACCTGAATCGGTTTTTTGCCTTGCCGCAATCGCCACAGCTGTTCAAACAGTTGCTGATGATGTCGGGCTTTGACCGTTATTATCAGATTACCCGCTGCTTTCGTGATGAAGACTTGCGGGCCGATCGTCAGCCGGAATTCACCCAGCTTGACATCGAAACCTCGTTCATGGAAGAAGAAGAGGTGATGCAGGTGATGGAAGGGCTGGCCAAAACCATTTTCCGCGAAGCGGTGGATGTGCAGTTTGACGGCGACTTTCCGCGCATGACCTATGCCCAGGCGATTGAAAAATACGGCATCGACCGTCCGGATCTGCGCATTCCGCTGGAACTGGTGGATGTGGCCGATCTGTTGCAGGACATCGAATTCAAGGTGTTTGCCGCGCCCGCGAAAGATCCGATGGGGCGCGTGGCGGCCTTGCGTGTGCCCAACGGCGGCAAGCTGAGCCGCAAAGAGATTGATGAGTACACCAAGTTTGTCGGCATTTACGGAGCCAAAGGTCTGGCCTACATCAAGGTCAATGACCTTTCTGCCGGTCTCGAGGGCTTGCAGTCTCCGATTGTGAAGTTCTTTCCGGATCAGGCCATGGAGATCATGCAGCGTGTGGGTGCTCAGGATGGCGACATCGTGTTTTTCGGTGCCGACAAGGCCAAAGTGGTCAACGAAGCACTGGGCGCACTGCGCTGCAAGCTGGGCGAAGACCTGGGCATGATTGAAAAGGACTGGGCCCCGGTCTGGGTGGTGGATTTCCCCATGTTCGAAATGGACGAAGAGACCGCGCGCATGACCGCGATTCACCATCCCTTTACTCAGCCCAAAGCCACCACGGAAGAAATTCTCAATCACGACGCGCCGCATCAGATGCTGTCGCGGGCATACGACCTGGTGATCAACGGGATCGAAGTCGGCGGTGGTTCGGTGCGGATTCATGACACAGAGATGCAGTCGGCGGTTCTGAAACTGCTGGGCATTGATCAGGAAGAAGCTGACGAGAAATTCGGCTTTTTGCTCAATGCCCTCAAATACGGCTGTCCGCCACACGCGGGCATGGCCTTTGGTTTGGACCGGCTGGTGATGCTGATGGCCGGTCGCGATTCCATTCGGGATGTGATTGCGTTTCCGAAAACGCAGTCGGCGGCCTGTATGCTCACCGATGCCCCTGGCGGGGTGGACAACGCACAGCTCAAGGAACTGGATTTGCGGTTCCGCAAACCGCTTGGGCAAAAGCCGGGTGAAAGCACCTGAACCGCTGCGCACAAAAGGACGTTATATGACCGGTAAACCCGAGCAGACCATTCCTGTGGGATTGATTGAGCGCATTGACCGGCTGGCCGAAAACGCGCCGCCGGCCCCGCCTTTGTCTGACGCGCGCAAACAGGCGTTAAAGACCGAGATTGCGTCGTTATTGCGCCAGCATCATGCCCAGATCATTGCCCATTACTATGTGGACGCCGACATTCAGGCGCTGGCCGAAGAAACCGGCGGCAAAGTGGCCGATTCGCTGGAAATGGCCAATTTCGGTGCGCAGAGCGAGTCCGATGTGCTGGTAGTCTGTGGGGTGCGCTTTATGGGCGAAACCGCCAAAATGCTCAGCCCTGAAAAAACCGTGCTCATGCCCGATCTGGACGCCACCTGTTCTTTGGACGAAGGCTGTCCACCCGAAGAATTTGCCGAGTTTTGTGCCCAACATCCCGATCACACGGTGGTGGTGTATGCCAATACCTCGGCCGAAGTCAAAGCCATTGCCGATTGGGTGGTGACCTCCGGCAATGCGCTGGAAATCGTGCGCCACCTGAAGGAGCAGGGCAAAAAAATCATCTGGGCACCGGACCGTCATCTGGGACACTGGATTGAACAGGAAACCGGCGTGGAAATGATTCGCTGGCAGGGGCACTGCATTGTGCACGACGAATTTCAAAGCCACGGACTCAGGCAGATGATGGCCGAGCACCCCGATGCCAAGGTGCTGGTACACCCCGAATCGCCGTCCGAAGTGGTCGATCTGGCCGATGTGGTCGGATCAACCCGGGTGATGATCGACGCGGTGCAGACTCTGCCCGATCACACCTTTATTGTGGCCACCGATTATGGCATTTTCTACAAAATGCAGCAGGCGGCACCGGACAAGGAGCTGATCGTGGCGCCGACTTCGCATCGGGCCGGTCAAAGCGGTTGCGTCAGTTGCGCCCATTGCCCCTGGATGGCCATGAACGGACTGGACAATCTGGCCCAGTGTCTGCGCGATTTCAGTGGTGAAATCGTGCTGGAGGAGTCGGTGCGCCAGAAGGCCCTGGCGTCGGTCAATCGGATGCTTGAATTTTCCCGGAAGAAGGGGTTGGTGAAAACCCGCTGAGGCAAAACTTACCAGGCCTGGTCAAAAGCTTGTCGAGCACGTTTGTTCCAGAACAACTGAGGGCGAAAAATGCCAATCAAACAACGTATTCTGGGCATAGACCCGGGGTCGCGCAAGGCGGGGTTCGGGCTGATTGAATCCGGGCGTTATCACCCGGTGTATCTGGTCAGTGGCGTGATTCGGGTTGAAAAGCTGACCGGCTCACAACGGCTGAAAACCATTTTCGAATCGGTCTGCCAGTTGCTGGATCAATATCAGCCCTCGGTGATGGCGATAGAAAAAGTCTTTGTGTACAAAAATCCCAATTCGGCGATCAAGCTGGGTCAGGCCCGGGGCGTGATCATTTGCGCGGCGGCGTTGCGCGACATCCCCATTATGGAATACACCCCCACCCAGATCAAAAGCACCATTGTCGGTCACGGTCACGCCAACAAAGACCAGATACAATACATGGTACAGACCCTGTTGAAACTGACCGAATCGCCGCAGGAAGACGCCGCCGATGCTTTGGCTGCGGCCTTGTGCCACGATCGGTACAGCTCCCTGGGGCTGGACCCGCAGGCCATGGCCAAGGGGACACGCTTTTGATTTCGTTGCCGTTTTTAAAGGACACACTATGATCGGGTTTCTGACCGGACGATTGCATGCCAAACAGCCACCGCTGATTCAGCTGGATGTTCAGGGCGTGGGCTATGAGCTGGAAGCGCCCATGTCCACCTTTTACACCCTGGGGGAAGTGGGCGAAACCGTGACCCTGATGACCTATTTGCATGTGCGCGAAGACGCGATGTTGCTGTTTGGGTTTGCCACCAGTGTGGAAAAAAACCTGTTTCGTTCATTGATCAAGGTCAACGGCATTGGTGCCCGCATGGCGATTGGCATTCTGTCGAGCATGTCGGCCGACGAATTTGTGCGTTGTGTGGAAAGCGATGATGCGCAGTCGCTGACCCGGATTCCCGGCGTGGGCAAAAAGACCGCTGAACGGCTGTTGATCGAGATGCGCGACCGCCTCAAGGACTGGTCGTTGGTCAATGGCGAACCGGCGACCGCTTCGGTGACGGTGGTGGACGCGAGTTCCAACAAGGATCAGGCTCAGGCCGCACTGGAGTCCCTCGGCTACAAACCGGTTCAGGCGCAGAAAATGCTCAAGCCGATTGCGGCCGACCTGACGCTGGAAGAGACCATCCGCGCGGCGCTGAAATCGGTCAAACTCTGAGCGGCAGATCGGCAGGGACAGGGTCTTGTCATTGTTTCGCGCTTGCGCCCTTACCTCAGACCACTATAATCACGGGGTCAGTGGATTAAAATGCTTGAATAACTGGAACCGCAGAAACGTATGATCGAAACCGACCGCATTGTAGGAGGGGTGGAAACCGAAGAGGACATGGCGGTCATGCCGTCGATCCGTCCGAGCCTGATGCGGGATTACATCGGTCAGCAGTCGGTGCGCGAGCAGCTGGAATTGTCGATTCGTGCGGCCCGCCAGCGCCAGGAACATCTGGATCATGTGCTGCTCTATGGGCCGCCGGGTCTGGGCAAAACCACCCTGTCAAACATCATTGCCCAGGAAATGGGGGTGACTTTGCGCCAGACATCGGGGCCGGTGATTGAAAAACCGGGCGATCTGGCGGCGATTCTGTCACGGCTGGAACCGCATGATGTGCTGTTTGTCGATGAAATTCACCGCTTGAGTCCGGTGGTCGAAGAAGTGCTGTACCCGGCGATGGAAGATTTTCAGATCGACATCATCATTGGGGAAGGCCCGGCGGCTCAGACGGTCAAAATCGACATTCCGCCGTTTACCCTGGTGGGAGCCACGACCCGGGCGGGGTTGCTGACCTCGCCACTGCGTGACCGCTTCGGGATTGTTCAGCGGCTGGAGTTTTACACCATTGAAGAACTCACGGAAATCGTGACTCGATCCGCCTTGATTCTGGGGTTGGAAGCCGAATTGGCCGGTGCGACCGAAATTGCCCGGCGCGCACGCGGGACACCGCGCATCGCCAACCGTCTGTTGCGCCGGGTGCGCGATTACGCCCAGGTTCGCGGCGACGGGGTGATCACCGCCAGCATTGCCGATGCCGCATTGAACATGCTGGAGGTGGACCCATCCGGACTGGATAAAATGGACCGGCGTCTATTAGAATTGCTGATACACAAATTTGAAAACCGTCCGGTCGGGATCGACAGCATTGCCACGGCGCTGGGTGAAGAACGCGGGACCATTGAGGACGTGATCGAGCCGTTTCTGGTGCAGGAAGGCTTTCTGGTGCGTACGCCCAGAGGGCGCGTGGTCACCGATATGGCCTACCAACACCTGGCAGCCTGTCGGACTTAAGCCAATCGGCTGCAAAAATCCTGAGTTTGGCCATTTTTTGTCCAATTTTTCGTTAAATAGCGAGGCTATTCGCCTTAAAATTGGACAAAAACTGACTCAAATCAGACTTTTTTCGCTGCGATCATTTAAGCCCGACAGGCTGCAGGGATTACCAGGCCTGGTCAAAAACCAATAATAACGCTTTAAATTGAAGGAAAACGCATGGAAAACGAATCGTTGATGCAACTGGTGCTTTCGGCCAGTGCGGTGGTGCAAGCGGTGATGATCCTTTTGCTGATTATGTCGATCATGGCCTGGACCGTGACCATTGCCAAAAGTGTGCAACTGCGCCGCGCCAAACGCGATGCACAGGATTTTGATCAGCGTTTCTGGCAGTCGAGTGAACTGACTTCGCTCTATCATGAAATCAGCCAGCAAACAGGGCCGACCCAGGGCAATCAGGCGATTTTCGATGCCGGCTTCAGTGAATTTGTGCGCCTGAAAAAGCAGGGTGTGGATGCGGCGACCGATCTGATTTCTGGCACACAACGGGCGATGAAGGTGGCCTTCAGCAAACAGGTTGGGCACCTGGAAAACCACATACCGATGCTGGCGACGGTGGGGTCCTCTGCACCGTATATCGGCCTGTTCGGTACCGTCTGGGGGGTCATGCACGCTTTTACTTCACTGGGCGATGTCAAAAACGCGACCCTGGCGGCGGTGGCCCCCGGGATTTCGGAAGCCTTGATCGCGACCGCGATCGGTTTGTTTGCCGCGATTCCTGCGGTGATTGCCTACAACCGCCTGACGGTCAAGCTGGAACAGGTGACCTCCGAGTATGAAAATTTCGCCGAAGGGTTTTTGTCCATTATCCAGCGCCAAGCACACGCGGTGGAAGAATCGCAGTTGTCGCGCTAGGATGAGAGGGGTCGCTTATGATGCAAAGTAACTTTCGCCCCCATGGCCGGAAAAAACTGCTCGCAGAGATCAATGTGGTGCCCTACATTGATGTGACCCTGATTCTGCTGATCATTTTTATGATCACCGCCCCGATTGTGCAGCAGGCGGTGACGGTGGATCTGCCGCAGACGCCCGAAGTGGTCGATGACGCAAGTGAGGCAGTGAAAGACCGCCCGCCGCCGTTTGTGGTGACGGTCACCCAGGAAGGGTTCTACAAAACCTCGGCCAACCCGGATCGGGTGCTCTCGCAAAAGGACCTGGCCACACTGGTCGCAGAAGTCGTGGCCAGAGCCCAGTTGCATCCGGATCAGGAATTTTACATTCAAGGGGATCGCCAGGCGGCCTATGGCAAGGTGGTGCATTTGTTTACCCTGTTTAAAAACAATGGCGTGCAAAAGGTGTCTCTGATGACCGAACCGGATGCCGCGCAGCCCCGTAATCAGGAGGGCGCATGATCCATTTTATTGCCCGTCACCCCATTGCCTTTGCCATTGCGGTGGTGTTGCATGCGGTTCTGATTTTTCTGATGGCCACCAACCGTTTCAGTGATTTTGAGCGTTCGACCCCGGTTTCGGTGGCCGAGCCGACGGCAGAAACGGATTCTGAAACCGAGCCGAAAGCTGAGACGGAGACGCCAAAGACCGCTCCCGCCAAAATGGCACCCATGCGCACCTTTGCCGTGGACGCCGAACAGGTGCAGGCGCAACTTGAAAAAATCAAACAGCAGGAAGCGGCCAAAAAGCGCGAAGCCGAGCGCCTGCAAGAGCAGACTCAGACAGAAAAAGCCCGGCTGGAAAAGCTGAAAGCCGAACAGAAAGAAGCCTTGGTGTTGACCGAAAAAGCCAAGCGCCAGGCCGAACAACAGCGCCAGAAAGCCGAAGAGGCCCGAAAACTGGCGCAGCAGGCCAGTCAGAAAGCCGAGGCCGAACGCGAAAAGATTCAAGTCGCCCGACAGTCCGCAGAAAAAGCCAGACAGGCGGCCGAGGAGGCGCAAAAACAGCAGCAGCAGGCCCAGCAGCTGTTGGAACAGGCCAAGCAGGCCAAGGAAAAAGAGGAAGCCGAGCGTCTGGCGCTTCAGGCCGAAATTCAACAGCGCGAAGCCGACAAGCGGCGTATTGAAGCCGAGTCGTTGCAGGCGCGTTTGCAGCGTGAGCAGGAACAGGCCGAAGCCGAACTGGCCAAACAGTTGGCTGAAGCGGAATCTCAACAACGGGCTGCGGCCAGAGCCAGAGAGATGCAGGATCTGCGTGAAACCTATATTTCTTCGATTACCGCTGCGGTCAAGGACAACTGGCGAACCGCCGCACAAGTTTCGGACGAGGCGCAGTGTGTGATCGCGATCACTCAGACACCGAAGGGCATGGTGTCGAAGGTGTCGGTCAAAAGCTGCAACGATGCGGCGGATGCACAGTTCAAAAAGGACGCCGAACGAGCGGTGCTGCGCGCACAGCCGTTGCCTCAACCGCCAGTGGAAGAATTGTTTGAACGCAATATTGAATTCATCTTCAAGCCTTAATTTTAAGCGAACAGGAACCCCATGAAGCAGACGACTATGATGTGGCAAACCGTTACCCGAACGCTGATGGCATTGGCCTTCGGTCTTTTCGCCAGTGCAACCCTGGCGGATTTGACCATTGAAATCGACCAGAGTTCGGACATGGCGATTCCGGTGGCGATATTGCCGCTGGAAGTGGACGCGGACACGGTGCTGCCACACCGGCCCTCGGAAGTCATTGCGGCCAACCTGTTTCGCAGTGGCAAATTCCGTGCCTTGCCGGAAAGACAGTTGCCGGCGCGGCCTCAGGCATTGGAAGAGGTCGATTATGGCCAGTGGCTGGCGGAGGGCGTTGACAATCTGATGATGGGGCGTGTTGAAGCAGATGGAGAAGGCACTTATACCGTGGAAATGCGTTTTGTGGACCTGTTGCGTCAAAAACAGGTCATCGGCAAACGCTGGCGCAAGGTCAACGGAGAGGCCCTGCGCCGGGTGGCCCATAAAATGAGCGATCTGATCTACGAAGAGTTGACCGGCAAGCGCGGCGCCTTCAATACCCGGATCGCCTATGTGACCCAGCGCAATCAGAATAAAGAAAGGGTTTTCACGCTGGAAGTGGCAGACTCGGACGGGTACGGTGCCCAGTCGATCCTGAAATCGTTTGATCCGATTATGTCGCCCGCCTGGTCACCGGATGGTGAAAAACTGGCCTATGTGACCTTTGAAAACGGACGCTCTGAAATCGCGTTGCAGCACCTGGATGGCTCCAATCGTGAAATCATTGCCAGTTTCAAAGGCATTAACGGGGCACCGGCCTGGTCCCCGGATGGCGAATCCCTGGTGTTTACCAATTCCCAGGAAGGGTCGGCCGACCTGTATCGCATGCAGATGGCGACCCGAAAAATCGAGCGTTTGACCCGTCACTGGGCCATCGAAACCGAAGCCGTCTGGGCACCGAACGGGCGCTCGCTGTACTTCAATTCCGACCGTCGTGGTCAGCCGCAAATCTTCCAGTTGTTTCTGGATACCGGTGAGACCCGGCGCATTTCGTTTGATGGACGCTACAACTCCAACCCCGCGATCTCGCCGGATGGGCGTTATCTGGCCATGGTCCATGCCAACCGCGGGTTTCATATCGCGGTCAAGGACATGATCAAGGATGAGTTGAGCATCAAAACCCAAACCCAGTTGGATGAATCCCCGACTTTTGCGCCCAATGGCGAAATGCTGCTGTATGCGATGAACCAGGACGGGCGTGGTAAGCTGGCGGTGGTGTCGGTGGACAATAATGTGACCCAGGTGCTGAGCGTCAAGGAAGGGGAAGTCCGTTCGCCTTCATGGGGCCCTTATCTGGATTAAGAACACAACAGGAGAAGCATTATGACGCGGATGAATTGGATCGGCCTGAGTCTGGCCATGGTCATGTTGGGCGGGTGCAGCAGTGCGCCGACGGTGCCGGAAGATCAGCGTATTCCGGAAGGGGAAGGCGATTATCGGGATGTGGATGATCTGGTACGTCAATCGCAACAGGATGAAAGTTCGGTGGAAACGTCCGCAGAAGAGTCGGATTCGGCTCTGGCCGAGGAAGATTTGACCGAGGCCGATTCGCTGAATAAAGGGGAGTTGTCGCCGTTTGAGCAGGCCATGGGCGAAACCTATGACCCGGTGATCTACTTTGGTTACGACCAGTCCCAGCTGGATGAGGCCTCAATGGCGACGGTGCAGCATTTTGCCAACATTCTGGTGGACAATCCCGATGAACGGATCAAATTGATCGGCCATACCGATGAGCGCGGTTCTCAGGAATACAATCTGGCCTTGGGCGAGCGACGTGCTCAGGCGGTAGCCGAGGCCTTTATGTTGTACGGGGTCAGCGATGTGCGCATGGAAATCATCTCCATGGGGGAAACCGAACCGGCCGCAGAAGGGCAGACCGAAAAGGCCTGGGCTTTGAATCGTCGTGTTGAAATTGAGCCCGACAATGAGTAAGCCGACTCGGTTCCACAGTCAACGCCAGGGCCAGTTGTGTGCTGTTGCGCTGTTGAGCGCCGGTTTGGTGCTGTCACCGGTCGCGGCATCCGCTCAGACATTGGAAGAGCGGGTGGAACGGCTGGAGCGCAAGGCCAATAATCCGATCCTGGTGCAAATGAGCCGCAAACTCGGTCAGCAGCAAACGCAAATTCAGGAAATTTTTAACCAGTTGGATTTGCTGGAACACCGCATTAATGAACTCAAAGACACTCAGACCCTGCGCTATCAGGATAATGAAGCCCGGATCAGCGAACTGGAAACGTCGCTCAAGGCACTGCAAAAACAGGCCAGGTCTCTGCTGCCGGCAGGCGCTCTGAACGGTGTTGGCGCAGAAGCGACATCCGGCTCGGTCTCATCAAATGACGAATCGGCTTCGTCAAACGACGCCAGTGACGAACCCGCCTCTGCCGAATCCAGCAACGGCAAAAAGAAAGAAAAGGCCGAACCGCCGAGCGAAGAAAGCAAACCGGACGTCGATCAGAAAAAGCTCAAACAGGCGTATGATGACGCTTTCGCTTTGCTGAGAGAGTCCAAGTATGAACCGGCGGTCACCGCATTTGAGACGTTTATCGATGATCACCCTGACCATCCTTTGAGTGCCAATGCGGCCTACTGGCAAGGCGAGGCGTTATCCGTCCTGGGCAAAAAAGCCGAAGCGCTCAAGGCGTTTGAACACAGCTATGAAACTTTTCCTGAATCCAGCAAAGCGGCGGATGCCATGCTGCGTTCCGGCGATACGCTGGACAACCTGGATCGGAAAGAGGCGGCCCGGGAGCGCTACCAAGCCCTGATGGAAGTCTATCCCGACACCCGCTTAGCCGAAAAGGCGCAGAGCCGTCTCAAGGCCATGGAATAAGGTTTGCGCGTGATGTCAGGACTCACTGAAAAACCCAAGGCGGTGGTGCTTCTCTCGGGCGGACTGGATTCGGCCACAGTGTTGGCCATTGCCCAGTCGCAGGGCTACGACTGTCACACCCTCAGTTTTGATTACGGTCAGCGGCATAAGGCCGAATTACTGGCGGCAAAACGCTTGGCCGATGCCCGGCAGGTGGCCAGTCACCGGATCATGCAAATGAATATGCAGGCCATTGGCGGGTCGGCACTGACCGACGACGCCATTGCCGTGCCGGTTCAGGCGGGCGAGGAAGGCGAAATTCCGGTGACTTATGTGCCCGCGCGCAACACCGTGTTTTTGTCGTATGCGCTGGGATTGGCAGAAGTGGTGGAGGCCGATGACATCTTTATCGGGGTCAATGCCGTGGATTATTCCGGTTACCCGGACTGTCGGCCAGAATACATCGCTGCGTACGAAACCATGGCCAATCTGGCCACCAGGCGTGCGGTGGAAGGGCAGCCCTTGCGCATTCAAACCCCTTTGTTGACCCTGAGCAAGTCCGAAATCATTCAGACTGGAGACCGTCTGGGGGTGGATTATGCCCAAACCGTCTCCTGTTATCAGGCCCGTTCGGATGGCGCGGCCTGTGGTCAATGCGATGCCTGTCGTTTGCGGAAAGTCGGGTTTGAACAGGCCGGTGTGTCAGACCCGACGGTTTATGTCAGCGCCCAAACCTAAAAAATCCCAAAAACGGCTTGCGTAACCGGTCACAAATTGTATAATACGCCCCATTCCGAAAGGGGTCGTTAGCTCAGCTGGTAGAGCAGTTGGCTTTTAACCAATTGGTCGCGCGTTCGAATCGCGCACGACCCACCATTTTGGATGTCTTTCCTGTTATAACTCTCTTATGGGTCGTTAGCTCAGCTGGTAGAGCAGTTGGCTTTTAACCAATTGGTCGCGCGTTCGAATCGCGCACGACCCACCATTTTTTGTCGGTTTCCTTTCACCTTACGTTGGGTCAATGGATTGTGATGACTCAAACCTATGATCTCATCGAACTGGAAACGGTCGATTCCACCAGTCAATATCTGAAACGTTGTCTCTCGGATCAATCCATCGATCGACCATTGGTCTGCATGACACACGAACAGACGGCGGGTTACGGTCAGCAGAATCGAGTCTGGCACAGCAATGACCAATCAGCGATTTTTTCCATTGCCTATCCGATTGATCGCGCTCTGACGCTTTCCGGTCATGCCAGTCTCAAGCTTGCGAGCCTGTTGCATCAGTCTCTGCAGTCACAATTGTCGATTCCCTTGTTTTTGAAATGGCCCAATGACCTTTATGACGCACACGGCAAAGTGGCTGGCATTCTGATCGAGCAGGCGTTGTCGCCGCAGAGCCGCTGTTTGGTGATCGGAATGGGCATCAATCGGGGCCCAGACACTTCTGAACTGTTGTCGGGTGGGTATCAGGCCAGTGCCCTGCCGGATTTCTCCACCCATGACCTCATCGCCGACCTGATGGCCGGGCTGCAACCACTCGACTTTTCCCTGCCCTGGCAGCCGGATCAGCAGGCTTACTGGCAAAGCAATGATTGGTTTCAGAAAGGGGAGTCCGTGCTGTGGCTGTCCAACGGTGACAGTCAGCCAGCCACTTATCTCGGAATCAATTCTCTGGGACAGGCCGAGCTGGAAGTCCAGCAGTGCCTTGTGCCATTGTCATCCGGTGTGAATGCCATTCGTAAGCGATAAACGTTTTTAACCCGGAAATTTACCTTCGGTTTCTTCGATTCATAAATTTGCGCCAATATCGCGTAGGCACTTGTTTTCTCGACTTACCCCTTCGGGCGTCGAGTTCTCTGTTTCACAAGCAAACTTTCTAAGAAGTGTCGTATCCATGATTACGACTGACTGAAGAAATATTTCTTGTGGAATCAAGGGGCAAGCGAGATGCTGCATCATTTATGAATTTTTCGGGTTAAGTTTGTTTTATTCTGAAAGCGATCAAACCGAACCAGATAAGGTCGTATGCAGCGGAATCGGTTTTGAAGCCTTTGTGAGTGCGGGATGTGGACGGCGTTGGATCGCCCGGCTTGTCTGGCAGAGCGATCCGATGGGGATTACAGGTGGGCTTGAGCGATCTTACGCAGTTGCGGCACGGCCAGACCGGCTTCGTCGGCAAAGCTCAGCGCGCGTTTGAGGCGGGCGGGGGCGGAACGTCCCATGCATTTGTGTTCCGGGTCGCCTTCAAAGGAGGCCAGCATGCCGTCGGTCAGCTGGTCGCGATCGTTGTCGTTGTCGGTCAGCCAGTCCTGAATGTCGAGGACATCACTGGCCACGCTTTTCATCAACGCCGGATGTTCCTCGGCCAGGGTGCGCACGGTGCCGCCGACTTCCAGCCCGGCAATGTTGGTGGTCAGAATGTATACGTTCTTGCGCACCAGTTCGAAAAGCAGTTCCTCGGCCGAATCCAGTTGCACCACAGGAATGTCCAGTGTCGCCAGGGCATCGAAAATCAGCTTGCTGTGTTTGCCGTAAACCGGGGACGGCACCACCACTTTGGTGTCCATGCCGGGTTTTTTCTCAAACCAGACGCTGATGACGGTGGGGCGGGGAATCTGTGACGCCTGCCAGTCTCTGGGCAGCAGTTCGTTTTGCAGTAACACCACGTCATGGGCCCAGGCGGCGGGAAAGTTTTGCATCACCGAATGCAGATCGGCCTCGCCGACGGCAACGATCACGGCCCGGGGGTTGGGGATGGCCTGAGCCATCTGTTGCAATGAGTCCTGACGACGCACGCCCTGTACCGGGTACCCCAGTTTCAGGCAGCCTCTGGCAAACACGCTGCCGAGTTCGCCCATGCCGATTACGATGATTGGGTGTTGCATAATGGTTTCCTTTTTCTTTTTCATACCAATGAAAAGAATTGTACCAAAGCCTGAAAAAATAAGAATGCAACAAAATGGCGCTAATGCATTGACCCGAATATTTCACAAATGTGCACTGATCTCGCTTGCCCCTTGATTCCACAAGCAATACTTTCTCAGTCGGTCGTAATCATGGATACGACACTTCTTCGAAAGTTTGCTTGTGAAAACAAGTTTCTGCGCGACCTCAGCACATATTCATGAAACATTCGGGTTAAAATAGTGCAAAAGAACTCAAGACACAAAGAAAAAGGGGCACTATGGCGGAGAAACTAACCAGAATGAGCTGGCATTATTATGCGATGGCTCTGGGCGTTCTGCTCGGGTTGATGGCTGCCACGCTGGCGGCGTGGGGGGCCATGGTCAGCGGCTTTGCGTTTGCGATTCTGTGCCATCCGGTGATTCCGTTCAAAGGCTTGACCCGTGGGGTGTTTCTGGCCCTGTTTGCCATTTTGTATGTTTTCGCGTTTCCCGACCCGGATGTGGTGCGTGAAATGATGAATGCGTAATACCTTCAATCCGAATGAGCCAGCGACCATGACCCAGAAAAAGACCCAGACGCCGTTTGTCAGCGAAAAAGAAATTCTGGACGGTTTGACCACCGCCGTGGTCTGGATCGACCACAATGAAAACATCGGTTACATCAATCTGTCGGCCGCAGAGCTGTTGCAGCTGAGCGCCCAGCGGGTGATCGGGGTCAATTGGCGTTACATTCTGCCGCGACTTCTGGACGACATTCGATCCTGTGGTACCGGTCGTCTGACCATTCACGAGTACAGCATCCGCCTGCCGGACACGCAAAAGTTGCATGTGACCTGTACCATTTCCTATTACGAAATGGACGAGGCCGACGGCTGGCTGATCGAGTTGTATGACACCGAGCGCCATCACCGCATTGTGGAAGAAGATGAGCGCTGGCACCAATATGAGGCGGGCAATCTGCTGGTGCGCACCCTGGCGCATGAAATCAAGAACCCGCTGGCCGGCATCTACGGGTCCACGCAACTGCTGCAGAAACGCTTTCAGGAAAGCGACAAGGCGGATCGTTATCTGTCGGTGATTTCCAAAGAGGTCAAACGCCTGCAGAATCTGGTGGACCGGATGCTGGGCCCCAAGGGCGGTGCCGAAAAATCGCCGTTTAACATTCATGCCCTGATCGCCTACGTGCTGGACATTGTGCGCGGGGAAAAGCCGGAGAACGTCTACATCAAGCTGGATTACGACCCCAGTATTCCGGAAATTTCCATGGATTTTGAAGCCATGGTGCAGGCCCTGTTGAATCTGGTCAAAAATGCGATCGAGGCCATGGTCGAGCATGGCGGTCTGCTGACACTGAAAACCCGGGTGGAATCCAAATTTACGCTGGGAACCAAAACCTACCCGCTGGTGGCGGTGATCAGCGTGATCGATGAGGGCGAAGGCATTCCGCCGGATGTGTTTGACTCCATTTTTTACCCGATGGTCACCAGCAAGGAATCCGGCACCGGGCTGGGATTGCCGGTGTCGCAGAACATCGTGCGGCAGCACGGCGGCTTGATTGTGGCGGAAAGCGAACCGGGGCAGACGGTGTTCAATATTTATCTGCCGTTCGACCACAATCGCCAGCCGGGTCAGCGCAAACGTTACCGAAAACAACACCAAGGAAAGGCGAAACGATGAATGAAACCCCTGAAACTTCGGACATTCCTTTGATCTGGATTGTCGACGACGATGCCTCGATTCGATGGGTGTTGCGCGAAGCACTGGATGACCGCCCCTATGAGGTGGAAGATTTTGACTCGCCTCTGGAAGCCTTGCGCGAACTCAAAAGCGTCAAGCCTTCGGCGGTGATTTCGGATGTGAGGATGCCGGAAATGGATGGGCTCGAATTCATGGAAGCCATTCACGACGTCGACCCGCACATTCCGGTGATCATTATGACCGCCCACGCCGATCTGGACACCGCGGTCAAATCCTTTCAGAGCCGGGCGTTTGAGTACCTGCCCAAACCGTTTGAAATCGATGAGGCCCTGTCGTTGATTGATCGGGCGATCAAACGGCATCTGTCCGGTGGCAAACGTCCGCGTAAAAGCCGCCAGACCAAACAACCTTTGAACATCATCGGCTCGGCACCGGCCATGCAGGAAGTGTTTCGGATTCTGGGGCGGGTATCGCAACTGGATGTGACCGTGCTCATTACCGGCGAGACCGGGACCGGGAAGGAGCTGGTGGCGCGGGCCCTGTATGAGTTAAGCACGCGTGCCAGCGGCCCTTTTGTGGCGATCAATACCGCCGCCATTCCCCGAGATTTGCTTGAGTCCGAGCTTTTCGGGCACGAAAAAGGGGCGTTTACCGGTGCCCACACCCAGCGCATGGGGCGCTTTGAAGAAGCAGACGGCGGCACCCTGTTTCTGGACGAAATCGGCGACATGCCGGTGGACCTGCAGACGCGGCTGCTGCGGGTGCTCAATGACGGCACCTTTTATCGGGTGGGGGGTAAAACACCGATCAAAACCAATGTGCGCATTGTCGCCGCGACCCACCAGAATATGGCGGAGCTGGTTCGTCAGGGGCGCTTCCGGGAAGATTTGTTGTATCGTTTGAATGTGATTCGGATCAAGGTGCCGCCTTTGCGTGAACGACGCGAAGACATTTTGCCGATTGTCCGCTACTACCTGGCCGAAGAAGCCAAACTGTATGATCTGGAAGAAAAGCGCCTGAGCCGGGAAGTGGAAAAATACCTGGTGCATCAACCCTGGCCGGGGAATGTGCGCCAGATTCGGAGTCTGTGTACCTGGTTGACCATTATGGCACCGGACAAGACAGTGCAAATGGACGATCTGCCGCTGGAGTTGCAACAGGGCAAGGAGCATTCGATGATGTTGGAAGCCATGGCGCACAGTGGCCAGATGGCGGAGCAGACGACTGAGGGCGTCGGCTGGCAGGCACCATTGCGTCAATGGGCCGCCGAGTTTCTGCAGTCTGGTCAGAAAGGGTTGCACACTCAGGCCGAACCGTTGTTTGAAAAAGTCCTGATCGAAGAGGCATTGCGTTACAGCCTGAATCATCGGCAAAAGGCGGCGGCTTTGCTGGGCTGGGGGCGCAATACCCTCACCCGCAAAACCCAGGCACTGGGGCTGGACAAAGACGCACCATGATCGCCGAAGCCTGGCAGTGGCTGACCACGCCGGCCACATCTCAGGCCAGGCGTTTGGGGTTTCTCAAGGAATCCATTGCGATGCAGGCGCGGTTTCAGCGCTGCCGAAGCGCCTGGCAGCCTCATTACCAACGATGTCAGCAGGTGATTCGCGAGGCCATGGCACAGGCCGGGCAACAACGGGTTTTGCTGATTATGGGCGCGGGCTTGCTGGAAGACATTCCCTTGGCGGAAGCGTCGGAACGCTTTGAGCAGGTGTGGTTGGTGGACATGGTGTTTTTGCGCAAGGCCCGACGCCGGGCTGCGGCTTTTGCCAATGTGCGGTTGATTGAGGCCGACATCACCGAATCCCTGACCCCCCTCGCAAACGGACAGGATGACGTGGCCAGGCCCCGGCGCTGGCTGGATCAGCCGGTGGATTGTGTGGTGTCGCTGAATCTGCTTACCCAGTTGCCGATGGTGCCGGTCCGAAGCCGCCTCAAGCGGTCATCGAAAAACCATGATGCCCAGTTGGAAACACTGGGGAAAGAACTGATCGAAGCGCATCTGGCGTATTTGTCGCGTTTTTCCGGGGTGCGCTGCCTGATTTGCGATCGCTGGGTGGAAGAACGCCGCGCCGATGCCAGACTGGTGGACGAATTGGATCCGGCCTGGGATGTGGCGTTGCCATCCACCGTTAGGGAATGGGGCTGGACCGTGATTCCTTTCGGGGAATCGGCCGAAGCGCCCCATAATGAGCGCATTCACCGGGTCGGTGCCTCTATCTGGTGATCAACAACCGTCTGTTTTTTTAGGCAGGGCCGATCGCAGTGATGTCCTTGTTGCCAGTCTGTCCCATGCTTTCAGTTTGTCGGCAATCTGCTGGGTTTCGACAAATTCAGTAATGGTTTCGATGGCCATTTCCTTGGCCAGCTCGATGCTGCTTTTGATCACAAACAGATCGAATAGGTGTTCGCCCAGTTTGCGGATAAACTGCCCATCGATTTTAATGCCGCCTAGTTCCAGGAAAGTGATGTTTTTAAAGTCATTTGTAGCAAAATGGGTATATATTTTTTTTCATTGATCAGCGAGAATGAGCGTCATGAAAAGCATTTATGACATCCGCCGTTTCAATGCCCAGTTGCTTTGCGAGTACAGCGGCACCATGGCCGAATTTGCACACCGCATTCAGCGTGCGCAAACGCAGGTTAGCCGACTGATTGGTAAAAATCCGACCCGCAACATCGGCGAAAAACTGGCCCGTCATATTGAAGCAAGCTTTCAGCTTCCAGAACACTGGCTGGATCATCAGCACCATCGCGGTTTGGATTCGCTGGAAACCAGCCTCAGAAATTATTTATTGCGGCAGGACAAATATCTGAAACTGCATGGTTATGTTGACAGAATCACACTGTCCATTGAACTCAATCAAGTCGATGACAAGACGTTTGTTCAGTTGCAGGAAATCGCCGACCACCTGGAAAACGACAACGTCTTTGACTGACGCCATCGTCCTCAGCCTGTTCCATCTCGTTTGCTCCTGAATCCGGCTAGCACGCTTTTCACTGTTTGCCTCAATGCTTCATGTCTCGTCTGCGTCTGTCTTTCTTTTGATCACCCTGGTACACAAAAGCTAGAATAGATCGAGTTAAGAAAGCACCTTTTTGGTACATTTTATGGAGAGGCTCGTGAGATAAATGCAGGAGGAGAGAGAGGCCAGAAAAGATCGGTTTTAACCAGGCCTGGCAGGTTTTAACCAGGCCTAGTACCTTTTGGCCTTTACAGGGCTTCGGGACCGGTTTCGCCGGTACGAATGCGGATGGTCTGTTCGATGTTGGTCACAAAGATTTTGCCATCGCCGATTTTGCCGGTCTGTGAGGCATCGACGACCGCTTCGACCACCTGATCCACCTGCTCTTCGCTGACGGCGATTTCAAGCTTGAGTTTGGGCAGGAAATCCACCACATACTCGGCCCCGCGATACATTTCGGTGTGACCTTTCTGGCGACCGTAACCTTTCACATCGATCACGGTCATGCCGTGTACGCCAATGTCGTGCAAGGCTTCGCGAACGTCGTCCAGTTTAAAGGGCTTGATGATTGCCGTGATCATTTTCATAGTGTCGATCCTTTTTGATGGTTGGTTCGTTCTTCGTGCGTTTTTGGTTGTTTACAATGTGATTTTCGGGCTGTGGTCCGCTTGCCCGTTGTCCGAATCGTCGGAGGCTGGCCGGAACATGGTTTCGGCCGGGTCCGCCGACTGTGTCAGGCGTTCGCCCATTTTTACCCGCCGATCTGACGTTTGCTTGCCCAGATCCGGGCACTGGCCTTCAGGCGACAGCAGAATCACCGTGGACCCCATGTTGAACCGGCCCAGCTCTTCGCCTTTTTCAAAGTTCAGACTCTGATCGCGGTAATTCCAATGTTCGATCATTGTGCCATAAGGCGGGGTGACTTTGCCCTGCCAGACGGTTTCCATGCTGCCGACAAAAATGGCACCGACCCAGATCATGCAAAAAGGCCCGTCGGACGTTTCAAACCGGCAAATCACGCGCTCGTTGCGGGCAAACAGGCCTTCAATCTGGCGAACGGTCGCGGGGTTGACGGCAAACAAATCGCCCGGCACATACGTCATCGAAACCAGGCGTCCGGCCTTGGGCATGTGGATGCGGTGGTAGTCGCGCGGCGCCAGGTAAATGACGGCGTAGTCCCCGTCTTCAAACTGTTGTGCGTAGCCAATGTCGCCGCCCAGCAGGGCCGGCAGGTGATAGTTATGGCATTTGGCCTGAATCAGAGTGTCGCCCTGAATGCGGGCCGATTGGCTGACCACGCCATCGACCGGGCTGCACCAGCTGTCGGGAGTGCTATCCACTGGTCGGGCTTCGGGCTTGAGCGCACGGGTAAACAGTGCGTTGAAGTGGGGGTAGTTGTCGAGCACCGTTTCTTCGGCCTCACTCAGGTCAATGTGATAGAGGCGGACCATCAACTTCATGGTGGCCAGTTTGACCCAGCGCACCCGGATGCGCATGAACGCATGCATGCCCAGTGAAAGCCAGTGTTTGGGGATCAGGTACTGGGGCAGGACTTTGATCAGATCGGTCAGTCTCAAGGGCATGGTTAGGGGTCTCAACGCTCAGAGTTGTTCTAAAGTGGGTTGATTTTAAGGTATAATCGCGCAGATTTACAGCTTTGAATGCAAAGGATGAACAATGTCGCAAATCAAGAAAGTGGTGCTGGCCTATTCCGGCGGACTCGATACCTCGATCATCGCCAAATGGTTGCAGGACGCCTATGACTGTGAAGTGGTGACTTTTACCGCCGACATCGGCCAGGGAGAGGAAGTCGAACCGGCCCGTGCCAAAGCGCAGGCCATGGGGATCAAGGAAATCTACATCGAAGATTTGCGCGAAGAATTTGCCCGCGACTTCGTGTTTCCGATGATGCGCGCCAACGCGATTTACGAAGGCGAGTACCGTTTGGGCTCTTCCATTGCCCGTCCGCTGATTTCCAAGCGTCTGGTGGAAATTGCTCAGGAAACCGGTGCCGATGCGGTCGCGCACGGGGCCACAGGCAAAGGCAACGACCAGGTGCGTTTTGAATTGAACGCTTACGCCTTGATGCCGGACGTCAAAGTGATCGCGCCTTGGCGGGAATGGGATCTGTTGTCCCGCGAAAAGCTGATGGCCTATGCCGAAAAACACAATATTCCAATCGAAAACAAAAAAGGCAAAAAGTCGCCGTATTCGATGGACGCCAATCTGCTGCACATTTCCTACGAAGGCGGGATCATCGAAGACCCGGCCAATGAACCGGAAGAAGCCATGTGGTTGTGGAGTGTGGCTCCGGAAGCCGCCCCCGACACGCCGACCTATATGGAATTGAGTTACGAGCATGGCGACATTGTGGCCATCGACGGTGAGGCCATGTCTCCGGCCACAGTCATGGAACACTTGAACAAGGTGGGCGGTGCCAATGGCATCGGTCGCGACGATCTGGTAGAAAACCGCTTTGTGGGGATGAAGGCACGCGGGTGTTATGAAACGCCAGGCGGCACCATCATGCTTAGAGCGCATCGGGCGATGGAATCGCTGACTTTGGATCGCAACGCGGCGCATCTGAAAGACGAACTGATGCCCAAATACGCCGAAATGATTTACAACGGTTTTTGGTTCAGCCCGGAACGGGAAATGCTGCAGGCATTGATTGATCAGTCGCAGAAAGACGTCAGCGGCACGGTCAGGCTCAAGCTGTATAAGGGCAATGTGACCGTGGTAGGTCGCTGGTCCGAAAACAGTCTGTTTGATGAGGCGATTGCCACCTTCGAAGAAGACGGCGGCGCTTACGACCACAAAGACGCCGAAGGCTTTATCAAACTCAACGCCCTGCGTTTGCGCACCGCTGCGAAAAAACGTCGTTAACCCCATGGCGCACCCCTTGCCCTCAACGCGCGCCGTTTTCCGTCGGCCCGATCTGTGGCTGGCGTTCGGGTTTGGCAGCGGACTGGCCCCCAAAGCGCCTGGCACGTTCGGCACGCTGGTCGGCTGGTTGCTGTTTATTCCCTTGTGGCTCACCTATCCTGTGCTGGCGATGGCTTTGCTGGTGGCGGGACTGTTGGCGGGCAGCTGGTTGTGTCAGCGCGCCGCCGACTGGGCGGGCGTGCACGATCATGGCGGCATTGTCTGGGACGAATTCGTTGGTATCTGGCTGGTGCTGATCGCGTTGCCGGAACAAAGTTGGATTTGGTGGCTGGCGGCGTTGGTCGGCTTTCGTTTTTTTGACATTGTCAAACCCTGGCCCATTCGCTGGGTGGATCGACAGGTTCATGGCGGATTCGGCATTATGCTGGACGATGTGCTGGCGGCCGCGATGGCTCTGGCCGTGATCTGGCTGGCCGCCGCCGTTTAATGGATGATTATTCAAAGGAATCAAGATGTTTACCCCTTGTGAAGAATGCAAAGCGCTGATTAAAAACCACAACGCCTATCTGGTGGACGTGCGCACCCCAGAGGAATTTGAAATGAGCCGGTTGCCGGGCGCGATCAATCTGCCTTTGCAGACTCTGCAGCAGACGGCGGAAAAAGAATTGAGCAAGGACCGCCCGGTGATTGTGTTCTGTCGCTCTGGTTCGCGCTCGCAGATGGCGACGCAGATGTTGAATCAGATGGGCTTCGATGCGGTGTACAACATGGGGCCTTACCAGGCCTGGTATCAATGCGAAGATTGATTTGTGATGGAACCGTTTTAGCCGTGTTGGATTTCCCGGCTATTCGCCGAGTTCTTTGTTTCGTGTAAAGGACTCCCATCGTTTTCTGATTGACTGGATAGCAGGCAACCCTATGAAACTGGCATTGCATTGGCAAATTTTGATCGCATTGGCTCTGGCCGCACTGGTCGGTGCCTCAGTGGGGCCGGATACCGTGGTCGCCGGGATCTCGGTGGTCGCGGTATTGACCTTCATCGGCACCTTGTTTCTCAATGCGCTCAAAATGATCGTGGTGCCATTGGTGGTTTCGGCGATTGTGACCGGGGTCAGCAAGGTCGGTTCTGCCGGCGGGTTTGAGCGGCTGGGCGGTAAGACGCTGGGGTATTATCTGCTGACCAGTTTTATTGCGGTTTTGATTGGGTTGTTTTTTGTCAATGCATTGCAGCCGGGGGTGTCAGACGGTCCGGCACCGGTGCTGGAAACCAACCACGAAGTCATGGCTGCGGTGGAAGGCAAGGGCGCGGGCGATGTGGTGGAGGTGTTTCTGCGTATGATCCCTGTCAATGTGGTCGATGCCGCCGCCCAGGGACAAATGCTGGGATTGATCTTTTTCAGTCTGCTTTTCGGCTTTTTCATGACCCGGTTGCAGGGCGAGCTGCGCCAGACTCTGACCCGTTTCTGGGAAGGGGTGTTTGAGGTAATGATGTTGATCACTCAACTGGTGATGAAGTTTGCCCCCATCGGCGTGTTTGGGTTGGTGGCCGCCTCGATTGCCAACACCGGCTTTGATCAGTTTGGCAATCTGGCCCTGTTTTTTGCGACCGTGACCCTGGCGTTGCTGGTGCATGCCCTGGTGGTGATGCCGCTGATTCTGTATTTTCTGGGCGGGGTCAAAAATCCCTGGCTGCATTATCAGGCCATGGCCCCGGCGCTGTTGACGGCTTTTTCCACCAGTTCGTCGTCGTCCACCTTGCCCGTGACCCTGAATGCGCTGGAAAAGCGGGCCGGGGTCTCCAACCGGGTTTCCAGTTTTGTGCTGCCATTGGGGGCCACCGTCAACATGGACGGCACGGCCCTGTACGAATGCGTGGCGGCCATTTTTATTGCTCAGCTGTTCGGGGTGCCGCTGGACTGGAGCACGCAACTGTTGATCGTGGTGATTGCGCTGACCACGTCGATTGGGGTGGCGGGGATTCCGTCGGCCAGTCTGGTGGCGATCAGCATCATTCTGGTGGCCGTGGGCCTGCCGGCTGAGGCCATTGGCCTGTTGCTGGTGGTGGACCGTTTGCTCGACATGATGCGCACCACGGTGAATGTGTTCAGCGACTCGGTCGGTGCCGTGGTCATTGCCCGTTCCGAAGGCGAGTCTTCGGTGCTGACCTCCAAGGTCTTCTGATGCAGACGTTGTTTGAGTGGCCTGAGTTATCGGCTCTCGCGTCTCCGCCCGAGTCCGGCCAGTTGTTGAACCTGCTGCGCCAGTATCAGACAGCACTGCAACCGTCCTTGATGCAGGACTTGTCTCACATCAGCCACTTTGCCCAGTTTGATGGCGGGCTGACGCTGCTGGAAGTGACGTCTCTGGGGCAGGATCGGTTCAAATTGCGGTATCAGTATGATTGGGCGCTGAACTGGAACTGTGCCGGTGAAACCGGCAGCGGGACGGTGACCGAATCCATGCGCTTTCGTTGCGTGTCAGGCTCGTTGGCGTTGCTTCCCCTCAAGCTGGATTGAAAGCGTCCGGCAGTGGCAGGCTTATCGCCAATAATGCCATGACGCCGATCCGTGATCGGTCCTTCCTTCCACGTACCAGGCCTGGGGACGCCAGTCGCCCAGTACCCAGCGCCGGCCATGAATGCCGGGCCGGTGGGTGTGGCCGTGTAGAATCCAATCGGTTTGCGGGTGTGTTTGCAACAGGCGTTCGACCGCTTGCGGGCTGACGTCCATGATGTTTTGCGGTTTGTTGCTGCCCTGTTTTTGGGATTGGTCCCGCATTGCCCGTCCGATGCGTTGACGGGTGGGCCCCGGCAAACGCAGAAACGCCCACATCACCAGCGGATTGCGCAAAATACGGCGCATGCGCTGAAAGGCTCGGTCGTCGGTGCAAAGTTCGTCGCCGTGCAGCAATAACCAGTGTTTTCCACTCATAAGCAAAGGGTATGGCGGCTTGATCTGCCGGATGCCGGTGGCCTGATAAAAGGCCCGGCGCATCAGAAAATCACGATTGCCTTCCAGCAGATAAATCCGGGTGCCGGAGTCACTCAGTTGGCGCAGCTTCTCGATGCTGACGGCGTAGTCGTGCAGGCCGATGTCATCGCCCACCCACATTTCAAACAGATCGCCCAAGACATACAAGGCGTCGATGCGCCGATCACGGCAGTCGTCCAGAAACCGGTGGAATGACCGGTTGATGGAGGAGATCGCCGTGGTTTCGGGCAACAAATGCACATCGGCGGTTAAGCGGATGCTGTGCGCCTGAGTCACGAGTCCTCGGCGTTTTCGATACGTGTGTTTTCGATCACAATGTCTTCGACCGGCACGTCCTGATGACCGCGACGGCTGGTGGTGTCCACCTGTGCCATGCGGTCAATCACGTCCAGCCCGTCTGTGATCCGACCGAATACCGCGTAGCCCCAACCCTGCATGTCCTTGCTGCGATGGTCCAGAAAGTCGTTGTCGACCAGGTTCATGAAAAACTGAGTGGTGGCGGAATTCGGGTCCATGGTGCGGGCATAGGACAGGCTGCCGCGCACGTTTTTGAGGCCGTTGTCGGCTTCGTTTTCAATCGGATCGCCTGTGGGTTTGGGTTCCATGCCCGGCAGCATGCCGCCGCCTTGCACCATAAAGCCGGGGATGATCCGGTGAAAAATGGTGCCGTTGAAAAAACCGTCCTGTGCGTACTGCAGAAAGTTGGCCGCGCCGATGGGCGCTTTTTCATGGTCGAGTTCAATGGTGATGTGGCCCATTGAGGTTTCAAAAACGATCGTTGACATAGCGGTTTCATCCGTCTGGGTAAAGAAAACAATCAGGCCTGGCAGAAATCACCAGGCCTGGTAAAAAGGGGTGAGATTATTTGATCTGGACGACTTTTTCCATCACGATCGGTTCCAGGGGCACATCGCCCATGCCGTTTTTAAAGCCGGTGCGGGTGCTGCGGATTTTGTTGACCGTGCGCATGCCCTTGATCACCCGGCCAAAGACGGCGTAACCGTAAGCACGAGGGGTTTTTTCCCGAAAATCGAGAAAGGTGTTTTTGGCCACGTTGATGAAAAACTGCGAGGTGGCCGAATGCGGGTCATTGGTGCGTGCCATGGCCACGGTGCCGACCCGGTTAAGCAGTCCGTTGTCGGCTTCGTTTTGAATGGGGCTGTGGGTCAGTTTCTTTTGCAGGTTGGGGGTGAAACCACCGCCCTGAACCATGAAATCCGAGATCACGCGGTGAAAAATGGTGCCGTCATAAAAGCCTTCGTTCACATAGCGCAAAAAATTCTCGACCGATTTGGGCGCCTTCTCGGGGTAGAGTTCCAGCACAATGTTGCCCTGGCTGGTTTCAATCAACACCTGTGGCTTGTCCGCAGCCTGGGCCTGCCAGGGCAGGATGCTGGTCAGAAATAGGGTAAAAACGGTCAAAATGGTACGCATGCGACTCTCCCGGTCATTGAAAAACATGGGTTGTGGCAACCATGATTCATGGAAACGAAGCTTATTTTAGCATGTTCGCATTCGTCTGGTGACAAAGGCATGCTCTCCCGTGTCTAGGCGAGTTGATCACTGCCAGCCGGTTTTGCCATCGGCGCTTTGTGCTATAATTCGCTCATTCAAAAACACGATCTTTGATTCACGGAACGAACCATAGAACAAATCACAGAGCGATCAACACAGGACCCATTCATGACACAAGAAGCGGCTGACACCGAGACGGTCAAAACCACCAATTTCATTCGCAATATCATTGACGCGGATCTGGCGCAGGGCAAGCACCAGCGTGTTGTGACCCGTTTTCCGCCGGAGCCGAATGGGTATCTGCACATCGGTCACGCCAAATCCATCTGTCTGAATTTCGGTCTGGCCGAGGATTATCAGGGCGACTGCCATTTGCGTTTTGATGACACCAATCCGATCAAGGAAGAAGCCCATTACATCGATGCGATCAAAGCGGACGTAGAGTGGCTGGGGTTTGAATGGGCCGGTGCCCCGCGATTTTCCTCGGACTATTTCCAGAAATTTTACGACAGCGCCTGTGAACTGATTGACAAGGGACTGGCGTATGTCTGTTTTCTGGATGCCGAGCAGACGCGGGCCTATCGCGGCACCCTGACCGAAGCGGGTCAGGACAGCCCTTACCGTGACACCTCGCCCGAAGAAAACCGGGCGCTGTTTGAACGCATGCGAAAAGGCGAATTCGCTGAAGGCGAGTGCGTGTTGCGTGCCAAAATCGACATGGCTTCCAGTTTCATCTGTCTGCGTGATCCGGCGCTTTATCGGGTGCGATTTGCCCATCATCACCAGACGGGCGATGAATGGTGCATCTATCCGATGTACGATTTTGCCCATTGCATTTCCGATGCGATTGAAGGGGTCACCCATTCCTTGTGTACGCTGGAATTTCAGGACAACCGACGCCTCTATGACTGGGTGCTGGAACATCTGGACGCTTTCAACCGTCCCGACCGGCCGCATCAGTATGAATTTTCGCGCCTGAATCTGGCCTATACCATGATGTCCAAACGCCGGTTGCAACAGCTGGTGAATGAAGAAATTGTTTCCGGGTGGGACGATCCGCGCATGCCGACCCTGTCCGGCCTGCGTCGTCGGGGCGTGACCCCGGCCGCAATCCGTGACTTTGCCGAGCGGATCGGCATTTCCAAAGTGGATTCGCTGACCGAAATGGCGATTCTGGAAGCGGCGATCCGCGACGACCTGAATGTGGTCGCGCCCAGAACTATGGGGGTGCTGGACCCGATCAAGCTGGTCATTGAAAATTACCCGGAAGCACAGACCGAAACCCTGGAAGCACCGATACACCCGCAAAATGACGCCATGGGCACGCGCCGCATTCAATTTGGTCGGGAGGTGTACATCGACCGTGCCGACTTTATCGAGCAGGCGCCCAACAAAAAGTGGAAACGTCTGGCACTGGGCAAAGAGGTGCGGTTGCGCAATGCTTATGTGGTCAAAGCCGAACGCATGGACACCGACGCAGACGGTCGGGTGACCACCGTTTATGCCAGTTATGACCCGGAAACCCTGGGCCAGAATCCGGCGGACGGGCGCAAGGTCAAAGGCGTGATTCATTTTGTGGAAGCTTCAAGCGCGGTGGCGGCGGAATTTCGCGAATACGACCGACTGTTTCAGGTACCGGAACCGGCCAGAGAGGACGATTTCAAAACGGTGCTGAACCCCGATTCTCTGACCATTCGGCGGGGATTTGTGGAGCCGGACATGGCTTCAGCCAAGCCGGAGCAGGCTTATCAGTTTGAACGGGAAGGCTATTTCTGTCGGGACAACCACAATGGCGAGGCGCTGGTGTTCAATAAAACCGTGGGATTGCGCGATACCTGGAGCCAGAAAGCATGAGCCTGAAAATCTACAATACCGAAACCCGGAAAAAAGCCGAATTTGAACCGATTGAACCCGGCAAAGTCGGACTGTATGTGTGCGGCGTGACCGTGTATGACTATTGCCATGTCGGTCATGCCCGGGTCATGGTGGTCTTTGATACGGTGGTGCGCCATCTGCGGGCGCAGGGCTATGATGTGACCTATGTGCGCAACATCACCGACATTGATGACAAGATCATACAGCGGGCGCTGGAAAACAAAGAGTCGGTTCAGGCTCTGACCGAACGTTTTGTTGAGGCGATGCACGAAGACGAAGCCGCGCTCAATGTCCTGCGCCCCGATCAGGAACCCCGAGCCACGGCGTATATGGATCAGATCGAACAGATGATTGCGACCCTGATTGAGAAGGGGCATGCCTATGCGGCCGACAATGGCGATGTCTATTTTCACGTCAAGTCCGACCCCGATTACGGTCGTTTGTCTGGCAAAACGCTGGATGAACTGGTGTCCGGCTCACGAGTGGAAGTCAACAGCGCCAAACAGGACCCGCTGGATTTCGTGCTCTGGAAGGCCTCCAAGCCGGAAGAACCCGCCTGGCCATCGCCCTGGGGCGACGGGCGACCTGGATGGCACATTGAGTGCTCGGCCATGGCCACGCACTGTCTGGGCAAGCATTTTGACATTCATGGCGGCGGTTTGGATTTGAGCTTTCCCCATCATGAAAACGAAATCGCCCAATCCGAATGCGCCACCGGCGAGCATTACGTCAACACCTGGATGCACTGTGGGTTTGTGCGCATTGATGACGAAAAAATGTCCAAATCATTGGGCAACTTTTTCACCATCCGCGAAGTGCTCAAGCTTTATCATCCTGAAGTGGTGCGCTATTTTCTGTTGGCCAGCCATTATCGCAGTCCGGTCAATTACTCCGAAGAAACGCTGGAGTCGGCCAAAGCCAGTCTGGATCGATTGTACACGGCTCTGGATACGGTGCCTGACACCGAGCCAGAGTCTGGAGAAGGCCATCCGGACAATGGAAAGCACTGGGTCGAGGCATTCGAGGCGGCCATGAACGACGATTTCAATACGCCCCAGGCGCTGGCGGTGTTGTTTGATTTGTCCAAAACCCTCAACAAGACTCCCAGTACCCCTTTGCTGAATTGTTTGCGGGAACTGGGTGCCCGGCTGGGCTTGCTGGCAGAAAACCCGCAAGCTTTTTTCAAATGGCAGCCGCAAGCGTGTGAGTCTGATGACTCAGCTCTGGATGAAGCCCGGATTGAGTCGTTGATTGAGGAACGGGCGCAGGCACGTCAAAACAAGGATTTTGCCCGAGCCGATGCGGTGCGGGATCAATTGTTGGAGGCGGGTATTGAACTGCTGGATGGGCCGGAAGGCACCCGCTGGCGGCGGGTTTAGCCATAAAAGCAATCAATGAGCGCAGACTTTCTCAATGATTTTATTTATATTAAGGTTTGACAATATTAGGTCTTCCTAATAATATACGGACATTCATGTTTCTTCATGAGTATCCTCCTCTGATTATTTCAAATTTGAAGTAATGTTCCGCCCCGTCTTTGAACGGGGCTTTTTTTTGTCTGAAATTGGTTGTCTTTATTGTTTGGGCGGGATGATGGGCATGACGTTTTCAAGTCGGTCGTAACGATCCTGAAGGCTGGATTTGAAGATGGTGGTGTATTCCAATACCGCTTTGACGTACTTGCGCGTTTCATTGAAGGGGATGGTTTCCACCCAGCGATCCGCCGGCAGGGGGCGATCTTGCGGTAACCAGGCATCGACGCGTTTGGGGCCGGCGTTATAGGCGGCGGTGGCCAATACCCGATTGCCCTGGTATTTGTCAATCAGATAGCGCAGATAGGCGCTGCCCAGTGCGATGTTGGATTCCGGCTGGGTCAGATGGGTATAGGCCCGTTTTTTGAAGCCATTCTGGCGACCGATGTAACGCGCGGTTCTGGGCAGTAGTTGCATCAAGCCAATGGCACCGGCCGGTGAACTGATGTCGGCGGAAAAGGCGCTTTCACGGCGGATGACGCCATACACCCAGGCGGGATCAATCTGGTTGTCGTTGGCCGCCTGCAGGATCGGTTTTTTGTAGGGCGTGGGAAAGCGCAGAGCCAGATCGTCCCATTTCTGAACCCGGGAAACGGTCTGAATGGCCAGTGAATGGTGGTTCCACTGCGACATCAGTTTGGCCACGCCTTCAAAATCGGCTTCGTCAAGCTGATCCAGCAGGTGGTACCACTCACGCTTGAGATTGCTTTGCCAGCCAATGGCCTTGAGCTCCTGCATGACTTCGATCTGAGGGTACTTCTGTTTCAGGTCAGCCAGTGGCGTCGGTGTGGAAGCGGCCGGATTGAACTGGTAAGGCAGGTTAAGTCGGTCGGCCGACAAAAAACCGTAATAACTGCGGGTTTTTGCCAGGTTTTCCCAGATTCTAGTTGCAGCAGGGTCTTTGTTCAGCACGTCCAGTGCTCTGGCCAGCCAGTATTGCCAACGAGCGTCTTTCTGATCTGTTAATGGCAGTTGTTCATACAACGACAGATAGTGTTCCCAGTCGCCTTCACGAATGGCCACGCGCATTTCCCAATGGATCGCATCCAGATTTTTGTTCTGCGCGTCAACCTGCTTCAGAAATGCTTTGGCCTTGGGGTGATGGCGATAAGCCAGGCGCAGTGACAGGCGGGTGTGCAGGGTGTCGTGTTCTTTCTGGCCGAGACCGTATTGTTCGGTGCGCAGGGCAAGCGCGGACAAAGCCTTTTCCGGATCGCTGTAGCTGATGCGGTGCAGCGCCTGCTTGAAAATCTGTTTGCGAATGACCGGGGTGATGTGGTCCGGCATGGCGTTTTCGATCTTTTTCGGCTGTCGGTAGACCGCAATCCAGAAATCCAGTTGCTTCTGATCGGCGGCCGAGAGGTCTCTGGCGAGGCGACGGGCCGTTTTGGTGTGGCCCTTCTGCATGGCGCGGGCAACCTTGTCCCAGACTCGGGCGCCGGTGATCAAGTCGTTTTGTCTGAGGTAAGTCAGCGGCTTTTGGCAGGACCGTGGCAAGGTCAGATTGGCTTGCCAGAATGCGAGCAGATCGTCATTCAGTGTTTGGGTCTGACCTTTGGCCAGGCGGGCCTGAAAGGCATAGCACTGCAGGTCCTTGGCCCGGTATTCATCCGGCTCAAAGTGCTTGAGATACAGCGCCCAGTTTTTCTGCTTGCCCAGTTTTCTGAGCCAGTCGTCTTTGAGGCGTCGGGGCAAGGGGCTTTGAGGGGAGTGACGTTCAATGAAGTATTCGACCAGGCGATCGGGGGTGACCGACAGGTGGTATTTGTAATCCAGATAGACAATATAAGGGTATAAGGAATAGTCCTTTAAAGACTGTTTGTAGCGGGCGATCAAGGGGCGGTCGTTGGCTTTGATCGCTTCGTAGGCTTCAAGAAAGCCTCTTTGCGGATCGCTCAGTTGACTCCGGTCGATGGCCGCGTTCGCCGAAACGCCGAGTAACAGGTTCAGAATCAGTGCTGACAGAATTCGCTGAACGTTAATGCTCATGGTAACCAGGCCTGGTAAAAAAAGCCCATTTGCGCATCATGAAGTTTAACTTTTGATCCAGACTTGCAGTTCGGTGCCGGGTTGCAGGACATCGTTGGCACTGACGCCATTCCATTTGCACAGATCATCGGTGGTGACCTGATATTTTCGGGCTACGACCCACAGACTTTCGCCTTTTTTCAGGGTGTAGGAGATCTTACGCGACGACGACCCGTCCATTTGGATGCGCAGTCTCTGTCCGGGGCGCAGAGTGTCATTGCGGGACAGACCGTTCCATCTGGCCAGTTGGTCGATGGAGGTGTCGTAAGTGCGGGCAATGGTCCAGAGGCTTTCACCACGGCGTACGGTGTGGCGGTAGCTGTCAGAGCCGCTGCGGCTGGCCAGTTGGGTGCCGCTTTCGCCGCCCGGTACCGGAATCAGAAGCGTTTTTCCGGCGCGGATGAAATCGGAGCGCATGTTGTTGAGTTGCTTGATCAAAGCCACGCGGGTGCCATAACGCTGGGCGATCACGCCCAGGTTTTCGCCGTTGCGAATCTGGTGACGCCGCCAGTTGACCGCGTATTTGTCCGGGGCCTGCTGGTAATCGTTATTGAAGCGTTCGGCCACCGTCAGAGGCAACACCAGTTTGTGCTGACCATCCGGCGGGGTGGCCTGACGCAGAAAACCGGGGTTGAGGTTTTTCAACAACTTGGTCGACACCTCGGTCTGCTGAGCCACTTTTTGCAGGGAAACCTGCCCTCTGATGTCAATCGCAGCCAGAAAAGGCTTGTTGGCGACGGGTTCGAGCGGTACCTGATAACGTTCACGCTGACCGATGATGTGGGAGATGGCCAGAAGCTGGGGCACGTAGTGTCGGGTTTCCCGTGGCAGATAGGGCTGCAGGTTCCAGAAAGTGACGGGGGCATCCGGGCGGACACGATGCAGTTTCCGGGTGGCTTTTCGCACATTGCCATAACCGGCATTGTAGGACGCCAGTGCCAGCAGCCAGTCGTAGTTGTTTTGTTTGTACAGCGACTGAAGGTAATCCAGAGCGGCCAGGGTGCTTCGGTAAACATCGTGGCGGCCGTCATACCACCAGTTGCGTTTGAGGCCATACATGTAACCGGTGGCCGGCATGAACTGCCACAAGCCGGCCGCACTCATGTAGGAACGGGCATAAGGGTAATAGCCACTTTCCACAATCGGCAGCAGGGCCATTTCAAATGGCATCTGGCGTTTCTGGATTTCCTGCAGGATGAAATACAGATAGGGCTTGGCGCGCTTGGAAACCCGTTGCAGATAGGCTTTTTTGTTCAGATAGGACTGAATGTAGTCCTGATAATTGTGGGTGTTGGCGGGCGTCAGAAACAGGTGGTCGCCAATCGTGTCCCAGAGGTTGTCGTACACCGGCTTGGGGTCGGAAAACACATAAAGCTGATCAAGGCCGGTGGTGTCGTCCGAATCCAGCGTCAGTGACTGCAAACGGTAAAGCCCCTGAAGGGTCAGGGTTTCCAGGGTTTCGATGGACAGGGTCTGATAAGCCGCTTCAAAGGGCGCATCCTCAATGGGCAACTTGCCTGTGGCGGACGCAGCGGAAGCGTCGGCGGTTGGGTTGTCCGAGGCGGATGACTGCACCGATGAGAGTTGTGCGCAGCCCGTCATGGCAGAAAGTGCCACGACCAGACCGGACCATTTCAAGGGTCGGGGCATCCATTGCAAAAAGCCAGTTACTCGCCGTTTCATTTAGAGGGTCAGTCCTTTTTCCAGTTCGTCGGTGGCATCAAGTTGGTCCTTCCAGGCGCGCAGTTGAGCGAAAAACGCTTCGGGTTCGTCCTGGGACAGGTGGGCCAATGCCGGGAATCGTTCGATCAGAATGCGTTCCAGAGGCGTGTTCAGATAGCGCAGAAAGGGGTTGGTTGCTTTTTCTTCGCACAACAGGGAGGGCACGGTGCATCGGTCGTTCTGGCGCAGAGTACGCACCCGCTCCAGCCGCTCGCTGATGGCCTGGTTGTCGGGCTCGGCAATGTGCGCAAACATCAGGTTGGCGTAGGTGTATTCGTGGCCGCAATACACCAGACAGTCCCCCGGTAAGGCGTTGAGTGCCATCAGCGAGCGGTGCATTTTTTCCGGCGGAAAATCCCAAATCTTGCCGCAGCCTCCGGCAAACAGCACATCGCCGCTGAACAGCGCCTGAGGATGGTAAAAACAGACATGGTCATCGCTGTGACCGGGGGTTTCGATCACCTTGAAGGACTCACCCAGAACGGAAAGGGTCTCGCCGTCCTTGACTGGCTGGGTAATTCGGTCGCCGAACGGTCCCTGGCCGAAGCCGATCACGGCGGCATTGGCAAAAGCCTGTTGCAAACCGGCAACCCCATCGACGTGATCATAATGGTGGTGGGTGATCAGAATGCCGGTCACCGACAGACCGTGTTCGCGGCAATGATCCAGCACGGGAGCCGCTTCGCCCGGATCCACGACGTAACAGTGCGTCTGTGGCGTTCGGGCCGGATCGGCTTGAGTGATGACCCAAGTGTAATTGTCGGAGCGTGTCGGCAGTCGATGGATGTGCATACGCGATGAAGTGATGTTGTTATAATGGCTGTATTCTAACAAAACAATCGCGATTGGGTATGACGAATACGGCCTTTCAGAGCTTTTTGCTGCGCTGGTTTCAGCTTAAAAACAACCGGTCGCTTTTGCGTCAAGAGCAGATTCTGCTTTCGCAGGCACTGTCGCATGTGTTCGGCCTTTATCTGGTGCAATTGGGGCGCATTTGCCCGCATTCGATGCTGGAAGGCAATCGGGCGCGTCATCACATTCTGATGGACCAGTCCCTGACACGGAATGCCGGTCAGAAACTGATGGGGATTGAGGCCGACATCGATTACCTGCCGTTGAAACCGGACAGTGTGGATGCGGTGGTGCTGCCGCATACGTTGGAATCGGTGCTGGACCCTTATCATCTGTTGCGTCAGATTGATCAGGTGTTGATTCCGGAAGGGCACTTGATTGTGACCGGTTTCAACCCCTGGGGCTGTCTGACCCTGCGCCACCGGTTGGGCGAACATCGTCAGGCGTTTGGCCGGGCCAACCTGATTCGGGCACATCGATTGGTGGATTGGCTGAGTTTGCTGGGCTACGACATCGAGTGGATCAATTACACGCCTGTCACCTGTTTCGGCAAGCCGTCCGACAAACGGGTGACCGCGTGGCAGCAAGGTCTCGATCAAGGCCAGCGCAAACCGGGGCAGAGTCTGGGCAATCTGTATTGTCTGCACGCCAAAAAGCGCGTGTCGGCGCCCACACCAGTGGGGCTGAACTGGCGATTGACGGATTGGCTGGGGCTGAAACGACCGGGGCCTGTGGCGGCCAACCCCAGTCGGGAAGGTTACGATGGTGCCCGATGCGAACAAAAAAAGAAGCTGTTTGAATGAAAAAAGTGTTTATTTATACCGATGGCGGCTGTCGGGGCAATCCCGGGCCGGGTGGCTGGGGTGCGGTGCTGGAGTATGACGGCCACCGGAAATGCCTCAAAGGCAGTGCCCCCGAAACCACCAACAATCAGATGGAATTGACCGCAGCGATTGAAGCGCTGGAAGCGCTGAAACGACCCTGCGAGGTGGTGCTGACCACCGATTCACAATACGTCAAAAACGGCATCACTCAGTGGCTGGCCAACTGGAAGCGTAATCAGTGGCGTACGGCGGCGAAAAAACCGGTCAAGAATCGGTCACTCTGGCAGGCGCTGGATCAAGCCGTTGGGCGTCATCAGGTGACCTGGGAGTGGGTCAAAGGCCATGCCGGACACCCGCAAAACGAGCTGGCAGACGATCTGGCCAACGAAGCCATGGACGCGTTGAACGATCACACCAGGCCTGGTTAAAATAACAGCTTGGTTAAAACGCCAGATCCTTGCCGCTGGCTTCCCTGATTTCGGCCAGCTTGCTGTTGTGGGCGGCCATCTCGTCTTCACTGGCGCGCACAACTCTGAGCGGTTGCTGACGCTGGATGCGAACCTCTTCCGAGCGGGCGTTGGCGCTGGCATCGTCCTGATTCAACCCCAGATCCGTCTGCCCACCGGTCATTCTCAAATACACATCCGCCAGAATTTCCGAATCGAGCAGGGCGCCGTGCAGGGTTCGGTTGGAATTGTCGATTTCCAGTCGCTTGCACAGGGCGTCCAGTGAGGCCCGTTGGCCGGGGTAATGTTTTTTGGCGAGTCTTAGAGTGTCTGTGATCTGGCAATGGTCTTCGATTTTGCCCCAACGGTTGTCGGGCAGTTGTGACAGCTCGTGATTGATGAAGCCCAGATCAAACGGGGCATTGTGAATGATCAGTTCGGCGCCCTGAACAAAGTTCATAAAATCGTCTGCGATCTCGGCGAAAACCGGTTTGTCCTGCAGAAATTCGTCGGTGATACCATGGATCGCAATCGCATCGGCCGGCACGCTCCTTTCCGGGTGAACATACTGGTGATAGTTGTTGTGGGTCAATTTGCGTTTGACCAGTTCCACCGCGCCGATTTCAATGATTTTGTCGCCGGTTTCCGGGTTGAAACCGGTGGTTTCGGTGTCGAGCATAATCTGTCGCATGGGCTGTCCTTTCCTGTCGCGTGCGCGTAAAATATTGTGACCATTTTAAACCAATCACGAAGGAAAACGCATGCGAATCAAAAATGGCAGTCAGGTGACGTTTCATTACGAACTCAGAGACAACAAGGGTGAGCTGGTTGACACCACGTTCGGTGGCGACCCGGTCCATTATGTGCATGGCGAAGGCGAGATTGTCAGCGGTCTTGAAAACTTGTTTGAGGGGGAAGAGCCCGGGTTCGAAGCCAAGGTTACGCTGTCACCCGAAGAGGCCTACGGTGTGCGTCAGGAAGAACTGGTAGTCTATGCGTCGCCGGAAAATTTTGATGACAATGTGACCCTGGAAATTGGCGAAGTGGTGGAAACCGAAGACCCGGAGGGGCAGTTGGTTCAGTTCAGAATCATTGAAATCGACGAAGATAAGGTCTATCTGGATGGCAATCATCCCCTGGCCGATCAGTCGTTGCAGTACAAAGTGGAAATCATGGAAGTGGCCTGACAGTGCACAGTGTGAAGCTGACCGGAAGGACCGGTCAGTGTTCTGCTGGCGGCGGGTTTATTCCCTGAAAACGACTGGTCTCAGTCGTCCAGATCGCCGCATTTCAGGTTGCCGGGCACGGCAATGTCAATCCGTTTTGGGTTGGGCAGGTTCATGCTGTCCATGATGGTTGAAAAGTCCTGATAGGATTTTCGATCGCCCGCCCGTCGATTGAAGTACTTTTCTTCGCCGATGGTGGACTGGGTAAAGCCTTTGTAGTCATGGGCCGGAAACACCATGGTGTCTTCGGGCAGTTTGAACAGGATTTCGGTGAGGGAATGGTACATGGCTTCGTTGGACCCCAGTTGAAAGTCTGTGCGCCCGCAATCCCTGACCATCAGCGTGTCGCCGGTAAAGACGGCCCCATCAATTTTGTAGGTGATGTCGTTGTCGGTGTGTCCGGGGGTGTGGACCACTTCGATTTTCTGTTCGCCCAGAGAAAACACGTCGCCGTCCACAGCGAGAATGTCGGCGCATTCCGATCCGGAGTTTTTGTGTACCACCAGTTCACCGCCAATGCGTTTGCGCAATGGCCCAGCGCCGGTAATGTGGTCGGCGTGAATGTGGGTTTCCAGCAGATATTTTACCTTTAACCCCAGTTCCCGAATGTGGGTTTCGTCCCGATCTACCTGTTCCAATACCGAATCGATCACGGCGGCTTCTTTGCTCTGTTCGTCCCAAAGCAAATAGGTGAAAGTCCAAGTGTCGGCGTCAAACAGTTGTCGAATTTGCATGGGTCACTCCTTTTTTCGTTCCTACCATTATGCAGGTTTTGCGGCATGGCTCAAATCTGTTTATTGGCTAATAAATAAAAGTGATGAGTTGGCTCAGGCCATAAAAAAACCCGATTTTGACCAGGCCTGGTCAAAATCGGGTCGGGCGTTGCGATGGTTGAGCTGAAAGGCCGCTTTAGCCGTTAAAAGTCATAAAGCAGGGTGATGACGGTTTCCGTGTCTTCGTTTTCCTTATCTCCGGCCGGACTGTCGTTGTAGCGGTATTTGTAGGCCAGACGCAGGTTCAGACTGCCATTCAGATTCACCTTGAGCCCGGTATGGGTTTCATACAGTGTCTGTTCGCCACCGGAGAAAATGGACAGGTCCTGCAGAAATCTTACCCGGTCATTGAGGGCGTATTCAAAGTTGCCATAAAATTTGCCGATGGTCTGATCGGCGTCTTCTTCTCCCGAATCTGAGGTGTAGTCAATACTTTGGTAACCGGCACCCACTTCCGCTTGCAGAATCAGATGTTTCTGTTTGTAGAAGTTGTAACCCAGACCTGCCAAATAGTAGGTGGACAGATCAATCGCCGCAAAGCGGTCCTGCTCGGCACGCACCTGACCGAAGCCATAGGCTTTGGGGTGGCTGTTGAAAAACAGGTTGGCCTGGAGGTCGCCTAGGTAGCGCTCTTGGGTGGTATCACCGTCTTCGGACTTGTTGGACCCTTCCACCAGGCCTTTGAGCTCATAGGCTTTTTGCAGATAGTTCAACTTCAGGGCGCCATAAATGGATTCGGTTTCGGTGTTGCCGGTGGTTTGTGAATAACCGGCTTCGCCCGACCCGCTCAGGCCAGTGTCAACGTCTTCGGCCAATACGGGAGAAAGACCGGTGGCCACAAACAGGCTGGAAAAAAGCAGTGTTTTTTTCATGAAATACCTCATGTTGAATCGATGGAAAGTGTAAAAAAGCGACAAAAAGCCGTGTGAGCCGGATGCCATGGCATGTCGGTCAACGGCGTTTAAAAAGGGGTGAGATCAGTCGTTGGACGGCACAGGCTGGTGCAGATGCAAGTCCATTTGTGGAAAAGGGATCGACAACCCGGCTTCATCAAAGGCCAGTTTGACCTTCTCGTTCATGTCCCATTTGACTGGCCACAGATCGTCGGTGTCCACCCAGGGGCGCACCGCAAAATTGACACTGGAGTCACCCAGTTCGCTGATAAAGACGGTGGGGGCCGGGTCTTTGTGAATGCGCTCGTCTTCGGCCACCAGTTTTTCCAGTACCTGTTTGGCCACACGGATGTCGTCGCCATAGGCGATGCCAAACACCATGTCGGCCCGACGGGTCGGACGCGTGGAGTGGTTGACGATGTTGTCCTGATAGATGTTGCCGTTGGGGATCAGGATTTCCTTGTTGTCGGTGGCGCGAAACACCGTGTTGAAAATGCTTATGTGTTCGACAATGCCCGCTGTGCCTGCGGCTTCGACATAGTCCCCGACCTTGAAAGGCTTGTTGATCAGCAGCATCACCCCGGCGGCAAAGTTCTGTAGCGAGTCTTTTAACGCCAGCCCGACGGCCAGCCCGGCGGCACCGACCAGTGCCACCAGCGACGTGGTGTTGATGCCCAGCTGGGACAGCGCTGCGATGATCACAAACAGGGTCATCACCGTGCGGGCAATGGTGACCACAAACCGGGTCAGCATCTGGTCGAGTTTGCTTCGGTCAAGCGCACGGGTGAGCAGCCCGCTCAAACCTTTGACCACCCAGCGACCGATCACAAAGATGCCAATGGCAAACAGAATGTTGGTGCCCCAGGGCAGAATCATGGTTTCCCAGAGGGTTTGTGCGTCAAGTTGGTCGGTGCTCCAGTTCATGAAACGTCCTTGTTTGATAAAAAAAGATTGCTGAGCGTAATTAAAAGCGGTCCAAAAGAATAGCAGAAATGGCAAAAACGAGGCAAATATTTTCGAATCAAAGTAAGGGTTTGACAGGTTGTTTCACATTGTGCCGCCATTGAATCCATGGCGGCACTGTGGTTTATTTCACCACTTTGTAGGGCGTCAGCGCTTTGGGCTCTGTGCTAAATTCCAAGGGCCGTATCGCAGGCAATCCCTGATCGTAAGGGATGGGTCTTTCGCCCTTGATCAGGGGCTGCAGATAATCCATGGCCGCCTGAGTGATGTCCATGCCGTCGTCGGTCAGGAATTCATCGGGAACGCATTTTTCCAGATCGCCGACTTCCAGCAGGTCCACATTGCGATAGCGCCAGACCAGCGGGTTGTGACCGATGACTTCGATCACCGGCAAGACCCCGTGACGGCCGTCCAGTGCCGCTTGAACCGAGGCTTTTCCGGCACGGTACGCCATTTCCCAGTCGGTTTGTGACACCATGTGGCTGGCCGAACGCTGCAGATAGTCCGGGACCGCAAAATGGGTTTTGTAACCCAGGGTATCGGCCACCAGATGGGCCAGCGTATTAGCGACGCCGCCGAGCTGAGTGTAATCGTGATTGTGGGTGTGTTCGACGTTTTCAATGGAAACGTACTGGCCTTGTTCATCTCTCAACCCCTCGGAGACCACGCACACGCAATAGCCTTTTTCCTCAATCAGGCTTTCCACCCGGTCCAGAAAGCGCTGGCGGTCAAGGGCGCGCTCTGCGGGCAGAATCATCAGGGGAACGTCCGGCATGATGGTTTTGATCAGCCCACCGGACAGCGCCAGCCAGCCAACATTGCGCCCCATGGCTTCCAGGCAGAAAAACCGGGTGGAGGTGTTGTGCATGGAATACAGGTCCAGCGTGGCTTCGAGCAGACTGGTGGCCAGATACTTGGCCGCGCTGCCAAACCCCGGACTGCAATGAGACAGAGCCAGATCGTTGTCAATGGTTTTGGCCACGCCGATGCAGGTCACCGGATGTCCTTTGGATGAGCAGTAGTCGGCCACTTTCTGCGCGGTGACCATGGAACCGTTGCCCCCGTTGTAAAAGAAATAACCAATGTCGTAATGTTTGAAGACGGCCAGCACCCGCTCGTATTGCGCCGGATTTTCCTCCAGCCCGTCCAGATCAAAGCGGCAGGCCTGAAACGCGGCACCGGGTTGGGTTTTGAGGCGGTCCAGCACGTCTTCGGAAAGGGCCGAAACGTTGATCAGAGACTCTTCGAGCACCCCGACCACCCCATTGACGGCCGCATAGATGGTGCCGAATTTTTCCGGGTGGCGGCGGGCCATTTCAATCACGCCCGCGGCACTGGCGTTGATCACAGCGGAGACTCCGCCAGCTTGGGCATAAATCACATTACGCGGCATATCAGTCATTTTGAACCTTTTATTGTGCATGGAAATCCGTTCATCGGATGGGTGACGTTATTGTAAAAAGCCTGCAGCGCGCGTGCATGACAAATTTTTTAAGAGCGACAACGTTGTCTCAGGAGAGGGTTTCCTGCAACCCTTTGTCGGTCCACTTGAACGTGGATTTCTGATCGAAAAACCGGCGCAAGGGCACTTCCAGCAACAGTCGCCGCCAGCCGAGCAGGGTGGGAGGCGTTGGGTCGCGCAAAAGCGTCAGCAGTTCGGCCTTGCCCACCCAGTTGCCTGTGTTGAGGCCATAGGCCTGGGTGACCTGGTCGCGCCAGGCCAGAGCCAGGGTCAGTGCCACTTCTTCCTGTGGCAATGCTGGTGGGGGCTTGGGCGCTTTCACCGGCCAGGTGTCGGGCGCTTGAAACACCTCGTCAATCAATGCGATCCAACTGTCGCCGAATTCACGAACACTGGAGGGTTTGATCTGTGGCACCTTGTAGAGTGCCTGAACGGTTTTGGGCGGTCGCTTGGCGATGGCAATCAGGGTGTCGTCACCGAGTACCCAGCGTCTGGGACGGTCGTGCTCGATCGCATAACGTTCGCGCCAGTCGGCCAGTTTCAGTGCAATCGCCTGATTTTTGGCGCCCAGTTTGGACAGGGCTTTCAAACGGTAACCGGCTTTTTCCGGTGCGCTCTGGTATAAGGACGGGTCCAGCAACAGCGCAAAATCTTCTTCCAGAGCCTGTTTTTGCTCTGGGTCCAGCTGCGCCAGTATGCGAGGGTAAAGTTCCGCCAGGCTGGTCACGTCTTCGAGCGCGTAGCGCAATTGGTCGGGCTGCAACGGGCGCTGCGACCAATCGGTCCGGGTCTGATCTTTGGTCATCGGCCAGTTCAGTTCGGCTTCCACCACTCTGGCCAGACCGGCCAGGTGACCGTAGCCCAGAAACAATGCGGCAATCTGGGTGTCAAAGATCGGCGTTGGCAGACAGCCGTGCAGTGCCAGCACCTCCAGGTCCTGACGGGCGCTGTGAAAGACCTTGACCAGATCGGGATCCTTGAAAAGCGCCCACAACGCGCTTAAGTCGTCAAAAGCCAGTGGGTCGATCAGGGCCACATTTCCTTCCGGGGTGGCGATCTGAATCAGGCACAGTTTGGGATAATAGGTGTTGACCCGCAGGAATTCGGTGTCCACCGCAATCCATGGGGTCTGGTGCAAGCTCGCACAAAAGTCGGTGAGCGCCTCGGGGGTGGTGATCTCAGGAATCGTGGTGATAGGTTGGGTCATGAACGCAGTTTATTCGACCCGGCATGGATTGACAAGCCATCCTTGTCACAGGGAAGGCCACTGGCCTCATAGAGCGAACTTATTGGCGAAGGGCGGCATTTTCGTTTATATTGGGCGAATTTCTAGCCCGAAGATTTCATAAAATTTGTGCTTGGTCTGTTTTTACCAGGCCTGGTTAACACTCAGTCAAAGGCATGACTCCGCGAGTATGAGCGATCATTCAAAACTGCATATTCTGGGCGTGGGCGGCACCTTTATGGGCGGATTGGCGCAATTGGCCAAAGCCATGGGGTACGACGTCAGCGGCTCAGATCAGGCGCTGTACCCGCCGATGAGTACCCAGCTGGCGCAGGCCGGTATCGAGGTCAGCGACTATGCTCAGGACCCTTTGCAGTCCGAGCCGGATCAGGTCATTATCGGTAACGCGCTCAGTCGCGGCCATGCGTCGGTGGAATCCGTGCTCAACACGCAACAGCGTTATACCTCCGGGCCGCAATGGCTGTCGGACCACCTTTTGCAGGATCGCTGGGTGGTGGCGGTGGCCGGCACCCATGGCAAAACCACCACTTCGGCCATGATTGCCTGGATTCTGGAATACGCCGGGTTGAACCCCGGGTTTCTGATCGGCGGCGTGCCGGAAAACTTCGGGGTCTCGGCCCGATTGGGTCAGTCGCCGTTTTTTGTGATTGAGGCAGACGAATACGACACGGCGTTTTTTGATAAACGCTCCAAGTTTGTGCATTACCGCCCCAGAACCTGTGTTCTCAATAACCTTGAGTTTGATCATGGCGATATTTTTGCCGATCTGGCGGCCATTCAGACCCAGTTTCATCACCTGGTGCGTACCGTGCCGGGCAACGGTTTGCTGATTGCTCCGGCCGATGAGGCCGCTTTGGACGCCGTGCTCGAACAGGGATGCTGGTCTCAAATCAGCCGGTTTTCGGCACAGAATGACGATGGCATTGAGAACGATTCGACCTGGGCCTATCAGCCAATTCGTGAAGATGGCGGCGTTTTTGCTTTGCACCAGGCCGGGCAGTCGTTGGGCACGGTGCACTGGTCCCTGACGGGCCAACACAATATGCGCAATGCCATGGCCGCGGTGATGGCGGCACAGCATTGCGGGGTCCCGGTCAAGGTCGCCATCGATGCCCTGCATCAATTTGGCGGGGTCAAGCGTCGGCTCAGTGATTTGGGTGAGGTTCGGGGCATTCGGGTGTACGATGACTTTGCGCATCACCCCACCGCGATCGAAAGCACCCTGAAAGGCTTGCGTGCCCGTATGCAGGCGTCTGGCCTGAACGGGCGGCTGGTCGCGGTGTTTGAGCCTCGCTCCAACACCATGCGATTGGGGATGCACCGAGCGCGTCTGCCCAGGTCGTTTGATGCCGCCGATGCGGTATGGGCTTTTATTGACCCGGATTGGGGCTGGTCATTGCCTGAGGACGACTTTCAGGCAAGCGTCTCGGTGGCCGACAGTTACGAAGGGCTGCTGGCTCAGCTCACAACCATGCTCCAGCCGGGAGATCAGGTGGTTTTGATGAGCAACGGCGGTTTTGGCGGATTGCCGCAGAAACTTTTAAACGAACTGAAACAACAAGGTGAAGACCGTGTCTGAGATGAACAACGCGGCGGCTGTGCAAAAGGCCATGGAAACCATTGAACAGGAGGGGATCACGCTGTCGCATGTGACCCTCACCATCTGGTATCTGTATTTTGCCGGGACCAATGGCCCTTTGAATGCGCGCCTGAAATCTCTGATGTCCACCGGCCAGCCCATTTCCGAATCGGCTTATGAAAAACTGTATGAAAATTTTGTGCTCAAGGCGCATTTCAATCAGAGCCTGGGTATCGACCAGCAAACCTCCAGCATCATCGACCGGGCCAAGGATCTGAAGAGCAAAATTCACGATTTTGTGGAGCTGGTTCAGCAACACCAGGTCAATCTGGGCGACATGCGTGAGAGTCTGTCACTGGCCAGTACCCGGGAATCGGTGGAAATCATCCTGGCCGAAGCGGTGGGCGAGCTGAAATCGGTGGAAAACAATTCGGTCGAAACCACGCTGTGGATGCAACAGAACCTGGAAGACCTGGAAACCATTCGTCAGGAAGTGATTGAAATCGAGCAAAGCCTGACCCGCGACTTTTTGACCGGTCTGCCGGACAAGGACTATTTTGAAAAGACCCTGGTGGATGTGATCGATCAGTCCATGTCCGGGGTGGTGAGTAAACGTCAGCTGGTGGTGTTTGATATCAAGCAACTCCGTTATTACAACGACAAATATTCCTGGCTGCTGGGCGACAGCATCATCCGTCTGGTGGTGAAGATGATTCAAGCCAAAACGCTGAAAGACTGGCAAATGATGCGCTACGAAGAAGACGCCATTGCGGTCCTGCCACCCGCCAGTGTGCCGGGGCATCAATTACCCGACTATATTGAAAACATCATTTCGGCGATCAAAAAGAAAAAAATCATGGTCAAGGGCACCGATCAGGCGATCAAAAACATCGAACTGAACGCGGTGATTGTGCAGATCTTTGTGTATGACGAAGGCCGTACCGTTGGAGATAAGATCCATCTGGGGCTGCAAAAGCTCAAAGACGATGACCACCTGCAAATGGTGCAGATCGATTCTGTGGAGGACTGAACCGGGTGTTTGCCTTGATTGAAGTGGGGCTTTTGCTGCTGATTGTCGTCCTGATCGTCTGGGCGATCAGGCCGCCGAAAAAGTCTCAATCCAAGCGAAAATAACCCAGATTTTACCAGGCCTGGTTGTTGTCAGGGTGCAGCGGACGATCAAAGTCCGTGGTGACTGGAAACCGGCCTTGCGAATAGGTGGTCGCCAGTACCTGAGCCCATTGATGTGCACGAGCGGGCAATCCGTCGGTCAGCATCCGCTGCACCGTTTGCCAGACATGGTCTTTGAAGGCGTCTGACGGCCCGGCGTCGCCTTCCAAATTGTCGGCACTGAAGTGAAACCGAAATCCCGCCGCCTGAGAAAAAATCCATTCAAACGCCTGAGGTCGTACTTCCACCTTCTCAAATAAAGCCTGCTGCTCGTTCGTGCGCCCATCCGGCTGATACCAATAGCCGAAATCTTCCAGCTGACGCCGGGCTTTGCCGGCCACACACCAGTGCGCAATCTCATGCAGGGCGCTGGCAAAAAAGCCGTGCGCGAAAACAATGCGATGATAGGGTGTGTCATTATCGGCGGGTCGGTAAATGGGTTCGGGTTCGCAACAGACCAGTCGGGTGTTTTCCGACAGGGAAAAGGTTTGGTTGAACAAACGGATCAAGTCGTCGGCTGAATGCGTTTCTGACATGGGATCAAGGCAAGTGCCGGCCCGGAAAACCGGGCCGGATTGGAAAGGGATTACAGATTGGCCATGACTTTGCGTGCCGCCACGATGGTGTTGTCGATGTCTTCGTTGCTGTGGGCGGCGGAAACAAACCCGGTTTCAAACGCCGACGGCGCCAGATACACGCCTTCGTCCAGCATGCCGTGATAAAAAGTCTTGAAGCGTTCCAGGTCACACTGACTGACCTGGGCAAAGCGACGGATCGGATTGGCATCGTCGGTGAAGAAATAACCGAACATGCCGCCCACGGTGTTGGTGGCCAGAGGCACGCCGTTTTCCTGCGCGGCCGCGGCAAAACCGTGCATCAGTCGGTTGGCTTTGGCTTCCAGATCGTCAAAAAAGCCCGGCTCGGAAATCAGTTCCAGGGTTTTCAGACCCGCCGCCATGGCAATGGGATTGCCGGACAGGGTGCCGGCCTGATACACCGGGCCCAGAGGCGAAATGTGCTGCATGACCGATTTTTTGCCGCCAAAAGCGCCCACGGGCATGCCGCCACCGATGACTTTGCCAAAGGTGGTCAGGTCCGGGGTCACGCCGTAACGTTCCTGAGCGCCGCCCAGCGCCACGCGGAAACCACACATGACTTCGTCAAAAATCAGCACCGCGCCGGATTCGTCACAAACTTCTCGCAGGGTTTCCAGAAAGCCCTGCTCGGGAGGGATGCAGTTCATGTTGCCTGCCACCGGCTCCACAATCACACAGGCGATTTCATGGCCGATTTCGGCAAAGACCTGGCGCAGCTGATCGCTGTCATTGTGGGTCAGGGTCAGGGTCAGACTGGCCAGGGATTCGGGCACCCCCGGCGAAGACGGTTCGCCCAGGGTTAAGGCACCGGAACCGGCCTTGACCAGAAGCGAATCGGAATGACCGTGGTAATCGCCCTCAAACTTGATGATTTTGTCACGACCTGTGGCACCGCGTGCCAGTCGAATGGCGGTCATGGTGGCTTCGGTACCGGAGTTGACCATGCGCACCATGTCCATGGAAGGCACCAGTTCACACATCTTGTCGGCCATGGTGGTTTCGATTTCGGTGGGCGCACCGAAGGACAGACCGTTTTCGGCCTGATCCTGCACCGCTTTGATCACTTCCGGGTGGGCGTGGCCGACAATGGCCGGTCCCCAGGAACCGACGTAATCAATGTACTGACGGTCGTCTTCGTCAATCAGGTAAGGTCCCGTGGCTTTTTTGAAGAAAACCGGATCGCCGCCGACGCCTTTGAAGGCGCGCACTGGCGAATTAACGCCGCCGGGGATGTGAATCTGAGCTTTTTCAAAAAGAGTGTGGGAGCGTTTCATAAAGAGTCCTGTTGGTTTAGAAGGGAAGGGTTTTATGGTCAAAACCCGATGACAGTCGTTGTACGTTACAGGTCGGGGGTCATTTGATCGATTTTATTGCGAACCAGATCAAAGTCGACCTCACCGATTTTCTGATAGACGATGTTGCCGTTGGGCGCGATCAGAAAGCTGGTCGGCGTCAGTTGGATCTCGCCAAAAGCCTGAGCCAGCTTGCCGTCCGAATCCATGACATAGGAAAACGGATAAGGGTTGTTGTCGATGAACTTCTGCACCTGTTCGGCCGGGTCGTAATCCATGGAAATGGCGACCAGCTCGAAGTCGTCACCAAAGTCGCGTTTGATTTCGGCCAGATGCGGCATTTCGGCAATGCAACCGGGGCAGGTGGTGGCCCAGAAGTTGACCAGCACCGGCTTTTTAGGCTGGTTCAAAGCCAGTTCTTCACCGCTGTTGGTCTTGACCGTGATCGCGGGGGCTTTGCCCAGACCCTGGGAAAACAGGGTCAAATAGATCAAGGTCCCCAGCAAGGCCACGACCACGAAGACAAAAAGTTTGCGTCCAAGCTGCTGCATAATGCCTTTCCTTATCCGTATGAAATGGATGATTACTGAGCGGTGAGGGTTTCGACGCCCTCCGCCGTGCCGCAAAGGAATACGTCCGCCGGACGGGCGGCAAACAAGCCATTGGTGACCACGCCGACAATGGAGTTGAGTTCGTTTTCCATCGCCACCGGATCGGTAATCTGGAGGCCATGAATGTCAAGAATCACATTGCCGTTGTCGGTGGTGAAGCCTTCCCGCAGCACCGGCTCGCCGCCAAAACGTTTGACGATTTCGCGCGCCACATAGCTGCGCGCCATGGGAATGACCTCGACCGGCAGCGGGAATTTGCCCAGAATGTCGACTTTTTTGCTGTCATCGGCAATACAGACGAATTTTTTGGCCACGGCCAGTACGATTTTTTCACGCGTGAGGGCGCCGCCGCCGCCTTTGATCAGGTGCAGATGCGGGTTGGCTTCGTCCGCGCCATCAATGTAGACCGACATTTCGTCGACGCTGTTGAGGTCGAGTACCGGAATGCCGTGGCCTTTCAGGCGCTCTGCGGTGGCTTCGGAACTGGCGACCGCACCCTTGATCTTGCCTTTGATTTCAGCCAGTGCATCAATGAAAAAATTGGCGGTGGAACCGGTCCCCACACCGATGTAGGTATCGGCTTCCACATAGTCAATGGCCGCTTTGGCCACGGCTTGTTTGAGTTCGTTCTGTGTCATAATCAGCCCTCACGAATTTGGATCAGTTTGTTCTTGTTGCGCGCACCATCAAGCATGCGAAAGCGCATGAATGCGTGGGCGAACCTTGGAATATCCGGACATTTTAGTTATTTGGCGGGAAAAAGTATAGGCGGGAGTGAAAACCCCCGACCTGTTTTACCAGGCCTGGTAATTTTTTGCATCAGGCATTAAGGGCATGCCGTGCGGTGTTCAGTGTGTGCCGCCGGGCGCATTGAACTGAATCGGCGGGCCTTCACGACGGGGTTTTTCTTCGGTCAGTTTGGGCGGCAATTCGCCTTCAATGCGTTCGAGTTTTTCCATCACCAGACCGGATTGGGTCACATAATAATGGTCAGGGTAAACGTGCACCACCTTGTAGACCATCGGGCGCAGCTGACGGCCTTCTTCCTGCAAGGGTTTGCCCAGCGCCATGTACATGCCGCAGGCAGTGGCTCCGGGTTCCACATTGACCGTGTCCAGGTTGTCGTGATCGGTCACGCTCAGTTGCGCCCGGCGATCCAGTTCCTTCAGGTACCGCTTTTTTTCGCTTGCGTCGCTTAAACCGTTGTAGGCCAGGCACAGTTTGAGGGTTTTTTCCTGACTCAAATCCGTGTCACTGGCGCCATCACTGGCATAGGCACTGGGCACAGCCAGTGCGCCCAGACTGGCGGCAAGAAGAAGAGGGCGAAGTTTGGCAAATGTTGGCATCATGCAAATACACCTGGTTTGTTTGATTGGGATCCGGGGATGTGAGAGCGACCTGTTGAGGTGCACCGACGTTATTGACATAACTATAAGGATTGCCGGGCGGGTTTCAAGCATGAAGGGTGGATAAAGTGTGAAGCCCGCCTGATTCGGCGGGCCGTTTCTGGCATCAGTGCATTGAGTGATCCATGTTGCCTTGCTGACCTGACTGGCCGCCGCGAAGGGACTGGACCGGGGCCGTTATGGTTTTCTCACTGCCGTCGGCAAATTGAAGTGTGAGTGTGACGTCTTCACCGGCCTGGAGGATCCGGGGCAGATCGATCAGCATGATGTGCAAACCACCGGGTTTGAGTTCCGTGGTGCCATTGGCAGGGATCTCGATTTGTTCGATTTCACGCATTTTCATCACGCCATTGTCATGGGTGTGAGTATGCAGCTCGACCCGGTTGGCGGTATCCGATTCAGCTTTGACCAGAGAAATGGCCTGATCGCTCTGGTTGTGAAACTGCATGAAGCTGCCGGTGGCCATGGCACCAGGCGGGACTTCGCGCACATACGGATCCTGAACCGTAATCTGATCGGCGTCGCTGGCCATCGCAGGCAGAGTGATCACACTGCTGAGCACCAGAGTGGCGGAAAGGGCAAGTTGTTTCAAAGGATGGGTTTGCATGGAAGCTCCTTGGGTTGGTCAGTCCAGATGTTTGCGGACGGTTTGGGTAATGGTCTGTGGTGCGGTGGCATGAGGCAGTTGTTCGGCCAGTTCGCCATTGGGTTTGATCACGTATGTGAACGCCGAATGGTCCACCGCATAGTACTGGTCGTCCTCTTCGGAACGGTGTGACTGGTAGACCACGCCGTAGCGTTGTGCGATTTCGGCCAGCGTTTGCGGGGTTCCGGTCATGCCAGTGATGTCGCTGTGGAAATAATCACTGTAATTCTGCAACCGTTCCAGAGTATCACGTTCCGGGTCAACCGAGACAAACAGAATCTTGACCTGTTCCTGTTGGGCAGGTGTCAAATTCTGCCAGGCCTGGCTCAGACTGCTCAGGTTGGTCGGGCAGATGTCGGGACAGAAGGTGTAACCGAAATACAGCAACACCAGTTTGCCCTCATAGTCGCTGAGCGAACGTTCGCCTTCAACGGTCGCCAGGGTGAAGTCGCCGCCAGGCGGCTGTTCACTGATCAGCGAGCGGGCCGCAGCCCGTTCGGAATCGGTGGTCACCTGCAGTGGCTGGGTTGGCCAGAAGACAACCATGGCCACCGCCACGACCAAAAGGGCAAGCAATAACCATTTTGCTTTTTTAAAGGGTAAGGTCATAAGTCGATCTCAGCGTTAAAAGGTTGCGTTCACTTTTGCCCAGACGTTGCGCCCCGGTTCATTGTTTTTGTAGATGTCTGCGGCCACAGGGTCATAGCTCAGGTGATCATAATAAGCGTGATCAAACACATTGTCGATACCGGCCTGAACACTGAAGGTTCGATTGATCTGATAGCCGCCAAAAACATCGAGTGTTCCCCATGCGGGCGTTTCGTCAAATCCTGCTGCGGTTGTGTACGCTTCATCCACATCGGTTTGTTCCAATGCAAAATTAAAGCGTCCGCCCAAGTGCCAGGCATTTTGAGACCATTTGGCAAAGAGGTTGCCAGTGGGGGCAGAAATCATTGCGATGTCACGACTGTCGCTGGTATTGCGCCCTTTGGTCAGGCTGAATTGGCCACCAACGTCCAATTGCTTTGTCAGTGCCATGGAACCATCCATATCCAGGCCGTAAAGCTTTGCGTCCACATTGACATAGGTTTCACTTTTGTCTTTTAAGGTATTCGCTACACCGTTGTCGTATTGATTGACCGCCAAATCTCTAAGAATGTAATTGTTGACTTTGTCGTACCAGACGCCCAGATTCCAACTGTAGTTTGATGAGGCTTTGCCCAGGCCTAGATCGATCTGGTTATGCTCTTCCGGTTTAATATTGGGGTTGCCGACCCATGCCGCTTGTTCACCGGTTTTCATGTCCTTGGCCCATTTAGACATAAAGCGCTCGGTGGCGTCTGCGGTACGCATGGTGCGGCTGGCTCCCAGATACCATTGGTAAGTGTCTGAAAACGACTGCTCGAAACGGATCAGCCCGTTCCAGTTGGATTCGCTGGCGCTAGTTTCGCCGTTGTAATTTGTGTGCGCCTTACCGTAAACCAGTGATGGTTTGTTGACTGTTTTATCGGGTGCATCATTCACCTTATCTGCTTTGGCATAGACATCATCGAATCGCAACCCGGCGATCAGTTGGCTTCGGTCATTCAAGCTGGTAGTGGTTTCAGCAAAAAAACTTTTGGTTGTGTTGGTGACATCGGGCCACATAAAGTTAAGAGATTCGTTGGGCGACGAATATCTGTCCCATAGGGTGGCATCTTTATTGACGTTTTCAAATTGCACCCCGTAATCGATTTCCGTTTGCGCAATGTTCGATGTCAATTGGACTTTGGCCCCTTTGGTCTCGGTTTCGGTCGGGGTTTCTCTAAGCATCATTGGGCTTGGTGGGTTGCGCAGATCAAAATTGTTCATAGTGTGATCCACCGTAGAACGATAGACCGATACGTCCATGTCCCGGATCGAATCATTTAAATCACGTCCTTCGTATTGCAGGCGCAGGGTATTGCCCTCGGTTTCAGGGGCGTCCATCATGGCACCCGGATACAGCGCATCTTCGGTACGGCTCTGTTCCGCGGACAGTTTCAGATGATGGTGTTCGTTTGGTGTCCAACCCAGGTCAATGTGCCCCTGGCGTGTCTGGTAACTGGCACCGACCGTATCGCCATTGCCGTCTTGATAGTTGTTCGCTTCTTTCTGAGCGCCCTGGATCACCACATAACCTTTCTCACCAACGGCCGTCAGTTCGCCGTGGGCGTCGTAGTTCATCAGGTGGGATTTGCCCAGGTTCAGTTCACCCCGAACCGGTTTGTCCGGATCAAAATCCGGGCGCTGGCGCTTCAGCAGCAGGGTGCCGCCAGAGCCACCGGCTGCGTGAGTCACACTGGTCACTCCTCGAATCACTTCGATCTCATCATAAGATGCGATTTCAGAATAGGACGTAGGCGGGTCCATCCGATTGGGGCAACCACCGGCAATTTTGGCGCCATCCATAAGAATGTTCAATTGAGAATACTGTTGGCCACGAATCTGAGGGTCCAGACCGTGTCCGCCCTTGCGTGTGGCAGCCACCCCATTGAGTTGGCGCAGCACATCGCCCGATTCGCTGTTGCCGTTCTGCAATAAATCGGCTGTGGCGCGGTTTTCGGTTTGTGCGGCCTGTGGCGCTGAGGTTTCAACGGTCAGCGGGGGAAGCTGGGTCGGTTCTGCGGCCAGAACCAGTGACGTCGGAGCCAGTGTGGACAGAATGGCGAAGGACAAAGGCTTGAGTTGCATGATTTTTCCTTATTTTGGTGACTGAACGCTGCGTATTTTAGAGAGGTTTTTGCCACACAGAATTAAGAGAGTCTGCCTGATTGGCCAGATTCCTACCAAACTCTTGAGACAGGCTTGTGAACCTTTGCCCAGGTGGTTTGTCATCGTCTTATAATGCCAGGCCGACAGGAAAAGCCGCGCTTTGTTATAATGATTTTTTTGAACGATTAAGGATTCTTCATGCCGCATCAGATTTTGCGCCAGGTGCTGAGAGCCCCTGTTTACGACGTGGCCATTCAAACGCCTTTTGAACGGGCGTCGCTGATTTCGAAAAAAGCCAACAACGATGTCTGGCTCAAGCGGGAAGACCTTCAGCCTGTGTTTTCTTTCAAGCTGCGCGGTGCCTACAACCGGATGGTGCAGCTTTCGGATGCGGAAAAAGCAAAGGGCGTGGTCGCGGCCTCGGCAGGCAATCACGCTCAGGGTGTGGCCCTTTCGGCCAGTAAAATGGGCATCAAGGCACTGATCGTGATGCCTCGTACCACCCCCATGATCAAGGTCAATGCCGTGCGAAATCTGGGCGGCGAAGTCATCCTGCACGGCGATGCGTTTGATCAGGCCGCCGAGCATGCCCGCTTTTTGTGTGAGCGCGATGGCTATGCTTTTATTCCGCCTTACGATGACGAAGCGGTGATTGCCGGCCAGGGCACCATCGCGCTGGAAATTCTGCGTCAACACAAACCGCTGGATGTGATGTTTGTCTGCGTGGGTGGTGGCGGTCTGATTGCCGGCGTGTCGGCGGTGATGAAACAGGTGTCGCCCGAAACCCGGATTGTTGGCGTGGAGCCCGAAGACGCGGCCAGTATGACCGCGGCGTTGAAAGCCGGCAAACGGGTCAAACTCGATACGGTTGGGATTTTTGCCGATGGCGTGGCGGTGGCACAGGTAGGGGAGGCGCCGTTTCGCATCGCACGTCAGTGCATTGATGAGATGATCACCGTGACCACCGACGAAATCTGTGCAGCGGTCAAGGACATTTTTGAAGACACGCGGGCGGTCTCGGAACCGGCGGGGGCGCTGGGTCTGGCCGGGATGAAAAAGTACATTGCCCGGACCGGTGTCAGCGGGCAATCAATGGGCGTCATTGTCAGTGGGGCCAACATCAATTTTGACAGCTTGCGTTACATCTCCGAGCGTACCGAAATCGGCGAACGCCGTGAGGGCATTTTTGCCGTTGTCATCGACGAACGGCCCGGCAGCTTCAAGCGCTTTTGCGAATTGCTGGGCGCAAAGCGCGCCATTACCGAGTTCAACTACCGTTATGCCGATGACCGCAAGGCGGTGGTGTTTGTCGGTGTGCGGACCGAAGCCGGTGTGGCGGAAAAGGATCAATTGATCGCGCAGTTGAAGGCGGAAGATTATACCGTCCATGACATGTCGGACAATGAAATGGCCAAGTTGCATTTGCGCCATATGGTGGGTGGTCATGCCAAAGGCGTGACCAACGAATGTCTGTATCGTTTTCAGTTTCCGGAACGTCCCGGTGCCTTGTTGCAGTTTCTGTCACAGATGAGCGAGGACTGGAACATCAGCCTGTTTCATTATCGCAATCACGGCGCGGCTTACGGCCGGGTGCTAGTGGGCATTCAGGTGCCGCCCGACCAGCAGTCCGAGTTTGAAGAGTACTTGAACTGTCTTCACTATCCGTTTGAATCCGAACAGAACAACATCGGTTATGAGCTGTTTCTGAAGCCGGTGTAGGCGTGGGTCGACTTCCGCTTGTTTCAGCGGCGTTTATGTCGGCGCCTGGATGTTTCGAAATTCGTACAAACGGGTTTCGGTGATCAGCGCATCCAGCGGTTGGTCCCAGGGTTCGACCGGCAGCTCGGGCTGATACTGGCATTCGTGTGCCCAGCCGATGACCACCGGGCGCACGTTTGGGAACCACTGTTTGAACGCGAGACTGCGATCGTAAAAGCCGCCGCCCATTCCCAGCCGGTGCCCGGCGTGATCAAAACAGGTCAGTGGGGCAAACAGTACATCCAGTTGGTGGGCGTTGATGTGGTCGCCGTGCGGTGTGATCGGTTCGTGAATGCGGAAGCGGTTCGGGGTTAAAATGCTGGCAGCGGTGTAGGGTGCAAACGCCATTGGGCGTCCCCGCAGCGTTTGCAGTACCGGCAGATACAGGCGGTGTCCGCGTTTGAGCAGTGCTTCAAGCAGAAAATGGGTGTCCAACTCACCATCCTGAGGCAAAAACAGGCCGATGCGTTTCGGACGTTGCAACCATCGGGTCCGCAGTGCGATGCGGCTGGCCGCTCCAGCATGTTCGATTTGCTGTTGAGGTGTCAGCTGACGGCGTCGTTGCCGGCATTGTTGGCGTAAGTCAGTGGGATGATTGGGCATAAAAAACAGGGAAATGATATACGAGCCAGGCTGTTATCCCTGAACCGTTTAGTTCAGGTGGCAGCCTCCACGAAAGCTTAGGGTTCCCGGACATAAGCGGGATCCTCACCACTGACGCTTCTGGCCCCAAGATAGATCGTATCGGCAGGGGACATGAAGCCTGGCCCGTATGTTTCAATTGTAACAACCAAGGACATCCAGTCAACCATTATTCAGGGTCAATCGCTGTTCAGGGTTTTCCAGGTTTGTTGTTTCCGGCTGTTTCTGTTTTCTGCAGTTGCAACAAGGTGTCGTCCACCTGGTCTTCCAGACGCAGACAATACTGTTCGGTGTCCTGCTTCAGGCTCAGATAGTCGTAACACAGGTTCAGCGCCACCATCAGGACTTTGCTTTCCCCTTTCAGGCTTGTGACCTGATCCAGCTTGTCTTCCACCAGCGTGGCCGCTTCAATCAGCTTGTCTTTGTCTTCCTGTTTGCATGGCACTTCAAAGCTGTGATTCATCAAGGTCAATTTTAATTGTGTGTTCATGGCGGGGCCTTATGGTTGCAATGAGGTTGTTGTTGCCTACTATCTTAAGAGAAGTCGCAGAGGTTGTCACTCTTCGCTGTTTGCCGATTGGGGCAAAGGGCGTGGCATGGTATGATTGGGATCTTTGAATGGATGACAGAGGGAACGATTGGTGGCTGTGGATTTTGAAACACTGGACTCGATGCTGAAGGCGCACCCGGAGCTGGAGTCGCCAGCCTTTATTCAGGGGTTGTTGGCCGGCATGGTGTGTGGCGACAGTCAGACGTCCGAGACGGATTGGATCAAACGCTTGCTGGAAGAAGCCGATACCCGTTCGGTCAAGGAAGGGTTTCTGGTGGCCTTGCATGCGCTTTACGGCGAAACCCTGAAGGGGTTGAATGGGGACGGTTTCGAGCTGGACTTGTGCCTGCCGGATGAAAAGGTCGGGCTGGATTGGCGGGCGCGGTCATTGTCGCAGTTCTGCGAGGGATTCTTGTACGGTATGGGGCTGACGGCGGGGAAATCGGAGGCTTTGGCGGGGGACCCGGCTGAGTTGCTGGAAGACTTCTCCCAGATCGCGCAGCTGGATACCACCGAACTGGCGGAAACCGATGACGAAGACGAGGCCAACTTTGTTGAGCTGGTCGAATTCGTCAAAGTGGGAGTGCTCACCATACATGAAACCCTGAATCCGGCCGAACGCAAACCGATTCCGATGGATGCGCCGCCGACCGACACGCTGCATTGAGTCGGCGCAAGAAAAAGGACAAGACATGATTGAACTGGCCTGTCAGAAGCGCCAACAACTGTTTGATGCCATGCCGGACAATGCGCTGGTACTGGTGGGATCGGGCCACGAAGCCATCCGTAACCGGGATGTGGAGTACCCGTTTCGGCCGGCGTCGGATTTTTTCTATCTGACCGGGTTTGACGAGCCGGAAGCGTGTTTGCTGATGAGCAAAAAGCCGGACGCGGAAAATCGAATGGCGCAGCGCACGGGGATGTTTCTGCGTCCCAAAGACCCGCAGCAGGAAGTCTGGGAAGGCAAACGTCTGGGCGTGGACATGGCCCCGGACGTCCTCAAAATTGACCAGGCCTGGTCAAAACAGGAGCTGAATGAGATCTTACCGCAGTGGTTGGAGGGCATTGACAGCATCTGGCTGAGTTTCGAACAGCTGGACGTCTGGCAACCCATCCTGCAACCGATCATCCGTTCTCTGAAAGCCCAGGCCCGAAAAGGCAAGGTCGCGCCCACGCAACTGCGGGATCTGGATGGGATCCTGCATGAGATGCGCTTGATCAAAAGCTCCGAAGAGGTGGCGCTGATCAGGAAAGCGGCGCAGGTCAGTGTGCAGGGGCATCTGGCGGCGATGCAGTCGGTGGCAGCGCAACGGTTTGAGTACCAGCTTCAGGCCGATATGGAAGCCACCTTCAAGCGTCACGGTGCCAAAAGAGAAGCCTTTGCCACCATTGTCGCCGCCGGTGAGAACGCCTGTGTGTTGCACTACACCGAAAACCGGGCGGCCATCGCGCAGGGCGATCTGGTATTGGTCGATGCCGGGGCCGAATTCGAAGGTTACGCCGGGGACATTACCACCACGTTTCCGGCCAACGGCCATTTCAGTGCGCCTCAGGCCCGGCTTTACAATTGGGTTCTGAAAGCCCAGCGGGCGGCGATCGATTGCATTGCGCCCGGCGTTTCGTACTTCAAAGTCCACGAAACCGCGCGGCGGATTCTGGTGGAAGGTCTGGTGGACTGCGGCATTCTGCAGGGGGACCTGGACGAGCTGATTGAGGCCGAGGCCTTCAAACCGTATTTCATGCATGGCACCAGTCACTGGTTGGGCATGGATGTGCACGATGTCGGGGCTTACAAGCAATCCGGCGTCTGGCGAGAGCTGGAACCGGGCATGGTGTTGACGGTCGAACCGGGTCTGTACATTGCGCCCGACAGCGAAGTGCCCGAAGCCTATCAGGGCATCGGCATCCGAATCGAAGACGATGTGGTAGTGACCGAAAACGGCCATGAGAATCTGACGCTGGGCTTGCCCAGAACCGTGACCGAGATTGAGCAATGGATGCAGGCCAATGCCGGAAAATAACCTGAATGTTTGTGATGCCCTGATTGTCGGCGGCGGGCCGGTCGGTCTGATCGCTGCCCTGGCACTGGCCGAGCATGGCCAGGTGACGCTGGTGGAACGCGCCAGACCCTCCGATGCAACGGACAATGGGTTTGATGGTCGGGTGCTGGCCTTGACCTATGACAGTGTCCGTTTTTTGAAGACCCTCGGTCTGGAAGACGCTCTGGCACCCTATCTGACGCAAATCAAACACGTCCACGTCTCGCAGAAAGGGTTTATGGGCATCACCCGCATGTCGGCAGCCGAAATGCGGGTGCCCGCGCTGGGAGTCAGTGTTCGGGGCAAGGATCTGGGGCAGGTTTTGTGGCAGGCGGTGGACGCACACCCGGCGATCCGTGTGATTTGTCCGGCTGAACTGGTGCATGCCCGGAGAACGTCGGAACAGGTGACGTGCGAATTGTCCGACGGTGAGACGCTGCAGACCAAACTGTTGATCGGGGCCGATGGCACCGAATCCAAAGTGCGTCGGCTCTATGACCTGCCGATTGAGCGCAAGGCGTATGACGCGATGGCGGTGATCACGCAACTGCATTTTGAACAGCCGCATCAGGGCTGGGCGTATGAGCGTTTTACCCGAACCGGTCCGATGGCCTTGTTGCCCATGGACGGTCCGGAGGGCCAGAGTGCCAAAGCGGTCTGGGTGATGCCGGGCGAGCAATGGCAACAGGTTCAAACCTGGTCGGATGCGGAGTACATTCAGGCATTTGCAGAGCGGATGGGTGAGCGTTTTGGGGCCTATACAGCCACTTCTGAACGCGTGGCCTATCCTCTGGCGGAAACTCAGTGTCCACAGCTTTACGCCGAACGGGTGCTGCTGATGGGCAATGCCGCGCACACCCAGCATCCGGTGGCCGCCCAGGGCCTGAATCTGGGCATGGACGATGTGCAGGCCTGGTTGAAAATGCTGCAGCAAATGCTCGGTAATGACTGGGGCGAGGCGGTTCGTCTGCGTCGCTACGCCGAAAACCGCGCTCCGCATTATCAGCGGATCATGGGGTTGACCGATGGTTTGATTGATTGGTTTCAGAAGCCATCGTCTTTATTGGGGCATGCCCGGGGATTGGGCTTGATGGCGATGGAAGTGGCAGGGCCGGTACGTCGGCGTCTGGCCGAACTGGCAATGGGGAAGCGGCGATGAAACAGACGCAGATTTTGGTGGTCGGCGGTGGCATGGTCGGTGCTGCCACCGCACTGGCGCTGGCGCAATCCGGGTTTGAGGTCTGTTTGTTGGAAAAGCGACCGCCGGATTTGAGCTGGTCAGCCGAGTCGCCTTACCATCCTCGGGTCAGTGCCTTGACCCGGGCCTCGGAAAATTTTCTGGCTTCCCTCAATGCCTGGTCTGGCATTGAGGCCCGGCGATTGCAGCCTTTTACCGCCATGCACGTATGGGCGGAAGACGCGCCCAAACGCATTGATCTGGAGGCGGCCGCCATTGGAGAACCCAATTTGGGGCATGTGGTGGAAAATTCGGTGGTGCAGGCGGCCCTGTGGGATCAGGTGATGGCGCAGCCTTTGATTCGCGTCTATGCAGACGGCATTGCCCAATTGGAAGAAACCGAAGACGCGGTCCACGTGACCTTGACCTCCGGGACATCCCTGCAGGCACAACTGGTGGTGGGTGCCGACGGTGCGTTTTCAACCGTGAGGACACTGGCCGGGATCGGGCTGGATACCCATGATTACGCGCAAGCGGCCATTGTCGGCTGTGTCAGAACCGAGCGCTCAAATCATCAGGCCTGCTGGCAGCGCTATCAGGCCAGCGGTCCTTTTGCCTTTTTGACCTTGGGAGATCATGTGAGTTCCATTGCCTGGTATCTGCCGCTGGAACAGCAGGATTGGGCGCTGTCGCTGAACGATGCCGAGTTTGCCCGGGCGGTGACGCAGGCTTCGAATGGTTTTCTAGGGGAAGTGACCGAAGTGGGCGCGCGAGCCGCCTTCCCGTTGATCCGGCGTCACGCCCAGCACTATGTCAGACCGCGTGTGGTGCTGGTCGGGGATGCGGCGCATACCGTTCATCCTCAGGCTGGTCAGGGGGTCAATCTCGGTTTGCTTGATGCTGCGGCTCTGGCCGAGGTGTTGACCGAGGCCAAGTCCTCGCACGGATTGGACTGGGGGCGTCGGACTGTTTTACGTCGTTACGAGCGTTGGCGCCGGGGTGACAATCTGGTGGTGCAACGGGCGATGGAAGGCTTTGATTGGCTGTATACCACAGACGAGGGTCTGGCCAAGGGTCTGCGGCGCCGGGTTCTGCCGCTGGCCGATCATTTCAGCGGGATGAAACACTGGTTGATGCAGCAGGCGCTTCACGGACGAGGCCGTTTGCCCAGGGCTTGTCAGCCCCAATATAAAGGGCAAACATCATAAGCCATTGCTATAAGTAAAATTATTGGCTTGTATAAATTAATTTTTGACATTTTTTGACGATATCACTATAGTCACGTTTGGTTGATGTGACAATAATATGAAATGTTCTGCGCTCGGGCCGATGGCAAAACTGGTCACCGGAACATTAACGCAGCTTAACGGACGACAAAGGCTTTTTGAATTATGGCTGACAGACGCCTTCAAGTATTCTATACCGTTGCGAAAGTACTCAGCTTTACCAAAGCGGCTGAAACCCTTCACATGACCCAGCCAGCGGTCACCTTTCAGGTCAAGCAGTTGGAAGAGTTTTTCAATACCCGCTTGTTTGACCGCACACACAACAAAATCACCCTGACCGACGCCGGCAAAATCGTGTACCAGTACGCGGAAAAAATCCTCGATCATTATGAAAAAATGAACAGCGAAGTCCGTGAGTTGACTGGTGAAGTCACTGGAAGTCTGTTGATTGGGGCCAGTACCACCATTGCCGAATACATGCTGCCCAGTCTGCTTGGGGCTTTCAAAAAGCAGTTCGAAGACGTCAATATCCGTCTGCAGGTTGGCAATACCGATGCCATCGTGGCCATGGTTGAAAACAACATGATCGATCTGGGCGTGGTCGAAGCGCCGGTCTACAACAAAAACCTGGAAGTGGAAGTCTGTCGTTTGGATGAAATGGTGGTGATTGTGCCGCAGAATCATCCTTTGGCCAATCGTGACAAGGTCAGTATCGAGGAAATTCGCAAGTACCCTTATATCTCCCGCGAAGAAGGGTCCGGGTCCCGCTCTGTGATCGACCAGTATATTCGTGAGCAAGGGCTGAGCTACTCCGATTTGAACGTGGTGATGGAAATGGGCAGCCCGGAAGCGGTCAAGATGGCGGTTGAAGCCGAGGTGGGGATTGCGATTGTGTCCCGCACCACCACGGTCAAGGAATTGAAGCTGGGCTCAATCAAAGCCATTACGCTGGACCCGCCATTGCAGCGACCCTTCTCGCATGTGCGGCAGAAGCACAAGTTCCGGCATCGCGCCGTGGGTGAGTTGCTTGATTTTGCGGTGGACTACTGCAAAGAAAAGGCCATTGAACAGGGCTTTCAACTGCCTTCCGAAGCGGACATGAAAAAATACACTTCGCGCAAAGGCTCAACCGACGCCAGCTGATTCCGCGAGTGCGTCGCCATGAAAAAAGCCGTTGCCATCCTCTCAGGGTGGCAGCGGCTTTTTTGTAACCTAACATCACCAAAAACCACTAGGCCTAGCAGCCTGTCGCGCTTACAAATTGTCCGAAGCGTATTCGGCCAGGCGCGAACGTTCGCCTTGGCTGAGGGTGATGTGGGCGCTGTGTTCCCATTCTTTGAAACGATCGACGATGTAGGTCAGGCCGGTAGTGGTTTCGGTCAGATAGGGCGAGTCAATCTGGCCGATATTGCCCAGGCAGACGATCTTGGTGCCTTCGCCGGATCGGGTGATCAGGGTTTTCATTTGTTTCGGCGTCAGGTTCTGCGCCTCGTCCAGAATGATGAATTTTTTCTGGAAGGTGCGACCGCGCATGAAGTTCAGTGACTTGATCTTAATGCGTTTGTTCAGCAATTCCTGGGTGCTTTGTTTTTCCCATTCGGACGTGTGGCCATCCGATTCGGTCAGCACTTCCAGGTTGTCCATCAACGCGCCCATCCAGGGGGTCATTTTTTCTTCCTCGGTGCCGGGCAGAAAGCCGATGTCATCGCCGATGGGGATGGTGGCCCTTGTCATGATGATTTCGTTGTACAGGTTCTGGTCCAGCGTCTGCTCCAGTGCGGCTGCCAGTGCCAGCAGGGTTTTGCCGGTACCGGCCACGCCCAGCAGGCTGACAAAATCGATGTCCGGGTCCATCAGAAAGTTCAGGGCCATGTTCTGTTCCTGATTGCGGGCGGTAATGCCCCAGACGCTGTGGCGGCTCTGTTCAAAGTCCTGCATGTATTCCAGCGTGGCTTTGTGGTGATCGATCTTGCGCACGATCGCACTGAAACCGGAGTCGTTCAGGCTCAACAGGCACTGGTTGGGGTACCAGTGAATGTCTTCCGGCACATCGATCTCATAAAAGGTCTTGTCCTCTTCCTGCCAGGATTTCATCTGGCTGAAGTTTTCTTCGAAGAAATGCTCCGGCAGCGTTTCCCAGCCGGTGTAAAGCAGGTCGGCGTCTTCCAGAACCCGGTCGTTGTAATAGTCTTCGGAGTGCAGACCCACCGCCGAAGATTTGATCCGCATGTTGATGTCTTTGGTGACCAGCGTGATTCCGCGCTCGGGGAAAAGTTTTTGCAGTGCCAGGCCCGTTTGCAGAATGTGGTTGTCGGCTTTGTGGCTGGGCAACAGCGCCGGCAGTTCGGCCTTCATGAATTCGGTTTCAAAAAACAGTTTTCCCAGACGCAGATTTTTTTCTTCCCGGCTGGGATGAATGCGTTCCAGGTTCAGCCCGGCCTTGATCTGTTCAAAGGTGGCGTTGCTGATGATCTGGTCGATCAAGCGGTTGGTTTCGCGCACATTGCGTGAGACTTCGGACATCCCTTTTTTGCTGGCATCCAATTCTTCCAGCACGGTCATGGAGATGAAAATGTCATGCTCTTCGAAGTTGAACAGCGACATGGGGTCGTGCATCAGAACATTGGTGTCGAGAATAAACAGGCGTTTTTGATCGGTCATGAATACAGATCCTTTGGGTTGAGAAGAGTGTATCGTGTTCAGGCTTGCTGTTGGTCGATCAGCGTTTGCAAAACGGTTTCGGCGTGATCTTTGACTTTGACTTTTCGCCAGGCCTGGTGAATATGCCCCCTGGGGTCAATCAAAAACGTGCTGCGCTCAATGCCCAGGTATTCGCGGCCGTAATTCTTTTTGAGCTGGATCACGTCAAACGCCCGGCAGAGGTGTTCGTTCGGGTCAGAGATGAGGTCAAAGGGGAAGTCGTGTTTCTGGATGAAATTGCGATGCTTGCGCAGCGAGTCTTTGGAAACGCCCAGAATCTGAGCTCCCAGCGAACCAAAGCGGTCGTGGCGTTCGGCAAAGTCTTGTGCTTCTGTGGTGCAACCGGGGGTGTTGTCACGGGGGTAGAAATACAGAATCGTCCAGGTGTTTCGAAGAGCGGCAAAATCAAAAGGGGTGTCTCGGGTCCATTCGATGCCGTGGTCGGCGGGAATGACGTTGAGTATCGAGGAAAGGTTTTCGTCCATCGTGCCTCCTTTTTTGGGTTGAGTATGCCCGTTTTTACCAGTGGTTGCAATTGAAAAAAGTCAAAAACGGGTTCGGCCAATGCCAGCCCGGTGAGCCGGCTCAAGCTGAAAGGGAAGGCGGTGATTTGGCGGTAATAATCGCTTGAACAATGCCTGTTTAGCCGTTAATATTACCCCTTTCATGCAGAGGTCTGGCCTGAACGGGATCAAGGCAACGCAAGCAACGAGGTGTCAGAGTGTTGAAAGGAAGTATGGTCGCTTTGGTGACGCCGATGAAGGCAGATGAATCGCTGGATTTTGATGCCCTGGCACGCCTGGTGGAATTCCACATCCAGGCCAAAACCAAAGCCATTGTCGCGACCGGCACGACGGGCGAGTCAGCGACGTTGGATTTTGATGAGCACGAGCAGGTGCTCAAGTTCATTATTGAAAAAGCCGCCGGGCGGATTCCGGTGATTGCCGGCACCGGCGGCAACTCGACTTCCGAAGCCATCATGCTGACCGAGTACGCACATAAAGCAGGTGCGGATGCGTGTTTGCTGGTGACGCCTTATTACAACAAGCCGACTCAGGAAGGGCTTTACCAACATTACAAGAAAATTGCCGAGACGGTCGAAATTGACCAGATTCTGTACAATGTGCCCGGCCGTACCGCTTGCGATCTGCTGCCGGAAACGGTGGGACGCCTGGCGGAAATCGACAACATTGTCGGCATCAAAGAAGCCACCGGAGATGTGTCGCGGGTAGGACAGATCCGTTCGCTGGCCGGTGACGATTTTGCGCTTTACACAGGCGAAGACGCCAATGCCGTGGAGTTTCTGCTCGCGGGCGGCCATGGCGGCATTTCCGTGACCGCCAATGTGGCGCCCCAACTGGTATCCGAAATATACGACCTGGCGATTGCCGGGCAGGGCGAAGAAGCCCGCCTGAAAGATCAGCAGCTGATGTCTCTGCATCAGGCGTTGTTTGTCGAAACCAATCCGATTCCCGTAAAATGGGCCATGGCGGAGATGGGCATGATCAACGGTGCCATTCGTCTGCCTATGACCCCGCTGTCTGAAAAATACCATACCACGGTCCGTCAGGCCCTGGAATCCGCTGGAGTTCTCTGATTCATGAAATTTGAAATGATTACCTTGCCACGTATCAGTCTGCTTGCCCTGGCAATCGGCCTGACGGGCTGTACCTCAACCCAGGAAAACGCCAGCAGCGTTCTGGATTACGACGCCGATACCAGCTATCGCGACACGGACGACAAACTGGCCGAACGTCTGGAGATGCCGCCGGACCTGCTGATGGCAGGCCGCCAGCAGCGAGATCTGAGTGACGTGCTGGCAGAGACCGAAGGTGCCAATCAGGGCAAATCCACGGTGCCGACCTATGAGTCTGAAAATCTGTCGATTGAGCGCAATCTGTCTCAACGCTGGTTGACGATCAAAGACATGGACAGTCAGCAGGTGTTTGCCGGGGTGGAAGCCTTTTTGCAGACGCTGGGAATGCCCGTCAAGGAAGCGCGCAAAGACATCGGCGTGATCAAAACCGAATTTGTGCCTCGACAGGAAGTGGTGCCGCTGGATGATCAGGGGCCTTTGACCCGGCTTTTCAACAGCTGGCGTCCGGAAATCGCCGAGGGGGCGTATGACCGGATCGTGGCCCAGGTCGAATACGATCCGGAAGCCGAATTGACGCGCGTTTATTTCCGCCATTTTGAAGTGCATGACCCTTCTTTGGCCACCGACGATGGGGGCGTAGTCAGCTCCGGTTGGAAGATTCAACCTTACAACCCGCAGTTTGAAGCCGAAGCCTTGTATCAGGCCATGGTGTTTTTTGGTGCCAATCAGGCACAGGCTCTGACTCAGATCGAAGCCAGTGAAACCCAGGTGGAGATTGTCGGTGGCGAAGAATTTGACGGTTTGGCGTTCCAGGCCGGACCGGACGAAACCTGGAACCACCTCAAGGCCATGCTTTACCGTGCTGGCTGGTTCAGTGAAGAGATTTCGGATGCCCTGCGAACGGTGACGGTTCAGGTGCCCGAGAAAGCACGAGAAGATCGTGGTTTCCTCGACAGTCTGGCGTTCTGGCAATCGGGCAGTGAAAAAATCATTCCCAAACAGGTGCGTTTCCGCGTGATCGCGGACGAAGACGACAGCGGTCAGACTCAGGTCTCGGTCGAAGCCCTGGAAGATGAGACGCCGCTGAATGCCGATAACCGGGAATACATTTTCAAAAGTTTGGGGTTGGTGACCGAATAATCGCCAGCGACCCGAATGTGTGATGCTATCAACACGCCCTTATTTGGAACCCGTCTGAGACGCAGTACGGGTTTCAAACAGGGCTTTTTTCGTTTTGAAGGATAAAATTATGCAGTTAATGTGGGGCAAGGCCGCGCTTTCATCGTATCGTCTGGATCAGTTGTTGCAGTCTTTGAAACCCATCGGCAAGATTGATGGCATTGAGGCCCGTTTTGTGTATGCCTTCGAATTGACCGAATCTGCGGAGTCACTCAGTTCCGAGCAGACCGAACGTCTGAGCCAGCTTTTGAATGACTGTGCCCAACCCCCGGCACCCGCCTGGACCGATGCGTCCATTCTGGTCACGCCACGCCTGGGGACCATTTCTCCCTGGTCGTCCAAAGCCACCGACATCACTCATACCTGCGGTCTGACCCAGATCGAACGGATTGAGCGAGGCATTGTCTATCGGCTGATCGGCACAGAGGATGCGACGCGTCAGGCCATGCAGGCCCAGCTGCACGACCGCATGATCGAACAGGTATTGCCCGGCCCGGAAGCCATGGCGGATCTGTTTTCACACCAGACACCCAGACCCGTCACTCGGATTGATGTGATCGGCGCGGGCGCTCAAGCCCTGCACGAGGCCAACAATCAGATGGGTCTGGCGCTGTCGGACGATGAAATCGATTATCTGGTTGAGGCCTTTACCGGATTGCAGCGCAACCCCACCGATGCGGAACTGATGATGTTCGCGCAGGCCAATTCCGAACATTGCCGCCACAAGATTTTCAATGCCGACTGGACCATCGATGGACAGAACCAGCCCATGTCTCTGTTTGGGATGATCCGTCATACCTATCAGCAGAACCCTCAAGGGGTGCTGTCGGCCTACAGCGACAACGCCGCTGTGCTGGCCGGGTCGGAGGCCACCCGCTTTTTCCCCGAACCGGGGACGGGGCGTTATCAAACCTCGCAGGAAGCGGTGCCGTTTCAGATTAAGGTTGAAACCCATAACCACCCGACGGCGATTTCGCCCTGGCCGGGTGCGGCCACGGGGGCCGGAGGGGAAATTCGGGACGAAGGTGCTACTGGCTGCGGCTCCAAGCCCAAAGCCGGGCTGACAGGGTTTACCGTTTCCGATCTGCAGATCCCCGGTTTTGAACAACCCTGGGAGCAGCCTTATGGGCGTCCCAATCGCATGGCTTCGCCCTTGTCGATCATGCTGGACGGCCCATTGGGGGCCGCCGGTTTCAACAATGAATTCGGTCGTCCGGCGATCAATGGTTATTTCCGTACCTACGAAACCCCGTTGATCACCCATGAAGGCAGCGAATTGCGCGGTTACCACAAGCCGATCATGCTGGCTGGCGGGCTGGGCAATATTCGTGAGCAGCACGTGGAAAAGGGCGACATTCCCACAGGAGCCAAACTGGTGGTGCTGGGCGGTCCGGCAATGCTGATCGGTCTGGGCGGCGGTGCGGCTTCATCGGTCGACAGTGGCAGCGGTTCCGAGGATCTGGATTTTGCATCGGTGCAGCGTGAAAACCCAGAAATGGAACGCCGCGCCCAGGAAGTGATTGATCGTTGCACCTATCTGGGGGCCGAGTCTCCGATTGCGTCCATTCATGATGTGGGGGCCGGTGGCCTGTCGAACGCGTTTCCGGAACTGGTCAATGACGCCGGACGCGGCGGCGATTTTCAGCTGCGGGCGATTCCCAATGACGAGCCGGGCATGTCGCCGATGGAAATCTGGTGCAACGAGTCCCAGGAACGTTATGTCATCGCCATTCATGCCGAGCGTTTGGCCGCTTTTGAAGCCATTTGTCAGCGTGAACGCTGCCTCTATGCCGTGGTGGGGAAAGCGACCCAGGAACAGACACTGCGGGTGAATGACACCGAATTTGAGGCCAATCCGGTGGACATGCCACTGAACGTGTTGCTGGGCAAGCCGCCCAAAATGCACCGGGATGTGACGTCACGTTCATTGCCGCAACCGGGGTTTGATCCGTCCGTATTGCCTTTGGAAGAGGTCACGGAACGCCTGTTGAAGTTGCCGACCATTGCCAGCAAGCAGTTTCTGATCACCATTGGCGATCGCACCATTACCGGCATGGTGACCCGCGATCAGATGGTGGGCCCCTGGCAGGTCCCGGTGGCCGATGCGGCGGTGACTTGTTCCGATTATTGCGGTGTCACCGGCGAAGCCATGGCCACGGGCGAACGTCCGCCGGTGGCGTTGATTCACCCCAAAGCGTCGGCACGCCTGGCGATTACCGAGGCCATTACCAATATTGCCAGTGCGAAAATCAACCGAATTTCCGAGATCAAGCTGTCGGCCAACTGGATGGCCGCAGCCGGGCATCCCGGCGAAGACGCCGCGTTGTATGAGGCGGTGGAAGCCGTGGGGATGGAATTGTGCCCGACCCTGGGCATTGCGGTGCCAGTGGGCAAGGATTCCATGTCCATGAAAACCGTGTGGGAACAGGACGGTGAGGCCAAGTCGGTCACATCGCCGGTGTCATTGAATATCACCGCGTTTGCGCCGGTGGAAGACGTGCGCAAAACCGTCACGCCGCAGCTGCGAACCGATCTGGGGCCCACCCGCTTGCTGTTGCTGGATCTGGGCCAGGGTCAGAACCGGATCGGGGCCAGTTGTCTGGCACAGGTTTACAATCAGGTGGGCGAGACCCCGGCCGATCTGGATGATCCTCAGGCTTTGATCCGGTTTTTTGCCTTGGTGCAGACGCTGTTGGGCGATGACAAACTGGTCGCCTACCACGACCGTTCCGATGGCGGCCTGCTGGTGACGTTGCTGGAAATGGCCTTTGCCGGTCATTGCGGTGTGTCGGTTGACATCAGTCAGCTCGGCAACGAGCCCGTGTCCGTGCTGTGTGCCGAAGAACCCGGTGCGGTGCTGCAAATCCGTGAAAGCGATGTCGAAGCGGTCGAGGCCCTGATCAAAACGCACCAGTTGGGTGACATGGCACACTGGATCGGTCAGCCCAATGATCAGGATCGTTTTGAAGTGCTGTCTCACGGGCAGGTTTGTCTGTCCGGGCAACGCAAAACTTACCAGGCCTGGTGGTCTGAGACCAGTTATCGCATGCAGGCGTTGCGTGACAACGCCGATTGCGCACGCGAAGAGTATGAAAACAGCGTAAATCAGACGCAGCCGACCGTGTTTTCGGAATTGACGTTTGATCCGGCGGAGGACGTCACCCGCGATCTGAGCGATCGGCCCAAAGTGGCCATTCTGCGCGAACAGGGTGTGAACGGCCAGCAGGAAATGGCCGCCGCGTTTGATCTGGCCGGGTTTGATGCCATGGATGTGCACATGACCGATGTGCTGAGTGGTCGCACCGATTTGACCGAGTTCCGCGGTCTGGTGGCATGCGGCGGCTTTTCCTATGGCGATGTGCTGGGTGCCGGGCGAGGCTGGGCCAACTCCATTCTGTTCAATCCGGTGGCCAGAGACGCCTTTGAGCGTTTCTTTGCGCGCGAAAACACCTTTACACTGGGGGTCTGCAATGGCTGTCAGATGCTGTCCAATCTGAAAGAGATCATTCCCGGCGCTCAGCACTGGCCGACGTTTGTGCGCAACCGTTCCGAACAGTTTGAAGCCCGTTTTTCACAGGTGGAAATCACCGAATCGCCCTCGATCCTGCTCAAGGGCATGGCCGGTTCCAAATTGCCGGTCGCGGTCGCGCACGGCGAAGGTCGGGTGCGTTTTGAAGACGGTCAGTCCGAACAGGCCCTTGCCAGCCTTCGTTACATCGATCCGGTCGGACAGGCGACTGAGGCCTATCCGTATAATCCAAACGGTTCCGCCGATGGTTTGACTGGCCTGACCACCGAAGACGGGCGGGTCACGATTATGATGCCGCACCCGGAACGGGTGTTCCGGACGGTACAGAATTCGTGGCATCCGGACGATTGGCGTGAAGACGCCCCTTGGATGCGCTTGTTCCGCAATGCCCGGGTTTGGGTAGAGGCGCACAAGAATTGAAAAAATTTATGAGGGCATTGTTTCGATAAAGGAAACTTAGTGCAACATAATCGGGCTTTATTTGACTTTTGGCTCGCTCAAACTTAATGTATAGCCCACTTTATTCGCGTGCCAATGTCCGCGATCAGTAAAAAATTATATTAATTGATTTTATTAAACCTAACGGAGCAGGACACTATGTCTCTAAATCGTCGTGAGTTTCTTCATGTCATGTCAATGGCCGCCGCAGCGGGTATGCTGCCGGGTGCCGCCAAAGCCATGTCTGGTAAGCCCGGAAGTGAATTGTCGGATGAAATGTACAAATTGCCGATGAAAGGCAATGTGCGTCTGTTGCACATGACGGACAGCCACGCGCAGTTGAAGCCGGTTTATTTCCGTGAACCCAATGTGAACCTGGGGATTGGTCCTGCGTTTGGCAAACTGCCGCACGTTGTGGGCGAAAACCTGCTGGAAAAACTGGACATCAAGCCAGGCACGCCAGAAGCGCATGCGTTTACCTACCTGAATTTCCAGGAAGCGGCCGAGCAGTATGGCAAGGTCGGTGGTTTTGCTCATATGAAAACCGCTGTGGACCGTTTGCGTGAAGCGGCCGGTGGTAAACAGAACACGGTTCTGATGGACGGCGGTGACTTGTGGCACGGTTCGGCCACAGCATTGTGGACACGTGGCAAGTGCATGGTGGATGCGTCCAATATTTTGGGTGTCGACGCCATGGTCGGCCACTGGGAATTCACTTACAAGCAGGACGAAGTGCTGACCAACCAGGCCCGTTTCAACGGTGAATTCCTGGCGCAGAACGTGCGGATCAAGGACGATGCCTTGTTCTCAGATTCTTATTATGAGATGGTCGATCGCCATGATGGTCTGGGCATGTACAGCGAAGACGAGTTGCGTGCGTTCAAACCTTATACCGTGAAAGAGATCAACGGTGAGCGTGTGGCGATTGTCGGTCAGGCCTTCCCACGCACCGCCAATGCTAACCCGCAGGAAAACTTCCCGGATTGGTCATTTGGTTTGCGTGTTGAAGAACTGAAAGACACGGTCAAGAATATTCAGGACACGGAAAACGTGGCGGCGATTGTGATGCTGTCTCACAACGGCATGGACGTGGACATCAAAATGGCCGGTCAGGTACCAGGCATTGATGCCATCTTTGGCGGACACACGCATGATGGCATCCCGGCCACGATTGATGTGAAGCGTCCTGACGGTGGTGTCTGTCACGTCACCAACGCCGGTTCCAACGCCAAGTTCATCGGTGTGATGGATCTGGACATTCAAAACGGCAAGCTGCAGGGCGTGAACTACAACCTGCTGCCGATTTTCTCCAATGCCTTGCCAGCCGATCCGGAAATGCAGACGTACATCGATGAGCTGTACAACAGCGTTTATGACAACACCGTTGTCGAGTCGCGCAATCCGGAATTTGCGGTCAACAAAGACCGTTTGGGCAAAACGTATCAGGAAATTTTGGAAGAAGATCTGGGCAAGGCCGACGAAGTCCTGTACCGTCGTGGCAACTTCATGGGGACCTGGGATCAGATCATCGTGAATGCGCTGCGTGAAGAGTATGACACCGACATCGCCCTGTCCGCTGGTGTGCGCTGGGGTACGTCGATTCTGGAAGGGGAAACCATCACCATGGAACGCGTTATGGACGAAACTTCCATGACCTATGGTGAAACCTACGCCAATGAAATGACCGGCGCCCAGATCAAGGACATGATGGAAGGCATCTGTGAAAACATCTTCCAGAAAGACCCTTACCTGCAGTCTGGCGGTGACATGGTGCGTATCGGTGGTCTGGATTACACCTGTGCGCCGAATGCGGAATTCGGCAACCGAATTTCCGACATCCGCCTGGATGACGGCACACCGGTTGATCCAGAAACATCTTACACCGTCTCTGGCTGGGCTCAGGTTGACACCACCGGTCCAGGTCGCCCAATCTGGGACGTGGTGGCGGATTATCTGCGTCGCCACAAAGGTGAGAAGAAAATCACCAAAGTGAACCATCCGAAACTGGTGGGCGTCAAAGACAACCCAGGTTTGGCCGACTATGATGGTGAACTGGCTTAAGCCTTTTCGCTCAATGACCGCCGCGATGGCGGTCACTCCATAAAAAAACCGCTCCTTTGTGAGCGGTTTTTTTATGGGAGAAAACAATGTTGAACATAGATCCGTTAACCGACGAATGAGTCGCTGCGCGCCTGTTCGATCAATCAGATTCGTATCAGGCGGGTCTCTTTTGGATATTAAGACGGTTTTTGACCAGGCCTGGTGATTTCAGTCTTTCGGTTGTTCCACCTGGTCGATCAATCGCTGTTCGTACTTTTTCAGCGCATTGGATTTGCTGCGAATGTGAAAAGTCAGCCGGGCCACGTCTTCGAATTGTTTGGCGAAATGCACGGTCATGCCTTCCTTGAGGTAATCCGGCAGTTCGTGATAATCCTTCTGGTTTTCATCCGGCAAAATCACGGTTTTGATGCCAATCCGACGGGCCGCAATCACTTTTTCACGGATGCCGCCGACCGGCAGAACCTGCCCGGTCAGACTCAGTTCTCCGGTCATGGCCAGTGAGGTTTTGATCGGCTCGTTGCGGGCCAGTGACAGCAGGGCGGTGGCCATGGTCACCCCGGCACTGGGGCCGTCCTTGGGTGTGGCGCCATCGGGGACATGCAAATGCACATAGGCCTTGTCAAAGAATTCCGGGTCGGCTTTGAAGGTGTCCAGATTGGAGGAAATGTAACTGTAAGCGATCCCGGCTGATTCCTGCATCACATCGCCCAGTTGCCCTGAGAGCTTGAACCCGCGGTTGTGGGTATGCACGCGCGAAGCTTCAATGGTCAGGGTGGCACCGCCCATGGAGGTCCAGGCCAGTCCGGTCACAGTGCCGAGCGTCTCTTGGGTTTTTTCCGGGGTAAAGCGCGGTTGTCCCAGCAGTTCTTCCAGATCGTTGACATGGATGCTGTAGTGGTCCATTTCGCCTTTGACAAAACGAATCGCCAGCTTGCGGATCAGCTTGGCCAGTTGTTTTTTCAGATTGCGCACCCCAGCTTCACGGGCATAGCCTTCAATCACGTGGCGCAAGGTGGCTGGCGTGATTTGAATGTCTTTTTTGGTCAGCCCGGCGTCTTCCAGCAATTGCGGCCACAGGTGGTGTTTGGCAATCTGGATTTTTTCTTCGGTGATGTAACCCGACAAGCGGATCACTTCCATCCGGTCCAGTAATGGACCGGGGATGGTGTCCAGTGTATTGGCCGTGCACACAAACAGGGTTTTGGACAGGTCAAAGCGGACGTCCAGAAAGTGGTCCATGAAATCGTGGTTCTGTTCGGGATCGAGCACTTCCAGCAAGGCCGATGCCGGATCCCCCTGGTAGGAGGCCCCGATTTTGTCGATTTCATCGAGCATGATCACCGGGTTGGCACGACCGGTGTCTTTCAGCGCTTGCACAAATTTGCCCGGCATGGCGCCGATGTAGGTGCGGCGATGGCCCTTGATTTCGGCCTCATCGCGCATGCCCCCGACGGAAAAACGGTAAAATTGCCGACCCAGTGTTTCGGCAATGGATTTGCCGATGGAGGTTTTGCCCACCCCTGGCGGGCCGACCAGGCAGATGATGGAGCCGGAAATTTCGCCTTTCAGTGCCCCGACGGCCAGAAATTCGAGAATCCGGTCTTTGACGTCGTCCAGGCCATCATGGCCTTTGTCCAGAATTTTCTGGGCGCGTTTCAGATTGAGTTTGTCTTTGCTGTATTGGCCCCAGGGCAGTTGCGTTACCCAGTCCAGCCAGTTGCGGGCGACACCGTATTCCGGTGACTGGGGATCGAGCATCCGTATTTTGTCCAGTTCTTCGTCGGCTTTGGCCTGAGCTTCTTCCGACAGGACCAGTTTTTTCATGCGCTCTGTGAACAGGTCAGCGTCGGCCGTGCGGTCATCCTTGACCATGCCCAGCTCGCTCTGAATTTCCTTGAGCTGCTGGTGCAGGAAAAATTCACGCTGTTGCTGGCTCAGATTTTCTTCGACCCGCTCGCGAATATTAAATTGCAATTTGGTGACTTCGATCTCGTGCTTGAACAGAGCCAGTACTTTTTCCAGGCGCTCGCTCAAGTCAAGGGTGTCGAGCAGATCCTGCAGCTTTTCATTGCTGGCCGCAGTCAGGCTGGCAGCAAAGTCCGCCAGATGTTCGGAATCGGAAGCGCTGTAGCGATTGAGGAAATATTTGAGTTCTTCGCTGTAAAGCGGGTTCAGCGGCAACAGTTCCTTGAACGCATTCATGATCGCCAGACCGTAGGCCTTGTATTCTTTGTTGCGACCGCTGCGGATGTCTCTGGGGTAAGTCACATAGGCCTGATAAGGGGCCTTGTCCTGAACCCATTCGTCCACCTGAAAACGGCAGATGCCTTCGGCGACCAGCTGGATGTAGTCATCGCGCACCTTGGGGTCATGGATGCGAACCAGGGTGCCGGTTTTGGCAAAATCCTGGGCCAGGGCTTTGTGGTGGTCGTCGGTGTCCACGTAGATGACCCCGATGTAATGCTGGCCGGCGTCCATGACCTGGTGCAGGGTTTCTTCCCAGGCTTCGCGGTCAAGGACGATTGGCAGTGTCTGGCCGGGGAAAAATGGACGCTCCTTGATCGGCAGCAGAAACAGTCTTCCCGGACGGGAACGGTTGGCCGCAACCAGACTGGTAATGGCTTTGGCCGCTTCCTGTAACGATCCCTGATCAAACACACGCTGTTCATCCGTGTCGATCTCTTCGGCTTCTTCTGCCTCGTCGTCATGGGCAATGTGTTCGCCTTGAATGGCGTCGTCGTCCAGGACTTCCTCTTCGGAGTCAGCCGAGTCGGACATCCCGGAGCCGTCTTCCGGCGCCAGCTCGGGGATGGCTTCGGAAATGCCATCGTAAAATTCGGTGAACTCGACTTCCATGTCTTCCTGCTGGTAGGCCGAACCGTTTTTGTAGGTGTTTTCCGATGACGTGTCCGTCGTGTGATCGTTTGCCTGATCCGGGTTGTGTTCAGGGTTGGGGTTGTTGTGATCCTGATCCGCCATAAGTCCAATTTTCTTGTTGTCGATTGCAATGTTGTGTATATGGGGGAGATTCGGCGGCTTTCAACCCCGTGCGGGGGATTGAGGAGAGGGGGATGGAAAAAACCGAGCAAAGGCGGGGCGGTCTCGTTACAATGATCGGTATTTATCCCGAATGTTTCATGAATTTGTGCTGAGGTCGCGCAGGAACTTGTTTGCACAAGGAAATTTTCGAAGGCGCGTCGTATCCGTGATTACGACCAACTGAGAAAATATTTCTTGTGGAATCAAGGGGCAAGCGAGATCGGTGCAAATTTGTGAAATGTTCGGGTTATATGGAGGCACTATGACCGAACCCCGAGTTGCGAAAATCGGCTTTGTCACTGTCTCGGATCGCGCCAGCCGAGGTGAATACGAGGATCTGGGCGGCCCGGCGATGAAACAATGGATTCAAAAGGCGTTGACCTGTGACTGGGAGCCATACTCGCATGTGATTGCGGACGATCAGGCACTGATTGAATCGACATTGAAAAAGCTGGCCGACAAAATCGGTTGCGATCTGATTCTGACCACTGGCGGTACAGGCCCGGCCAAACGCGATGTCACGCCCGAAGCCACGGCCGCCGCCTGCGACAAAATTCTGGATGGGTTTGCTGAACAGATGCGAGCCGTGTCATTGCAATATGTGCCCACGGCCATCCTGTCACGCCAGATCGCGGGCACTCGGGGCCACTCCCTGATCATCAATCTGCCGGGCAAGCCGTCGGCGATTGCCGAGTGTCTGGAAGCCGTGTTCCCGGCTGTGCCTTATTGCATTGACCTGATCGAAGGGGCCTATCTGGAAACCGACGAGCGGGTATGCAAAGCCTTCCGGCCCAAACACGCCAAAAAACCAAACAATGGGTGACTGAGCGGGTTATGACCAATTTTCTGTATCAATCCGAAACCCTGGAAAGCGTCAATGATTTCATTCGCTGGGGGGCGACCCTGTTTCAACGGGCGGAACTGTCTTTTGGTCATGGCACCGACAACGCGTTTGCCGAAGCAAAACTGTTGGTGTTTCATACCCTGGCTTTGCCCTGGGATTTGCCCGAAGCTTATTATCATGCGCGGCTCACGCTGCAGGAAAAACAGCAGGTGACCGATCTGTTTCGTCATCGGATTGAAAGCCGAGAACCGTCGGCCTATCTGATCGGTGAAGCCAACTTTGCCGGGTTGCGTTTTTATGTCAACGAATCGGTGTTGGTTCCACGCTCGCCGATTGCCGAATTGATTGCCGAGCGCTATCAACCCTGGGTCGATCCGGATCAGGTAACACGAATTCTGGATCTGTGCACCGGCAGCGGTTGCATTGGCATCGCCAGCCTGCAGGCCTGTCCCCAGGCAGAAGTGGATCTGGCCGACATATCCCCGGAGGCGTTGGCCGTGGCCCGGCGCAATGTGGCCCGTTATCAGCTGGAAGACGTGGTGTCCGTGATCGAATCGGACCTGTTTTCGGCGTTGGCCGGACGCCAGTACGATCTGATTGTTTCCAATCCGCCCTATGTGGATGCGATTGAAATGGCACATCTGCCGCCGGAATTTCAGCAGGAACCGACACTGGGATTGGCGGCCGGAGAGGATGGGCTGGATCTGGCTCGGCGTATTCTGGCCGAGGCCAGCCAGCATCTGACCGAGGATGGTACCTTGATTGTCGAGGTGGGCGTCAGTCAGTATTATTTGCAGCAGGCGTACCCGGAATTGCCATTTTACTGGTTCGAGTTTGAACAGGGTGGCGAAGGGGTGTTTGCGTTGCAGAAATCGGAATTGGACGCGTTTGAAGCCGTTCTGCAGGCCAGAAAAGCACCTGGCTGTTACCCGGATGTCTGAAGGAAATCGTAAAAGGAATCGCTCATGACGTTGAGTTGGACACGGTTATCTGTTTATCGATCTGCTCGATCTGACTGGCTGGCTCTGAGTCTGGTCGGCCTGCTCGGGTTTTCGGGTGGGGTCGCGGCCGAAGAGTCGCTGCTGAACCTTGGCGCCGAGGCGCAAGGGCAGAGCCAGGGCGAAGAGCGTGGCGATGAAAATGACCCTTCGCGAGACCAGCCTGAGGTGGACAAGGGCGGCATGCCCAACGATGGCAAAAACGGGGATGCAGACCAGGATCAGAAAAACGCCGAAAACGAGGCCCCGCCGGAATGGGGCTACCATGATGACAAGGCACCGCGCCATTGGGCCGAACTGTCAGAGGCTTATGCCCTGTGTGGCTCGGGCCAGGCTCAGTCGCCCATCGACATCAAACGGCAGGGAGCGGTTGGGACCACCGGGTTGCCCGGGTTTGACATTCATTACCGCGAAACCGTGTTGAAAACCGAATTTGATGGCAAACGCCTCAAGGTCAATATTCCGGTGGGCAGTTATATTCGTCTGCAGAATCGGCGTTATGAACTGACTCATTACGAATTCCACACGCCTTCGGAGCATCACAAAGACGGTTTTGCCTATCCGGCAGAATTGCAACTGGTGCACAAGGACGGGGAAGGCAACCATGTGGTGGTGGCCGTTCTGTTCCGTGAAGGCGACGAACATGAGCATCTGGCCACTGTGTTGGAGAATTTGCCCGGTGAGATCAATCAGGAAAAGGTCAACCAATCGGTCAAATTGCCACCGGCCAATTTCATTCCCGGCGCGCGCAAATTCTACAAATATCACGGTTCCTTGACCCACCCGCCTTGCGATGAAGGGGTTTACTGGATGGTGTTTGACCAGCCGCTTGAGGCGTCGGTCAGCCAGCTTCAACGTTTGCAGGATTATCTGGGCAACAACGCCCGACCGGTACAGCCGATGAAAGCCCGTACTTTGCTGAAGTCCTGGCCGGATCAGTCCGGGCGGGCGGCTGATTATGAGTTTTATTACACCCCGTGAACCGCTTGCGTCTTTTGCTTTGTGCAAAAGACGTCCCTCAATTACACTGAAACAGCACTGAAAACAACCAGGTCTGGTGATATTTCATGAGCCATCTTTGGCAAATAATCAACAAACAACGCGGCTGGCTGCTCGGCCTGGCCGTGCTGGTGCTGCTTTGGGCATTGGCTCCTTGGGCGCTCAAGCATGCCATGATCTGGAAGCTGCAGCAGCAGACGCAGGCCAAGGTGGCCATCGAGCAGGTGGCATTGGCCTGGTGGGATGGTCGGGTTACGGTTTCGGGTTTGTCTGTGACAACCGACGAAACGCCTTCCCTGTCGTTTGAACGCTTGCATATGGATCTGAGTTGGGGCGATCTGTGGGATAAAAACTGGCTTTTGCAACGATTGCGTCTGCAAAATGCGGAGCTGGTGATTGAGCTGGGTTCTGCTTCCCGGCTGGTGCGTGTCGCGGGCGTGCCCATTGCGGAAAAAGACGCTGAGGCAGAGCCAGCTCCGGGCGAGAAAGCGGCGTCTTTTTTCAGCCAGTGGGGACTGGGAGTGCAAAATCTGGACATCGATCGCTTGCGTGTGACCATAAACACGGAGTCCGCTTCCAGAACTTTTCATCTGCATCAGATTGACTTGAGCGGCCTGCAAACCTGGACGCCCGATTCCGCTGCCCGTTTGACGATGGACGCGAGCCTGACGCAAGCTCAGGCATCGGACGCGGATATCAGTCTGGAACTGGTCGCCACGCCTTTTGCAACCCTGCCCGCTGTGTCAGGCACACTGGATCTGTCCGGTCTGGACCTGTCACTCTGGCAAGGCTTTCTCTCGCCCGATGTCTCAACGCTGGAAGGGCTGGTCAGTGCCGATGGGCACTTTGCGTGGCAGAGAGCCTCGCAGTCATTTGACTGGGATGGCGATCTGACACTGGGTCAACTTCGGCTCGCTTCGGACAGCCTTATCGCCCAGCCGCTGCTTTTGACCCTGGATCGGTTGAACTGGTCGGGAAAAATCGAAACCATTTTGGACAGTGCCCAACCACAGATCACAGGCAAGGGGCAACTGTCCTTGCGAGAAGGCATGGCGAAGCGTGCCTCGCAAACACTGGCGTGGCGCAGTTTAAACTGGCAGGGCAGCTGGCAGACGGACGCGGATGCTTCGTCTTCGGCTCTGTCATGGCAGTTCCATGCCGACCATCGGCTTGAGATCAAACAGGGCGATCTACAGTCGGATCCGGGTCAGAAGCTGCGCTGGGATGCAATGGATTATGAAGGGCAACTTTCGCTGGCAAGTCGGGAAGCGGATGCTGTGTCGCTGGAAATCGATCAGACTCGCATCGACCTTTCTGGGGTGGAGGCCAGCCAAGCCCCATTGACACTGGATCTGAAAGGGGTGCGCTGGGAAGGCCAGGCCTCAGCCAGTCTGGGGACAGAACAACCACAGCTCGATTCGGAGCAAACGCTGCAGTTGGACGGGTTGGCTTTCACGGACCCGTCGTCTTCGCAGGTTGCTCTCAAACGTTTGAACTGGCAGGGCAGGATGGGTCTGGCGCCGAATGAAACCGACCCCGAAGCGGGCGGCCAATGGCAGGCTCAGGGTGACGCCACGGTGACCCGCTTTTCCGCACTGGCGGCGACGTTTCAGCCGCAGTTCGAACAACTACACTGGCAAGGCCGGGTTTCGGGCGGTTTTGCCACCGACCAGTCGGCGCCATCACCTATTATCTCAAACGGGCATTTGTCGATGACTCGCCTGACACTGGCCAGTGTGATGGAGGCGGCCCGATTGCAGACAGACGATGCCTCAGCCGAAACGGGGCCTGTCTGGGCCAGCCTGGACAGCCTTGCTTCGGATTACGACATTGAATTCTCCTTGGGCGAAACCGCTTCCAGCCTGAAGGGATCGTTGGCGCAAATCGAGGCGCAGGCACTCAGCCTTTCGGCACTGAAAAACCCCGATGCCGCCCAAAATACCGACAAGCTTGAGACCTGGTTGACGCTTAACGCCTTTTCATTGCCAAAGGCCGAATTCCATCAGGCCGATCAGACCCGGCAGATTCGGACAGAGACCGCGACGCTAAAAGGTGGAAAAGTGACGCTGGATCTTCACGAAGGTAATCAGTTGGCGCAGTGGCGCGGCTTGCGGCCTTTGTTGGGTCTGTCCCCTTCTTCAGAAAAGGGGGGAGAGCCTGAAAACGCCGAAGCCACTGATGGATCGCAGTCCTCGTCAGAGACCCTGTCATGGAGGGCCGAAGGGGCAAAGGTCATCGATCTGAACGTCACGCTCCGTCATTGGGTGGATGGCTCACCCATCCCAACGAAAGCCCGTTTTGACCGGATCAGTGTGGGGCCTGTTGATCAGGCGCATCCCGACCTCACCACGGCCATTGCCCTCTCCGGCAAACTGAATGAACAGGCATTGTTTGATGGCACGTCTGAGATGACGTTGCTGGCGCCACTGCAAGAAACCCGTTACCAGTTTGAATTCAATGACCTGGATTTGTATCCTTATTCTCCGTTGATCAAACAAGGTCTGGGGTTGCCGGTGCAACGCGGCCGTTTGTCCATGGAATCCGAAGGCCGTATTCAGAAGGCCGAACTGGAATCCAAGAACACGCTGCGTTTGAACGGTTTTCAGATGGGATCGGCTGAGAGCATTTCGGGATTCAGCAGCATAAAAGTCGGTTTGAATTTGTTAAAAGACAAAAATAACCGGGTCGAGTTGAACATGCCTATCCATGGACGTTTGGACAGCCCCGAATTTCGTCTGAACAGCGTGATTCAGACCGCTTTGTTCAAAGCGGTCCGCAGTGGTACCAAAACCATGTTGACATTGACGCTCCAACCCTATGGCGCCATCTATCTGGCGGCGAAATACGCCTTTGACAAAGCCACGGCCATCACCTTCGAGCCGGTGGTGTTCGAACCCGGCAAGCCCGGCTTGAGTGAGGCCATGCGCCAATATCTGGGGCAGGTGGCCGAGGTGGTGCAAAAACAGTCTGACTTGTTGTTGAACGTCTGTGGTTACTTCACTGAGACGGACCGCGCCTATTGGACGCAGAAAAATCTGAGCGGCGAAGCGCTGGAACAGAAATTGATGCAACTGGCCAAAAGGCGGCAGGAGCAGGTGGAAACCTATTTGATGAAAACAGAGGGGGTGTCTGCCGGCAATATGACGTTGTGTCAGCCGCAAGAGCGAGCGCTTGATAAAACCGGGGTTCTGCTTGGGCTTTGATCGTCCCTGACGCGGCCGAACCCCGTTCAAAAAGCCGGGAATTTATTATACGTATGCTATACAATTGGCATAAAAATGAACAGAAGAGGTTCCTTTATGCTATCGCCACAGCAACTCATTTCCAAACCGGTGATCCTGACCCGGGGCGAAGTCGAGGCCAAACGGGCCGAAATCAAAACCTATTTCAATGAAACCTGGGAAGCTTACGAAACCCTGTTTGACACCCTGGTTTCGGATGACGTCTTTTTTCAGCGCCCCTGTTCTTTGCGCCATCCGTTGATTTTCTATTTTGGTCACACCGCCACCTTTTTCACCAATAAACTGGTGCTGGCCGGGCTCCTGCCTGAGCGTATCAATCCGGAGATTGAGTCCATGTGCGCGATCGGTGTGGATGAGATGTCGTGGGATGACTTGAATGAGGCCCATTATGATTGGCCGAGCGTGGAAGAGGTCCGTACCTACCGCGCCCAAGTCAGACAGGCGGTCAATGATTTGATCGATCGCGTGCCTTTTTCGATGCCCATCGACTGGCAAAGCCCGATGTGGCCAGTGATGATGGGGATCGAGCATGAGCGAATCCACATCGAAACCTCTTCGGTGCTGATTCGCCAGCTGCCACTGAGTTCGGTCAGGGACCACGAGCTGTTTCCGGTGTGTCCGCATCATGGCGAAGCCCCCGAGAATACGCTGTTGCCGATTTCACCAGGCCTGGTCAAAATCGATCATCACGACCCCGCTGAGACTTACGGTTGGGACAACGAATACGGTTTTCATCAGGCGGACGTGTCTGGGTTTCAGGCCGCCAGATTTCTGACCTCCAACCAGGAATTTCTGGCTTTTGTCGAAGATGGCGGCTATGAACAGGGCCGGTTCTGGTCGCAAGAAGGCAACCGTTGGCGTGAATTCACTCCGGACAAGCATCCGACCTTTTGGGTGAAAAAGGCCGACGACTGGCACCTGCGATGCATGACCCGCGAAATTCCCATGCCCTGGAACTGGCCGGTGGAAGTCAACTTTCACGAAGCCGAGGCCTTCTGCAACTGGAAAGCGGAAAAAACCGGCAAGCCGATTCGTCTGCCCAGCGAAGACGAGTATGTGCGTTTGCGCGATGAAACCAATGCGCTGGCGCATCAGCACAAAGCGAACCTGAACTTGCAGCAATACGCGTCTTCAACCCCGGTGGATCAATTTGAAACCGACGGTTTTTACGATGTGGTGGGCAATGTCTGGCAATGGACGCTCACGCCGATGTATCCGTACGAAGGTTTTGAGGTGCATCCCTTGTATGACGATTTCACCACGCCGACTTTTGACAACGAACACAACCTGTTCAAAGGCGGCTGCTGGATTTCGACCGGCAATGAAATCAACGGCCATTCGCGTTACGCGTTTCGCCGCCATTTTTTCCAACATGCCGGTTTTCGCTACATTGCCTCCGATGCGCCGGTACAGACCGAATTTTCCACCTATGAGACCGACACTCAGGTCGCGCAATATTGCGAATTCCATTATGGCGATCGTTATTTTGATGTCGATAATTTCCCCAAAGCCTATGCACAACTGGCCGTGAATGCGGCCCAACGGGACGATGACCTGAGTGGCCGCAGTGATTTGAACGTGCTGGAAGTCGGCTGTTCGGTGGGGCGCGGTTGTTTTGAGCTGGCCAGACACTTTGACCGTGTCACCGGTCTGGACTTTTCGGCGCGTTTCATTCAAAAAGCCATCGAAATGCAAAACCGGGGCCACCTGCTTTATACCATCCCCAGGGAAGGGGAAATCATGGCATTCAAAGAACGGGTTCTGGAAGAACTGGGCCTGTCAGAAAACGCCGATCGTTGCGAGTTTCTGCAGCAGGATGCGGCCAATCTGAAACCGATTTTCAACGGTTACGATCTGGTGGTGGCCATGAACCTGATTGACCGCATGTACGAGCCAGCCAAGTTCCTGAACGAAATCGGCTCACGCATGAATCCCAATGGCCTGTTGGTGATCGGATCGCCTTACACCTGGTCGGAAGCCTTTACCGACAAGGCGCACTGGCTGGGCGGCTACAAGGATGCGGCCTCGGGGGAAAACGTCACCACCCTGGAAGGCTTGCACGCGATTCTGGAGACGGAGTTTGATCCGGTGGGCGCACCGCAGGATCTGCCTTTTGTGATTCGCGAAACCGCACGTCGATTCCAGCACACCCTGTCGCAAGTGACGGTCTGGAAAAAACGGGCTTAGACGATAAGAGTCGGGGTAAAAATGTATCAGGACGCTTTCAAATACCGTATTGATCGCGAAGGCACCGCTTCCGAAAAATACGATCTGCGTGAAAAACTGTTCGGTCGGGCGGATGTGCTGCCGATGTGGGTGGCCGATCAGGATTTGCCCACCCCGGATTTCATTGTTGCGGCTCTGAACAAACGTCTGTCCCATCCCCTTCTGGGGTATGTGCAAACGCCCACATCGGCTTATCAGGCCGTGATCGATTGGCAGGCCGACAAAGGGTTGTCGGTTGAGCCTGAGCAGATATTATGGACTCACAATGTGGCCAATGGTTTTATGCTGGCGGTACAGGCGCTCAGCCAGTCGGGCGATGCGGTTTTGGTGCAGACGCCTGTGTATCCGCCATTTCGACAGGCTCCCGGCTTGAATGATCGTCAGTTGGTGGAAGCGCCGCTGGTGCTCGAAAATGGCCGTTACGAAATCGATTTTGAACAATTTGAACGGTTGGTCATTGAACACCAGGTGGCGCTGTTTTTGTTCTGCCATCCGCAAAACCCCTCCGGACGGGTGTGGAAGCAGGACGAACTGGCGCGATTGGCAGAGATTTGTCTGCGTCACGGGGTCAAAATCGTCAGTGATGAAATCCATTCCGATCTGGTGTATGTCCCGGACAGCCATGTGCCGATCGCCAGTTTGTCCGCGGAGGTGGCGCAGAGTGTGGTCACCCTGAGTTCGCCCGGCAAAACCTTTAATCTGGGAGGACTGCAAATCGGCTATGCGATCATGGCCAACCCGGATTGGCGTGCGGCTTATCTCCGCGTGCTGCAACAGCATTCGATGACGGATTTGAACCTGTTTGCCCTGGTGGCGTTGGAAGCGGCCTATTCGCAGGCCGGGCGGGATTATCTGCCGCATCTGCAACGGCATCTGCTGGCCAATATCGAACGCGTGGAAGCGTTTTTTGCGCTTTACTGGCCGCGCGTTCGGGTGATGCGACCGCAAGCATCGTTTCTGATCTGGTTGGATTTTTCGCGGGTGTTTCCCGACCATCCGGCCATTCAACGCTTTCTGGTGGATCAGGCCGGATTGGGTTTGAACGACGGTTTGAGCTTTGGCGAGGCCGGGCGCGGTTTTGCCCGTCTTAACATTGCTGTGCCCACCCAGACCCTGGATCTGGCACTGAAGCAATTGCGTCAGGCCATCGACGCGATCTGAATCACGGCTTGCGCCAGAGCTGGCTTAAATCGACCCGACCCTGACAATCCTGAATTTCAAGGGTGATGCTCTCATTCGCATAATCGCCGTCCTTGATCAACCGACCTTCGTGCCAGCGAAAAATTTTGACGCGCCGCTCTTCCGGGTAGACCAGCAAATAGGTTTTGACCCCTTCCTGCTGATACAACTCAAATTTCATTTTTTCATCGCGAAAAGCACTGGTTGGCGAGACCACTTCGGCAATCAATTCCGGCGTTTTGCGCACGAATTCGCCTGTCTGATCACAAACCACCAAAACATCGGGTCGAACAACCGTGTCTTCATTGGGCGACCAGTCGATTTCAGAAACGGCTTCACACCGGTCGCATTGTTTAAGAATGTGATCAATGGCAATCAACAAAACTTTTTCAAGACGTTGGTGTGAAAAGCCAGGCGACGGCGACATCGCATAGGGTGCGCCATCAATCAACTCCCAGTCACCTTCCCAGTTTTCGTGGTCTTGGCGAGTGTAATGTTCACGGTATGTCGTTGACATGTTGATTCCTTTACGCCGATAACGCTTCAAATCTTAGCATTTTACTTTACTGGTTACTCTGGGGTAAAAGGGCTGATTTCCTGTAAGTCATATTTGGTGATTTTCAGTTTATTTTGGTGCAATCCGTTTCTGGTGTTGTGACGGTTTTTGTTTAAGTGATTGTTTTTTCATTGTTTGATTTGAGTGGTACGCATTCTGTTGTTGTCTGTTAAATGGATGCAGGAGGAATGGATTGGTGAAACCCCTTTGGTGGCACAGCGAAGACGCTGAAAACGACCAGGCCTGGTATAAAACCCTTGTCCAAAACGGCTGGGAACTCGACCCCTTGCCAGAACCGACACAGATTCAGTCCGATCAGCCGGTTTTGTGGCGGTTGGATGAGTTGAATATGGATCAGGCTGTCGCGCTGCAAAACCGTTTGCAGGCGTTTCCCACCATGGCGACCGCACATGAAGCCTTGAACGCGCACCTGGCCAACCCTGTGGTGTGCGCGTATCAGAAGGAGCGGTTGACGCATGGACTGGCGACGCTCAAAGAAGCCCTGAGGGCCAGAGGCGTCTGTTTCTGTTGTGGCCGCGATGGATTGCACGAAGTGTTGAACGAGGCGGAAATCGGGCACAGAAAGCTCAAGCGATTGACGCAGGAAAACGCCCAGCTGAGGGAAAAATTGCAACAACGTGCCCTGATTGAACAGGCAAAAGGGCGGTTGATGCAGACCCAAAAGCTGAATGAAAACGAGGCCTATCACTTAATGCGCCGTCAGGCCATGAACGAAGGCCAGAAGCTGGTGGTGTTTGCGCAGAATCTGCTCAAAAGCACAGAGTGTCCTTCGCGCGAAACCTAGAAACCCCCTTTTGATCAACGGTTTTTCTGTTTTGCACAAAGCAGAATTTGAGTGGCACTGGTGCAGGACAAAGCGTTATAGTGATTTGAGAATCATTCATATTTCATTGTTTTTTAAGTGAAGAGCTATTTGCTTGAATCGCTCATAAAGGCACAAACATGCAGGAATTTATTCGACTCTACAATGAGTATCAATCCGAAATTGAAAAATTTCTGGTTGAGACCTTGCGCAACAATTGTCATTTGATGAACCCGGGTGTCCAGAACCTGAAGCAGTTCTACAGTGTGTTCCCCTCACTGGAACTGGTTTACACCACGGACCTGAATTACATTCAAACTTCTCCCAACATATACAGCGGGGCCATCATGGAGGAGGCGATTGGCAAAAACCGACAGTATCTGATGACGCGCGTACACACCCAGGATCAGGAGGTGAGTCTGACCGCGCCTTACATCAGTTCGGCCACGGGCAAGTCCTGCATCACCATGATGATCAGGGAGGGCGACACCCACTATTTCTTTGATTTTTCGGTGGTGGAAGTTCTGCGGCGTCTGGGGCTGGTGGAGTTGCACCCGCTGTTCAACAAAGTCACCAAAAGTTTTTATTTCGGTATCGGGTTGTCGCTGATGTTTTTCTCGCTGATGTCGATCGGTTACGCCTTTTACGATTATTTCTGGCAGTGGCTGGTGGAAGGCAATTATGACCTGGAAAGCGTGTTCAAGCCGATAGTGGCCCTGACCATGGGCCTGGCGATTTTTGATCTGGCAAAAACACTGTTGGAACGCGAGGTCTTTTTCAAGGCTTATGCCGACAAAAAGGACGAATCCAGGCTGCTGTCGAAATTTTTGATTGCGATCATTATTGCGTTGTCGATTGAGGCCCTGATGGTGGTGTTCAAGATTGCGCTGAATGATCCGACGCAAATGCTGCATGCGCTGTATCTGATTATTGGGATTGCCCTGATCATTCTGGCACTGGCGTTTTATGGCCGCTGGAACATCAGGCCCGAGCGTTCGTCCTCCTTGTGAGGACGGGCATGGAAAAGGAGAACGGATGTGTCAGAGTGGATCATCTTCACCGATTTGGACGGCACCTTACTGGGCCATGATAATTATGCGTTTGAATCGGTGTTGCCCTTGCTGGCTCAGCTTGAGAAACGGCAGATTCCGGTGGTGCTCAATTCAAGCAAAACCCTGGCCGAGCTGCGCCAGTGGCAACACAAGCTGATGTTGTCCGGCCCGTTGATTGGCGAAAACGGCGGGGTGATTCTGCCGCCTGACCAAAGCCAGCCACTGATGATTGGCCAGCCTTACACGGCGATTCGCAGTTTGCTGACGTTTTTACGTGACAAGCAGGCCTGGCAGTTTGAAGGGTTTGGTGACTGGTCGGTGTCCGAGGTCATGAATCACACCCGGCTTTCAGAAAGTGAGGCGGTGCTGGCGATGGAGCGTGAGGTCAGTGAACCGATTTTATGGCAGGATTCGGACGAGGCCTTGCAGGCGTTTGAAAAAGCACTGGCACTCGAGGGATTTCAACTGCAGAAGGGCGGGCGCTTTTATCACGTGATGGGGCGACACGACAAAGCCGATGCCATGCATTTCTGGCTGAATCGTACCTATTTTTCCAATGGCGAGTCCTGCAAAGTGATCGCTTTGGGCGATGGTGAAAACGATCTGGCCATGCTGCGCTATGCCGATCAGCCGATCATTGTGACCAACCCCAGCCGAACGCAGCCTTTGAGCGGCATCGAGCATGCGTTTGTCACCACTCAGCCGGCACCGCAAGGCTGGGTGGAAGGGGTAAAAGCCGTATTATTAGACTTCCGGGGAGAAGCGTATGAGTGATTTTTTTCAAAATGGCACGGTGACCACGTTTCACAACATCACCGACCGACCTGTGGAGGAGCTGGAGGCGGAATTGTGTCGTTTCGGCCAGAAAAAACCTTTGGGTTTGATTTTGCCCTCGCTTTACAGCGAATTGGAAGGGCCGGCGTTGAAGCACATTGTCAAAGAGTTGACCCAGGTGCCGTATTTGAATCAGATCGTGATCGGGCTGGATCAGGCCAATGCCGAACAGTTTGCCCATGCCAAGCGCTATTTTGCCGATCTGGGCGACAAGGCGCGGATTGTCTGGAACGACGGGCCGCGGATGCAGGCCATCACGGAACGCCTTCGGGCGGAGGAACTGGCACCGAAAGAACGTGGCAAAGGCAGCAATGTCTGGAATTGTTTCGGTTTTTTGCTTGCCTCGGAAAAAGCGCAGGTGGTGGCTTTGCATGATTGCGACGTGCTCACCTATGACCGGGGTCTGCTGGCACGGCTGCTGTATCCGGTGGCGCATCCGACCTTTAACTTTGTGTTTTCCAAAGGCTATTATCCGCGTTATGCCGAGGGCAAGCTCAATGGCCGGGTGTCGCGTTTGCTGGTCACGCCTTTGTTGCGCGCGCTCAAAGGCGTGGTGGGTCAGGACGAATTGCTGAGTTATCTGGACAGCTTTCGTTATCCGTTGGCGGGTGAGTTTGCCATGGATTTTCAGTGCCTGAAGGAGTTGCGCATTCCGTCCGACTGGGGGCTGGAAATTGGGGTGCTGTCGGAAGTGCGCCAGAATTATTCCACCCGCCGGGTGTGTCAGGTCGACATTGCCGATGTTTACGATCACAAGCATCAGACCGTCTCGTTTGAGGATAAGCAGGCCGGTCTGTCGCGCATGAGTCAGGACATTGCCAAATCCTTGTTCCGTAAGCTGGCGGTGCGCGGTCATGCGTTTTCCCAATCCACCTTGCGTACCTTGAGGGCCAGATACTATCGCACCGCACTGGATCAGTTGGAATCTTACGCGTTTGATGCCGAAATGAACGGGTTGCGCGTGGATTTGCATGCGGAAGAAAAAGTGATTGAGTTGTTTGCGGAAAACATTCTGTCTGCGGGCGACGATTTTATGGCTTCGCCCGGCGAAATTCCGTTTATGCCCAACTGGAACCGGGTGATCAGCGCCGAACCGGGCATTCTGGCGGAAATTCATGCCGCCGTCGAAGCCGATAACGCGGACTGAGTCCTGTCACGGACACGAGCGGAGTGAGTCAGTGGGAAAAGGATCAAGGCTATGAGCGCAAAAAAAAACGGGACCGCAAAAAATGAGGCGGTCGAGGGATTGCTGACCCAGATTCAGCAACGGCTTGAACGCTTGTATGGCGAAACGCAGGCGCAGGAAATCTTTGCACGTTTGCTACCGTTGCTTGAAAAGCGCCGGTGCCCGAGCGAATCGCTGTCGGAAGCGGACCATCCCAAGTGGTCGCAAAAAGACGTCTTTTTGATTACTTATGGCGACACCCTTTACCGGGATGAGTCCGGTGAAAGTGACGGTCGGGGCGAAGCACAGAAAGAAGCGCCTCTGGAGACGTTGTCGGTCTTTTTGAAAAAATACATCCGCAAAAGCATCAGCCATGTGCACATTCTGCCGTTTTTTCCTTACAGCTCGGACGACGGGTTTTCGGTGATCGACTACACCCACGTCAACCCGGACCTGGGGGATTGGTCGCACGTTGAACGGTTGGAGAAATCCTACGACCTGATGTTTGATCTGGTGATCAACCATATCTCGCGCGAGAGCCTCTGGTTTACCGATTTCAAGGCCAATCGGCCGCCTTATGATCAATTCTTTATTGAAATGCACGGAGATGAGGACGTGTCCAAAGTGACGCGCCCGCGCAACACGCCTTTGCTGGTGCCGGCCTACACTCATCGCGGACGCAAAATGGTGTGGGCGACCTTCAGCCAGGATCAGATCGATCTGAATTTTCAGAACCCGGAAGTGCTGCTGCGCATGCTTGAGGTGCTGTTGCTGTACATCGACAAGGGTGCGCGCACCATCCGGCTGGATGCGATTGCTTTTTTGTGGAAAGAGCTGGGCTCCCATTGCATTCACTTGCCGCAGACGCATGAGGTGGTGAAACTGATGCGCGATGTGATGACGCTGGTGGCCCCGCACAATCTGCTGCTGACCGAGACCAATGTGCCGCATGCGGAAAATCTGTCGTATTTCGGCGAGCAGGACGAAGCGCACATGGTGTATCAGTTTGCCCTGGCACCTTTGCTGCTGCATGCGCTGCATCGGGGCGACGGCCAGTACTTGACCGACTGGGCGCAGAATCTGGCTCCGCCACCCTCCGGCTGCACCTTTTTGAATTTTACCGCTTCGCATGATGGCATCGGCCTGCGTCCGGTGGAAGGGATTTTGCCTCAGCGTGAAGTGGACGATCTGATCACCAATATGAAACGCTTGGGCGGATTTGTGACCAATAAATCCAATCCGGATGGTTCGCAAAGTCCCTATGAAATCAATATCGCCCTGTTTTCGGCGTTTCGCGAAACCGCCCATTCGGATGGCCCGGACCAATGGCAGGTGGATCGCTTTATCTGCTCGCAGAACATTATGATGACGTTGCAGGGGATTCCGGCGTTTTACATTCATTCCATGGTGGCCACGCCCAATGACAAGGAAGGGGTGGAACGCACCGGGCGTACCCGCTCGATCAATCGCCGACGCTGGCCGCTGGAGACGTTGGAGGCCTTGATTGAAAGTGGGCGCACCTCCAATGCGGAGGTGCTCAAACGCCTGACCAATATTCTGCAGCGCCGCAAAAAACACAAAGCCTTTCATCCGGACACGCCGCAAACGGTGCTGGATCTGGGGTCGGATTTTTTTGCCTTGTGGCGGGATGGGAGCGGTAAAAGCGCCTTGCGTTTCCCGCTGCTGGCGATTCACAATCTGACGTCCGAGATCAAAATACTGGATCTGTCGCTGATCGACGGCATGGACAAAGCCAGTTACTGGGTCAATCTGCTCGACAATGGCGGGGTCGCGGCCACTGAAACCCGTTATGTGATGCAACCTTATCAATCGGTGTGGCTGATGCCGGAGACCGTGGACGATGTGTCGGCCCTGTGGGCCCCGGAGACGGATTGATGACGCAAGTGACTTTGCAAAACACGCCTCAGACCTGGCTGATTGCGCCCGATTCGTTCAAAGGTTCGATCAGTGCGGTTGCCTTCTGTGAGCAGGTGCGGGCGGTGCGTGATGCACTGCAACTGCCAGTGGCGTTGATCGAGCGTCCGATGTCGGACGGCGGCGAAGGCTTCGTTGAGGCATTTTTGCATGCAGGCCTGGCAGAAAAGGAGGAACTGTATGCTCAGGACCCGTTGGGCCGGCCTGTGAAGGTGATCTATGGCTGGCAGGCCTCCAGCCGGACCGCGTTTGTGGAAATGGCTCAGGCCAGCGGTTTGCCAAGACTGACGCGGGACGAGCGTGATCCCATGTCGGCGAGCAGTTATGGCACCGGACAGGTGCTGGCTCACGCCATCAATAAGGGCGCCAGGTCGATTGTTCTGGGGCTGGGTGGCAGTGCCACCAATGATGGCGGGATGGGCGCTCTGAGCGCACTGGGGTTCGAATTCAAAGACGGCTTGGGGCAGGTCATCACCTCACCCGCGCAATTGGTGGATCTGGCGGAAGTGGGTTTTTTACCAGGCCTGGTAAAAAATGTGTCCGATCTGCAGTCGCTGGACTGGCTTTTGGCGTGCGATGTCACCAATCCGTTGTTAGGTGACCATGGTGCTACGGCGGTGTTTGGTCCGCAAAAAGGGGTCACGCCAGAGACAGCTGGGGCGCTGGAATTCGGCCTTGCCAGACTGGCCGAAGTGTTGGCGCAAAGCTTTGGGCAAGAGATCACGCACCTTGCCGGTGCCGGCGCAGCCGGTGGCATGGCCGGTGGGTTTGTTGGGGCCTTGTCGGCCAGGCTCGTGCCGGGGTTTGAACTGTTGGCCGAGCGCCTGGAGCTGGCTTCCTGTCTGGCTTCACAGCCCATTGATGGCGTCATAACGGGCGAAGGCAAACTGGATGCGCAGAGCCTGCAAGGCAAGTTGCCGGTGGCGATGGCCAGATTGGCGGCAGATTTCCAGGTTCCCACCTACGCCCTGTGCGGGCGGTTGGAGGATACGGACGTTTTGAAGCACTGTTTTCAGCGGCTTCACAGCATCAATGACGAGACCGAAAAAGGGGAGCCCGAAGCCGTGGCGATGCAACAGGCCCCACATCGATTCAAGCAGCGGTTGATGCAGTTCTGGCCGCAATGGCTTGGTTGATATAAAGGTAATGGCTTGATCTAAATCAAATTCCGTGGGATTTGCGTCTGGCGTTCATGCAATGTCCGCGCAAGGTCGTTAGAATGTTGAAAACATTTGCCTGGCGGCTGTTCGGACGTGATTCTTCCAAAGCGGTCAGCAACATTTCGAGTGTGACTCTGGAGCCAAGATGCCGACCCCACTTTCCCATATCAAACCCAGAAAAAAACTCAGCCGCACCTTGCTGATTGGGGCAATGGTGACAGCGATCACCATTTTCGGTTTGACCCTGTTGGCCGCCTCACAGATTGTCTCCAAAACCTTCTACAACCAAAGTGCTGAAAATGCTCAGGCTCTGAGTCGACTGTCGTTCGACAATATGTACCAGATCATGAGTCAGGGCTGGAGTCGCTCGCAACTGCTGGATTTTCGTCAGGAAATCTGGGAAACCTATGACGAACAGGGCCTTTCTTATTCGATTTATCGTGCCGAACCAGTCAATGAACAATTCGGGAAACTGGATTCGATGCTGTCTTCGTCGATTCAGCCCTACATTGATCAGGTTCTGGCCAATCCCCAAAAAACCGTGGTCGAAGAAGAAGACTGGATTCGTATCTTGCAGCCTCTGGAAGCCAATCAGACCTGTCTGAAATGCCATGTCAATGCCGAGGTCGGTGACGTACTGGGGGTGATGGCGATTGAACAGGATCTGGGCGCGGTGCTGCAACCGGCCCGAGTGGAGTTTGTGATCTGGATGCTGTTGCTGCTGCCCATCCCGATTTTACTGGCTTGGTGGGTCGGACAGCGTTTTTCCAACAGTCTGGTCCGCAGTGTGGAAGAACTCAATGATCGCGTGCTCTCGATTCAACAGGTGGACGACATCAAAAACCTTTCGCATGGGCAGGCGGTTTTTGAATACGCCGAATTCAACCAACTGAACATCAGCCTGAATCAGCTGGGCGACAAGATCAAAAACATCGCGATTGATCGCGACATTCTGGATTTTGAAATTCAGTTGCTTGATCGGCTGGTGCTGTCTTCGGAAATCATCAAGGACTGGAAGCACCACATCAGCATTCTGATGGAAGAAATTAACAAGATTCTGCCGCTGTACACCCTGTTTGTGGTATTCCGTACCGATGATTCCGAACAGTATGTGATCGAGATTTTCTGGCTTGGACACCCCACGGACGAGGTCAAGAAGGAAGTGGAAGCTTATGCCAAGGAGACCCTGGCACAGGTGTCCATTTTTGATGAGAATTCCGTGTTCAAGGTCAATCACACCTACGCCACCTCTCAGAAGCTGCAGGTGACCGATGAGATCAAAACCCAGAGCAAAAGCCTGGTGCTTGACCGACCGAAAATCGGCGGTGTGGTCGGACTGGGGGTTGAAACGCTTCCTCCGCGGGATTCCTCACGTTCGATTGTGGTTGAGAGCATTCTGACCACGCTGGTCAATGTCATCGGTTCGATCAAAGCGATCAATAAATTCACCAAAGAACTGGAATACTATGCCACGCGTGACCCACTCACGCATTTGTTCAACCAACGCGTGTTTCACGAAATGCTTTCCTACGAAGTCGGGCGGGCGCACAACCACGGCTATGAGTTTGCCTTGTTGATGATCGATTTCGACAACTTCAAGCTGATCAATGACCAGTATGGGCACAGTTTTGGGGATGAGATGCTGATTGAGTTTGCCAAGGTCGTGCGCAAGGCACTGCGGGAAGGCGACATTTTTGCCCGTTATGGCGGTGATGAGTTTTGCGTGATTCTGCCCGAAACCAACGGAGAGGAAGCCGTTCGCGTGGCCAGATCCGTGCTGGAAAATGCCGGGGAAATCCGTCTGACCTCACCACAGGGGCGCACGGTCTGCATTACCTGCTCCATCGGTGTCGGGATCTATCCCGGCCATGCCGACAACAAGGAAGACTTGTTCATGGTGGCGGACAACATGCTTTATCGCGCCAAGGACACCGGCAAAAACGCGCTGTCCTTTCCGGAAGAGGACGATCTGGTTGAGGTCTATCGGGAATCCAATGATCAAAGTGTGTTCATTATGGACGCCATCGAAACCGGCGAGCCGATCGAAGCGCATTATCAGCCCATTGTGAATATGCAGGACGGCTCGGTGGAAGTGCATGAGTTGTTGATGCGTCTGCGTCAGGAATCCGAGTTGGTCAGTGCCGGGCGTTTTATTGAAACCGCCGAACACATGGGACTGGTCAATCAAATGGATCTGATTCTGATTGATAAGGCTCTGGCTGAAATGAATGAAAAAGGCTATGTCGGCCGGCTGTTTATCAATCTTTCGCCCAAAGCCATTGTGGCTGGTGAGTTCATTCAGAAAGTGCTGGCACTGACGAATAAATATCAGATCGACCACGAGCGCATTGTGTTTGAAATCACCGAGCGCGAAACCGTGCACAACATTACGCTGCTGGAAAAGTTTGTGGGTGAATTGCGCGCCGAAGGCTTCCGCTTTGCCATCGATGACTTTGGTTCCGGCTTTTCCTCTTTCCAATACCTCAAGCGCTTCCCGGTCGATTACATCAAAATCGAAGGGGAATTCATCAATAACATGACCAAAAACAAGATTGATTTGGCGTTTGTGGAAAGCGCGGTGTCCATGGCCAAAACGCTGGGCATTCAAACCGTGGCCGAGTTCATTGAAAACGAAGAGACATTGAGGTTGGTGCAGGAACTTGGCATTGACTACGCCCAAGGCTTTTTGCTGGCCCGACCCGGTGCGGAACTGCTCACAGGGCTGCCGGAAAATGTGGCCAATTTGTTTGAGTCGGTGTCATACCGCCCTTAAATCCGCTTCCAATTTTTGAAAGTGGTCTTCAAGTCAGCTTCAGGCCGTGTTTTTTGTTAAAATAAAAGATTATTTTAACGATCTTGGATGGCGTTTATGTGCGGCATTGTTGGCGGTGTGGCAGAGAGAAATTTGGTTCCGATCCTTTTGGAAGGATTGAAGCGCCTGGAGTACCGTGGTTACGATTCGTCCGGTATGGCGGTTCTCAACGATTCTGGATTGCCTGAGTCTTCGCAGCAGTCTGAAATTCTGAGGATACGCGGATTAGGCAAGATCGCAGCGCTCGAAGAAAAAATTGATGCGTTTGACCAAGGCGAGTTTAAGGGGCAGATTGGCATAGCTCATACGCGCTGGGCCACGCATGGTGCGCCGGCAGAAAATAATGCCCACCCTCATATTTGCAATCAAAGCATTGCCGTCGTCCATAACGGCATCATCGAAAATTACCAGTCGTTGAAAGCCCGTCAGATCGATTTGGGGTACCGTTTTACCTCACAGACCGATACAGAGGTGGTGGCGCACTGCATTCATCGACACAGGGAACACACCGGTTGTTTGCTTAAAGCCGTTATGCAGGCGGTTGAGCAGTTTGAAGGGGCTTATGCTTTGGGCGTGGTTTCCATTCATGACCCCGAGACACTGGTGGCGGCGCGCAAGGGCAGTCCGCTGGTGATTGGTGTGGGGATTGGTGAACACTTTATTGCTTCGGATGTGTCTGCGCTTTTGCCGGTGACGCAACGGTTTATTTTTCTGGAAGACGGTGATGTCGCCGAAATTCGTCGTGATGCCATCACCGTCTATGACAAACAGGGGAAGGTAGTTGAACGCCCTGTCAAGCAGTCTTCGTTGACCGCCAGTTCGGTCGAGTTAGGCGAACACCGCCATTACATGCACAAAGAAATTTTTGAACAACCTCAGGCGGTGACCGACACGCTCGAAGGACGCATCACTCAGGATGCGGTGCTGGTCAATGCGTTCGGCAATGAGGCCGAACGCTGGTTTGAATCGGTTGAGCAGGTGCAGATCATTGCCTGCGGCACCAGTTATCATGCCGGATTGGTGGCAAGATATTGGTTTGAAGACATTATCGGTCTGCCGTGTCAGGTGGAGGTGGCCAGTGAATATCGCTACCGTAATCCGGTCGTGCGTAACAATACGTTGATTGTCACCCTCAGTCAATCGGGCGAAACCGCGGATACCCTCGCTGCTTTGCAGCAAATCAAGCAGCTTAAACAGGAAAAAAATCTGCCTACTCTGACGATCTGCAATGTGCCCGAGTCGAGTCTGACCCGAGAATCGGACATGACTTTCCTGACCCATGCTGGCCCGGAAATCGGTGTGGCGTCGACCAAAGCGTTTACCACGCAACTGGTGGCGCTGGCATTGTTGATCACGGCCGTTGGCAAAACGCAGGGTCGCATGTCCTCTGAGCAGGAGCAAAAAATTGTGCAGGGCCTGCAAAAATTACCAGGCCTGGTCAAAAACACCTTGGAAAACGAAGATCTGATTGCCAAGATTGCCAATGGCTTTGCCGACAAAACCTCCGCTTTGTTTTTGGGGCGAGGCACCATGTATCCCATTGCTCTGGAAGGGGCGTTAAAGCTGAAAGAAATCAGCTATATTCACGCCGAAGCTTATCCGGCAGGGGAGCTTAAGCACGGGCCGTTGGCTTTGGTGGATGAGCACATTCCGGTGATAGCGATCGCGCCCAATGATGAACTGCTGGAAAAGCTTAAGAGCAATTTGCAGGAAGTCAAAGCACGAGGCGGGCAGATGATTGTGTTTGAGGATGAGAAGTCCTGTGTGGACGCGCATGGCGATTTTGAAGTGGTCAAGGCGACCACCAATGTCGGACGTATTACCGCGCCGATTACGTTTAATATCCCTCTGCAACTGCTCAGTTATCATGTCGCGCTGATCAAAGGCACCGACGTGGATCAACCCAGAAACCTCGCCAAATCTGTGACAGTGGAATAGCTGGATGCGGATATTGCTGATCAAAATGTCGTCGATGGGCGATGTGTTTCATTCCTTTCCTGCTTTGACCGATGCGATGCGAGCCATACCAGACTTGCAGGTGGACTGGGTGGTGGAGGAGGGGTTTGCCGAGATTCCCTCTTGGCACCCGGTGGTGAAAAATGTGTATCCGATTGGCTTGCGTCGTTGGCGCAAAGGCTGGTTTCAGCGAGATACCCGGCTTGAGCGAAGCGCCTTTTTTAAGGCACTCAAGCAAAACCATTATGATCTGGTCGTGGATGCGCAAGGCTTGCTGAAAAGCGCCTGGGTTGTGCGCAAAGCAGAGGGCGAAAAGGTCGGGTTCGATTGGCACTCTGCGCGCGAACCTTTGGCCAGCTGGTTTTATGATCGCAAGGTTCGAGTCGCCAAAGATCAGCATGCCATTACCCGCTTGCGATGCCTGATGGCGCAGTCACTGGGTTACGACCTGCCTGATTTGAATGAAACCAAAGTTGAGTACGGGCTGGACCACCAGGCCTGGTCAAAACCTGAGTTTTTGCACACACAGCTGAATGACGCGCCCTATTGGGTCGGGTTGCATGGCACCACCTGGGACACCAAGCTCTGGCCAGAGCGTTATTGGGTTGCGTTGATTCGTCATCAGGCCGATAAGGGCCTGAAAGTGGTGTTGCCCTGGGGCGATGAGGAAGAAAAAGCGCGTGCCAAGCGATTGGTTGAAAAAGCCAATCTGGTTTTTGACCAGGCCTGGGTGCCGGAGAAGCGTCTGGCGCTGACGGACATGGCCAGGCTGCTCAAATTTTCCGAATTTGTGGTTTCCGTAGACACCGGACTTTCGCATGTGGCCGCCGCGCTGGATGTGCCGATGGTGGTGCTTTATCGGGTGACCGACCCGAAGCTGGTCGGCGCGTTAGGCCCCAAAGTCGCGCGGTTGGTGTCGCCATTGGGGCCGCAATATCTCAAGCAGTTTGCACCCGGTCAGGCAGAGCGTTCGTTGGAAAGACTGGGTGTTACAGATGTATTGCGGCATGTGCCCTAAGGTGCTAGATTGTCATAAAAGCCACTTAAAACAACCAGGGAAATGTGATGCAAGCGTTGAGAGAATTTGTAAAAGTGAAAAACCGATCTGTGCAGTTTCAGTTGCCTGAAGGCTTTGATTACGAAGAAGTGGAAGTGATTGTGATGCCAAAAGCGTCTTCCGAAGCTTCCGAAGAACTGCTTGAAACCCTTCAAGAGGGTGCGCATTCGCCTGTCAGTGAAAAGAGTCACGAGGAGGTTTTCGCTGAGCTTAAAGCACGATATGTTGATTAACTATTCCGATCGGGCCGTTCAGGACTTGGAGAAAATTTTTGCCTATATCGCTCGTGACCAGAAATCGCATGCGAAGACCTTTTTAAACAACCTGAAAAACAAAATCGAGCTTTTGGCACTATTCCCGGATATGGGAGTTGAGTGTCGTCGTAAGCAGATACCGATAGACGGGCGTTTGCTGATCTATGAAGACTATTTGATTTTCTATCGTGCAAGGGGGGGGAACATTCTGATCTTGAGGGTTTTGCATGCTTCGGTCAATATCAGAGCATGGAGCTCGATTACGTGATGAACCACTCATGCTTGTACCTTCCTTCTACTCCCTTAAATATGCTGGTCAGTGTGGCTCTGGCGGTGCATCAGCGTCAATCCATGCCAGAGACGCACTCGGCGCTTTGGTTGATTGATCAGGCCAATACTCGCGCCAATCCTTATTACGAAAGCTTGCTTGCCTGGGAGGATGCCCCTTTTGATTCGGTTCAAATCTTACCAGGCCTGGTGAAAAACGGGGTTGGACGTGGCAAGCTTGCTGAGCGACGACAGAACTTTCTCCAGATTGATCAATGGCTGTCACAGTTTCAGGCTCAAAATGGGCTGCCGCACGTCGTGGCCACGGGCAGTGACCGACGGGTGGAGTTTCAATATGTGATGCATCGAATTACCCAGCAGGCCGCTCGTCCTCAAGGCTGGTATCTGGATGATGGGCTTTATTCGTATGCCGGTCGTCCTCATCATTGGTTCAAAGACGGGGTGAATGCCCTGTTGAAAAAGCTGGTGTACGGTTTTTGGTGGCAGGAACCGCAAACGGTGGGGGCGTCCGATTGGATTGACCAGGCCTGGTTGTTTCGTCCGAAGGCCGCGGTTAAGCCATTGCAGCAAAAAACCACGCAGGCGTTGAGCGAAGATTTGTTTTTGGCCCCACCCGTGCAGACGTTTTGCGGGGCCTTGATGGAAAAACATGGCGTGGATCAAGCGTCCATGCAAACGGTGCAGACGCTGGTTTTGATTCCGCATCCCAATAATCAGAAAAAAATCCGCGGCTATGCCCAACAAGTTCAGGCGTTGGTCAAACGTCTGGTCGATGCCGGTGAGCAGGTGGCGGTAAAATACCATCCGCGGCAGGCGGGGCAGGATGCACTGGGGCTGATGAGCGATGCCAATGTCATGGTCTTGCCCTCAAATCTGGCGTTTGAAATGCTTTTGCCTGCCTTGCCTGAGAATGCTCGCATCATCGGTGATGTGGGCACAGCGCTTCTGACGGCAAAATGGTTGCGGCCCGATTTGACTTCTTATGCGCTGTTGAACGAAGAAGATGCCTTTTCCCGTCAATTTATTCCGCTGATGCAAACCATGGGGGTCAAAACCGTTGGCGCCATTCAGGATTTATGATGCAAAACCGTTCAAACAAGCCGATTGATCTGTACTTGGTGTCGTCACCGCTGCACTTTTTCTGGGCCTGGTTGCTGGCCGACCGGCAAAAAGACGAGCGTGACGCGCACTTGTGGTTGATTGACCAATACTCTGAAAAACCTATGGTGTTTACGCCCTTGCTGGATCGGGTTACCACGCCGTTTGTCCAATGGCAATTGCTGGCCGGGCGCGAAGCAAAAGGCTGGGCCAAATGGCGACAGCGGAAAAAACGTTTTGCCATGACAGAGGCCTGGTGTGCCGAACACCGGCCAGCACGGGTGCTGATTGGCAATGATCGCAGTGTGCTGGGGCAGTTTGTTTTGAAAACGGCCAAGCAGTTGGCCAAACAGCAAGACACTCATTGCACAGGCGTGTTTCTGGACGACGGCGTCTTCAGTTATCTGGGTCGGGCCGCTTCAAAAGCCTGGTCCGAAAGGGTGGTCGACAATGCGGTCAAAAAGTGGGTGTTTGGTCGCTGGTATGACACACCGGAAACGGTGGGCGCCAGCCGCTGGGTGGATGAAGCGTGGCTGATGTACCCAGAGTTGGGGCAGCGTAATTTGCCGTCCAAGCGTTGTTTGCCATTGATGACAGATCAGCTTCAAAAAGAGGCTGGGTTGCGCGCATTTGAACCCATGGCGAGGGCGGTTTTGTCTGAGCATCAATGGGAGACGGCCAGGCTTGAACGTTTGGATGGGTTGTTCACTTTGCCCAATCACCGGATTTTCAGTCGCATTGATGGTTATCGAACGAAAATACTGGCCGACTTGAATCGCCAAGTGCAACTGGGCAAACGCTTCGCGGTAAAATATCATCCAGCGGCCGGAAGTCAGGACCTGCTTGGTTTGAAAGAGGCCGGGTTTGACGTGTTGCCGTCGAACTTGAGTTTTGAGGTGCTGTTGCCTTTTTTGGCAGATTGTGAAGTGGTCGGTGATTTTTCCACGACCATTTTGTTGGCCCAATACTTGACCAATAAGCCCGTACGCTGGATGGCGTCAAGCTTTGACGACAACGCAGAACGGATGAAGCGTCTGTGCCGAGAGGTCGGTATTGAAATCAAAGAACCCGAAGAGGATGAGCATGTCCAAATCGTTTGAACAGGTGGCTGAGTTTTTGGCCAATAAAAACATTGCCTTGGTCGGAAACTCTCGGAAAGTGTTGGGGCAGTCCTTTCCGGTGGATGAGCACGATGTGGTGATCCGCATGAATTTTGCCTGGCAGTTGCCGGAGTCGATGCAGGAGGCGGTTGGCGCACGGACCGATTTGCTCTGTGTTTCGGGCGCAAAAAAAGAAATCAATGACATGGTCGCGACCTTGCCCAGAGTGATGTATATGTCGCCCAAAAGTCGTGATCTGCTCACCGACGCAACGCGGCAACAGCTGTATTTTTACCCGGTCGATTGGTGGCAGTCACTGCATGAAGCACTGGGGGCGCGACCGTCCACCGGCTGTATGGCGGTGGACATGATTCGTCGCGTCATCGGAGAAGGGCATTTGACGCTTTATGGGTTCGATTTTTTTCAGAGTGACAGTTGGCACAAACGCTATTCGTTGTTAGAACGATTGCGGCTTTGGTTGGGACTGCAAAAGCCGCATCCGCATGATGGTGATCAGGAGGCGGCGTTTATCAAGGCGGCGTTGCCCAGAGAGCAGCTCACTATTGTGCCGACCCGGCAGAGCGAGGCATCATGAAAGTCGCCATTATTAACGACACTCGCCCTACGCGCCACTATGGCTGCTTGATGGTGATGAGCAATTTGGAAAGACTGCTTCAAAAGCACGGGGCCGAAGTGATCTGGACCTGGCCTGTCAGCCAGGATTGGCGCAAACACAAAGACAAAATCGAAGCCATGCCAGAGGTGGACATGATTCTGGTCAACGGGGAAGGGACGATTCACCATGCGCCACGCCGGTGGCAGGCACAGGCCCTGTTGGAATTTGCCGCCTTTTCGCATCAGACGTTAAAACGGCCCTGTTACTTAATCAATGCCACGCTTTATGCCAATGAAGACAACTGTATTGCGCATTTAAACGATTTTGATGAGATTTATGTGCGTGACAGAGCAAGTTTTGAAACACTGACTCAGCAGGGTGTTGCGGCGCGCTTGGTCATGGATTTGACCTTTGCGTTTGAACCGTCTGTGCCTTATCAGCCTGAGTCAGGCCGCATTTGTGTGGTTGATTCGGTCATGCAGACGGATGTGCCGTGGCTGAAGAAATTTAAAAAACACTGGCAGTGTCCGTACCGATCCATGGTGGTCGCACGACCTGATAATTACAACTTCTGGAAACGCCCCAGAAAAACCATTGTTGAAACCGTGAAATGGTTTTTTCGGGATCGAAATAAATCACTGGATCCGGCGGAGTTTGAAGCGTTTTTATCAGGCTGTGAACTGGTGGTGACCGGTCGTTATCATACGGTCACCATGTGCCTGAAAAACAAGATTCCTTTTGTGGCGTTGGAGTCGAATACCCCCAAAATCTCGTTTTTGCTCAAAGAGGTGTTTGGCCACACGGATCGAGTGATGCCATCCAAGTCATTGTTGACGCTCAATCCGCAGGACTGGGCAAGCTTCTCCAAAGAAGAAGCGATGGCGATGGATCGGTTTTTAAACCAGGCCCGTGATGACAATGCTGCCATGGTTGAAACTTTGTTGGCCAGAACGAAAGGCATGGGGACTTTGTGAATTTTTCCTTGCGTGCCTGGATCGACTCATTGCGCGTTTACTGGCTTGACCGACCTGCTCAGAGAGAGAAGGCAGCGAGTCGATTTGCAATGTCTGGTGACACTGAAAAACCCCTGTCGTCTGTCTTGCCGTCTTTGCGTTCACAAATCCAGCAGGTTTCGCCTGAAGTGGAAGCGATGACTTCGGTTTATTGCATGCTGGGCGGGGCAAACAATGCCGGATTTGTGTGGCACTATGGCGGTTTGAACGGGCGACAGGAATGGTTGACGAAGCTGGCACCGCCCGTTTTACTTGACCGTGAACGGTTTTTTCTTGAACGGGTGTGCCAGCAAGCTTCTGGCGCCGAGTTGGTGCCGAGGTTGATCAGTCATGGCACATTGGCAGATACTTCCCTGGCCCAGTTGACGACAGAAAGGTTATCGCCTGGAAAAGTGACATTGGGCGATGCGTTGCGGCTATATCAGAAAATGGGCGAGTTAGGGAACTCCGTTTTTGGCCAGCCTGGCGCAGGGGCAGGAACGGATTATCCGCCGCTAAACGATGGAACGCCGATTCGGGATATGATGGTTCATTGGGTCAAACAGCCCCAGTCGGAGTCAAGCCGAACCTTTTTGCGAGGGTTTTTTGATCAGCTAAAGCAGCGATGCCCTGAAAACATTGCCTCGATTGATGAAGTGCAGGCAAAGTTGTTGGCTTTTTTGCAGTCTGCGCCGCCTTTGGACGCATCGGCGTTTGGCCTGATCCACGGTGATTTCAAACCCGCCAATATTCTGTTTGATGCTCAAGGCCAGCCCAAACTGATCGATTGCCAGTATTTTGAATATGGCCTGCGTCAATGGGATTTGGCTTTCTTCTTGTCCAAGCAGAAAAAGCCGCTGGGGCATTTTATGGAATCTGTTGCCCAAACGCTGAACTGGTCAGAGCAAGAGAGAATGTGGTTGGCAATCTGCTATGTCTTGGCAGTCTGTTTACGCCTTAATAAATCGAATTTTGACAAGCAGTGGAAGCGATATTTATTTCCTGCACTTAAATGTCTGAAAAATACATGTTGAAGATGATGAAAATTATTATTGGTGATATTTGTCCACATCCTAAACTAGCTTGGTGGCTATTTTTAGCCATGATACTTTTGTTTTCTGGGTATGTTTTAAGAGGAACAGTTCCTTACAACTTTGAACTTTTGTTTGGGTTTTTCTTGGTGGTTTTAGTCTATTTACTAAAAGCGGAAAGCTGGGATGACTTGACTCAAAAATCAGTTTTGGTTTGGGGGGGATTAATTTTAAGTTATGTCATATCGGTTTTCGCTATTAGTTTATTTCATGCGCCTTTATTAGAAGAAAGTCGTTCAGTATTAAGGATAACGGCACTGTTTATTGGGTTTCTGGTCGTTTTGGCTGCGATTTTATTGACGAAGCCTGCGGAAGACTTTTTTTGGTATTTTCTATTAGTTTCCAGTTTTGTTTTGTTGGTGCCCATCACGATGGAATTGACCCATTATGGTTGGAAAGTGTTTGAAGGAGAAGCTCGCTTAGGTCGGGCCTACAGCAATCCGATAAAATTCGGTGTCTATGCCAATGCTTTGTTTATTTTGATGCTTGGTGGTTTTGTGTGGGCATACCGGCAAGGTAAGAAGGTTTTAGTGCTGTGGTGTGTTATGACATTGATAAATTTTCTTGCTGTTGTTTTATCACAGTCTAGAACCGCATGGATCGGTTGGCCCGAAGCAATAATAGGTTGGGGCGGTTTTTATTTGTATTTGATTTCAAAAGCCAAGTTTTCTTTTGAAAAAAAACTATTTTTAGTCGGTGGCATAGTTTCAATTTTGGCTTTAATAGGGGTAACGTTTGTTGGCGAAGTTATGCAAAAGCGTGTTGTGCAGGCTTGGAGTGATGTCGAACAATATCTGACAGAAGAAAATGTAGAGACAAGTGTCGGCAGGCGCCTAGTCATGTATGAAGTCGGCATTGATCTAATAAAAGAACAACCTTTTTTAGGGCATGGCGCAGATGATTTTGAATCAAATTTAACGTCGAAGACAGCACAGCTGCTCACAGAAAAATATAATGTTAGTTCAAATGGCTTTCATTTTTCGCAAATTCACAACCAGTTTTTGATGACTTGGATAAATTTTGGTTTAATTCCGTTTATTTTGATTGTTTTGATCTTTATTTTTCTGTTGGGATTCTTTTTAAGGGGGCTCAAGAAATCCAGAGGTGAGAGTAAAGCAATTTGGGTAGCGGGTTTGGTTTTTACATCAGCAACGATATTGCTTTTTATGCCAGAAAGCCCACTTCAGTATTCAACTTATTCAGCCCATGTTGGACTTTTTTTAACATTGTTAGTGGCATTCTCTTTGTTAAATCAAAAGTCTTTCACGTCACTACGTACGGATAAGTCAGTGCTTGAGTGAGAGACTGTCACTGTTATTTTTTTTATTAATCTTCTCCATCTTTTTCCCATCAATCGCTTTGTTAAAAGAGGCATTCGAAAAGTAAATGGGTCTGGCGAAGCAAGGCCGATTCCATCAATCATGTACAAGCGGTATTGGCCCTGCTGGTTTTGTTTGGCGGCCAGATTACGAGGACTGAGGTCAAACACGCAAAGGTTTTCTCGGCTGAGATATTCTGAAAGGGTGGAGAGGGCTTCGTTGAGTTGTTCGGGGGTGAGCTGGTTGGCACTAAGTAACTGGTAAAGAGAAGGCGCAACCGAACCGTTTTGATCGGTGATCAAGTCAAACACATGCCCTTTGCCGTAATTGGTTTTGACGCTGTGGTGGTAGTCGCTGATGTAGGTTAGGTCTCTTTGCTTTTTATGCAGATAGTTCAGGTAGCGAATTTCTCTCGCAGTTTGTTTTTCTTTTTTTTTGGCTACTTTGATGCACAAACTGGGGTCGGACGGGTGCTGGAAGCACAAGCGGTCGCGCCCCTCACCAATCAGGTCAGCGTCTTTCAGGTGTATCTGTTTGGAAGCCTTGTCCATTGTGGTGTTAGAAGGTTTCAAACGATGAGCTCAGCGTGTGCGGTTCATGACGGATAGTACGCTTTGTACCACTCAACAAATTTGGCAATCCCGTCTTCAATGCTGGTGGAGGGCTTGAAACCGGTATCGGCCATTAAATCATCCACATCGGCGTAGGTGATGGGCACATCACCGGGTTGCATGGGCATCAGATTTTCATTGGCTTTTTGTCCGCAGGCGGTTTCAATCGCTGTGATAAAGCGTCTGAGCGTGACGGGTTGGTTATTGCCGATGTTGTAAATCTTGTAGGGAGCGACCGCATTGGATAGGTTGTTGCCTTTTTGAGACCCTGAATCCAGTTCAGGGTGACGCGGAGAGGTCGGCGCAGGGATCCGGTCCATGACCCGTGTGACCCCTTCGATGATGTCATCGATATAGGTAAAGTCGCGTTTCATTTCGCCATTGTTGTACACATCGATTTGTTTGCCTTCCAAGATGGCTTTGGTGAATTTGAAATAGGCCATGTCAGGACGCCCAAAAGGGCCATACACGGTAAAAAAGCGCAAGCCGGTGGTTGGCAGGTTGTATAGATGGCTGTAGGTGTGGGCCATCAGTTCGTTGGACTTTTTGGTGGCGGCATAGAGGCTAATGGGATAATCCACTCGGTCATCCGTGCTGAACGGTTGTTTGCAATTCATGCCATAAACGGAGCTGGAGCTGGCGTAGACCAAATGCTTGATCTTTTGCTGGCGACAGCCTTCCAGAATATTCACAAACCCAACCAGATTCGCATCCACATACGCATGTGGGTTTTCGATTGAATAACGCACGCCTGCCTGGGCGCCCAAATTGACGGCGATGTCGAAACCATGGTCCTCAAACAACTTTTTTACCCCATCCCGGTCGGCCAGATCCAGTTCAAAAAACGCATACTCAGCCGACGCCGGTAGAGTGTCGCTTGCAATCAACTGCTTCAGGTCGTCAAGACGGTCGGTTTTCAGTTGCGGGTCATAGTAGTCATTAAGGTTATCAATGCCAGTCACTTGGTGCCCCTGCTTGAGTAGCTGTTTGACCAGGTAAAAACCAATGAAGCCGGCACTGCCAGTGACGAGAATGGATTGTGGGGCTAGTTGTGTATTCATTTGGAACTTTGGTTAGTGTATGTTTGTTTAAGTTTTTCTGAGAAAGAAACCAGCATTGGGGTAGCGGCTCTTGCTGCTTCAATGGCATCTAAAAACAGGGTTGGATCTTCGATGTATTCGTGGACCATTTGATTGCGCAGCGAGCGCAGGCTTAACCAGTCATCGCTTGAATCCAGCCAACCGTATTTTTCTGCTTTATCCAGGTTAATAAGTAAGGGTGCTTTGGGCTCGCCCAAAGAATGCAAAAGGGCAGGTAGAAGCTTATCTCCCAATGTGTCTTGAAGTCGGCAGAAACGGCTGGTAAATCCTTCAATCTTAAGGGCAAGCTCTGGCAGTTGTTCCAGCTTCTGAACCGTTTGTGGTGTTATCCTTTGAGAAAATACCTGCTCCATAGCAAATTTTAGGTGATGGATTTCTTTTTCAACCACCCGGAAAAGAAACTCAAGCCTTTCATGTTGTTTTTCACTGTTCATTTAACTGATTAAAATCCCTTCAGTACGTGCGATTTGATGAATGGTGCCGTGAACAAGATTGGGTGCGTCCAACACGATATCGACTTTACGGCCATGAAAGGCGCGGGTTAATCTGGCTTCGATTTGCGCTTTTGTCCACGCTGGGCGCTCAACCGGTTGTTCCGAGATAATCAGCAAATCCACGTCGCCACCTTTTTGTTCGTCATCCACCCGTGAACCAAACAGCTTGATGGTAACGTCCGGTAACAGGGCGTGAATGGTGCCCTTGATGGTGTCGATTTCGTTCGTTCTGAGTCGCATGGCTTTTTATTTAAGGTCTTTGTCCTGGACGGTTTTAAGCGACATTTTTATTGTGTGGGATTTCGATGTTTTTGTTTTCGTATAAATCTGCAATCGGAAAACACAGTTCGTAATCATCCCAAATCAAGTCACCATCAGAAATCTGAAAATTTTTGAATGCGGACTCATCTTTGTACTTTTGGATGTCTGAATGGGCATGTTGAAAAATAAAATTTTTAAAGTGGACAGTTTGATGATGACCATCACTGAAATGGGTTTTGAGCGCGAAATCTCCCAAATAATCGGCTGAGACCACTTTGATTTCATCTGGTAGACTCATTTCACTTTCCCTTCAATTTTGATGCATATTAGACGTCGTTTGAAAAATAAGCGATGTCTGAGAGCGATTTCTGTGCTCTGGTTGTGAAATTGAAAAACACTAAACACCATGTTCTGGGCAAGTCTTCTTAAATGCGTCATCCATGCTCATGGTGTCGCCGTTTAGTGCTTGCTCCATGCTTTCTTCCAGATCTTTTTGAATCTTTTTTTGAGTTAGAAATTCATACAAATCAGAATCTTCTTGAATTGGTGTTTTTCCAAAGACATCAATCGCAAGTTTTTCTAACTCTGGGTTTTCGATTTGAATGGCGTACATGTAACCCCCTGCTCAGTCCTTACCAAACAAGTCTCTAGTATACACCTTGTCTTTGACATCGAAAATGTCGTCGGTCAGGCGGTTGGCGAGGATGACATCGGAGTCGGCTTTGAACGCTTCCAGGTCATGGTAAACCTTGGAGTGGAAAAACTCGTCCTGTTCGAGCACCGGCTCGTAGACAATCACCTCAATGCCCTTGGCTTTGATGCGCTTCATCACCCCTTGGATGGCGCTGGCGCGGAAATTGTCGGAGCCTTGCTTCATAATCAATCGGTGAACGCCCACGATTTTGGGGGCGCGTTTGATGATTTGGTCGGCAATAAAATCTTTGCGGGTGGTGTTGGCCTCCACAATCGCCTGAATCAGATTTTGTGGCACTTCCTGATAGTTGGCGAGCAGTTGCTTGGTGTCTTTGGGCAGACAGTAGCCACCATAACCAAAGCTCGGGTTGTTGTAATGGTCACCGATTCGAGGATCGAGACCGACGCCTTCAATGACCTGTTTGGTGCTCAATCCATGGGTTTCGCAGTAGGTGTCGAGTTCATTGAAGTAGGCGACGCGCAAGGCCAAATAAGTATTGGCAAACAGCTTGATACCTTCAGCCTCGGTGGAGTCGGTAAACAATACCGGAATTTCGCTTTCAGGTTTGGCTGCCCCTTCAATAAGCAGATTGGCAAAAGTTTGAGCACGTTCAGACTGTTCTCCAATCACAATTCTTGAGGGGTAAAGATTGTCCCAAAGCGCTTTGCCTTCACGGAGGAATTCGGGTGAGAACAATATGTTGTCACTTTTGAATTTGGCTTTGATGTCCAGGGTGTAACCGACCGGAATGGTGGATTTGACCACCATCACGGCATTGGGGTTGATCGACAAGACCTTTTCAATGACGCTTTCCACGGTTTTGGTGTTAAACGTATTGGTGACGGTATCGTAATCGGTCGGCGTGGCAATCACGACAAAATCCGCATTCAGATACGCGGTAGTCGGCTCTGTCGTGGCGGTCAGGTCAAGAGGCTTGTTCTTCAGAAAATCTTCGATTTCGGTGTCAGCAATCGGTGAGATTTTGTTGTTAATGAGGGCGACTTTTTCTTTAACGATATCAAGAGCCACAACCTCATGATGCTGGGCCAGCAACACAGCCAGAGACAGTCCGACGTAGCCCGTTCCCGCAACGGCAATTTTCATGGACCCACCTTTCAGAAAAGTTCAAATTAGCTGGGGATTATAGCGAATTTTTATAAAGGTCACAGTCTGGTTGGATGACGGTTTTGTTTAAGGTTCGAGAAGAGGCATTTTGTACACTTTTATGCCATTTTGCCAGGCCAGCTTGCTGCGAGCTGGCTCAGGCAGTTGATTCAGCCACTGGCGTATGTTGGCCACCGCCTGGTCAAGGCGTTCCCAGCGCTGGGTGCTGTAGGTGTCCACCGCAGCCAGCAACCTGTCCTGGTTCTTGATGAAAAAATCCCGCCATTTTGGCCTGAGCTGGCCGTGTTCATCCGTAAAAAGCTTGTCGCGAACCGAGGTGTCGATATAAAGGTTTGGATGGCGAGCCAGTACCCGGTCCAGATATTCCGGCACCGGTACGGTTCCCAAATGCGCCCAGATCACCGTCAGGTCGGGCGCAAGCTGGTAAACCCGGTTGATAATGGTCGCATCCCCATGAATCTGCAGAGACAGGTTTCGCTCTTCGGCAATGCGCACCACACGCTCCAGAACCGGACTGTAGGCTTCCTGCCTGAAAATGTGAAATTCACCAATGCCCTGATAGGGAAATCGGTCCAATTTGGCTTCGATGTCCTCCAGTGTGCTCAGTCTTTGCATCCACACGGGTTTGTGCGCCCTGTTGGGGTAAAGGCTCAGGAAGGGGGCGATTCTGTCCGGCATCACCTGGTGCAGGGCCTCGGTCTTTTCAGTGGGTGTGCTCGAAATCATGGCACCGATGATATTGAGTCGTTCATATTTGTCGGCAATGTCCTCTGGTGTGAACCGCTCGGCATCGGCTTTTGAATAATGCGAATGGCTGTCGAACAAAGGTGGCAGGGGTGTTTGTGCCCATAAAGGACTGGCTGAGAGAAGCAAAAGCGTACTCAGCCAAGCGCCGGATAGGAACGTCGGTTTTCGTTGCATGAGTTAATCCAGGTGATGGGACTTCAGTTGAGCGATTTGCTCGCTGAAATCTTCTTCGCCCAATGAAGGTAGCCCGATGGGGTTTTGGGTCTGTTCCGGGTTGTTCAGCAAAGTATGAAGCGTCCCGGCCGTGCATTTGGCCAAAGGTTCCAGTTCGTAGCCGCCGCCCAGGGAAAAGCTAATCCGGCCCTGACACAGTGTCTTGGCCGACGCCAGACATTTTTTGACTAGGCGGTTAAAGCCCAGTACCGATACTCGATGCTGAGCCAGCGGATCCAGCCAATGCGCATCGTAGCCTGCGAACACAATGATCTGTTCGGGTTCAAAGGCTTCAAGTTTGGGGTGAATGATTTCATCGTACACATTCAGGTAAGTGGTGTCGCCCGCACCTTCCTGAAACGGCAGATTGACCACTGTGCCTTTGGCCTGATCGTTGCCTGTGAAGTCTGCGCCACCCGTCATGGGCCAGAAAGGGTGTTGATGGATCGAAATCGCCATGATGTTTTCGTCGGCATCCGACAAATCTTGTGTGCCATTGCCGTGATGCACATCAAAATCAATGATCGCAATTTTTTTGACCCCTCGGTATTTTTGCAGTGCTTTGGCGGCAATGATGTCGGAATTGAAAATGCAAAAACCCATGGCCTTGTTTTTTAGGGCATGATGGCCGGGCGGACGTAAAAGCGAAAAGCCATGATCAATGGTTCGGTCATACACTGCCAGGTTCATGTTGATGTGACTGCCCGCCGCCATTCTGGCCGCATCAAAACTGTGCGCATTGATGTAGGTGTCGCCTGCATAAGGATCATAATAGTCCACAGAATCACCGGCCTGGTTGCTCATGGCACGGATTTCATCTATGTAGCCCGGATCATGCGCCCACAGCAACTCCTCTTCTGTGGCCAGTTTCGACTGGATGGGCGTGAGCTGATCCCAGAGCCCTTGAGCCTCCAATTCCTGATCAATGGCCTTTAAACGATCGGCCCCTTCAGGATGGTCGGGCATGTTGTGCTTGAAAAACAACGGATCAAGCACAACCCCGGTACGAAATTGACCAGGCCTGGTGGTTTTGGGGTCAGAAGCCAAAGCGGCTTGAGACAGCGGGCTGCCAGCCAGCCCCAGAGCAATCAGTTTCTTAATCAGTTCACGACGTCCTGAATCAACCCTTTTCATCCCGGCCTCCAATGCCAAATAATAAAATTGTTTGGTTTATTTTACTGTTTATCTTACTGTCAGATGGTAGCCAGATTTCACAGAAAAGATGAAAAAGACCGAAAATACAACGCTAACCCCTTGTTGTGGAATGGCCGTATGCTGATTCAGCTGATGGGCGAGTCAGAACACCGGGCAGAATCCCTCCAAAAGTTTCCAAAAAACCCCTTGCGTTCCAAGTCAGAAAGGCTAGAATACGCCACCTGCTCAGCGAGTGAGCCAGTCAGGCCGGACAAGGCGCAGAGAAGCAAGTTGAATAAACGGTTTTAATGCGCCCCGTTTTGGTCTGAGAAGCGATGTGAAAAGCGAAGGTTTAAGAAAGACACAGACCTGAAGCAAAAACATCAAAAAAACTTCAAAAAGACGCTTGACTGCAACGGTCACTCGCACTAGAATACGCAGCTCTTGAGGGACACGTCAAAGGGCGAGTTGCTTGAGAAGAGAAAGACCCAAGATCTTTAAAAAACAGGTAATTCAGAGACAATTTATGTGGAAACTCCCTAAGGTGAGTGACCCGCATAAATTGCTCGAGACGAAGTATATGTTAATGCATTTACTCGTCAATTCCGAGCGTTTTACAGAGCACGGCGAGCTCACTAAAAAACGTCGAATCATGATTAAACTGAAGAGTTTGATCCTGGCTCAGAATGAACGCTGGCGGCAGGCCTAACACATGCAAGTCGGACGGAAACGACAAGAACAAACCCTTCGGGGGGCGATCTTGGGCGTCGAGTGGCGGACGGGTGAGTAACGCGTGGGAATCTGCCCTTTAGTCGGGGACAACCTGTGGAAACGCAGGCTAATACCGGATGTGCTCTACGGAGTAAAGGTGCCCTCTTCTTGAAAGGTATCGCTAAAGGATGAGCCCACGTTAGATTAGCTGGTTGGTAGGGTAAAGGCCTACCAAGGCGACGATCTATAGCTGGTTTGAGAGGATGATCAGCCACACTGGGACTGAGACACGGCCCAGACTCCTACGGGAGGCAGCAGTGGGGAATATTGCACAATGAGGGAAACCTTGATGCAGCCATGCCGCGTGTGTGAAGAAGGCCCGAGGGTTGTAAAGCACTTTCAGTGGTGAAGAAAGGTGCTTGATTAATAATCAAGTGCTGTGACATTAGCCACAGAAGAAGCACCGGCTAACTCTGTGCCAGCAGCCGCGGTAATACAGAGGGTGCAAGCGTTATTCGGAATTACTGGGCGTAAAGCGCGCGTAGGCGGACTGTTAAGTCGGTTGTGAAAGCCCTGGGCTCAACCTAGGAATTGCATCCGATACTGGCAGTCTAGAGTTTAAGAGAGGCAAGGGGAATTCCAGGTGTAGCAGTGAAATGCGTAGATATCTGGAGGAACATCAGTGGCGAAGGCGCCTTGCTGGCTTAAAACTGACGCTGAGGTGCGAAAGCGTGGGTAGCGAACGGGATTAGATACCCCGGTAGTCCATGCCGTAAACGATGTCAACTAGCTGTTGGTCTTATTAAAAAGATTAGTAGCGCAGCTAACGCGATAAGTTGACCGCCTGGGGAGTACGGTCGCAAGATTAAAACTCAAAGGAATTGACGGGGGCCCGCACAAGCGGTGGAGCATGTGGTTTAATTCGATGCAACGCGAAGAAC